>LNFB01000170.1 GCA_001464385.1 Deltaproteobacteria bacterium Ga0077550 | reverse complement strand
CGCCGCCTTGGCGAGCTTGTCGTCGTCGAGGGGCTCGCCGAGCTCCGCCGCGGCGCGCAGCAGGCCGTCCTTCACGGCGAGGCCGCCCACGAGCAGCGCGTCGAGCACTCCGGCGGCCCACGGGGTGAGGTCGAGGTAGCGGACCTTCGCCTCGGCGTCGCGGTACACGAGCAGGTGGGTCGAGCCCTCCGGCGGCTCGCTGCGATCCTCGGTCGCGTACGACAGCTTGTGGACCGCCCAGCCGTAGTGCATCAGGCGCGCGGTGCCGTCGAAGCGCAGCGGGGCGTCGAGGGCGATCGCGGCGCCCGTCGGCGCCTCGCCGCCGGCGGGATCGTTGCGGACCTCGCCCTCGAGCAGCTCGTGCCGCGCGAGGTCGACGAGGAAGCGCGGCACGTCCGGGTCGGTGGCCCAGCGTGGGGCGACCCACGCCACGAACTCCCCCGGGACCTCGCGCAGGTATGGGCTGTGCGACGCGTGGTCCTGCATGAACGCCGCGAAGTCGGCGACGAACTCGTCCTTGCCGCGTCGCGCTGCGGCGCGCGGGATGAACTCACGGGTCGCCGCGCGCAGCCGGTTGTGGACGAGGGTCCGGTAGATGAGGAAGCGCCGCGCGCCCCGGCCGAGCAGCGCCGCGGCGTCGGGGCCGTGGACGCCGAAGCGCGCGAGGAAGGCCTCGGCGTCGCGCATGACGTCGCCTTCGGCGTCCGTCCGCCGGATCGCGGCGGCCAGCGCTCGCATCGTCGGGTCGCCCTCGGGGAGCTCAGGAGCCATGGCGCGCCACCTCCTGCCGCGACTGCCAGCGCGCGACCGCGGCCTGGTACACCCCGTCGATCCGCGCGACCTCTTCGAGCAGCGTCGGCAAGGGCGGGATGTCCGAGTCGCGCTCGAGCACGACCGGCTTGGGCCCGGTGCGCTCGATGACCCACGCGAGCATGTCGTAGACCTCCTCGCGGACCTCGTTGCCGTGGGTGTCGACGATGAGATCGTCTTCCCAGCGATCGTGGCCGGCGATGTGGAGCTGGACCACGCGCTCGAGCGGCACCTTGCGCAGCCAGTCGTAGGGATCGAACCCGTGGTTGCTCGCGTTGACGAAGATGTTGTTCACGTCGAGCATCAGCTGGCAGTCGGCGCGCTCGAGCACCTCGACGACGAAGTCGGGCTCGTCCTTCTGCGGGGCGCCGAGCTGCAGGTACCAGCTGACGTTCTCGACCGCCATCGGCCGGCCGATGCGGTCCTGCGCCTGGCGGACACGGTCGGCGATGCGGGTCGCGGACGCGGTGGTGAACGGGACCGGCAGCAGATCGTGGAGCAGCACCCCGTCGATGCCGCTCCAGCACAGGTGGTCGGAGTGCCACGGCGTGCCGACGCGATCGAGGAAGGGGCGCAGCTCGGCGAAGTACGCGTCGTCGAGGGGATCGGGGCTGCCGAGCGACATCATCAGGCCGTGGCTGATGATCGGGAAGCGCTCGGCGATCGCCGCGAGCCGTCGCGGCGCCTTGCCGCCGCGGTGCATGTAGTTCTCGGGGGCGACCTCGAGGAACGCGATCTTGCCGTCGGCCTCGCCTCGCTCGACACGCTCGATGAACGCCGCCCGAAGGCCGAGCCCCACACCCGTGATGTCCACGCTCATCGACGCCTCCTCTTGGTCTGCCACGGCCTGCGCCTGCGGATCGTCCGGTCGAAAACGAACGAACCCGCGGGAGCACAGGCCGCCGCGGGTCGTTGGTCACACGCTCGTCACGCGGACTCGGGGGAGTCCGAGTGCCGCGGCGAGGTCACTGGGGCTTCTCGCCGCAGGCGCCCTCGGCCTTCTTCTCGCCGCAGGAACCCTCGGTCTTGCCCTCGCCGCAGGAGCCCTCGGTCTTGCCCTCGCCGCAGGAGCCCTCGGCCTTCTTCTCGCCGCAGGAGCCCTCGGCTGCCGGCGCCGCAGCGTCGCCGCCGGGGGTCTCGGTCGCGGGGGCGTCCTTCTCACAGCCGGTCACCATGAGCGAGCCCGAGCCGAGGAGTGCGAGGGTGGCGGCGATTTCCTTGATGTTCAACATTGGTGTGTCTCCTGGAGTCCGTGGAATCCGTTTGAGGTCGGTCGTGCAATCGGTTGATCGCGCCTGACGTTACGCCGAACTCGGGGTTTGGGATCGGCGCGGAGCTTCGCTTGCCCCGGGGCAAATTCCTATACTGAACACGGATGCAGTGCGAGGTCGACGGCGCCTCGCAGGCCGCCGTAGGATGTCCGCGGTGTCGACCCAGGCTGCCCCGACGAGCCGGGTCGCGCTCGGTGTGCTCGCAGCACTGACCGCGATCAACTTCGTCAACTACATCGATCGCTACGTCGTCAGCGCCATCGCCGAGCAGATCCGCGTCGAGTTCGACCTCGGCGACGACGTCACCGGTCTGCTCGGCTCGACGTTCATGATCGTCTACACGGTCGTCGCGCCGCTGTCGGGGTGGTTGGGCGACCGCATCCGCCGCGGCCGCGTCGTCGCGGTCTCGGTCGGCGTGTGGAGCCTGGCGACGCTCGCGAGCGGATCCGTCGACAGTGTCGAGGGCCTACTCCTGTGCCGCGCGCTCGTCGGCGTCGGCGAGGCCGGCTACGCCACGGTGGCGCCGTCGATCATCGCCGACCTGTTCGCGCCGGCCGAGCGGGGCCGCAAGCTGTCCTGGTTCTACCTGGCGACGCCTGTCGGCAGCGCGTTGGGGTACCTCCTCGGCGGTTGGGTCGGCGAGGCCGCCGGCTGGCGCGCGGCGTTCTTCGTCGCGGGCTCGCCCGGCATCGCCCTCGCCCTCGTGGCCTGGTGGATGCACGAGCCCCGCCGCGGCGCCCACGACACCGAGGCCGTGACCGCGCCGGTGCGCATGGCGGTGGCGTGGCGAACCATGATCGCATCGTACGAGTGGCGGGTGACCACGATCGGCATGACGCTGATGACGTTCGCGATCGGTGGCATCGCGTTCTGGATGCCGACGTTCCTGCAGCGGCGCTTCGAGCTCGGCGCTGGCGCGGCGAACACCCTGTTCGGCGGCGTCACGGTGGTCGCGGGGCTGCTCGGCACCCTCATCGGCGGCTCGCTCGGCGATCGGGCGATGCGCCGCGATCGCGGGGGGTACTTCCGCGTCAGCGGCTGGGGCCTCCTGCTCGGCGCGCCGTTCGTGCTGGTCATGCCGCTGGTCCCGGGGCTCGGCGCGGCGCTGGCCTGCGCGTTCGTGGCGGAGTTCCTGCTGTTCCTCAACACCGGGCCGCTCAACGCAGCGCTGGTGGGCGCGGTACCACCGTCGATGCGCGCGATCGCGTTCGCGGCGAACGTGTTCTGCATCCACGCGCTCGGCGATGCGGGCTCGCCGTACCTCATCGGCCTCGTCAGCGAGGCGAGCGCGCTCGCATGGGCGATCGCGGGCTGTGCGATCCCCATCGCCATCGGCGGAGCCGTGCTCGCGGTCGCGGCGCGGCGGCTGCGGGACGGTGCGCCGGGGCCGGCCTGACGCGGCCGGGCCGCCTTCTCCCGGCGCTGACATCGGTGCAAGATCACCGAGGGCCAACGTGAGCTCCGAGACCCACGACGACTCCGATCCCGGGGATGTGCTCGAGACCCGCCGCGTCGACACGGCGGGGGCGGTGCGCGACTCCGGGCGGATCTTCACGACCCACCGCACCGGCGAGACCCTCGGTCGGTACGTGCTGCTCCGCCCCGTCGGCGCTGGCGGCATGAGCGTGGTGTGGTTGGCCTTCGATCCCGAGCTCGATCGCCAGGTCGCGCTCAAGCTCATGCACGAGACCTCGCGTGGCGCGGCGACGAACGCCCAGAGATTGCTGCGCGAGGCCCAGGCCCTCGCCCGCCTGTCGCATGCCAACGTCGTGCATGTCTACGACGTCGGCATCGTGGGCGGCGAGGTCTACCTGGCCATGGAGCTCGTCGATGGCGTGACGTTCAAGGAGTGGCTCGCCGCGGCGCCGCGCTCGGTGGACGACATCTTGACCACGCTCGGGCGCGCGGGGGCGGGCCTCGCCGCGGCCCACGACGCCGGGCTCGTGCACCTCGACGTCAAGCCGACCAACGTCGTCGTCGGTGACGACGGGCGCGTGCGCGTGGTCGACTTCGGCCTGGCGCGGCCGCCCACGGAGACCTCGCGCCGGAGCTCCGACGAGTTCGCGTTCCCCCGCGCCGGGCGGCTCGGCGAGCGCCTCACCGAGGACGGTTCGGTGCTGGGCACGCCCGGGTACATCGCGCCCGAGGTGCTCCGTGGTCGCGCCGCCGATGGCCGCGCCGATCAATTCAGCTTCTGCGTGACCGCCTGGGAGGCGCTCTTCGGCGAGCGGCCGTTCGCGAGCGACCCGAACGATCCCCGCGCCGGCGTCACGGGGCGCCTGCGTCCCGTCCCGGCCCGCGGGGCCGCGCTGGTGGCTCGGCCGATCCGCACCGCGTTGATGCGGGGGCTCGCCACCGATCCAGACGAGCGGTTCGCGTCGATGCGCGCGCTGCTCGACGCCATCCGACCGCGACACACCACGCGTCGTGCCGGCGCGGCCGCGCTGGTGGTCCTCGGCGGCGCGGGCCTCGTCGTCGCGGGCACGCGCTGGGGTGAGGCCACCCCCGATCCGTGCGCGGTCGAGGCCTCCGCCCTCGTGGAGGTGTGGAACCCGACGCGCAGCGAAGCGCTGCGTCAGGCGTTCGTTGCCACGTCGGCGCCGTTCGCCGAGGACGCGTGGACGACCGCCGCGCGTGTCGTCGACGTCCACGCACAGGCCTGGACGCGAGGGGCCCGCGACGCCTGCGAGGCCCGCGAGGTCCGGGCCGAGCAGTCCGCGACGACCTACGAGCTGCGGCGCGCGTGCCTTGCCGACGCGCGCAGCAAGCTCGAGGAGCTGCTGGCGCTGTTCGCCGCCGCCGATGCGCACGTCGTCGAGCGGGCGGTCACTGCGGCCGTCGGCATCGGTGATCCGGCGGCCTGCGCCGACGTCGAGCGCCTCCACGCCGAGGCCTCGCTCCCGACCGACCCGGAGCTGCGGGCCCGCGTCGAGGAGCTCCACCGCGCTTCGTTGCGCGCGCGCGTGTTGGTCGACGCGGGCCGCTTCGAGCAGGCGTCGCAGATGGTCGGCGCGCTCGTGCCCGAGGCCCGCGCGCTGCAGCACGCGCCGACCCTCGCGCGGCTGCTGCAGGCCCGCGCTGGCGCGCTCGGGGCCGCCGGCGATCCGGGCGCCGCGGCCGAGCTGCTCGAGGAGGCGCTGGTGCTCGCCGAGTCCGCGGGCCTCGACGAGCTGCGCTTCGCGATCTACGCCGACCTCGCGTACGCCGTGGGACACCAGCTCCGGGACGCGCGCCGCGGGGCCTACTTCGCCGACGCGGCGAAGAGCCTGCACGCGCGGATCGGCGGGACCTCGAACCAGCTCATGCGCCTGCTCGTGACGCGCGGCGTCCTCGCGACCGGCGTCGGCGACTACGACGCGGCGCTGCAGCTGTTCTCGGAGGCGCTGGCGATCGCGCCGGCCCAGGACCCGGATCTCCCGTCCGTGCTGCTCGACGTCGGCGGGGTGCACTACGAGTACGGCAACTTCGCGGTCGCGCTCGAATTCTATCAGCGGGCGTACGAACTCTACCTCGCGCAGCTCGGCCCGAGCCACCCCTCGATCGCGGTCGCGCTGGAGAACCGCGGCAACTCGCAGCAGGCCATGGGCAACTTCGACGCGGCGCTGGCCGACCACGAGCGTTCGATCGCGATCCTCGAGGCGGCGGGGGTGACCGACGGCCTGAGCTTCGCGCTCCAGCTCAACAACGTCGGCGTGGTGCTCTCGGGCATGCAGCGGTTCACCGATGCCGTGGCGTACTACGAGCGCGCGCGTGGGGTCCTGCGGGCGAACCACGGCGAGCACGTGCTCGGCTCGATCCTCCTGACGAACCTGGGCGAGGCCCGCCTGGCCCAGGGGCGCCCCGAGGAGGCCCTCGGGTTGTATCGCAGCGCGATGGGCCACCTCGAGTCCGTGCTGGGTCCCGAGCATCCCTACGTCGGCGTCGCGCTGACCGGCCTCGGCCTCGCGCAGCTCGAGCTCGGCGAGCGCGACGCGGCGCGCGGTCACTTCGCCCGTGCGCTGTCCATCCACGCCCGCGGCGGCGACCCGGTGCAGCGGGCGGAGACCGAGCTCGGCCTCGCCCGAGCGATCGTCGAGTCAGCCTCGGTCGGCGAGTTCGAGGCGGCGCGAGCCTATGCCGTTCGCGCGCGCGAGGCCTTCGTCGCCGCGGGCGATCGCGGCGCGGGACAGCGCGAGCGCGTCGACGCCCTCCTCGCGCGGATCGACGCGCCGCGGTAGCGCCGAAGCGTTCTGCCATCCGTCGGGCAAAGCCCGCCGGAGCCTCCTATCCCTCCATCGCTTCGCTCCTTGCCTTCGTCGCGGGTGAACGCTCCGCGTTCATCCGCAACTCAGTCCTCGCCGAGGATCTCGCGCCAACGCAGCTCGAAGAACTCCGCGGGCGGCGGCCGTCGCTGATCCAGCCGCACGGGCGTCGCCGTGCCGGGGCGGAGCTCGAGCGTCCACAGCGACTCGGTGCCGCCGGTGCGCAGCCCGTAGCGCAGATCGACGAGGTGCCGGGGCTCCGCGGGGTCGTGCCCGACCCACCCGTCGGTGAACCACACGAACGTCTCCCACGCGGCGCGTGTCCGCGGATCGGCGGTGACGTCGGTGGGCAACGTCGCGAGCTCGGCGATCGGGATCGACTCGCCGCTGCGCGTCGAGGTCGCGCCGAACCACGGCGTGCGCGCCTCGTCGACGTAGACGCGGCCGCCGGCGCGATAGACGGTTCGCCACACGAAATCGATCGGGATCACCGGGAACGCCTCGACCCGCGACAGCGCGTGGCCGCGATCGTGGGCGAGGCCGCGGGCGGCCGCCAGCGCGCGTGCGTGCAGCACCCCGCCGAGCGCGAGGTAGGCGGAGGACGCGATGAGGGCGGCCAGCGCCGGCCTCGGGCTGCGCCGCCGTCGCGAGAGCCACACCCCAGCGACGAGCAACAGCGTGTAGATCGGATCGAGGATCGCGACGAAGTCCCAGGCCACTCGGGTGCGACTGAACGGCCACCACAGCTGGGTCCCGTAGCTGGTGAATGCGTCGAGCAGGCCGTGGGTGGCGTAGCCGATCGTCGTCGCCGCGGCGATGGCCCATCGGCGCGCGCGCGCCTCGGCGTCGGGCGCCCGTCGCAGCAGCCACGGCAGGGCGCACAGCAGGCCACCGATCGGGACGAACGCCAGCGAGTGGGTGAAGTGGCGGTGGAACGTCAGCGCGAGCATCGGGTCGTCGCTGCTGCGGATGAGCACGTCGAGATCCGCCGCCATGCCCCCGAGCGCGCCGAACAGCCACGTGCGCGGGCCGAGCCTGCGCGCGAGCACGGCCTGGGCCGCCGCCGCCCCCAACACCCCCTGCGTCAGCGGATCCATGGGCTCGTGGTCACCAGCGCCGAACGGCTACGCCGAAGCGGCCGGCAGCGCCGCCGGCCGTGCGTCGGGGATCTTCGCCAACGCCCGCTCGGTCATCGCGACGATCGTCAGCGACGGGTTCACGCCGGGGTTGGCCGAGATCGCCGAGCCGTCCATCACGAACAGCCCCTCGTACCCGTGCACGCGGTGCTCGTGATCGATGACGCCGTCGGCCGCGGTCGCACCCATACAGCAGCCGCCGAGGATGTGCGCGGTGGTCGGGATGTTGAACAGCGTCTCGGTGACGAGCGACACCGGCAGGCCGTCGAGCTTGTCGCCCACCTGGTGGGCGAGCTCGGTCGCCTCGGGGATCGACGCGGTCGGCGTGGCGCCGGTGTCCGGCGTGCTGACCATGCGGCCCGTCCACGATCGGCGGAACCGCAGCGTGCCGTCGGTCGAGCGCATGTACAGCAAGATGGTCGTCTGCTTCGACAGGTCGCGGACCAGCAGCGCGCGCAGCATCGCGATCGGGTGGCGGACCAGCGCCGTGACGAGGCGCGCGACGCGGATCATCATGTTCTCGCCGGCGACGTGCGGAGCGATGAGCAGGCGGAAGAGGCCCGAGCCGGCGGAGAAGCGCACGGGCTCGAGATGCGAGTGCTCGTCGGTCTGGAGGATCGACCCGATCGCGATGCCCTTGGAGAGATCGATCTCGCTGCGCCTCGAGATCACGCCGATGAGCGACTCGGAGTTGGTGCGCACGCCGTAGCCCAGGCGGGGCGACAGCTTGGGGAGGGCCGCGGGGTCGCGCTGGAGCTTCAGCAGCAGCGCGACGGTGCCGAGCACTCCGCCGGCGAAGATCACATTGCGGGCGCCGTACTCGACCCTGCTGCCGAACAGGGGGAAGCGACCCTGACGCGCGACGATGCGGTAGCCGCCCTCGGCGCGGGGCTGCACGGATCGGACCTCGGTGTCCGCGTGCAGCTCGCAGCCGGACTGGCGCGCGAGGTGGAGGTAGTTCTTGTCGAGCGTGTTCTTGGCGTTGTGGCGGCAGCCGAGCATGCAGCCGCCGCAGCGGATGCAGCCGGTTCGATCGGGCCCGCGGCCGCCGAAGTACGGATCGGGCACCGTCTGACCGGGCTTGCCGAAGTACACGGCGACCTGCGTCGGCTCGAACGCCTCGGGCTGTCCGCGCTCGATCGCGATCTGCTGCAGCACGTCATCCGTGCGCGTGCGAAAGGGCGTGGTCGCGACGCCGAGCATGCGCTTGGCCTCGAGGTAGTGCGGCTCGAGCTCGGCGCGCCAGTCGGCCAGGTGCGCCCACGACGACGAGGTGAAGAACGAGTCCTTCGGCACCGGGTGCGTGCACGCGTAGACCAGCGAGCCCCCACCGACGCCGACCCCGGAGAGCACGGTGACGTGGCGGAAGAACGTCATCTTGAACAGGCCACGGAAGCCCAGCCAGGGCAGCCACATGTAGCGCCGCAGATCCCAGTTCGACTTGGGGAACTGCGCCGCGCCGAGCTCGCTGCCCTTCTCGAGGACGAGCACGCGGTAGCCCTTGTCGACCAGGCGCATCGCTGCCGCGCTGCCGCCGAAGCCGGAGCCGATGACCACGAAGTCGTAGTCGGGATCGCCCATGGTTGTCCCGGGACACTAGCAGCTCGTCGGAGCGCTGTGGGAATCCTGGCCGCCGACGAGCGCGCCGAGCAACGCGGGCAGGACGGTCGCGGCGCTGCCGCGCAACGCCCGGCCGCCGCTGCGGACCGCGAGCGCGGCGAACGGGTTGTCCTCGAGGTTGACGTCGAGGATCGGCGCGCCGGAGCGTAGCACCCGGTGGCCGATCTGCATCGGGAGGTTGGTCGCGCCGGCCGTGCCGACCACGATCAGCAGCGCGGCCTCGGCTGCGCGCGCCATCGCCGACTCGGCGCGGTAGTGGGCCTCGTCGTAGGTCTCGTCGAACCACAACACGTGCGGGCGGGCGGGTGCGCCACAGCTCGGGCACGCCAGGCGAGCGAAGTCGTCGTCGTCGAGCGCATCGTCGCGGCCGAAGGCGTCGAACCCCGCGGGCACGGGAAAGCGGTCGGCGCTGCACCCGTTCGTGCATCGCGCCTCGTCGATGTTGCCGTGGATCTGCAGGGTGTCCGCGCTCGAGCTCCCCGCGCGGCGATGCAGGCCGTCGACGTTCTGCGTGACGAGGGTGAAGCGTCCGGGCAGCGCCGGCTCGACCGCCGCGAGCGCGAGGTGCCCGGCGTTGGGCGTCGCCGCCCGGCAGATCGCGCGGCGCGTCAGGTACCAGCGCCAGATCTCGCGCGGCATCCGGCGGAACGCCGCCGCCGTCGCGAGCTCCTGCGGGTGGTAGTGGCGCGAGCCGATCGTCCAGTAGCCCTCGGGGCCGCGGAACGTGGGCACGCCGCTCTCGGCGGAGATGCCGGCGCCGGTCAGCACGACGAGCGCGCCGCCGTCGGCGAGCGCCGCGGTCGCGATCTCCCGCGCGTCGGGATCGAGGCTGTCCATGCCCACGCATGCTGCCGCGGGGGCCGATGGGGGCGCAACCGCGGACCTTGCTGCTACGCTGCCGCGCGATGTCGGACCACCTCTCGAAAGCCCAGATCGAACAGCTGCGCGCACTCCTGCTCGCCGAGCGCGCGCAGTTCCTCGCGACGCAGACCCGCCCGGTGGCCGACGACGCGATCGGCGATGTCCAGGACCACGCCGCCGAGGCCGCCCGGGTCGAGCGCGAGGTCCGGCTGGCCGACCACGGCCGCGAGCGCCTCGCCGAGGTCGAGGCCGCGCTGGTTCGCATCGAGGATCAGACCTACGGGGTGTGCGAGGAGACGGGCGACCCGATCCCGTTCGCGCGGCTGCTGCTCGAGCCGACGACCCGCTACACCGTGGACGCCCTCGAGGGCATCGAGCGCGAGCGCGCACGGGACGCGGTGAACGTGGGCGACGGCGGCGACGATCCGGCCTACTGACGATCGCGGCGCATCAGTCGTGGAAGCGCTCGCGGATCGCGAGCACATCGTCCATCGATCGCACGAAGAGCGCCGTCAGGTTCGGATCGAAGTGCTTGCCGCTGCCCGCCTCGAGGTGCGCGACGGCGTCCGCGATCGGCCACGCCTGCTTGTACGGGCGCGCGCTGGTGAGCGCGTCGAACACGTCCGCGATCGCGGCGATCCGGCCCTCGAGCGGGATGTCCTCGCCCTGCAGGCCGCGCGGGTAGCCACCGCCCGCCCACTGCTCGTGGTGGGTGTGGGCGATGCTGGCGGCGAAGCGGACGAGCTCGGACTCGGACCCCGAGAGGATCCGAAAGCCGATCTCGGCGTGCTCCTTCATGATCGTGTACTCGTCGCTGCTGAGCCGGCCGGGCTTGAGCAGGATCTGATCGGGAATCCCGATCTTGCCGACGTCGTGCATCGGGCTGGCGATGCGCAGCATTTCGCAGGCGTACTCGTCGAGCCCGACCTTTTGGCCGAGCAGGTGACAGTACGCGCTCATGCGGTGCAGGTGCGCGGCGGTCTCGTCGTCCCGGTATTCGGCCGCACGCGCGAGGCGGTCGATCGTCTCGTGACGGGCGACCGCCAGCTCCCGCTGCAGGCGCTCGAGCCGAGCGGTCGCGGCCTCGAGCTCGCCCAGGTGCTGCTCCACGGCGCCGCGCAGGGCGCTGCGCTCGCGATCGAGGCCATCGAAGTAGAGCTTCACGCGGATGCTGTTGCGCAGCCGGGCGAGCAGCTCGACCTCGTCGAACGGCTTGCCGAGGAAATCGGTCGCGCCCGCCTGCAGCGCCTCGCGCCGGAAGCCGCGATCGTCGAGTCCGGTGACGAACACGACCGGCGTGTGTTCGTGCTTTGGATCGGCGCGGAGCCGTCGGCACACATCGAGACCGCTCAGCCCCGGCATGCCCATGTCCAGCACGACGGTGTCGATCGGCTCGGTCGCGGCGATGAGCAGCGCCGCCTCGCCGTCGCCGGCCTGGAGGACGTCGTAGCCCTCGGAGATGAGCAGCCGCTCCATCACTCGCCTCACCTGTGCGTCGTCGTCGACGAGCAGGATCCGGCCGGCGGAGCTCAGACTACTGAGGGGCAGGGACATCCAGCTGACGAGAGTACCCCGGCCGCAGGGCCGTTGTCGTAGACAAGATCCGAGGGCTCGCACGATGGCGCGGCACGTCCACGGACGTGCGGCATCGTTCGAAAAACTGGATGGGGAATCGGGTAGGATAGGCCGCGTGAAGGTGCGGCTCGAAGGGGCGTGCGCGCGCGCCGGTGTCTCCGACGCGGTGCGGGGGCTACAGCCCCCGAGCACGTCCGCGGGCCTTTGCGCCGCGCTGCTCTCGATCGTCCTGGCCATGGCCGCATGTAACGCGCCCACGCCTGCGGGCACGGGCTCGCGGCCCGCCGCCCCGACCGCCGAGCCGAGCCCGCGGGCACCCGTCGCTGCGGCGCCCGTCGCTGCGACGCCCGTCGCGGGGCTCGACGCGCTGCGCGTCGCCGCGTCGGGTCGCGTGGTGGCGATCGGGGATGTCCACGGCGATCTCGCCGCGACCCGACGTGCCCTGCAGCTGGCCGGCGCGATCGACGGGACCGATCGATGGATCGGCGGCGCGCTGGTCGTCGTGCAGACCGGGGATCAACTCGATCGCGGCGACGACGAACAGGCGATCCTGGATCTCCTCGATCGCCTGGTCGAGGACGCGCGACGGGCGGGCGGCGCCCTCGTCGTGCTCAACGGCAACCATGAGGTGATGAACGCCCTGGGCGACCTGCGCTACGTGACACCCGCGGGGCTGCGCGACTTCGACGGCGTGCCGGGGGCCGATCCCGACGACCCGCGGTTCGCGTCGATCCCCGAGGCGTCGCGGGCACGCGCGGCTGCCTTCGCGCCCGGTGGCCCCTACGCGCGCGTGCTGGCGAAGCGGCACCTCGCGGCGATCGTTGGCACCACGGCGTTCGTGCACGGCGGCATCCTGCCGGAGCAGGTCGATGGGCTCGTCGCGCTGGATGCCGGCGTGCGCGCGATGCTGGCCGGCGAGGCGGTCGACCCGAAGATCGTGGAGGCCGCCATGGATCCGCAGGGCCCGCTGTGGACGCGGGACTTCGCGTGGGTCGAGGAGCCCGAGGTCTGCGAGCGCCTCGGCCAATCGCTCGCGAAGCTCGGGGTGAAGCGCATGGTCGTCGGTCACACCGTGCAGGAGAAGGGCATCACGTCGGCGTGCGACGGCCGCGTGTGGCGCATCGACGTCGGCCTCGCGGCCCACTACGGGGGGCCGACCGAGGTGCTCGAGATCGACGGAGACACCGTGCGTCCGCTGCGTGCGGGTGGCTGACCGCGGGCGCGGGCGGCGAACCTTGCCCGGTGAACGGGCCGCGGGCATGCTGCCGCGCATGACCCTTGATCTTCGATCGTCCGTGACCGTCTGGGCGTTGCTCTGCTCGGCTGCATGCAGCGACGACGGCGTGCCCGCGGACGAGACCACAGCCGCGGGCGAAACCGGGGACGCTGCGGACGCGACCGCGGGCGCGAGCGCGACGGATCCGACGACCCAGACCACGTCCGTCACGGCGACCGACACCTCTCCGTCGACGACCGACGACCCCACCAACGCGACCGCGACCGCGAGCGACACCGGCCCCGGCAACGACAGCTCGACCGGCGACGGCACGGGCCCGGGCGAGACGGGCAGCGCGAGCGGCTCGAGCGACAGCGGCTCGAGCGACAGCGGCTCGAGCGACAGCGGCTCGAGCGACGCCACGAGCACCGGTGAGTCCGGCAACGGGGGCGCGCCGGTCGGCGATCCCTGCGAGGCCGACGGCGACTGCAGCACGGGGATCTGCTGGGACTTCTCCGACTACGACGCGTTCTGCAGCGGCACCGCGTGCTCGGGCGCGTGCGACACCGACGAGGACTGCACGCAGCTCATCCTCGACGCCGGCGGTGAGTATCCGGACGAGTCGTTCTGCGGCGACGATGGCCGGTGCTGGATGCTCGGCACCGGCTTCGGCAGCTACGTCTGCCAGTCGTCGGATCAGAACCGCTCGGGCGGCCGGATCTGACCGGCCCGCGCGAGCGCGAGCGCCTCGCAGCGCTGGATCTCGACGAAGCCCTGGCTGCTGCGCGGGTCGAGGCCGTCGCTGGCCTCCATCGACGCGTCGGCCGGGTTGTACAGCGACGCCGGGATGTCGCGGAGCTTCTGTACGAACGCGTTGCCGCGGTACAGCCCGAGGACCACGGTGCCGGAGGCGTGCTCCGAGAGCACCTCGACGCAGCCGAGCGCCGCGCGCGAGGCCGGGTCGTAGAGCCGACCGTCGTAGGTCGCCTCGGCGACGAGCCGCGACACGTGGCCGAAGAGCGAGGTCGAGCGCCGGTCGAGCACCGCCTGGTAGACGGATCGCAGCGCGCAGCCGAGCAACTCCATGCCGGGCGCCTCGTAGACCCCGCGGCTCTTGGTGCCGATGATGCGGTTCTCGAGCGCGTTCGCCAGGCCGATCCCGTTGCGCCCGCCGATCGCGTTGGCCCGCTCCATGAGGGCCAGCGGCGCGAGGTACTCGCCGTCGATCGCGACGCAGCGGCCGCGCTCGAACTGCAGCGTGACGTCCTCGACGCGATCAGGGGCCTGCTGCGGCCACTTGCACATGATGGGGTCGACGATGAGGCACGACGTGTCGAGCGACTCGAGGTCCTCGGCCTCGTGGCTCAGACCCGCGAGGTTGGCGTCCGTCGAGTAGCGCTTGCGCTCGAGCTTGGCCTCGAGCCCGACCGCCTGCAGGTACTCGGCCATCTGCTTGCGGCCGGGGAACTGGGCGAGCATCGCCGGGTCGCGCCACGGCGCGTAGACCTTCATCTGCGGCGCGAGCACGTTGGTGTAGCGCTCGAAGCGGATCTGGTCGTTGCCGCGGCCGGTCGCGCCGTGCACGAGCACGGTGCACCCGCGCTCCTGCATCGCGCCGAGCAGGCCGCGCACGGTCACCGCGCGGGCGATGCCGGTGGTGTTCCAGTACCCGCCGTCGTACTGCGCGAGCGCCTTGATCGTGGCGAAGCACGCCTCGGCCATCTGCGGCTTCAGGTCGACGACGTGCGACTCGGCGCCGGTCGCCTCCATGCGCCGCTTGACGTCCTCGATGTCGGTCTCGTCCGGCTGCCCGAGATCCGCCGTGAAGCACACGACCTTGCAACCGGCGTCGAGCAGGCGACGCGTGACGGTGCGGCTGTCGAGGCCGCCGGAGACGCAGATGCCGAGGGTTTCGCCGTGGAGGTCGCGGAGCTGCATGGTCGTGCATGGCTATGCCGCATGCATGCGCATCGCGCAACGGAAACGTCTTCTAGAGGGTTAAATCCACGCATCATGTGCATGGAACCCGCATCGCCGCCTCGCGGGATGCGAAATCCATGCAGGTCCTCAGCCCTCGTTGCCGAGCACGCGCAGGATCGAGCCGCGGTGGGGCGCCTCGGCGTCGTCGCCTGGCAGCCGCGCGACCGTCGGGTCGAGCAGGTGCGTCGGGCGGACGTTGCGGATCGCGTTCAGCATGACGGCGCGCACGTTGGGGCTCTCGCGCTCGAGCTGGTCGAGCAGCGCCGCCATCGCGTCGCGGCGCAGGCCGTCCTGCGATCCACACAGGTTGCACGGCAGGATGGGGTAGCCCGCGAGCTCGGCGTGGACGCGGATCTCGGACTCGGCGCACTCGATGAGCGGCCGGATCACGCGGAACCGGCCGTCGTCGGTGGTGTACACCGCGGGCATCGCCTGCAGCTTGCCGCCGTAGAAGAGGTTCATCAGCAGGGTCTCGAGCGCGTCGTCGCGGTGGTGCCCCAGGGCGATCTTGTTGCACCCGAGGCGCTCGGCGACGTCGTAGAGGATGCCGCGGCGCATCCGCGAGCACGGCCCGCAGTAGCTCTTGCCCTCGGCGGTGAGCTCCACGACCTTCGAGTAGGTGTCGCGCTGGACGATCTCGAACGGCGCGCCGTAGCGCTCGAGCCAACCCCGCAGGGGCGCGCCGTCGTAGCCCGGCTGGACCTGGTCGAGGTGCACGGCGATCAGATCGAACGCGAAGGGCGCCCGGGCCCGCGCGCGCCACAGCAGATCCAGCAGCGTGTAGCTGTCCTTCCCGCCGGACATCGCGACCATGATGCGGTCGCCGGGCTCGACCAGCGACCACGTCGAGATGGTCCGCGTCATCGTGCGCGACAGGCGATGGCGCACGTCGCCGAGCTCGCTGCGATCAGCCACGGGACCCCAGGACCGAGACGGTCACCCGGCGCTCGTGCGGCGCGGTGCGGTGCTCCCAGAGGTACACGCCCTGCCACGTGCCCAGATCGCAGCGTCCGTCGACGACGGGGAGGCACAGCGAGCTGTGGGTCAGGACCGACCGGATGTGCGCCGGCATGTCGTCGTCGCCCTCGTCGACGTGGGCGAACAGCGGGTCGCCGTCGGGCACGAGGCGGGCGGCGAACGCCTCGAGGTCGCGCCGCACCTGCGGGTCGGCGTTCTCGCACAGGATGAGCGAGGCGCTGGTGTGGTGCACGAACACGTTGCACAGGCCCTCGCGCACGCCCGAGGCGGCGACGACCTCCTGCACCCTGCGCGTCAGGTCCGAGGTGCCGCGACCGGGGGTCCGCACGACGAGCGCGTGGTGCATCACTTCTGGTGCTTGGCCTTCCACTCGGCGTACGGCATGCCGTAGACCCGCTCGCGGGCCTGCTCGAGGTCGACGGTCGCGCCGTGCTCCTCGGCCGCCGCGGCGTACCACTTGCTGAGGCAGTTGCGGCAGAACCCCGCGGTGTTCATGAGGTCGATGTTCTGCACGTCGGTGCGCGACTGCAGGTGCTCGACCAGCTTGCGGAACGCGGCGGCCTCGAGCTCGGTGCGCGTGTTGGGATCGATGTCGGCCATGTCGGTGCCCCCAAAGGCGCAGACGAGGGCGCCGGTCAGAAGAAGATACCGCGGACGATCGACAGCGGCTCGCGCTTGATCGTACGCCAGGTGAAATCCATCAGGACGCGGTCGAAGTTGCCCCTGGGGAGCTCGTCGAAGACCGGGCGGACCTCGTCCTTCGACAGCCCGAAGCGGATCATCCCCCGGCTGTGCTCGATCATCACGGCGTTGCGGAAGCACTCCGCCTCGGGGCTGAGGTTCGGCACCGACAGCACCCGGTGGTTGTAGACCAGGCACTCGTCGAGGACGTCGGCGCGGGTCGGGGGCAGGGCGATCCCGGCGGTCTCGCGGTGGAACAGCGCGCGGCTGCGCTGCAGGTAGTTCACGCCCTCGTCCTTCTCGCTGACGATGCCGAGGTCGTGGACCATCGCGACGAGGTACGCGAGGTCGACGTCGATCTCGAGGCCGCGGCG
The DNA here is from genome assembly GCA_001464385.1 of Deltaproteobacteria bacterium Ga0077550. Lineage (GTDB taxonomy): Bacteria > Myxococcota_A > Polyangia > Nannocystales > Nannocystaceae > Xiheibacterium > Xiheibacterium aquaticum. The sequence goes on along the minus strand of LNFB01000170.1, from coordinate 8,137 downwards.
CTGCAGCAACGCGGTCGCGAACCTGTGCAGGCGCCGACAGTGGTTGCGCAGGCCCACGCCCTCGTAGGGGCTGGTGCGCTCGAAGATCTCGTCGGCGAGGGCGCGCAGGGGCGACGGCCGCGCCGACGCGACCTGGGCGGCTGTCTGCGGCGGAACGGCGGCGGCGGTGTCCATGGCGACCCTGGGTGTACCGCCGTCTTGCCACGGGGGTCAAACCCGGCTCAGGGCCGGCCAGGGTCGCGGCGCCAGCAGCGTTTGCGGGCAGGCGGTCTCAGACCCCGCAGCGGACGCCGACATCGGCGAGCAGGAGCTCGACCACCTGCCGCTGCATGTCGATGCGGCGGCGCTCGGCGAAGCCCATCCACGTCTCGATGCACAGGCCGATGCATCCGGTGGCCTCGACGATGACCTCGGTCGACGACGTCGCGACCGGGTAGTACTGCGGCGCCCAGCGCTCCTCGTCGGTCGCGGTCTGGTTCATCGCGTCGATCGTGCGGTCGACGATCGCGGGCCGCGGATCGACGCCGTACACGATCGTCTGTCCGAACGATGGGACCACGGCGGGGTCGTAGCGCTTCTTGCTCTCGTGCAGCGTCACGACCAGCGCGGGCGCCTCGTCGAGGACGAGGTCCATGAAGCGGCGCGCGAGTCGACGCTCGGGCTCGGGGGCGTCGCGATCGCCCGGGAAGCAGCGGTTGAGATCGAGCCCGCCGGGCGCCATGCGCTCGCGGGCGCGGTACGCCGCGGGGTTCATCACCGGGATCACGACGAGCCGGCCGTGGGTCGGCCGCAGCTCCCGCTCGAGCAGCTCGGCGAGCGCGTGCACTCCCGCGACCTCGTCGCCGTGGATCCCGGCCTGGACGATCGCCGTCGGCCCGGGCCGCGGCGCGTCGAAGACGTACAGCGGCAACGTCGGTGTGAAGTAGGTGATTCCGCTCGGCAACGGCATCGGGTTCTCCCTGAAGGCGTGGGGGCCTCGAGGTGGCGGGCTACGGCGTGAAGTCCTTGCGACGGAAGATGCACCAGCTCCCGTCGGCGTTCACCTGGAAGTTCTCCTCGAGCACGTACATGCGGCGAAACTGCGGATCCTCGACGATCTTCTTCACCGCCGCCAACGACGCCTTCTTGCACTCGTCACCCGAGTGGATGAGCACCGCCCACTCGGGCGCGACCTCGTAGAAGCGCTCCTTGTAGCCGGGCCCGTGCTTCTTGGTGTAGCCGCCCGGGAGCTGGCCGATCACGGGATCGACGAGGCCGAGCAGATCGAGGATCGGATAGTTGGTCCGCCAGCCGACGTAGCCGATGTCGCCGATCGCGACGCGACCGGGGCGGCCGTGGACGACCAACCACTCGGCGACCTGGCCCGCGGTGTTGTCCCAGAAGCGCTTCTCTTCCTTGACGAACTTCTTTCGCGCCGCCTCGAAGTCGTAGTGCCGGTGGGCCGCGGACCACGACAGGAGGAGGCCGACGCCGATGAGCGCCGCGCGATCGCGGGTCTGCACCAGCGAGCGCACGGCGGCGCAGACGAGCACGAAGGCGTACGGCTCCGCCGGCGCCATGAAGCGGTAGTAGGACATCCAGTCGCCGCCGACGAGCGCGACGTAGAGCGCCACCGCGACGAAGACCAGCGCGAGCGTCATCGCCTCGCGACTGCGGCGCGAGAGCGCCAGGCCCACGCCGTAGCACCACATCACCATGATCGGGCCGGCGTGCTCGAGCCACGCGAGCACGTAGCCGCGCCCGCCCTTCCACTGGCTCTTGAGATCGCCGGTCTTCGCCGACAGCGTCGCGGGCGTCCACGAGCCGTAGTAGCCGTGACGCCACAGCATGTGGACCGCCAAGGGCAGCACGAACACGACGCCGCGGATGAGGTTCTGCCGGCCGAACATGCGCCGGCCCAGCAGCAGCATCGGCAGGCCGAGGAACATCGGCGCCTCGGGGCGCGTGAGCCCGGCGAGCGCGAACACCAGGCCCGAGGTCGGGAACGCCCGGTGCTTCTCGGTCTCCTCGAACATCATCGTCGTGCCGAGGAGCACGAGGAACTGGAACAGCCCGGTCTCGAGCCCGAACACCGCCCAGGTCGCCGAGGTCGACGAGCTCGCCAGCAACCAGGTGGCGACGCACGGGAACGCGCCGTAGGGCTGCAGCCGGCGCGAGAGCCGATACGTCACGGCGAGCGTGCCCATCGCCGCGAGGGCGCCGACGACCTTGCTGCTGACATGGGCGTCGATCCCGAGGGGGAGGCCCGCAGCCACGATCAGCGTCCACAGGAAGTTCGTGTAGCCCTCGATCGCCTCGCCGGGGTTGTAGACCAGGCCGTGGCCGGCGACGAGGTTGGCCGCGTAGCGAAACGAGATGTACGCGTCGTCGACCGTGAACCAATGCACGCGCCACATGTTGTGCGCGAGCAGGAGCATCGGCAGCAGCAGGCCGAGCACCAGGTGCACGGGCGTCGATGGGTCGCGTCCACCGAACCACGGCGCCACCCCGACGCGATCGAGCAGGCTCCGCTTCGGGGTGTCGTTCATCGTGGACCGGGCTCGCCGGGTTCCGGCCGGGCCGGGGCGCTGCGGTGGGCAAAGTACCATGCGCTGGCCGCGAAGGCACCCGCGCAGCCGATCCCGCAGCCGTACGAGAACCGGCGGAAGAACTCGAGCCACGAGAGATCTGCGTGGGCGAAGTTCTTGAACAGCAGCACGCCGATCGATCCGAGGTAACCGAATGCATCGGTCACGTAGATCATGAACACCGCGGTGCCGACGGCACCGGTCGCGGCGATCAGTCGATCGAAGAGCACGGTGCCGAACGGCACGTAGCCGAGGTAGAGCCCGATGCCGATCGCGATCATCCACGTCGGGCCCGACACCACGCCGAGATCGAACAGCAGGGTCGCCGTCGCCACCAAGGCCGCGCCGCCGCCCATCAGCGCGTGCACCCAGAAGAACGCCCGGCGGTTGTCGGGGATGCGATAGATCGCCGCGAGCCCGGCCACGACCGCGAGCGCCACGGGGATCTCCGAGTACGTGAACATCGCGGGGGCGTCGCCGTAACCGAGCGCCTTCCACAGCTCGGCGGCGAAGTTGTCGCGGAAATCACGGTAGGCCGTCAGCGCCACGTGGGCAGCCGTCAGGGTCGCGATGCCGACGAAGAAGCGGCGCACGAACGCCTTTCGCTCGGCGCCGTACATCGGCGCGCGACGGACCCGGGCATCCTCGTCCTGCGCGCTGGGCCGCGGCAGACACGACAGGATCCAGACGGCGACGAGGAACGGCGGTACGAACATCGCGCCCGTGAGCGCGGGCATCCACGACTCGCTCACGCCGGCGTCGAGCAGCCCGCGCCCGACCGATTTCACCGCGCCGCTGGCGACGATGTACGAGGTCGACAGCCCGGCGCCGAGGATCTCCGTGGTGCGTCGCCCCTCGAGGAAGCCGAAGACGAGGCCCCAGATGGCGCCGAGCGGGAGGCCGTTGCAGAACATCGCGACGACCTGGCCGCCGGGGGGCAGGACCGCGAATGCGACCAGGGCGAGCTCGGCGGCGAGCAGCAGCACGACCAGGGCGAGCGGCCGTCGGGCCGGCGGGATCTCGGAGACGAACTTGATGCCGAGGAACTTCGACAGCGCGTAGCCGAGCACCTGCCCGAGGACCAGCGCGATCTTGAGCTGCACGCCCCAGACCGCCGCGTCGGCGAAGCTCGCCGCCGCGAACGGCTTGCGGACGGCGTACATGGCGAAGTACGCGGTGAACGCCGCCCCGATGGCGACGCTCGCGAACGCGGGGGTCGAGGCCCGGGCCAACCACCGTTGCAGCGTCGCCCCCACGTCGGCGAAGCGTCGCCCGGGGGCGCCCCGCGGCGCAACCCGGGGTTTCGAGCCGCGGGGCCCTCGGGTCCCGCCCGGGTTTGACGCGCCCGCTTCCGCCGGTGTATCTCCGCTCGCGCCGAGCGCGGTCCCGGTTGGACGGGCGCTTCGGGCAGGAGCGAACGATGACCACCAAGCATGTCCTTCTCGCCTGTGTGCTGGCCTCGTTGTCCGCCTGTGCCGGTCGCAAGGCCGCGTGGCAGAACGAGGATGGCGACGGCAAGGCCGGTGCGGCCGGCGACGCCGCGGCCCAGATCGCCGAGGGCGACAAGCACTGGGAGAAGCGGACCGACCCCGCGGAGATCCGCGCGGCGATCAAGATCTGGGAGCAGGTCGCGGCCGCCGATCCGAAGAACTTCGACGCGCTGGTGAAGCTCACCCGCGCGAACTACTTCCTCGCCGACGGCTACCTCCGCAACGACGAGAAGGAATACCTCCGCACGATGGACCTCGGCGTGAAGTGGGGCGAAAAGGCGATGATCGCCTCGTCCCCCGAATTCGAGGCCAAGATGCGCGCCGGCGGCAAGCTGCCCGAGGCGGTGAAGCTCGTGTCCAAGACCGGCGTCCCGGCGATGTACTGGTACGCGAGCTCGCTGGGCAAGTGGGCCAAGCGCAAGGGCTTCGCCGTCCTGCTCGGGCAGAAGGACAACGTCAAGGCGACGATGGACCGCGTGCTCGAGCTCGATCCGACCTTCTATTACGGCGGACCGCACCGCTACTTCGGTGCCTTCTACGCGGTCGCGCCCGCGTTCGCGGGGGGCGACCTCGAGAAGTCCCGGGTGCACTTCAACAAGTCGCTCGAGATCTCCGCGACCTACGTCGGCACCAAGGTCCTGTGGGCCCAGGAGCTCGCGGTCAAGGAGCAGGACGAGGAGACCTTCGAGAAGCTCCTCAACGAGGTCATCGCGACGCCCGACGACGTGATTCCCGACGTGAAGCCCGAGATCATCGTCGAGAAGCAGAAGGCCAAGGAGCTGCTCGCCGACAAGGACGAGCTGTTCTGAGCCGGCGGCGGTCGGCGCGGAACAGCGCCGGCCGGGGTCTGGGGGCCGCCGATGCGATCGGCCGTGCACACGCGGCCCTGGGACAAACGGCGCGCGGGGGCTTGTGGAGCCCCGCCGGCCCGGCCCACACTCCCATACCCGTGAAGATCGTCCGGGGCGGCCCGTCTGATGTGGCCGCGCGGCTCGCCGCGACGACGTCTCTTCGCGCCTGATTCGCGTCACCTCTTCGCGCCCACGGAGTACTCGACCCATGCCCCGCTTGCCCGCGTCCCCGTCCCGCCGCCGCTTCGTCCAAGGCTCCGCCGCCGCCGCCATCGCCCCGTTCTTCATCGGTCGGTCGGCGCGGGCCGGCGAAGAGGCCGAGTTCACGATGAAGATCGCGACCGCGGCGCCGAACGACACCCCGTGGATGAACCAGATGAAGGGCCTGAAGGCCCTCATGTGGGAGGGCAGCAACAAGCGCTTGAAGGTGAAGCCCTTCGCCGGTGCGGCCCTGGGCCCCGAGCCCGAGACGGTCGACGGGGTGAAGCGCGGCGCGATCCAGTGCTACGGCGGCAGCGTCAGCGCGCTCGCGTCGGCCGTGCCCGAGATCGCGTGCCTCGAGCTGCCGTACCTCTTCAAGACCGAGAAGAAGGCCGACAAGATCATCGACAGCATCTTCCCCGATCTCGACGCGCTGCTGTGGGATCGCGGGTTCAAGCTGTTCTTCTTCTCCGAGAACGGCTTCCGCTCGATCGGCTCGACCTTCCCGATCAACTCGATCGCCGACCTCAAGGGCCGCAAGATGCGGTCGCAGGAGTCGCAGGAGCACCTCGACACGTGGAAGGCCTTCGGCGCATCGCCGGTGCCGATCGCCGTCACCGAGGTCCTCCCCGCGCTGCAGACCGGCGTCGTCGACGGCTTCGACAACACCCCGCTCTTCGCGTTCGCGGCGTCCTGGTACCAGGGCATCTCCCACTTCACGCTGACCGAGCACATCTACCAGCCGGGCATCGTGGTGCTGTCGCGCAAGTGGTACGAGACGCTTCCGGCGGAGATCCAGGCGCTGTTCACCGGCAAGCTGCCCGCCCCGCCGGTCGGCACCAAGGGATCACCTGATGTCGACGAGCCCGGCGCCGATGGCCATGGCTTCGTGTCGCAGCAGGAGCTGTCGAAGGCGGGCCGCCGCGGCGTGCGGGCGATCAAGGGCCAGCTGCTCGAGAACTTCAAGACCGCGGGCATCACGGTCAACGAGCTCTCCGACACCGACAAGGCGGCGTTCTCGTCGTCCGCCGCGGTCGCCCACGCCCAGTTCGCGGTGCGAGCCTCGGCCGAGGGCCGCGCCCTGTTCAAGAAGATCACCGACGCCCTGTAGGCGCCGGGCGAGGGCCGCGGTGAGCGGTATCGGGGCGTGGCAGCGACGAGCGCGGCCACGCCCCTCGTCGTTCGCGTGCACTGCACCGGCCCGCGGCGAACCCTGGTAGCATGCGCGGACGGTGACGGAGCAACTCAGTCGGCTCAATCGGGTCGTCTACCGAGCCGAGCGAGCGTTCGTCGCGTTCGCGCTGCTCGTGATGGCGTTGGTGGTCTTCTTCGACGTCGCGCACCGCACGTTCTCGGGGGAGCGCAGCAAGGGCGTCGAGTCGTTCATCAAGGTGATCGGGTGGTTCGGGCCCGATCTCACCGAGGGACAGCCGGGGCACGCGACGGCCCTCGCGGTGGTCCCGTGGGTCGCGTTCGTCCTCTTCGCTGGCCTCGGCTGGGCGGCGGTCCGCGCCGCCACGCGGGGCGGCATGGCCCACGTCAAGGCCGCCGGGCTGGGCATCCTCGGCACCGCGGCGGTCTACGGCCTCGTGCAGCTGCTGGTGCGGATGCTCCCCAACGGCCTCATCTGGTCGCAGCCGCTGGCGCTGATCCTGACGCTGTGGGTGGGGTTCATCGGCGCGTCGATGGCCACGTACGAGCACAAGCACCTCAAGGTCGAGGCGGTCGTGCGCCACGTGCCGCCGCACCTGAAGAAGTACGTCGGCCTGTTCTCCGCACTGCTCACCGCCACGTTCTGCTTCGCGCTGATGTGGGTCTCGATCCGGTACGTGCGCTTCAGCTACGACGAGTACCAGGAGACAGGGGGCCAGGGCGGCGTCTTCGTCGGGCTCGAGGTGCCGAAGTACCTCGCCTTCCTCGCGCTGCCGCTGTCGTTCGGCGTGATGGCGGCGCGGTTCTTCGGCGTCGGGGTGCTCGCCTATCAAGGCAAGCTCGCCGAGGACGACCCGCTCGCCGGTCTGGTCGACGACGCGACCAAGCAGGCGTTCGCGGCCGCGACGGCGCCACCGCCGAGCGATGTGCCGACCGAGGCGGTCCGGCCCATCCGCGACGACGTGCCCGAGCGACCGGTGTCGGAGAAGCGGCCCAAGGCCGCGGTGGGGGACATCGTGACCAACCGACCCTCCGAGGTCGTGACCGATCGCCACGCGGCGCCGGCCGATGGTGACGCGCCGGCCGATGGTGACGCGCACGACGACGACGGAGGTGCGCGATGATCTGGCGGAGTCTCCCCCCGATGGCGCGCATCCGCGTCCTGCTCGCAGTCCTGGTCGCGACGTTCCTGCTGGTCGGCATGACCCTCGGCGGCGGCGAGGCCGAGGCGTCGCAGTGGGCGCCCGAGTACGGCGAAGACCTCGACGAGGGCGAGCCGTCTGGCCCCGGCGGCACCGCGATCCTGGTGTTGGTGCTCGCGCTGGTCGGGATGATCTCGCTCGGCTCGCCGCTGTTCATGATCCTCGGCGTCGTCGCAGCGCTGTGCTTCTTGATGTACAGCGACGGCTACAGCGATTGGGGCGCGTGCTCGACCCTCGATCCGGCCAGCTTCTGCGGCTACGACTCGTTCCCGGCCAAGATGGCCGGGCTCACGACGAAGAACGTGCTCCTGGCGATCCCGTTCTTCGTCGTCTCCGGGGCGATCATGAGCGCGGGCGACATCGCCAACCGCCTGGTCGCGGTCGCGCGATCCTTCGTCGGCTTCCTCCCGGGCGGCCTCGCGGTGGCGAGCGTCGGCGGCTGCGTCTTCTTCGCGGCGATCAGCGGCAGCAGCCCGGTCACCGTGATCGCGATCGGCTCGGTGATGTATCCGGCGCTGGTGAAGGCCGGCTACCGCGAGCGCTTCGCGATGGGCCTGGTCACGAGCGCCGGCTCGCTCGGCATCGTGATCCCACCGTCGATCCCGATGCTCGTGTACGCCATCGTCGCCGGCGGTTCGGCGCCCATCGACGTGGGCGAGCTGTTCATGTCGGGC
>LNFB01000169.1 GCA_001464385.1 Deltaproteobacteria bacterium Ga0077550 | reverse complement strand
CGCGGCGCGGACATCACCATCGCGGCCGTGCGGGCGCCGTCGATCTCGAGCCGGTGGTAGCCGAGCGGCAGCACGAAGGGCAGGGCGGCCCGCACCGCGACGAAGCTCGTGCCGTCGCACACCGCGTCGTCGACGACCGGGCACGCGCTGGGGACCAGCTCGTGCACGAGGTTCTCGCCGTCCTCGCAGCGGATCGTGATCGAGAGCGGGCGGTCGACCAGGGCGGCGGGGAGACGCAGGACCGGCGTGCACGCGCCGTCCCACGCGACGACCACGGGGTCGACCAGCGTTCGCCAGCGCTCGATCTCGCGGGCGTGGAGCTGGGCGTCGACGTCCGCGTCGGGGTCGCCCCCGAGCGCGCGCACCACCGCGGCGACGACCTCGGGGTCGGCGCCGCGGAAGCTGTGGTTGAAGTCGAAATAGCCGACCTGCAGCCCGAAGGCCTGGGCGAGGCGGACGATCGCTTGGGGTGCTTCCATCGCGGGGTTGGGCTCTCTAGGGTCGAAGCTGCTGGGTCGCCGAAGCGCCGCGGGCTAGTCGAAGCGCTGCTCGCCGAGCAGCACCACCCAGCCATACGCGTCGCCGTCGGCGTTGCGCGAGTGGCCGATGCCGACATCGACGATCGCGCGGTCGAACAGGGCCGAGCAGTGGTTCTCGTCCTCGAGCCACGCGGTGAGCGTGGCGCCGGGCCCCGCGTAGTCGCGGGCGAGCAGCTCGTAGCGCAGCGCGCCGCGGTAGCCGGCCAGCGCGGCGCGGGACAGCGGCGTGGTGTCGTCGAAGCCGTCGTGGGTGAGGCCGTCGTGCTCGGCGAGCCACGTGGCCTGGACCCGCGCCGCGCAGCGCAGCTCGGGGCTCGGCTGGGGCGTCGCGACCGGGTTGTGACGGGTGTCGCCGCAGGTCCGGCCCTGGCGGCGCACGGTGTCGATGCCCTCGAGCAGCGTGTCCTCGAAGTCGCCGTACTCGCGCGGCCACGGGCTCGCGGCCTCGCAGAACGGCGCGTCGCCGACCTCGTAGTCCGCGACCTCGTCGATGACGCAGCCCGGGGTGGCGAGGGCCACGAGGGCGGTTCGGATCGCTCGCACGGGCCGCTAGGGTACCGGCCCGGGCCAGCCGCGTCGAGCGGGCGGCAGGCCGCCTAATCCGGCGCTTGCGTCGGCGCTTGCGTCGGTTCTGCGGACAGCACGACGACCCAGTACGCGCCCCACGACATGGGGGCCTCGGGATCGTCCGCGGGGTCGGGCACCTCGCGCTCGACCACCGCGACGCCGACGCGGGTCCACGCCGCGGCGTGCAGGGCCGCGCAGTGCGGCGCGCTACCCCGCCAGATGTCGTCGACGACCACCTCGGGCTCGACGTCCCCGGCGGCGACGAGCTCGGTCGCCAGCGTGCTCGTCCACTGCGCGTCCGCGAGGCGATCGACGAACGTGGCCTCGTCGCCGTCGACGTGGCCGAAGTCGTCGACGGTGGCGAGCGTCACCGCGAGGTTGCGCGCCGCGCAGACCAGCGCGCCCTCGGTCGCGGGGATCGCCTGCGGCGCGAAGCGGCGGCCGTCGGGGCAGCGGCCGCCGTCGTCGCGCGCGTCGGCGATCGCGGCGAGCAGGCGTTGCTCGCGGACGCTGCGGTCCTCGGGCCAGCTGCGCACCGCATCGCAGGCGTCGACGCGGGGCAGCGCGATCTCGGCGAGGGTCGCGTCGGTGTCTTCGTGGGTGTCCGCGCCCGGCTCGGCGCACGCGGTCGCGAGCGCGGCGGCGAGGAGCCACGCGGGGGGCGGCGCGGTGGGGCGGCGGGGCGAGGGCACGCGGAGCGTCGTATCGTACGCGATGCGGCGCCGCAGCGTCACAGCCGGTGGCGCACGAGCCACCGATCGAACACCCACGCCTGGACGCTGCGGTGGCCCAGGGCCCACAGCGTGAACAGGGAGCCGCCGAGCAGCGCGACGCCGGTCGCGACCGCGCCGGCGTCGGCGCCGTGCCCGACCAGCAGCGTGACGAGCACGGTGTCGATCGCGACCCCGATCGCCGCGCCGAGCCGCAGCAGCCGACGGACCCACTCGACGCCGATCGTGAGGGCCGCGAGCATCGCGAGGTCGAGGAGCAGCGCGGCGACCTCGGCGAGTCGGGTGCTCCAGGGGGCGTGGGACCAGCCGAGGCCGATGCCGGCGGCGTCGAGGACGGTCTGCGCCGCGAGGGCGAGGACGAGGACGCGCAGCAGCGGCGGCATGGGTGGGGAGACGCCGCGGGCGGGGGAAGGTTCCCGTCGGCTCAGCGTCGTCGGCGGCGAGCACCGAAGGGGAGCGAGGGGAGCAGGGAGAGCAGCAGCACAGCCCAACCGGGCCGGCCCGCGCTGCGGCAGCTGCAGCCGGACGCGTCGTCCCCCGCGCCGGCCGTCGCCGCGGCCCCGGACTCGCCGCTCGCCTCGCCTGCGGTGGTGCCGTCGATCCCCGCCGTCGTGTCGGCGGCGGTCGTCGACGAATCGCCCGCGTCGGTCGGCACGAGCTCGGCGCTGATCGAGAAGGCGAATGGCCCCGTCGCGGACGATTCCGGCGACACGGCGACGAACGCGTCCCTGCTGCCATCGAACGCGGGCAGCAGGAGCTCGCCGTGCCCCGCGTCGTCCCAGGTGGCGACGACGTAGTCGAGCACCGCGCTGCCCGGCGTGACACCGTCCGTCCGAGCGACGACCGTGTGCCATGGCACGGACGGATCGCCGTCGATCTGCACGTGGAGATCGGTGCCGGGCATCCCGAGCTGCGCCGGCACGTGGAAGACCGCGAAGCCGAGCCCCTCGGGCAGGTCCTCCGCGGGCGGCGTCCCCGAGCCGGGCAGCGCCTCCAACACCGAGTGCCTGGGGAGCGCAGCCGCCTCCTCGCCGCCGTCGAGATCGAGCACCGTGATCGTGGCGAGGTAGTGCGGCCACACCTCCGCGAACGACAGCCCGATGCCCTCGATCGCGTCGCGGAAGAAGATCTTCTCGCCGCTCATGGCCGCGCCCCACTCCCAGGTCGCGCGCACGGTGTCCGGGCCGTAGTTCTGGTCGAGGAAGAACGCCAGGACGGCGGTGCCATACATGTGTCCGCCGCGTCCGCCGGAGACCAGATCGGAGAAGTCGTTCTGCAACGTCCACTGCGGATTCGCCAGGTAGTCGTCGATCCGGCCCCACACCCGTGGGTGCGGCGCGTAGTAGGTCTCGATCCAGCTCGCCGTGCCCTCCATCCACCACGCCCACGACGTGAGGCTGTCGAGGTAGTTCCCCATCAGCGCGTACTGGAATGCGTGCCCGAGCTCGTGGGCGGCGGTCTGCTCCTCGGCGCCGACGTCGAACGACGACCCGAACACGAAGCAGCGCGGCACGTCGACGCCGTCGCAGTCGACCGTGATGCACTGGCCCGCCGCCATGTCGTTGCTCGGCTCGGCCCGCACCGCGATCGCCTGCTGCGGCTCGGCCCACCCGAGCTCCCCGGCGTAGACCGCCCACGCCGTGTCGGCGGCCTCCACCACCCGCATCGCCTGCGCCTCGGAGATGTCCGTCGGGTAGTCGACCCACACGTGTTCGCCCTCGAGCGAGGCGCCGTCGAACCCGTAGCAGGGCTCCGGGATCGCGAGGAGCAGGGCGACGAACGGCAGCGGCATCGGGTCAGCCTCGCGCGCAACGGGGGGCGGTGCAACTGGGATCGGCGTGGGGTGCTAGGGCGCCCAGGCACTGGGGCGGACGGACCCGTCGTCGTCGAGCAAAGTGAGCGACGCTGGCGCCGCCTGGACGACGTCCATCAGGAGGTCGAGGAGCGTGGGTCCTTCGGCTCGGGGCGCCGCCGCCCTGGTCTGTTCGTGCCAGGATCGACTGTCCTCCTGGACGAGGCCGCGTCCACCCGCGTCGATGATCGCGAGCATGTCGCGGCAGTACTGCGCGAGGCCGCCGTGACCCATCGCGAGGATCATGCCAGCGTTGCGCTCGACGACGACCTCGTACGGCGGAGCGCCGAGGAAGCCGCCGTGGAGGCGGTCGCCGAGCGAGTGCAAGTCGAACCCGAAGTACCGTGGGGCGGCGTCGGCGTCACGCGAGATCGCGGAGGCGACCTGTGCGGTGAAGGAGGGTAGATCGGTGATCGTCGCGCCGTCGAGTAGGAGTTTCATCGGGTGGGTCTCGGTGGGGCGTCGATTGCTCATGGTTGTGCAGGTCGGTCGAGTTGCTCCGGTCTCACGAATTCGAGGCCGGTCGCGCCCGCTCGCGCGACCGTGACGCCAGCGTTGTCTGCGAGCAGCTGGGCTAC
>LNFB01000168.1 GCA_001464385.1 Deltaproteobacteria bacterium Ga0077550 | reverse complement strand
GACACCAGGTTGAACACGCCGCCGACGGTCGTCGGGCCGAACCGCGTGGTCGCGCCGCTGCGCACCGCGTCGATGCGATCGATCGAGAACAGCGAGATCGGGAACAGCGACAGCTCGGGCTGGCTGTACGGCGCCATCGCGATCGGCACCTCGTCGAGGAGCACGGTGGCGTCCTCGGACAGTCGCGGGCTCGCGCCGCGCACCGCGACGTTCAGCCGCGTCGGACCGGCGGTGCCCGCGATGCCGTCGAGGGCCCGCACGCCCGGCACGCGGTCGAGCGCCTCACCGACACTGCCCGCCCCGCGCTCCATCGCGCGGCGCACCGACACGACCGTGCGCGCGCCGGCGTGGGCGAAGGCGTCGGCGCGGGTGCTGCCACCCAGGGCGTCGGTGTCGACGCGGACGACGCGGACGTCGGGCGGCGCCACCTCGGCGCGACGCGTCGGGGCCTCGAGCGGCGCGGCCTCGGGCGGGACCACGACCGGCTCGGGCCGCGGTGGCTCCGGTGGCGGCGTGATGACCTCGACCGGGCCGTCGTGGGGCGTCGCGCTGACGCCGACGTACGGGCGCGACGACGGCTCCGCCTGCGCCCGGCCCGAGCCGCCCGCGCAGAGCATCGCCACCACCACGAGCGCGCGCGCCCTCGCCATCGCCTAGGGTTCGATCACGACGTGGGTCGCGCCGCGGATCCGCAGCGCCTGCTCGGCGTCGTCGAAGCGCGCCGCGAGGGCCTCGTGCACGGCGACCTCGCCGGTCGCCTCGTCGAGCCGCCACACCTGCGCGGTGACATCGATGCCGAAGAGCGCACCATCGACGCGGGCGAGGCCCTCGAGGTCGAGGCCGGGTGGCACCGGCTCGGCGTAGAGCCCGGTCGTGGTCGGCGTGCTCGGCCCGTCGACCGGCGGCATCGCCTTCCACAGCTCCTGTCGATCGAGCGGCATGATCATCGCGTCCTCCGCCCGCACCACCGCGAGCGCGGCCTCGCCGTCGGCATCCGCCGCGATGTCGCCCGCGACGCCGATCGCAGGCCCGAAGTCCGCCCAGGGCTGGCACAGCACGTCGCACGCGTAGTACTGCGGATCCTGCGACGGGTCGTTCTCGTAGACGCACCATCCGCGATCGCGGATGACCTCGAGATCGATGCGGTACAGCAGGCCATCGTTGGCGATGCCGACGCCGCCGACGCCCCGCACGCCCAGCAGCAGATCCTCGCCGAGGAAGCCGAGACCGCTGACGACCTCCTGCCAGTAGCACGGGTCCGTGCCCGGGCTCTGCGGATCGCCGGGGAGCAACGCGTAGCGCTCGACGCCGAGGTCCTGCCCGACCGCGCGCCAGTCGGGCACGTCGATCGAGGCGATGCCCCACTCGTCGTTCGCGACGTCGTACGTGATCCCCCACAGGCCCTGCGTCGGCGACCACGCCAGCTCGCGCAGGCTCATCTTCTTCAGCGAGCCATCGCCCACCGAGGTCTCGCCGAGCGCCTCGTCGAAGCGGGCGTTGCCCAGCAGCGCGAGGCGGCAATCGTCGGTGCCGTCGTCGCACGCCGCGTCGGGATCGTAGAGATAGATCGCCGAGCCCACGTAGTGCCCATCCGTCGCCGCGGGGATGTTGCTCTGGTACAGCGCGTCGGCGCTCGTCAGGCGCCCGTTCACGAACAGCAAGAGGTCGCCCGTCAGGCCGTGCCCGTCGTCGCCGCAACCGACACACGGGCCGTCGGTCGCCGGCGTCGTCGGGTTGGCCGACGACGCGGAGGCATCGGTCGCGTCCCCGTCGCTCCCGCCGCTCGATTCCCCGAGCGGCGCCGCCCCGAGATCGATGCACCCGGGCAGCGCCCAGGCCATGGCGATTTTGAAAACTGTTTTCATTTCAGCGATGCACATTTGACACGGTCCGGGCCCGTGGTCAAGCCGCCGGGCGCTGCCAGTCTTGCGCGCGCATCGTGATTCTGATAATCGTTTTCATCATGATGAAGCTGAGCCGCCTGGCCCTGTTGCTGTCGCTCGTCCCCGCCTGCGCCTCCGAGGGCACCCCCGCCGCGTCGGCCGAGGGGTCGTCCAGCGGCGGAGAGGGGGGCACGACCGCCGCCCCGCCGACCTCCGAGACCGGCCCCGCACCGACGAGCACCGAGCCCGGCACGACCTCGGACGCGGACACCACGCTCGGCCCCGTCGACGACAGCGGGACCGACGGCACCGGGGGCGACCGCCCCGCGCTGGGCGCGACGCCGCACCCCGACTGCGACGCCGCGCTCGCGCAGTACGCGACGATCGTCGCCGAGAACGCGGCCGCCGACCCCGATCCGACCGTCGTCGAGCTCGCCTACTTCGGCGAGGACGGCTCGGGCACCGCGCTGCAGGACTTCGTCCGCAGCGCCGGCGCCGAGCTCGGCCGCGTCGAGGACGCGGTGCTCGTCGACGACGCGTTCATCACCGAGGCCCTGCTCGAGGGCCCGACGGCGGAGCGACTGGTCGACATCGAGACCCGCGTCGACCTCGTGATGTCCCTCGTCGTCCGCGATCGCACCACCCGCGTCGCCGACTCGACGCCGAACGCGGACGTCTCCCCTGCCCTGCACTACGCGGCGTGGGACGAGGCGTACTGCTACTACAGCGGCGCGCTCGCGGCCCACGCCGACGAGGCCGATCTGGTCGGCGTCGACGTCGACTCGATCGCCGCCGAGATCCAGGAGGGCTTCGAGTGGGGCCACGGCGGCGTGGAGGACGACGAGCTCGCGTTCGGCACCGATCCCTTCGCGGTGAAGCCCGCCGCGCAGCTCATCGCCAAGGGGATGTTCCGCGGCTACGACCGGCTCATCGAGAAGTACGCCGCGGCCGCGGCGTCCGGCGACGATCCGCGCGCGGCCCACCGCGCGTGGGGCTACTTCCAGCTCGTCGAGGATCGGCTGGCGGGGCGCAACACGCCGGGCATCGCGATCATCGAGGCCGCCCTGCTCGGCGCGCCCGCCGACATCGACGTCGCCGAGATCTCGCGTCAGCTCGACATCGCGTGGGTGAAGCGCACGCGGACGTATACCGACCAGGCGATCGTCGAGGGCCTGTTCGCCAGCGCCGACGGGGTCAAGGGCGCCTACGAAGGTCGCACCTACGCGAAGGTGATCGGCCCCGCGATGGTCGAGGCGCTCGACGGCTTCGATCTCGCCGCCTACCTCGCGACGTTCGACGCGTACATCGAGGCGGTGATCGCCGACGATCCCGTGACCGCGACGCCGCTCTCCGAGGAGCTCACGCTGCGCAACTGCGAGATGCAGACGGCGCTCGGCCTCGCCGAGTGCACGAGCAACACCGACGAACCGGCTTGACGAACCGCCTTGACTCATCGGCGCGCCGGCGGGCATGCTCCGGCCCGCCATCGGTCCATCGTCACGCCGTCGAACGCGCGGCGATGGGGCAACAGGGAACGCGGTGAGAATCCGCGACTGTCCCGCAGCGGTGAGCAGGAACGACCGTCGCATCGAAGAGGCACTGGGGTCCCCCTGGGAAGCCGCGACCAGTAGGCAGCCTGCCATAGTCCGAAGACCTGCCGATGGCTCCGCGCTCCCACTTCGCGAGGGGGACGGATGCACGCGTCCCCCGACCACGCGGATGGTTGGCGGAAATCCGAAATGCTTCGGATCGACGGCCATCGGTGCCTGGGGACGACGAGGGACCGCCCGCGCGCGACGGGCGAGGAGCCAACCCCATGATCACGACCTCGATGTCCGGTGGCCGCCGCGCCACCTCCCTGTTCCTGTTCACGACCATGCTTGGAGCGGTCGCCTGCGGCGACGACGGCGGCGACGAGACGACACTCGCGGGCTCGAGCTCCGCCACCGACCCGACCACGTCGTCGGATCCGGCCGAGAGCTCGAGCGCTGCGGACTCCTCCGGCGCGCCAGGCACCTCGAGCGGCGACGGCGGCTCCAGCTCGGACCCGACCAGCGAGGGTGGCCAGACCACCGAGGGCGACACCACCGACGGGGACACCACCGCCGGCGACACCACCGGCGGCGATGCGCTCGAGATCGGCGGCACGTGGGCCGACGACTTCGGCGGCGTGCACGAGATCAGCGACGACGCGTGGATCCAGACCTACGGACCCGACGCGTTCCCGTACACGATCGCGAGCTATGACAACGTCGAGCGCGTGGTCATCGCCCAGGACGACGGCGACATGACGTGGTCGAAATTCGAGTGGACGTACGACGGCGACGACGGCCCGTATTACTGCCAGAGCGCCTTCGGTGAGGCGTCGGCCGAGGAGGCGACCGCGGCACCTGGCGCCGATCCGGCCGATCCCGCGGCGAGCGGCTGCGGCGGCTTCGCGTGGAGTCGCCTCACCGCGGCGCGCTAGGCCTCGGGCAGATCGGCGTCCATGGGCGGTGGCGTGCCCGTCATCGCCCGAACCGCGTGCCAGAGGATGCTCGCGGTGCCGATGCCGAGGCCCACGACCACCCCCGCGTCGACGATGCCGCGCCACGGCTGCGACATCGTCGACACCACGGAGATGAGTCCGACGATGCCGAGCGACACGGACCACGCGACGATGAGTCCGCGGCGGCTCGCGTGCACGAGCGACATGCAGTACAGCGGCGCGACCAGCCCGTGCCACGCGCGCGCGGGTCTCAGCAGCGTGGCCGCGCGCGACACGACACGCGGCGAGAAGCGCAGATGGAAACCGCGCCAGCCCTCGGCGTGGGCCATGAACGCGACCCACGCGACGAGCACCACCCAGTGCACCGCGTCGAGGGGCATGCGCACCGCCTCGAGCGCGCGGGGTCCCAGCCGCACGAGCGCCTGCCCGAGCAGCGCGACGACCCCGAGCACGCCCCAGGCCGCGGCGAGCTTGCCGAGCCACGGCGCGGGGCTGCGATCGTCGAGCACGGGGAACGTCTTACATGAAGTCGCGCATCGTTGGCGCCCCGACCGACGAGGGCGGCGCACCGAATCGTGACCCGCTCGCTCGCCGCGCGCGCCCGGCGGTCCGCGTCGTCGACATCGTGCACGCAGGCACCGGCCTCGCGCGGGCGCGAAGGGGCCCCGCTCGCCCCCGCCCGCCGCGCCCCGGGCCCGCCCGCACACCCCCGTCGGCCCGTGTTATATCGGCCGCGCCAACCGGCCGGCGCCCATCCGATTCCGCGCCCGCCCATTCGCGCCCTGGACGCTCGTCCCGAGCTCGCAGCGCCACTAGAAGGAGACACATGCCACGTCGCAACAAGATCACCATCGTCGGAGCTGGAAACGTCGGAGCCACGTGCGCGCACTGGGCCGTGCAGAAGCACCTCGGTGACGTCGTGCTCGTCGACATCAAGGAGGGGCTGCCGCAGGGCAAGGCGCTCGATCTCGCCGAGGCCTCGCCGGTCTTCGACTTCGACTGCAAGATCACCGGCGCCAACGACTACGGCCCGACCGAGGGCAGCGACGTGGTGGTCATCACCGCCGGCGTGCCGCGCAAGAAGGACCCGGTCACCGGCAAGTTCACCAGCCGCGACGAGCTGGTCGAGATCAACCGCCAGATCGTCGGCGAGGTCACCCGCGAGATCGCCAATCGCTCGCCCGAGGCCGTGCTCATCTGCGTGTCGAACCCGCTCGACGCCATGTGCCACGTCATGCTCGCGGAGTCGGGCTTCCCGACCGAGCGCGTGATCGGCATGGCCGGCGTCCTCGACACCGCCCGCTACAAGTTCTTCATCGCCGAGGCGCTCGGCGTCAGCGTCGAGGACATCCACGGCATGGTGCTCGGCGGCCACGGCGACACGATGGTGCCGGTCCCGAGCCACACCTCGGTCGGCGGCATCCCGGTGACCGAGCTGCTCCCGCAGGACAAGATCGACGCGATCATCACCCGCACGCGCAACGGCGGCGGCGAGATCGTCGGCCTGCTCGGCTACTCCGGCTACTACGCCCCGGCGGCGTCGAGTGTCGCGATGGTCGAGGCGATCGTCCGCGACAAGAAGCGCGTGCTGCCGTGCGCCGCGTACCTGAAGGGCGAGTACGGCTACAAGGACCTCTACATCGGCGTCCCGTGCGTGATCGGCAAGGGCGGCGTCGAGAAGGTCCTCGAGATGAAGCTCGGCGAGAAGGAGAAGGCCATGCTCGAGGTCTCGGCCCAGGCGGTTCGCGACGTCGTGGCGCTCCTGCCCTACGGGAAGAAGTGAGCCGATGAAGATCCACGAGTACCAAGGCAAGGAGTTGCTGCGCAAAGAGGGCGTGCCCGTGCCGCTCTCGCGCGTCGCGTTCTCCCCGGCCGAGGCCCAGACGGCCGCGGCAGAGCTCATCGGTCAGACCGCGACCGAGGTCGTCGTCGTCAAGTCGCAGATCCACGCCGGCGGCCGCGGCAAGGGCCGCTTCGTCGAGCACCCGGAGCTCGGCGGCGTGAAGGTCGTGCGCGGCGCCGACGCGGCCCGCGACGTCGCGGCGAAGATGCTCGGCAGCACGCTGGTCACGATCCAGACCGGGCCCGAGGGCAAGCGCGTGCAGCGACTGCTCGTCGAGCAGGGCATGGACATCGCCCGCGAGCTCTACCTCGCGATCACGCTCGACCGCGCGAGCGGCCGCAACACCGTGATGGCCTCGACCGAGGGCGGCATGGAGATCGAGGAGGTCGCCGCGGCGCACCCCGAGAAGATCCTCCGCGAGACCATCGACCCCGCCGTCGGCCTCCAGCCGTACCAGGCCCGCAACCTGGCCTATGGGCTGGGTCTCGCGGGTGACGCGGCCAAGAAGATGGTCGTGTTCCTGCGCAAGCTCGCGGTGGCCTACGATCGACTCGACTGCGCGATGCTCGAGGTCAACCCGCTCGTCGTGACCAAGGCCGGCGAGGTGCTGGCGCTCGACGCCAAGGTCACGTTCGACGACAACGCGCTGTATCGGCACCCCGACGTCGAGGCGCTGCGCGATCCATCGGAGGAGGACGCCTCCGAGCTCGAGGCGAAGAACTACGACCTCAGCTACATCAAGCTCGACGGCACGATCGGGTGCATGGTCAACGGCGCCGGCCTGGCGATGGCGACCATGGACATCATCAAGTACTTCGGCGCCGAGCCGGCGAACTTCCTCGACGTCGGCGGCGGCGCGACGGCCGAGAAGGTCACCGCCGCGTTCAAGATCATCACCAAGGATCCGCACTGCAAGGGCATCCTGGTGAACATCTTCGGCGGCATCATGAAGTGCGACACGATCGCCGAGGGCGTCATCGTGGCGATCAAGGAGGTCGGGCTGAAGGTCCCGCTCGTCGTCCGCCTCGAGGGCACCAACGTCGAGCTGGGCAAGAAGATGCTCGACGAGAGCGGTTTGCGCGTGACCACTGCTTCGTCGCTCCGCGACGCGGCGAGCAAGATCGTGGAGTTGGCGAAATGAGCGTGCTGGTCAACCGCAACACCCGTCTGGTCGTGCAGGGCATCACCGGCAAGACCGGCATGTTCCACGCCGAGCAATCGCTCGCCTATGGCACCTCGGTCGTCGCCGGCGTCACGCCGGGCAAGGGCGGCGAGGTCGTGCTGCCCAAGTACGGCAAGGGCGTGCCGGTGTACGACACCGTCGCCGAGGCCGTGAAGCAGCAGGGCGCGAACGCGTCGGTCATCTTCGTGCCACCGCCGCTGGCAGCGGACGCGATCCTCGAGGCGGCGGACGCCGGCATCGCGCTGGTCGTGTGCATCACCGAGGGCATCCCGGTCTCCGACATGATCGCGGTCAAGCGCGCGCTGGCGGGCCGCAGCACCCGGCTCATCGGGCCCAACTGCCCGGGCATCATCACGCCCGAGCAGTGCCGCATCGGCATCATGCCCGGCTACATCCACCGGCCGGGCAAGATCGGCGTGGTCTCGCGCTCGGGCACGCTGACGTACGAGGCGGTCCACCAGCTCACGACGCTGGGCCTGGGACAGACCACCGCGATCGGCATCGGCGGCGATCCGGTCAACGGCACCAACTTCGTCGACTGCCTCGAGCTGTTCAACGCCGACGGCGATACCGAGGGCATCGTCATGATCGGCGAGATCGGTGGCAGCGCCGAGGAGGACGGCGCGGCGTACATCAAGGCCCACGTGCGCAAGCCCGTCGTCGGCTTCATCGCGGGCACCACGGCGCCCGCGGGCAAGCGCATGGGCCATGCCGGCGCGATCATCTCGGGCGGCAAGGGCACGGCGTCGGCCAAGTTGTCGGCGCTGCGCGAGGCGGGGGTCCACATCGCGGACACGCCGTCGGATATCGGACAGACGATGCTGCGCGCCCTCGGGGGTTGATCCTTCGGCCGCCCGTCTCCGCGACGATCGCGGCTGCGCGCTTCGCCGTGCACTCGATGTGGGTGCACGGCGCTGTCGCATGCGCCTGCGCCGATTGGGCGCGATGGCCCCCGCGTCGGCCCGGACGCGCGACGTCGCCTGTGACCAGAACTACGGTTTGTCGAGCGGATGTTCTTGGCACGAACACTGCTCTCGAACTCGGATGTGGCCCCGTCCCGAGTCTTTGTCCTGCTGTGTGCCGAGGAGGATGACCTCGCGCTCGTGCAGTGGGTGCATGCCGCGCGGGAGCGCGGCCTGGCGCCCGAGATCGTGACGGGGGTCGAGCACGACGACGCTCCGCTGCTCGACGCGCTCGCGGACGTCGACTGCGGACTGTTCGTGGTCCTGCGCAGCGACCACCTCGACGCCGTCCGCATGCGCGGGATCAAGGCCGCGTTCGGGCGCCACCGTCGGCCCGAGCAGCGGCTGTTCGCGCTGCGCCTCGACACCGGCGCGCCCGCGGCGATCGAGCGCATCGCAGGCGAGCTCGCGGGCGGGTCGAGGCCGCGCTCCGAGGTCTCGATGGTCATCTCGATCGACGAGCTGTTCGGCGACGCGGGCGATGGCGCCGACCCGCGGGCGACGGCGACCGTTTCGACGTCGGCCGTGCCCAGCGTGGATCGGGCGCTGCGCCACGGCGCTCGGGCGGTCGAGCGCGAGGTGACGGCGCAGTTCGAGGTCGGCGACGAGACCATCCCGATGCTCGCCGCCGCGATCGCGGCGCCCGTCGCCGCGCCACGCCGCGCGGAACGATCGCGGCGGACCCCATGGCTCGCCGCGCTGGGGCTCGCGGGGGTGTCCGTCGGCCTCGCGGTCTTCGTCGCGACGACCGCGGCGCCCGAGCGCGCCGATGCGACCACGATCGCGGCGGAGCCCACCGCCACCGCACCCGCGGCCATCGCACCCGCGGCCATCGCCGAGGCCGCGCCGGCGGAGCCGCGTGCACCGGTCGCACCCGTCGACGAGCCACCGGTCGTCATCCGTGTCCATGCCGAGCCCGCCGACGACCCCGTGGAGACGCCGCTCGACGCACCGCGGAGCACCGCGCGACACCGCAGCGCGCGGCGATCGACGACCGACCACGCGCCGATCGCCCGAGCGCCGCTCGCCGCGGTGACGCCCCCGCGGGAGGTCGAGGTCACGCTCGCCGAGCCCGCCCCCGTCGACGCGCTGCCCAGCGAGCCGGCGCCGCTCGATGCGCCGCCGACCGCCCCGCCCGACACCGCGACACCCGAGCCCGCGCCGTCGCCGATCGCCGCCGAGTCGACGCCCCCGGCCCCGCCCGCGCCCTGACTCCGTCGGCCGACGATCCCCTGGATCGCGCGGTGTCGCCGGACTAGGGTGGCGGCCGCGTGGTCTACATCTCCAAGGTCTACACACGATCCGGCGACGACGGCGGCACGATGCTCGCGACGGGCGACCGCGTGGGCAAGGACCACCAGCGCATCCGCAGCTACGGCGACATCGACGAGCTCAACTGCGTGCTCGGCATGCTCCGCGTCGAGGTCGCGCGGGTGGTCCCGCAGCACCCCGCGTTCTGCGATCGCGTCGACGCGGAGCTCGGCCGGATCCAGCAGGAGCTGTTCAACCTCGGCGCCGAGCTTGCGACGCCGATGCCCGAGGGCGAGACGCCCAAGCTCGCGGTGCACGACCGCCATGTCGAGCGCCTCGAGCACGAGATCGACGGGCACAACGACGCGCTCGAGCCCCTGCGCAGCTTCATCCTCCCGGGCGGTGGGCCGGCGGCCGCCGTGTGTCACCTCGGGCGGACGGTCTGTCGGCGGGCCGAGCGGGAGCTGGTCGCGCTGTCTCGCGGCGAGCACGTGCGGCCCGCGGCGCTGCACTACGTCAACCGCCTCTCGGACTACCTCTTCGTGCTCGCGCGGTCGATGACCCACACCTTCGGCGAGGCCGAGGTGCTGTGGGACCCGACGTCCGTGTGAACCCGCGCCCACGGGACCATCGCTCATGAAGAAGTACCGCTACGAGTTCCCGCCGCTCGAGCCCCACTTCGTCGAGTCGCCGAGCGCCGACGCGATCATTCGCTACGTGAAGCGCACGTACCCGCACAACTTCGACGAGGTCGTCGCGACGCTCGTCGAGATCCCGCGCTGGCCCGAGTTCTGGATCGTCCTCGACGCCGACGGCCGCGCGCTGCCCCGGAGCTGAACCCGACGGAGCGTCAGCGCCAGGGCGAGGCGGTGCAACCGCAGCGCGTCAGCAGCGTGGTGATCGCCCGGCGGCACTCGTCGTCGAGCCCGAGGCTGCTCGCGTTCACGTACAGCGCGATGTGCTGGGCGATGACATCGTCGCCGAGCTCCGCGGCGAGTTCGCGGACCCACGGCCGACTCACCTCGGGGTGCGCGAACGCGAAGCGCACCGACTCGCCGAGCGCCGCCTCGATCGCCGCGGCGTCGGCGTCGGCGAGGTCCCGGCGCGCCGTGATGACCCCGAGCGGCACGGGCAGGCGCGTGTCGGCCTCCCACAGCTCGCCGAGATCCGCGACGCAGTGCAGATCGTGATCGCGGTAGGTGAAGCGGCCCTCGTGGATCACGAGGCCCGCGTCGACCCCGCCCGCGGCGACCGCCGGCATCACACGATCGAAGCGCATCGCGACCGGCTCGCAGCCCGGCGCGAACGCCTGCAGCAGGCGCCACGCCGTGGTGCGCAGGCCAGGCACCGCGACCCGGCGCCCGGCGAGCGCCGTCGTCGATCGCAGATCGTCGCGATCGCGGCGACGTACGACCAGCGGGCCGCAGCCGCGGCCGAGCGCAGCACCGGTGGCCAGCACCGCGTAGCGATCCAGCGCCTCGGGCAGCGCGCCGACGCTGAGCTTCGTGACGTCGAGGCGCGCCGAGGCCACCGCGCCGCACGCCCGCTCGTTGAGCGCCTCGATGTCCTCGATCGTGGGCGCGACCGCGGGCGCGCCGGCGATCCGGGCGTGCACGAGCGCGTCGAACATGAAGGTGTCGTTGGGACAGCTCGAGAAGCCCAGGCTCAGCGCCATGATCCTCACCACCCTGCCGCGTGCAGCCGCGCGCACGCCCGTTCGAGTTCGGCGAGCGCAGTCGGGAGATCCCAGCCGGCGCGCCCGCGGTCGCCGGTGAGATTGCTGATCGTGCGCAGGCCCACCCACGGCACGCCGAGCCGCGCGCAGCACAGCGCGATCGCGGCGCCCTCCATGGTCTCGATCATCGCCTCGGGGTGACGGGCCGCGCGCTCGGACGCCAGCGCGTCGGTGCCCGAGCACGTCGACACCGTGCCACCGCCCAGCACGGGTGCCCCGAGGATCGCGGCTGCGCCCCGGACCGCCTCCGCATCCGCGCGCAGCGGGCCGCCCGATCCGAGGCCGAGCGCCGCGAGATCCATGAACCCCTCGGGGGTCCGCACGCCCTCGTCGACGAACCGCTCGTCGCCCACGACGCAGCACTGGCCCACTGCCAGCCCCGCGGCGCGATGGACCCCGCACACGCCCGCGGAGACGACCCGCCCGACCCCGCCGCGCACCAGCGCGACCGTGACGCCGTGCGCTGCGGCGGCCTTACCCACGCCCACCGCGAGGCTGCGCTGCGGCCCGATCGCCGCGGCGATCGCCTGGCCCTCGGCCGGCGCGGCGTAGACCCAGAGCGTCTGCACCGGCCAAGGCATACGCCAAAGCGACGACGGCGGCGACCCTGCCGACACGACCCGAGGGGCTCGAGCAGCCGCGGCCCGCACGCCCGGCGCGCCACGGTTGCGCCGAGGCTCGCGCCGCGGCCAACCCCGCGCGCCCGCGGAGCCCCGAACGCGCCCACGTGCGCCGCGGCCGGCCCCATGCCATAGTCCCAGGGCTACCGTGATCGTTGCGCTGATCAAGACCCTGCGGCCGCGCCAGTGGGTCAAGAACGTGTTCGTCGCCGTTCCGCTGTTCTTTGCATTGCGGCTGTTCGATGGCGTCGCATTGGCGCGGACGGCCGTGGGTGTCGCGCTGTTCTGCCTCATCTCTGGCTGCGTCTACGTCCTCAACGACCTCGTCGATGCGCCGCAGGATCGCCTGCATCCGCAGAAGCGGAGCCGGCCGATCGCCTCGGGCGCACTGCCCGTCGGCGTCGCGCGGACCTTCCTCGTCATCGCGGTGCCGGTGTGCGCCGCGGCGGCGTTCCTGCTGTCGCCGCAGTACGCCGCGGTGCTGAGCACGTACTTCGTGCTCAACATCGCGTACACGTTCCGCCTCAAGAAGATCGCGTACCTCGACGTGCTGTCGATCGCGACCTTCTTCATTCTGCGCGTGCTCGCCGGGGCGTTCGCCACCGGGGTGACGGCCTCGCACTGGGTGCTGGCCTGCACGTTCCTGCTGGCGATGTTCCTCGGCTTCGGCAAGCGGGCCCACGAGCTCGCCGGCAGCGCCCAGGCCGATCAACAACGCGCCGCGCTGGCGAGCTACCGCCTCTCCAGCCTGCGGGTGATCATGTTCGTGCTCGCCGCACTGGTCGTCGTCGTCTACGGCCTGTACACGCAGAGCGCGAGCACGGTGGCGACCTTCGGCACCGACGCGTTGATCTGGACGGTGCCCTTCCCCCTGCTGGGGATCGCCCGCTTCACCCACCTCACCACGACGCGCCACGAGGCCGAGAGCCCCA
Source organism: Deltaproteobacteria bacterium Ga0077550 (assembly GCA_001464385.1). Taxonomy (GTDB): domain Bacteria; phylum Myxococcota_A; class Polyangia; order Nannocystales; family Nannocystaceae; genus Xiheibacterium; species Xiheibacterium aquaticum. The sequence goes on along the minus strand of LNFB01000168.1, from coordinate 33,556 downwards.
CCGAGGAGATGCTCCGCGACCCGCTGTTCCTGGCGATCTGCGTGGCGTACCTCGCGGTGACCGGCGGGATCCTCTACTGGGCCTGACGCCCCCAGCGCCGGCCCGCAGTGGGGGCCCTTCATCTAAAAATCGAGACGGCTAGCATTAATTCGCTTGCCATAAGGGTAGTCGCGGGACCATATAGCGTCCATGCCCCCGACCGAAGGACTCACCGACCGTACCAGCCTCCGCGACTTCCTCGAGATCCGTTACGAGCAGCTCGAGGAGATGAACCTGGAGGCCAAGCGGCAGCGCCTGGAGCGCACGCCGGTCGACATGGTCCGGGAGCAGCGGGTCAAGTACCTGAGCGACGAGAAGCGGATCAAGGCCGTGACCGTGTGCTTCGCCGACCTCGAGGGCCGGCTGCACATGCTCGACTACGACAAGAAGTTCCTGCTGCGCTCGGCCGACAACCTCACATTCGACGGCTCGTCGATCCGCGGGTTCTCGGCGCAGCACGAGTCGGATCTGCGCCTGTCGATCGACTGGCCCGCGTTCTGGTGGATGCCCGCCGACGTGTTCGGCCCCGGCAAGGTCCTGGTGTTCGCCGACGTGCTCGCGCAGGACGGCTCACCGTACGCCGCGGACCTCCGCTCGCGGCTCAAGCAGTTCACCTCCGAGCTGTACGCCAAGCAGCAGATGATCGCCAACGTGGCGATGGAGATCGAGGGGTTCCTGTTCCGCGGCCGCGACGCCGAGCAGCACTACCCCGAGACCAACCAGTTCGAGTTCATCTCGACCGGCGGCTACTACCACTCGCTGCCGGGGGACGACCTGCGCCGCTTCATCGACGCCGCCGCCGAGGCCCAGCGCGCGATGGGCTTCGCCAACGAGAAGGACCACCCCGAGGTCGCGCCGTCGCAGTTCGAGATGAACTACAGCTACAGCGAGGCGTGCATCGCCGCCGACCAGGTGCTGCTGTACAAGCTGCTGTGCCGCCAGGTCGCGCAGAACCTCGGCATGACCGCGTGCTTCCTGCCCAAGCCGGTCACCGGCATCAACGGCAGCGGCATGCACACCAACATCTCGCTGTCGCAGGGCGGCAAGAACCTGTTCTGGGACAAGGACGGCGACAGCGGCCTGTCCGCGCCGGGCTGGGACTTCATCGACCGCCTGCTCAACAACGCCAGCGACCTGTGCCTCGTGCTCAACGCCAGCGTGAACGCCTATCGCCGGCTCGACCCGCACTACGAAGCGCCCAACCAGATCAAGGCCTCGGCCAGCGACCGCGGCTCGATGGTCCGCATCCCCCTGGGCAACGAGCGATCGGCCCGCATCGAGGTCCGCTCGGTCGCCCCCGACGCCAACCCGTACATGGCCGTCTACGCCCTGCTGCGCACCGGCCTCGAGGGCCCGCAGTCGGATCCGGATCCGAACAAGCGCTCGCGCACGCGGTTCCTGCCGGACAACATCCACGACGCGCTGCGCCTGTTCAAGGGCAGCAAGACGATCACCGACCTGCTCGGCGAGTCGGTGCAGAGCCGCTTCGCCGAGGTGAAGCTCGCGTCGGCGGAGCGCTGCCCCAAGGCCCTGGGCTCCCTCATCAAGCGCGCCGAGGTGCAGTTCCACCACGAGGTCACCAACCAGTACCTCTGGAACCGGTTCTAGGGATCCGCGACGCCCGGCCCGGCGCCGACCGGGCCGCGCCGCGTCAGGCCAGCAGGCGCACGGGGTGCTCGAGCAGCCCGCGCAGCGTCGCGAGGAAGCGGGCCCCGCCCGCGCCATCCATCACGCGGTGGTCGCAGGACAGGGTCACGCGCATGCGCTTGCCGATCGCGAGCGCGCCGTCGACGACGACGGCCTCGTCGCTGATGCCGCCGACCGCGAGGATGGCCCCCTCGCCCGGGTTCACCACCGCGGCGAAGGCCTCGATGCCGAACATGCCGAGGTTGGAGATGGTGAACGTCGAGCCCGACAGCGACGCGGCGTCGAGCGTCTTGGCGCGGGCGCGGCCGCCCAGGTCGCGGGCGGTCTCGGCGATCTTCGACAGCGACAGCGCGTCGGCGTGGCGCACGACCGGGACCACGAGGCCCTCGTCGAGGGCCACCGCGATACCGATGTGCACGTCGCCGCGGCGCACGATGGTCTGGCCGTTCCAGTACGCGTTGACCTCGGGGTGGATCCGCAGCGCCTTGGCGCAGCCGAGGATCACGAAGTCGTTGAACGAGACCTTGATCTCGGCGGCGGCGAGCTCGTCGCGCACGGCGGCGACGCGGCCCATGTCGATCGCGATCGTGAGGTAGAAGTGCGGGATCTCGGCGTTGGCCTGGGACATGCGCCGCGCGATCGCCTTGCGCATCTGCGACAGCTCGAGCACGGTGTCGCCGACCGGCGCGGGCGCAGCACCCGGTCGCATGGCGGCGCCGGCCGCTGCCCGCTCGACGTCGGTCTTGACGATGCGACCGTGGGGGCCCGAGCCGGGGATCTGCGAGAGTGCCAGGCCCTGCTCGCGCGCGAGGCGACGGGCGAGCGGCGACGCGGCGATGCGGTCGTTGTCGGCCGCAGCGGGCGCCTCGGCGGCTGGAGCTGCTGCGACCGGCGCGGCCGCGGGCGCAGCCGGAGCCGCCGCCGGAGCAGCAGCGGCGGGAGGGGCAGCGGCGGCAGCCGGAGCTGCAGCAGCCGGGGCCGCCGCGCTCGGCTTGGCCGACTTCGGATCCTCGCCCTCCTTGCCGAACACCGCGATCGGAGCGCCGATCGGCAGCGTCTGGCCCTCGGCCGCGATGAGCTCGAGCACGACACCCGAGTCGAACGACTCGAACTCCATCGTCGCCTTGTCGGTCTCGATCTCGGCGATGAGCTGGCCGCGCTTCACCTTGTCACCGAGCTTGATGTGCCACTTGGCAATCACGCCCTCCTCCATGGTGTCGCTGAGGCGGGGGAGCTGGACGATCGTAGCCATGTTCGATTTCTAGACCTTGCGGTAGGCGACTTCGCGGAACGCTTCGAGGGCCTTGGCCGGGCTCGGCAGCACCAGCTGCTCGAGGTTCTCGGCGTAGGGCATGTTGACGTCCTCGTAGCAGACGCGCAGCACGGGGGCGTCGAGGTGATCGAAGGCGAGGCGCTGGATCCGATCGCTGACCTCGGCGCCGGTGCCCCCATACGGCCAGCCGTGGTAGACGAGCACGACGCGGTTGGTCTTGCGCACGCTGGCGAGGACGGCCTCGTCGTCGAGCGGCCGCAGCGAGCGGAGATCGATGACCTCGCAGTCGAGCCCCTCGGGCGCGGCGAGCTCGGCGGCGGCGAGCGCGACCGACAGCCCCTGCCCCCAGGTGATCACCGTGACGCCGATGCCGGTCCCGGTGAGGGGCCGCTTGATGTCGGCCTTGCCGATCGGGATCAGGTACTCCTCGTCGGGGACCTCCCCGCGGTTGGCGTACATGATCTCGCTCTCGAAGAAGATGATCGGGTTGTCGTCGCGGATGGCGGTCTTGAGCAGACCCTTGGCGTCGTACGGCGTGGCGACCGAGACGACCTTCACCCCCGGGAACCCGCAGTAGAAGCTCTCGAACGCCTGGCTGTGCGTCGAGCTCAGCATGTGCGCCGCGCCGTTGGGCCCGCGGAACACCATCGGCAGCGTGAACTGCCCAGCGGTGAGCTGGTGGAGCTTGGCGGCGTTGTTGAGGATCTGGTCGAACGCGACCGCCGAGAAGTTGAAGGTCATGAACTCGATGATCGGCCGCAGGCCGCACATCGCCGCCCCGATGCCGATGCCGGCGAACCCGGCCTCGGCGATCGGCGTGTCGACCACGCGCCGCTCGCCGTACTTCTTGAGCAGCCCCTCGGTGACCTTGTAGGCCCCGTCGTAGTGGCCGACCTCTTCGCCCATCACGAACACGCGCTCGTCGCGGGCCATCTCTTCGTCGATGGCCGCGCGGAGCGCCTCACGGATCTGCAGCGTCGCCATGGTTCAGACGTCCTCGATCAAGTTGTGGCGGAAGCGGTGGGCCGGCTCCGGCAACGGCGACTCGTCAGCGAACGCCGTCGCGGCGTCCATCTCGGCGATGATGCCGTCGTCGATGGCGGTGAGCGCGTCCTCGGTGATGCCGGCGTCGCGGAGCTGCTGCTCGCTGCGGTGCAGCGGATCGCGGCTGCGCCACTCGTCGACCTCGTCCTTCGTGCGGTACTTGCCCGGGTCCGACATGCTGTGGCCGCGGAAGCGGTACGTGAGCAGCTCGACGAGCGCGGGCCGGTTCTCGTTGCGCGCGTGCGCGACGGCCTCGGCGAGGCGCGTGCGGGTCTCGAGGACGTCGTTCACGACGAAGCGGTCCGACGCCAGCGCCCAGCCCGGGGCGCGCGAGGTCAGATCGTCGACCGGGCTCTGCCGGCTCAGCGGCGTCCCCATCGCGTACATGTTGTTCTCGATGACGAACACGATCGGCAGCCGCCACAGGCCGGCGAGGTTCATGCCCTCGGCCGTGGCGCCGATGTGCATCGCGCCCTCGCCGAGGAAGCACAGCGTGACCCGCCCGTCCTGGTTGTACTTGCTGGCGAAGGCGTGACCCGCCGCGACCGGCACGTGGCTGCCGACGATCGCGTAGCCGCCCCAGAGGCCCTTGTCCTTGGCGAAGAAGTGCATCGAGCCGCCGACGCCGCCGACCAGGCCCGTCGCCTTGCCGAAGAGCTCGGCCATGCACGCGCCGGAGTCACAGCCGAGCGCGATCGCGAAGCCGTGATCGCGGTACGTCGTGACGACGCGATCCCCGGGCTCCATCAGGTCGGCGGTCGCGACCGCGATCGCCTCCTGCCCGATGTAGAGGTGGAGGAACCCGCTGATCTTCCCTTGCGTGTACGCGCGGGCGGCGGCCTCCTCGAACCGGCGGATCCGCAGCATCTGGGTGTACAGATGCCGCAGGTGGTCGAGGTCGGGGCCGGCGCCGGATGACGGCGGGGAGGTGTCGGTCTTGCGGGCTGTGTCGCGACTCACTCGGTCCTCGCGTTGGGGCGGCAGAGGCTATCACCGTTTCGGATCCGTTTGGGTCCGGACCGCACGGGTGTATGTTCGCCGCATGTCCGCGCCTGTCCGCATGTCTGGGCCCGCCGCCATCGCCGACGCCATCATCGCCGGCGATCTGACCGCCCTCGATTCGAACGGCCTGCTCGCCTACCTCGACGGTGGGTCCGCAACGGGCTCCGGCGACACACGCGTCGATGTTTGGGAGCTCATGGCCGCCGCCGATCGCGTGCGCCGGGCGCGGTTCGGGCACGAGGTGCACCTGTGCTCGATCATCAACGCGAAGGAGGGGGGTTGCCCCGAGGACTGCGGGTTCTGTGCGCAGTCGAAGCACTTCGACACCCACGTGAAGCCGTCGAAGTTCACGCCGATCGATCAGATGGTCCGCGCCAGCGAGCAGGCGGCGACGCGCAACGCCTCTGCGCTCGGCCTCGTCACCGCGACGCGCGGGCTCGAGGACGACGGTTTCGGGCTCGATCACATCGTCGCCGGCCTGCGCGCGATCCGAGCGGCAGGGCACACCGAGGCGCACGCGTCGCTCGGCTTCGTGTCCGACGCGGGCTTCGACCGGCTCATCGACGCCGGCTTGACCGAGTTCAACCACAACCTCGAGACCGGCCGGAGCTACTTCTCCGAGATCGTGACGACGCACACCTACGACGATCGCATCGACACGATCCGTCGGGCCCAGGCCAAGGGCCTGCGCACCTGCGTCGGCGGCATCTTCGGCATGGGCGAGAAGCCGATCCACCGGGTCGAGATGGCCCAGACCCTGCGCGAGCTCGACGTCGACGAGGTGCCGCTCAACTTCCTCGTCAGCATCGACGGCACCGCGCTGGCGAAGGTCGAGCCGCTCGCGCCGCTCGAGATGCTGCGGATCATCGCGGCGTACCGGCTGTTCCTGCCGCGGCAGAACATCTTCATCGCGGCCGGGCGCACGCACCTCGGGCAGCTGCTCCCCATGATGTTCAGCGCCGGCGCGTCGGGGATGATGGTCGGCGACTTCCTCACGACGCCCAACCGCAGCGTCGACGACGACCTGCGGATGCTCGACGAGCTGGGCCTGGTGCCACGGGTCTGCGGCTCCGGGCGCCCCGAGCTGGCGGGCCGCGCGGCGACGGCCGCCCCCGCGCGGCGTCTGCCCGTCGTCGCCTGACGCCGGCCGCTCCGGCGCGGGCGGCACACCGTGGCCGAACCTCGGCGGAGCTGCGCTGGGATCGCGCGAACGCTGCCGTTGCGGAGCCCGATGCGCCACTGCTAGGGTGCCCGCATGCGCGACAGCCTCGCCCTCCGCCAACGGCTCCTCTCGCTCGCGTGCCTGCCGGCGCTCGCCCTGGCGCTCGGGTGCTCGGGCTCCGATCCGGGGGCCGCGAAGGCCGACGCGAAGAAGGCCGATGCGAAGAAGGCCCGCGATGGCAAGGGCGCCGACGGCAAGGGCGCCGACGGCAAGGGCCCCAAGACCAGCGACGACAAGAAGGCGACGCTCGCCAAGCGCGGCGATCCGAAGCTCGCGAGGGCGGCCGACGCGAAGGCTGACGCGGGCCCCAAGGCGACCGGCCCCGTCGGCGACGACGCGATCGAGCCGAGCAGCGCGAAGCCGGGCCACGGCCAGCCGCCGCCGGAGCCGGGCACCGATCCGCGCTACCTGCCGGTGCCCGGCGATCCGCCGTATGTCGACGGCTACAACCCCGAGGAGGAGACGTGCCCGTCGGGCAACTGGTGCGGCACGATCGCGACCGCGACCGCCGTCGCTCCCAAGGGCGACGCGACGCCGCCGATCATGGAGTGCCCGAGCCGCATCGTCGGCGCGCACGACCCGAGCCCGATCAAGGGCCCCGCGTACGAGGGCCTGTCCGACAAGCGACAGATGCAGGGCGCGTTCAACGAGGGCCGCACCAAGAAGTGGCGCGCCGACGGCACCGGCGACGCGTGCTGCTACCACTGGTTCGAGTACTGCAGCGGTCGCCCGCTGCTCGACGGCACCGACAGCGTCGTCGCCGAGCCGCGCGCGCTGTCGGCATGGATCGACGCCGACGTGTGCCCCGTGCTCGACGGCCTCACCGACGAGGCCCGCAGCCTGCTGGCCCGCGCGTGGCTCGACGACGCGCTGCGCGAGCACGCCAGCGTCGCGTCCTTCGCCCGCGCCGCGATCGAGCTGATGGCCTGCGGCGCCCCGCCCGAGCTCGTCGACGGCTGCATGCGCGCCGGCCAGGACGAGGTCGACCACGCCAAGCGCTGCTTCGCGTTGGCGAGCGCGTACTCGGGTCGCACGCTCGGCCCCGGCCCCCTCCCCCCGCTCGGGCCGCGCGCGCGCGAGCTGCCGCTGTTGGCGGTCGAGACCTTCCTCGAGGGCTGCGTCGGCGAGACGATCGCCGCGCTGGTCGCCGAGCGCTCGCTCACCGGCGCGACCGACGAGGCGGTGCGCGCCACGCTGCGGATCATCGCCGAGGACGAGTCGCGCCACGCCGCGCTGGCCTGGCGCACGGTCGCGTGGGCCCTGTCGCACGGCGGGGCGCCGGTCGGCGTCGCGCTGCTGCAGCTCCTCGACGCGCCGCCGCAGCTCGCCTCCGATGGTCCGTCGCCGGCCGCGAAGCGGGCCCGGGCGATGCTCGCCGCCCACGGGCGGCTGGACTCGCGCGCGCTGACCGAGGCGGTCGACGACGCGTGGCGCGACATCATCGCGCCGATGCTGCGGAGCCTGGTCGGGCAGCCGGCGAGCACCGTGATGGCCGAGCGCGCGTAGGCCCGAGCGTCACGGCACCAGGATTGTCGAGCCCGTCGTCGCCCGCGACTCGAGGGCGCGGTGGGCCTCGACGACGTCCGCGAGCGCGAAGCGACGCGGGGTCGCGGCGACCAGCACGCCCGAGCCAAGGCGATCGAACACCGCCGCCGCGCTCGCGAGCAGCTCGGCGCGCGTCGCCGTGTACGCGTTCAACGTCGGCCGCGTCACGTACAGCGAGCCGCGCTGCGCGAGCAGCTGCAGGTCGAAGGGATCGGGCTTGCCCGAGGCGTTGCCGAAGCTGACGAGCATGCCGCGGGGCGCGAGCGCGTCGAGGCTACCGGTGAAGGTGGAGCGGCCGACCGAGTCGAAGACGACGGGCACGCCCGCGCCGCCGGTGAGCTCGCGGGTGCGCGCGGCGACGTCCTCGCGGTCGTAGAGGATCGTGTGCGTGCAGCCGTGCGCGCGCGCGAGCTCGGCCTTGGCTTCGCTGCCGACCGTGCCGATGACGGTGACCCCGAGCGCGCGCAGCCACTGGCACGCGAGCAGCCCGACGCCGCCGGCGGCCGCGTGCCACAGCACCGTCATGCCGGGCGCGACCGGGAACGTGCGCTGCACGAGGTACTCGACCGTCATGCCCTTCAGGAGGGTCGCCGCGGCGGTCTCGGCCGCGATGCCGGCGGGCAGCGGCACGAGGCGATCGGCGGGGAGGTTGCGCGCCTCGGCGTAGGATCCCGGTGCGCCGCCGGCATACGCCACGCGATCGCCCGGCGCGACGGCGGTGACGCCCTCGCCGGTCGCCTCGACGACGCCGGCCGCCTCCTGACCGAGGCCGGTGGGCAGCGGCAGCGGGTAGAGGCCGCTGCGCTGGTAGGTGTCGATGAAGTTGACGCCGATCGCGTCGTGGCGCACGCGGGCCTGACCGGGCCCGGGCGGCGGGAGCTCGACGTCGTGCAGGCGCATGACCTCGGGGCCGCCGACGCGATCGATCTGGACGGTACGGATCGGGCTGCGCATGGGTCTCGGAGGGTACCAGGCGCACTACGACCACAGCGTGCAGATCGGGGCCGCGATGATCCGCTCACCCAGCGCGAACGCCCGCGGCCCGGTGTGCAGTACGACCCCCGCGACGAACCGGTCCCCGAGCTCGTCGCGGAGCCAGGCGAGGTGCTTCGCGGCGTCCGGCCCGGGCGCCGCGTCGGCCTTCACCTCGAACGCCAGCACCCTGCCCGCGCCGAGCTCGACGAGCAGATCGACCTCGTGCCGACCCTGCTCCTGCCGCAGGTGATACAGCCGCGGCCGGCTGTCGGCGATGGCGAGCTCGGATCGGAGCTGCGCGGCGACGAACGTGTCGAGGATGCGGCCGAGCAGGTCGCCGTCCCGCATCACCGTGGAAACGTCGAGCCGCAGCACGCCAGCCAGCAGCGCGGGCTCGACGACGTAGCGTTTCGCCGACCGAGTGAGGCGCTTCAGCCGATTCGAGGTCCACGCCGGCACGACGTCGAGGACCATCAGGTTGGCGAGGAGCTGCTCGTAGGCGACCGCGGTCTTGCGGTTGATCCCTGCGGTGGCGAGCAGCGTCTGCACGTCCGCAGTGCCGGCGGAGTTCAGGGCGACCGCCTCGAAGAACCGCCGAAGACGCGTGGGGTCGCGGCCGCCCTCGAGCTGCAGCGCGTCGCGGGTCAGCAGTTGATCCACGTAGCTGTCCAGCCAACGCAGACGCGTCGTGGAGGTCAGCGCGAGCGTCTCGGGGAATCCTCCCGCGAGCGCGAGCTCGATGTAGCCGCGCAGGTCAGGTGGATCGCGGAGCACACGGAGCGTCTCGCCGCGCTCGAGCCGATCGATGAGCGGGGTGACTCGCCGCTCGAGTCGCTCGGCGACCGACAGCGGGTACATCGGCACGCGCAGCACTCGCCCGGTCCCGGGCCAGGTCTCGGCCTCGAGGTCGGCGCGCACGGATCCGGTGAGGATGTACCGACCCGCGTGCGCGTCGGCATCGACGGCGCGCTTCACCGCCGCGAGCACGCCCGGCACCGCCTGCCACTCGTCGAGGAGCACCGGCTCGTCGAGATCGCGGAGCGCGGCGTCCGGATCCGCCGCGAAGGCGACCGCATCGCCGGGGCGATCGAGGCGGACGATCGTCCGGGCCAGGCGAGAGGCGGTTGTGGTCTTTCCCGAGGCGCGGGGGCCGACGAGGAGCAGCGCGGGCACCTCCGCGAACAGAGCCCGGAGAAGCGGCTCTAGAGCCCTTTGCCGGTAGGATTGCGCGGACACCGCGTAAGACTACCAGTTTCCCGCAGCTCTGAGTACCGTTTTCCCGCACCTGCAAGTACCGCTTTCCCGCAGTCCCCAGTACCCATTTCCCGCACCGCCCCGCGACCGGTGCGTCGACCCGCGAAGGTACGCTGGTCGTCATGTCCGCCGAGCCCCGCCGTCGCGCCGCGCCCGAGCCCACGCGTTTCCTCAACGTGGATCTCGACGTCGCGGGTGCGGCCGCGGTGATCGACGAGATCGCCGACGCCCTCGATCGCCGACTCCTGGTGCTGCACCGCGACACCGCGGGCCGCCGCCGCGCGGCGCACTACGAGAGCCGCCGGCAGCACGCGACGCCCGACGCCGCGCTGCGGGCGATCGCGGCCGTGATCGAGGGTCTTCCGCCGCGCGCGAAGCGGGCGTGGCGGGCCGCGACGGTCCGCGACTTCAACGTGGGCGTGCAGGCGGGGCGGTCGCCCCACGCGACCGAGTACGCCATCGCACCGGTGACGGCAGGGAGGATCGCGAAGCTCGGGGGTCGGCTCGTCCTCTCCGTCTACGCCCCGTTCCCGCGGCCGCGGTGATCGGGCGCGCGCAAGTTCACTCGCCGCGACTGACCGAAACGCCGACGAATTCGGCGCGCGAGGCGTTCACTCCCCACGGATGACGCTGTTCCGGTGGTCCACGGCGAGTGAACGCCCGCGCGCCCGCGTATCATCGCGGCACCCATGTCCAGCACGCGCACGGCGATCGTCCTCGGCGGCTCCGGTTCGGTCGGCCTCGCGCTGCTCCACGAGCTCCTCCACGACGATGGCTTCGGCGCCGTCGTCACGCTCTCGCGGCGCTCGGTGCCCGAGGCCGTCGCGATGGCCCGCGCCGCGGATCGGAGACTGGTCGAGACGCTCGTGCCCGAGATGCAGCCGGCCTCGCTCTCCGCCGCGACACTCGCGGCGGCGCGCGACGTCGAAGGCGAGCTCGAGGGCTTCAGCGTCCTCGGCGTCGGCTCCGGCACGGCGAAGCTCACCCTCGACGAGCACCGCGCCGTCGATGTGGCGCTGAACGAGGCGTTCGCCCGGGCGCTGCGCGACTCGGGCAAGGTGCAGCACCTCGCGTTCATGAGCGCCGCGGCGGCGGACCCGACCGCGAAGACCACGGGCAGCGGCGCCGCCGGCATGGCGCGGTACAACCGGGTGAAGGGCGAGGCCGAGGCGGCCGTGCGCGCGAGCGGCCCGGCGATCGTGAGCGTGTTCCGCCCTGCGATGATCATCGGCTCGCAGCACACCCCGTGGCTGCTCGAGAAGACGCTGCCGCTGTTCTCGTTCGTCACGCCCGCAAAGTACCGCTCGATCCGCGTGGATCAGATCGCGAAGGCGATGATCGCGACCGCGAAGCGGCACCCGGAGACCAGCGCGGTCTACCACTACCCGGAGATGATGGCGCTCATCGCTGGGTCGCCGCGGTAGGCAGCACGACCCGTCACCGCGAGCACCGCCACCCGAGATACCCCGTCTGCGCCACGCGCCCCGCCATGAACGCGGCCAGCACCGAGATCAACCCCGGCACCGGCAGCACCATCGCGATCCCGATCCCCACCGCGGTCACGATCGCGAACACCACCACCCCCGCGCTCACCACCGTCGTCCGCCGCTGCGCGACCAACCGACCCTGGTACCAGCTCTGCAGCACGCGCGACGCCGGGGCCGGCACCACCACGAACAACGCCGTCCCCGCGAGCGCGACCAGCTCCCCAGGCAACCCCCCGACCTCGCCGAACCACAGCGCCCCCAGCGGTGACACCACGAGCAGCGCCGCGATCCCCGAGGTCACCGCCGCCAACCACCCGGTGAACCGCCACAGCGCCGCGGGCCCGCCGGGTCGATCCCACAGCGCGACCACGACCTCGTTCAACGCCAACCCCGGCGCCGCGAGCACGAACGACAGCGCGTTGACCACGGGCCACGTCGCCATCGACGCGAGCACCTCGGGCAGCCGCGCGACCGCGGCCGTCCCCAGCGGCTGCACCGCGAGCGTCACCACCTGCGTCACCGCGAGCGGCACGTAGAACGCCCGGAACGCGCGCCCCTCCAACGGCAGCCGATCGGGATCCACGTGCACGAGGCGCTCGGCGACCACCCGTCGCACGCGCACGGCGATCCACACCGCCTCGATCGCCGCGCCGCTCACCAACGCCAGCGCCGCGAGCATCGTCCCGGGGATCCCGAGCCACGCGCCCAACCCGAGCACCGCCGCATTGCCGCCCAGGCGCAGCGAGGTCCCGAACCCGACCGCGCGCGCGTACCCGAAGCGGATCAGGATCCCCTGGTTGAACCGCCGCCACACGATCGCCCAGCTCCACGGCGTCGCGATCAGCAGCCCCCACCGCGCCGGCTCGAGCACCAGCTCGGGCACGCCGAGCGCCCCGCCGACCACCCAGTCGAACGCGGGCGTCGCCGCCAATGCCAGGTGGATCACCGACAGCGTCGCGCCCATCCGGTGGGCGATCCGCCGAAGCGCGCGGTGGCTGGCCCGATCCCGCACCAGCTCGGTCGATGCCGCCAGCATCATGATGACCGGCGCCTCGATCACCAACGCGAACGCGAACACCACGCCCCACGCCGCGAGCTGCGTCTGCGCGTCGTCCAGCCGCGCGACCACGGCCGCGATCGCCGGCTGCTCGGCGGCCATCAGCAGCCACGACGCGCACAGCGGCCACCACGCCCGCGCGACGTCGCCGACGGTCACGTCACCGGCCGTCACGTCACCGACCGCGACGGCGTCTGGCGGCGACCCGTCGCCGCTCACAGGAACGGGCGCAGCGTCGCGACCAGGTTCGGCACGGCGGCGCTGACGTTCTCGCGGGCGCCGCCGCGCAGGCGCTCGTACGTCTTGCGGATCGTGGCGTTCTTCGCCCGCTCGGCGCGGGCGTCGGTCACCGACAACAGCGCGTCGGCGACCTCGTCGTTGTGGCTCTGCAGGTACTTCGCGAACGCGTCGGGACCGGCCCCGCCCTCGCGCGTGTACATCGGCTCCATCGCGGCGGCGAAATCCGGCAGCAGCGAGTCGACGACCTGCTGCACGAACCCGGGCTTGATCGCCTTGATCACCTTGTAGCCGGCCTTGATCGCCATCCCGGACAGGCCGCCCTTGGCGTCGACCTCGCGATCGACGAGCGCGACGCAGGCAGCAACGACCTGGGGACGGACCTCGGCACCGGTGAGCTTCTCGACAAGCGTAGGCATGGGCGTCCGGACGCTCCCCGATTTCCCGCGCCGCTGCAATGCCCCCGGCCCGACGGCGCGCGCGCGCGCCGGACGTCTGTTGCGGCGCACTCCGGCCGCCTATCATCGCGGCCATGCGTCGCCCCTGGCTCCCGTTCGTCGCCGCCGCTGCCCTGCTCGGGTGCCAGGCGCCCGCCCCCGCGACGGGCGCTGCGGGCGATCCCCAAACCCAGGAAGCACCGATGAGCGACGCGACCGAGATCCCCCGAGGTTCGTTCCCGATCGAGGAGGTCGCCCGCTACCCGCTGCCGGGCATGGCGCGCCTGCCGTCCGCGGTGCGGCCCGATCCGACGAGCAAGATGCTCACCTATCTGTGGAGCGAGGAGGGCACGCTCTCGCGCCAGCTCTACGCCCACGACCCGAGCAGCGGCGAGCGCAAGCTGATGTTCGCGCCCGAGGGCGGCGGCGCCACCGAGGAGAACCTCTCGGCCGAGGAGAAGCTCCGCCGCGAGCGCACGCGCGAGCGCGGCCTCGGCGTGACGAGCTACGCGTGGGCGAAGGAGGCCAACCGCGTGCTCGTGCCGGTGCGCGGCGACGTCTGGGTGCAGGACGGACTGCACGGCACGCCGCGGCGCGTCGCCGAGGGCGGCGATCACCCGTGCATCGATCCGCAGATCACCCGCGACGGCAAGCACGTCGCGTTCGTGAAGGACGACGAGCTCTACGTGGTCTCGGCCGAGACCGGCGGCGGCGCGCCGGTGCAGGTCACCTCGGGCGCCCGCGGCACGGGCCGCACCCACGGCCTCGCCGAGTACATCGCCCAGGAAGAGATGGATCGCCACCACGGCTTCTGGTGGAACCACGCCGGCGACGCCCTCGCGTACGAGGAGGTCGACGAGACCGAGATCCCGATCTGGCGGATCCCGCACGAGGCCGCGGCCACGCCGACGTGGGAGGACCACCGCTATCCCTTCGCCGGGGCCGCGAACGCGAAGGTGAAGCTCGGCGTCATCGCGCGCGACGGCGGCGCGACCACGTGGATGGACCTCCGCATGGACGGCGAGCCCGAGGTCTACCTCGCCCGCGTGCACTGGACGCCGGACGGCAAGCTCCTCGCGCAGCTCGAGAACCGCGCCCAGACCCGCCTGCAGCTGGTCCGCTTCGATCTGGAGACGGGCGCGCCGACGCTCGTGCTCGAGGAGCGCAGCGACGTGTGGATCAACCTCCACAACGTCTTCGAGCCGCTCGAGGAGGGCCAAGGCGAGCTGTCGGGCGCGTTCGTGTGGGCCTCGGAGCGCACGGGCTTTCGTCATCTCTACCTCGTCGACGCCGGCGGCCGTGTGATCCGACCGCTGACCTCCGGCGAGTGGATCGTGGACGGCCTCGTCGGCGTCGACGAGACGCGCGGCGTCGTCTACTTCACGGGCACCAAGGACGGCCCGACCGAGCAGCACCTGTACCGCGTGCCGCTCGCCGGCGGCGAGATCACGCGCATGACCACCGACCCGGGCATGCACGGCGTCGTGATGGATCCGGCGTTCAACGTCTTCGTCGACACGCACAGCTCGATGGAGGCGCCGTACTCGGTGTCGGTTCGCGCCGTCGATGATGGCTCGCTGCGCCACCGCGTGCCGGTGCCCGCCGATCCGCGCGTCGCCGCGCTCGCGCTGCAACCACCCGAGCTCGTCACCCTGCCCTCGCGCGACGGCGTCACGCTGCACGGCGCGATCTATCGCCCGGGGCCGGAGGCTGGCCCGGGCCCGTGGCCGGTGATCGTCAGCGTGTACGGCGGCCCGCACGCCCAGCGCGTCACCAACGGCTGGGACATGACCGTCGACATGCGGGCCCAGTACCTGCGCAGCCTCGGCTACCTGGTGTTCAAGCTCGACAACCGCGGATCGGCGCGCCGCGGCCTCGCCTTCGAGGGCGCCATCGCCCGCGACCTCGGCAACCTCGAGGTCCAGGATCAGGTCGACGGCGTGAACTGGCTGGTCGCCCAGGGCCTCGCCGATCCGAAGCGCGTCGGCATCTACGGCTGGAGCTACGGCGGCTACATGGCGGCGATGGCCCTCGTGCGCGCCCCCGAGACCTTCAAGGCCGCGGTCGCCGGCGCGATGGTCTC
The DNA here is from genome assembly GCA_001464385.1 of Deltaproteobacteria bacterium Ga0077550. GTDB lineage: Bacteria > Myxococcota_A > Polyangia > Nannocystales > Nannocystaceae > Xiheibacterium > Xiheibacterium aquaticum. Next base: position 18,254 of record LNFB01000168.1, on the reverse strand, counting down.
GTCGTGGGACGGCTACGACACCCACTACACCGAGCGCTACATGGGCACGCCCGCGAACAACCCCGAGGGCTACCGCAACAGCAGCGTGATGACCCACGTCGACAAGCTCCAGGGTCACTTGATGATCGTCCACGGGCTCATCGACGAGAACGTCCACTTCCGCCACAGCGCGCGGCTCATCGACGCGCTGGTGAAGGCGCGCAAGCCCTACGAGGTGCAGCTGTTCCCCGGCGAGCGGCACATGCCGCGCGCCGAGGCGGATCGCGTGTACATGGAGGAGCGCATGCGCGACTTCTTCGGCACGCACCTGCGCTGACGCGGCGCCGCCCCGACTCCCCGTGAAGTACGTCATCAAGACCGAGCGCCCGCGTCACCCCGGCTTCGACGCGGCCAAGGACCTCAACCCCGAGCAGCGCGCGGTGGTCGAGGCCGAGCCCGGCTCGTTGCTCGTGATCGCCGGCGCCGGCACGGGCAAGACCCGCACGCTCACGTACCGCGTCGCGAAGCTGGTCGCGTCGGGCTGCGCGCCCGATCGGATCTTGCTGTGCACGTTCACCAACCGCGCCGCGCGCGAGATGGTCGCGCGCGTCGAAGGCCTGCTGGCGATCGACATGGCGCGGTGCTGGGCCGGGACGTTCCACCACGTGGGCAATCGGCTGCTGCGGCGCCACGGCGAGCACCTCGGACTCGGCAGCGACTTCGGGATCCTCGACGGCGAGGACGCGCGCGCCATCCTGGCCGGGGTCATCGCGCAGCTGGGCTTGAAGGCCCTGTCGGCCCGGCGCTTCCCCGAGCCCAAGGTGCTGCACGCGTTCATCGGCCTCGCCCAGGGCACCGGTACGCCCCTGCCCGAGCTCATCGGCGCCCGCGCGCCGCAGCTCGCCCCGCAGCTGCCGGCGATCCTCGACGTGTGCGCCCGCTATGCCGATCGCAAGCAGGCGATGAACGTCGTCGACTTCGACGACCTGCTCGTCCACTGGCACACGCTGCTCACCGCGCCCGAGCACGCGGGCGTGGCCGCCGAGCTACAGGCCGCCTTCGATCACGTGCTGTGCGACGAGTACCAGGACACCAGCGCGCTGCAGGGCACGCTGTGCGACCTGATGGCCGCGCGCTGCGGGAGCCTCACGTGCGTGGGCGACGACGCGCAGTCGATCTACTCGTTCCGCGGCGCGGACTTCGAGCAGATCGCAGGGTTCGCGCGGCGCCACGAGGGCACCAGGGTGCTGAAGCTGACGATCAACTACCGCAGCACGCCCGAGATCCTCGAGCTCGCGAACCGATCGATCGCCCGCAACGTCCACGGCCACGCCAAGGAGCTCCAGGCCCTGCGCGGCCCCGGCATGCGGCCGGCCGTGCTGCCGCTGCGCGACGTCTACCAGCAGGCGGAGTTCGTCGCGCAGCGCGTGCTCGAGCTGCACCACGAGCAGAACCTCCCGCTGTCGAAGATGGCGGTGCTGTACCGCAACCACAGCCACAGCCTCGAGCTGCAGGTCGAGCTCACGCGCCGGCAGATCCCCTACTCGGTGCGCAGCGGCGTGCGGTTCTTCGAGCAGGCGCACATCAAGGACGTCGTCGCGTACCTGCGCGCGCACGACAACCCCCGCGACGCGATGGCGTGGGTCCGGCTGCTCAAGCAGTGGCCGGGCATCGGCGCGCAGACGGCCGAGAACTACGCGACGAGCCTGGCCGCGCTGTCGGGATCGGCCGAGGTCGCGGCGCGGCTGCAGCAGCTCGCCGGCACCGCCAAGGGCCGGGCCGCGGACGCGCTCACGCGCCTCAGCACATTGTTCTCCCTGCTCGACGGCACCGCCGGCGTGGCGCCGGGTGACGCGCTGCGCCGCGTCGTCGAGTCGCACTACGCCGAGTACGCCGATCGCTCGTTCACCAACGCGTCGGTGCGCAAGGAGGACATCGAGCACCTCGCCGCCTACGCCGAGCGCTACGCGAACGCGCAGGAGTTCCTCGCCGACCTCGCGCTGTTCGAGGGGCTGGCCGCCGAGAACGTCATGGGCGCCGAGGCGCCGGACGACCGGCTCGTGCTGTCGACGATCCACCAGGCCAAGGGCCTCGAGTGGCCGATCGCGTTCGTGCTGTGGCTGGTCGACGGGCGCTTCCCCACCGCGCAGTCGATGCGGATCCCCGCCGACCTCGAGGAGGAGCGGCGGCTGTTCTACGTCGCGGTGACGCGCGCGGCCGACGAGCTGTACCTGTGCTACCCGACGATCGAGCACGGTCGCGACGGGCCGGCGACGCTGATGCGCCCGAGCCGGTTCCTCGTCGAGATCGACACGGCGCCCGCGGTGTTCGACCGCTGGCAGATCAGCGAAGAGCCGGCCTGAGGGGCGACGCGCGCGTCAGTGGCCGCGGCCCGACAGCCCGAGCCCGCCGATCCCGAACATCCCCAGGCCCGTCGGCGGCGTCGCGGCCTTCGCCCCCGGACACGGCGTATTGGCGCCCTCGCGCGTGTAGCACTGCGTGTCGAGCGACCACTGCTTCTCGAGCCCGACGTCGTCCTTCGTGTGGAGCACGAATTCCGTGGTGCACGACTGCGGCTTGGCCCGCCCGCGGCCGTTGACCGAGCCCTGCGCGCGGATGCTCTGGCCGGGGTAGACGAGCTCGAGCGGCGTCGTGAAGTACACCACCATGCGATCGACGCGCTTGCCACACGTCGCGATGAACTCGACCTTCGCGTCCTTGTTCAGCGGCGCGCGGACGGTGAGGTCGGCCATCGCGTAGCCCCCGTACCAGCCGCCGTAGCTGGAGAAGTTCGCGTTCTGCAGCTTGGCCTCGACCGGTGCACCGCTCGGGTCGACGGCCGCCGGCTCGACGGTGCCGTGGACGCAGCGGCCCGCGCGGATCCCCGTCGGCCGCATGCATTGCCGGGAGATGCTGTCCACGCCGAGGAGCTTCTGCGCCTCGACGTCGAACCTCACCGCCTGCACCTCGATGTCGCACTCGGCGTAGCGCATGTACTCGTACGCCGATTGCAGCGGCTGGCGGAACGACTGCACGTCGCCGGGCTCGAGCGCGATGAGCTTGGAATCGAGGTACTGGAACTCGACGAAGTGCTTGTCGCCGACGTGGCACGTCGAGCGCACGCCGAGCCTGTCGGGGGCCGGCCCGGTGCCGGCGACCAGGCCGAACGCGAGCTCGGTGCTGGGGAGGAACTGCACGTCGCGGGTCGACCACGCCGGCGCCGCGTCCTGCGGCGGGGCCGGGCACGGGCTCGGTGTCCGGTTGCCCTTGGTCCAGCACAGGCTGATCGAGCCGCGCAGCGTCGGCGTCGCGGCCTTGTCGCGCAGCGCCACGACGATGCGGCACGCGGTCGGATCGGGGACGATGTTCCTGACGAAGAGTTGGGCGCCGACGCGGAACTCGGTGAGCTCGGTGGGCAGCGGCCCTGCGCCGTCGTTGATCCGCGCCAGCTCGGTGTCGGTCACCGCGTCGGGCCCGTCGTCGCACGTGGCCTTGATCGTGAGCTCGGCCTTCGAGCCCACGGGCCGACGCGTGCGCGCCTTGCCGGTCACCGTGAGCGTCTCCGGCGGCTCGCCCATGCCGTAGTAGTAGGCCGCGCCCGGGGTCCACTCGACGCCGACGTCCCACAGCTCGAGCTCCTCGATCGGCGCGGGCGCGGGGATCGCCGCGGGCACCACCGCCGGGCTCGGCGGCTCGGGCTCCGCGGTCGCGCTCGGCACCATCGATCCGACCGCGATCGCCAGGGCACGGGCATCCTCGCTCGGCTCTTCGGGCGTCGACGCCGGCGGCGGCTCGTCCCGCAGCCCGACCGCCTCGGCCGCGCGATCGCAGCCGGGGACCACCGCGAGGGCCCACGCACACGACACCACGGCACGCTCGAGTCGCGTCGACATCGGGACGGAGGTCAACGCAGCGTCGCCAAGGTTCCATTCCCCCGCAACCCCGCGCATGGAGGAAAGCCACCCTCGCCGCGTGGTCGCGGCGTCGCGGTAGCGCAAAGCCGTCGTCACGCGCGACGCAGGGCGAGCAGCACCAGGTTGAGCACCAGCGCGATCGCCAGGGACACCAGCGCCAGGTCGACCAGGCGATGGAACCACTGCGAGAGCCCCTTCCACTTCGCGCCGAGGACCAGCCGCGCGATCGCGGTGGCGACGAGGGCGTAGGCGAGGAGCTTCACGAGCATGCCTCCCGAGTATGCGCCGCTTCGCGCCCGAATGCGCCGGGTCACGCCGCCTCGCGGCCGCGCTAGGGAGCCGTCGGCGGATCTTCGGGCCGACGGCGGCTCGGCCGCGCCCCGGCGGGGGGCGAGACCACGTTCGCGGCGAGCAGCCCCGCGACCAGCGACACGGCGACCAGCACCATCTCGACCGCGGTCGCGATCCCCGGCAGCACCTCGCGCGCCATCATCTCGCTGAGCCCGCGGTAGCCCATCGAGCCCGGCACGAGCATCAGGATCCCCGGCACCAGCACCGTGCTGCCCGGTCGGCGCCGCAGCCACGCATAGGCGTTGCTCGCGGCGCCGAGCGCCAGCGCGCCGACGAACATCCCCAGCTGCGGCGACAGCCATGCGGCCCCGAGCCGCGCGCCGAAGTAGCCGAGCATGCCGGTGACCACGAGCCACGGCAGCTCGCGCGGCGGCGCGCGCAGCAGCACCACCATCGACGCGGGCGCGAGCACGAGAGCGACCAGCTCGGTGACGCCGTCGACGGTGCCGGTCGCCGCACCGGGCACCACTGCGCCGAGCACGGCCTCGCCCACGCGGCTGCCGAGCGCGACGCCGAAGCCGATGGTCAAGAACGTCACCATCGCCCCGGCCAGCCGCGCCGTGCCCGACGCGAGGTGCCGCGTCGCGAGCTCCGTCAGCGCGATCGTGAGGGTGAAGCCGGGGATGAGGATGATGAGGCCGGCGAGCGTCGTGGTGAACACCGACAACGGTGGCCACACGTGCGCCGCGATCACGGCGAGCAGCGCGGCGCAGGCGGCCGCGGCCAGCTCGAACACGCGGGCGAGCGCGACGACGCGACGCCCGAGCACCGCGAGCGTTCCGGTGACCATCCCGATCGCGGCCGACGCCACCAGCTCGTGCGCACCGCCGCCGAAGAACGCCGCGAACGCCCCCGACGACAGGGCGTACGCCGCGACCGTCACGCTGCTGCGGAACGGCGGCTTGGCCCCGACGATGCGCTCGACCTCGCGGATCGCCGCGGCCGCGCCGAGGGCGTCCTGACACAGCTTGTCGATGAGCGACTGCAGCTCGACGAGGCGCCCGAGGTCCACCGAGGCCGGCTCGACGCGGGCGAGGTGCACGCGCTGCTCGGTACCCGCCCCGAACGCGGAGAAGATCGACGTCGGCGTCGAGAAGAACTGGGCCTCGACCCCGAGGTGATCCGCGACGCGGCCGAGGGCGTGCTCGAGCATCGGGGCCGGGAAGCCCGACTCGTGCAGCCCGCGGCCGAGCGCGAGCAGCAGCGCGTGCGCGGGCGAGCCGGGCGGTGACGCGGCGAGCGCGGAGGAGGAATCGAAGGCGACGACCATCGCGCGGGGATCAGCGGCCGCGAGCTTGCCCGCTGTCGCGGCCCACGCCCAGCGACGCCGCGACGAGGGCGAGCACGGCCTGCCAGACGCCGCACGCCGCGAACGTCCCCGCGAAGCCGAGGGCTGCGACGGCCCACGCGCCCAGCGCCGGCGCCCAGACGCGCGGGAGGTTGAGGCACGCGGTGAGCACCGCGAACTGCGTGGCGCGGATCCGGGCTCCCGTCGCGTCCATCAGCACCGCGTGGGTCGCCGCGTACAGCCACGCGGTGATCCACGCCTGCACCACGATGAAGGCCTGCACGAACGCGACGTGGGACCACAGCCCGCGGCACGCCGCGAAGCCGATCCACGCGGACGCCAGCGCGAGGCCCGAGCCGAGCAGCACGCGGCGATGCCCGAGTCGATCGACGAGCCAGGCGGCGCTGACGTAGCCGGCGAGGTTGCCGACCAGCAGCACGACGACGACGCGCTCGACGACCGCCTCGGGGGTCCACCCGAGCTCGAGGAACCACTGGCCGCTGACCGCCGCGGTGACGACGTCCGCGGCGAACACCAGCGCTGCGAAGCCGATCACCACGGCGCCGCCGGGCGACAGCATCAGCGCCTGCACGGCCTCGCGGATCGATCCCGAGGCGCGCGCCGTCGCGTCGCCGCGCGGGCCCGCGACGATCGCGACGACCACGGCGACCAGCGCGGCCGCGCCCGCGAGCACCGCGAGCCCGGCCGGCAGCCCGCGGGCCGCGACGATCGCCCCGACCCACGCGCCCGCGAGCGCCTCGGCGCCGACGTGGTGCCCCGCGAGCATCACCGCGACCGCCCGGCCCCGCGCCGCCGCGGGGATCCGATCGAACGCCAGCGCATCGGTCGCGACGTCCTGCAGGCAGAGCGCGACGTTGAGCAGCAGCCACGTCCACGCCAGCGCACCGACGTGTGCGCGTGGGGGATCGAGCGTCGCCATCGTCGCGAGCGCGGCGGCGACGATCACCGAACCGAGCGCCGCGACGCGGCCGGGACCGAGCCGCCGCGCCCACGCGGTGTCGAGCACAGGCCCCCACGCGAGCTTGAACACCCACGGCGCGCCGGCCAGCGCCACGATCCCCGCCTGCTGCTCGAGTGGCACGCCCGCGGCGGCGAGCCGCGGCAACAGCAGCAACCCCCCGAACCCCCACACGATCCCCTGCACGAGGTAGAGGCCGCCGAGCACCGCGACGTCGCGCCCACGCGCGCCGCGCTGCGCGGGCCCACCCGAGTCGAACTCGAGTCGCGCCAGCTCGACCTCGCGGGCGTCGGACACCGCGGTGGAGGATACCCCGCGGGCGGCGGCTCGACAGGCCCGCGCCCACCTGCAAACATGGACGAGCGCGCGCGTCGGGCTCGTGGGGGGCTCGAAGCGGCGGCGCGCACCGAACGACGAGGAGCCTCGACATGTCGAACCGACGCACCGTGGCCTGGACGCTGGCATCGCTCACCCTCGCCTGCGGCACCGACGGCGGCGAGGGTCGCACGGGCTCGGCCACCGCGAGCCAGGGCAGCATCTCGATCACCGGCAGCCTCGACGAGTCGGGCACCGCGGACGCGAGCGCATCCGAGACGACCGTGGGCGCCTCCGCCGACGGCACCGTGGGCTCGGCCACCGTCGCCGACAGCGGCGAGAGCGGCCTCGCCCCGAAGTTCGATCTCGGGGTCCCCGACGGCGGCAACAACTGCCCCGAGGGCGACGGCGACGTCACGCACTCGTACATCTGGATCGCGAACAGCGGCCAGGGATCGGTGTCGAAGATCAACACCGAGACGCTCATCGAAGAGGGCCGCTACATCGTGCGCCCCGACTCCGCCGGCAACCCGTCGCGCACCTCGGTGTCGCTGAGCGGCAACGTCGCGGTCGCCAACCGCAGCGGCGGCGTGGTCAAGATCTACGGCAACACCGACGCGTGCCAGGAGAGCAACGGCATGGCGGGGATCCAGACGTCGACGGGCGCCGCCGACATGCTGCCCTGGGGCACCGAGGAGTGCGTGGCCTGGTACACGTCCTTCGCCTACTCCACGCAGCGTCCCCTCGCCTGGGCCCAGGGCGAGTGGAACGACGCGACGTGCTCGTACCAGAACGAGAAGCTGTGGACCTCGGGGGGCAACAACGCAGGGACCGCAGACGTCGTGCTCATCGACGGTGACACCGGCGTGGTCGAGGACATGGTCACGATCCCGAACGTCATCGGGTGGGCGCAGCTCTACGGCGGGGCGGTCGACGGCGACGGCAACTTCTGGACCGTCGATCACAACTGGGACGGGCCGAGCACGCTCATCCGGGTGATGCGCAACGACCTGAGCTACGAGACCTGGCCGGTGACGGGCACCGTGCACTACGGCCTCGCCGTCGACTCGGTCGGCCGCGCGTGGCTGTGCGGATCGGGCGGCGCGTCGCGCTTCGATCCGGGCACCGAGACGTGGACCCACCTGCCGCCGATGAACGGCGGCAGCGCGCTCGGCGGCTGCATGGAGGACGCGAACGGCATCCTGTGGAACAGCGCGTACCCCAACGCGACGCTCGTCGGCATCGACACCGAGAGCGTGCAGGTGGTCACCACGATGGCGATCCCCGAGTACGTCCACGGCATCAGCATCGACTTCGCCGGCTACGTCTGGGGCGTCGCGTTCGCGGGCAGCAACGCGTATCGGATCGACGTCGACGCAGGCACGATCGACACCGTCGGCGGGCTGGTCGGCGCGTACACGTACAGCGACATGACCGGCTTCGCGCTGACGGCCGCGGGTACGCCGAGCGGCTGACGCGGCGTCTGTCCGCCGCGCGCTCGGCCGCTCCCAGCGCCGAGCAACGGGGCTCGGTGCGAGGCGCGGCCCCGCGGGAACGCTCGCGCGTCGCGAGCCCACTACGCCTCCATGCCGAGCGACGAAACGAAGCATCTGCCCGAATTCCCGGGGCTGGCCGAGCTGCCGCACGACGCGGCGGCCACCGCGAAGACCCACGACACATCCCACCCCCCGGCGCTCGCCGACGAACCAACCGCCGCGACGATGAAGCTGGCGCGAGCGCTGATCGAGTCGTTCGCCCACGCGCCCCGCGGCGCCCTCGTGCCTCCGCCGAGCCCCGGCCCCTCGGGCGGATCGAGCTCCGTCGCCAGCCCCGGCACCTCCGCCGAGACCCCGACCACCGGCGCGGGCACGTCGTGGCCCGATCGATCGGTGGGTGGCCTGCCGACGACGTTCACCACCCGCACCGCGACTGCCATCGCCGAACGCGTCCGCGGGCTCCCCCCCGAGTCGATCTGCGCGCTCCTGCGGGCCTCCGGCGATGACGTGCCGACGGAACGCTACCGCGAGCTCACCAACTACGGCGGGTCGTGGCGCCACGTCACCGCGATGACGTACTACCGCCCCACCGACATCGCGCACCTCATCCACGCCGTCCGCGAGGCCGAGTCGCGCGGCAGCTCCGTGCACGCCATCGGCAGCGCGTGGTCCTACTCCGACGTCGCGTGGCCCGAGACGGAGCCGCGCACCGACGGCGCCTTCGAGACCATCGTCTCCGGCGGCGTCGACGTCACCACGGTCGTCGACACGACGCGGCTCGATCGCAGCCTGCAGGGCACGCTCCCCGGGCTCCTCCGCGAGGACGCACCCGGCCTGTATTTCCACGTCGAGGCGGGCATCACGCTCCGCGAGCTCAATCTGCTGCTCGACCTGCAGGCGCCGCGGGTGGCCCTCGCGACGCTCGGCGGCGCGAACGGTCAGACGCTCGCCGGCGCGATCGCGACCGGCACGCACGGCGGTGACTTCGACCGCCCACCGCTCGCCGACTGGGTGCGTGCGATCCACATGATCTCCGCCGGCGGCATCGAGCACTGGATCGAGCCCGCGCGGGGGATCACCGATCCGAGCGCTGTCCGCCGCTACTTTCCGTGCATTCGGGCCGAGCACATCCACTACGACGACGACCTGTTCCGCGCCGCAATCGTCGGGCTCGGCGGGCTCGGGATCATCTACTCCGTGATCCTCGAGGTCGTCCCGCAGTACGGTCTCGCCGAGCGCAGGGTGTGGACCGACTGGCAATCGCTCGTGCCCGCGGTGGGAACCGACCTGCGCGGTGTGCTGGACGGGACTCGCACAGGTCTCGGCGGGCCCGACTCCGCCACCCGCAACCGCTTCGCCGAGATCGTCGTCAACCCCTACATCAACGCCGCGGGCCACAACGAGTGCGTCGTGACCAACCGCGTCGAGCGCCCCGAACCGCTCGAGCGCAGGAATCGTCCATCGGCGCCTCCGACGGCCCTCGATCCGGAGATCCTCGCGGCGTCGATCGAGCCGCGGATCCCCCACGGCGACCTCCACGCCCTCGCCCGCCTCGGCGGGCTGGTGAGCGCCGCCGAGCGCGAGGGGTGGTCGATCGAACGCCGCGCCGTGGAGCTGCTCGAGCTGGCGATGGAGCACGACTATCGCTGGCTCACCGCCGCCGCGATTCGCGGGGTGATGCTGCGCGCGCTCCCTGCCGGCGACCGCAGCGGTGTCGGCTACGAGCTGATGGAGGTCGCATCTCTCGGATCGCTGCCAACCCTGTCGGTCGAGGCTGCCGTCCCGCTCACGGCGGGCGTCGATTTGGTCGACCGAATCCTCCGCCTCGTCGGTGCATTCGCGGCCCGCGAGCACCCGGCCCGGCGCATCCACGTCGGTGGCTACATCTCGCTGCGCGTGTGTGGCCGAACGCAGGCGCTCCTAGGGATGCAGCGCTTCGACCCGACCGCGATGATCGAGGTCGCGGTGCTGAGCGGCACGCGGGGCGCCGCCGAGTTCATCGACGCGGTCCAGCGGACCGCGCTCGATGCCGGGGCCGCGCTCCACTGGGGGCAGTGCAATTCGGCGGCGACGCGCAACCATATGCAGTTCTACGGCCACGACGCGCTCACCCGTTGGAGCCGCGCGCGCGGCACCCTGCTCCGCCCGGGCGGAGATGGACTTCGCCCGGGCGGAGATAGACTGCGCGAGCCCTACCTCGCGACCTTCGACAACGCGCTGCTGCGACGACTCGGACTCACGTCGACCGGGTGAGCCTCGTGATCGTTCCGCCGAACCCACGTCGTGCTCGGGTCCGCTAGGGCCCGATTCGGTGTTCGCGGCTGACGTTCGGACGCGTGACGCAGCCTACGCCGCGACCTCTCGGATGCGGCCTCTACGTCGTGCGACGTAGATCAACCGCGGCGAACTCGTCGTGCCGAGCGCATCGGGCAAGATCGGTAGGTATGCACCGATCGATCACCCGTCTCGCCGCGCCCCTGCTGCCCGCGCTCGCGGTGAGCTGCGGCCCCGCCGGTCGTACGAACCAGGGTCGAGGCGACGACGGCACCGGCGGCGGCGTCGACACCACCACCACCGGCACCACCGGCGCCAGCACGCGCCCGAACACCGACGGGAGCGACGACCACGGTGAGCAGCCCCCCGACGACATCGCTGCCGACCTCGGAGGCGTTCCGCGGCCCGACCCGGGCCCAGCGACTCGGACCGTCAGCGAGTGGGAGCAGATGTTCCGGGACACCTGGGACGCGGAGCGCACCGAGTACATGGCGCTGTGCGACAGCGCCGACTCGTGGGACTTCTACAACGCGAGCTACTACGTCGACGGCCTGGCTCAGATCGCCGAGGCGACGGGGACGCAGGAGTACGTCGCCGCGGCGATCGAGTGCGTCGATGCGATGATCGCCAGCGCGCGACCTTCGACCGAGCTCGGGGGCGAGGCGTTCAACGACGAGTACCTCGGCTGGACCTCGTTCCAGAACGGCAGCACCGGCCAGGAAGAGCAGCTCTACGAGGCGCACATGTGGCGTCACGTGACGGAGCTCCTGCGCGTCATCGACGGCGATCCTGAGTTCTCCGCCGAGAACGCAGACGCCTACGAACGCATCCTCGTGTTCACCGAGCGCAACATCTTCGACAAGTGGTACGGCCGTGGCGGCGGCCCCACGGCCTACGTCTACGCCATCGTCACGCACATGGCGTCGCACTGGGCGTGGATCTGTCTCGATCTCTCGGCGCTCAGCGAGGACGGGTCGATCGTCGAGCGGTGCACGGAGGTCGTCGAGCACATCGACCACACCGGCGTGCCCGGCGTGCCCGACAACTCGGGCCTGCGTGGCCAGCTGATCGAGGACCAGTACGCGCAGGGCAGCTACTTCTTCGACATGTGGTGGGGGAGCACGGCGCCGCCGGGACAGGATGTCAGCCACGGCAACGCCGTCGTCGCCTACATCGTGGAGGCCCACGAGCACGGCGCGTACTGGACGCTCGACGACATCACGCGGCTGGTCGGCACGATGAAGCTCATCTGGCCAGCGGGCGGGGACGAGTGTGCCGAGTTCGTGGACGGCAGCGGCAGCGACGCATGCTGGTTCTCCGACGGCTGGGATCGCCTCGGTCGCTTCGACGGCGAGATCCAGTACCGGCTCGAGAGCCACGACGTCGGGCGTGGCGGCCAGCTCTACGCCACCGGTGCGCTGAACGCCGCCGAGCTCGGACTGCGCTGAGCAGGGAGGCCGCGGTGGTACCCTCGCCCGTCATGGACGTCGAGGCCCTGCAGACCTACTTCGCCGCCGAGCGCCTCACCGGGGCGATCCTGGCGATCTACGGCGTCGTGATCCTCGGCGCGGTGGCCTACCTCCACCAGACCCACACCGCCTTCGGGTGGGGCCTCGTCGTGCCCCTGGGGTTGCTGGGCCTCGGCGCCGTCGTGGGGGGCAGCGTGCTGGCGATCAAGACCGGGCCGCAGCTCGAGGCGCTGCTCGCCCTCGCGGCCCCCGAGCTCCTGGCGCAGGAGTTGCCGCGGATGCAGAAGGTCAACGCGAACTGGGTGTGGCTGAAGAGCACGTGGTCCGTGCTCATCGCCGTGTCGTTGGTCGTGCTGTGGACCGTGAAGCGCGACGGAGCCACCGGGGTCGCGCTGGCGTTCCTCGTCGCGGCGAGCTCGGCGATGGTGCTCGATGTGTTCGCGGAGCGGCGCGCCCGGGTCTACACCGCGGCGCTCGAGCGGCGCGCGGCCGAGTGACGCAACCCGTCGCGCGGAGACGGGGCCCCACGCACCCTCGCCGCGGGTCCCCAGCCCCCGCGCGATCGCTCGCGTGCAACCCCCGTCGATGTGCGGTGATCCACCTGGACTCCGTTACGCTGATCCCATGGCGTCGATGCGCAGTGTCACCGGAATGTGCGTCCTGTTGGCGGCGTGTGGCGGCGGCGGTGATCGAGCCGGCGGCGACGGCGAATCCGGCAGCGGCGGCGTGCTGAGCATCACCACCGACTCCGTCGAGTCGGGCGACGGCAGCACGGCGGCGAGCGCCGAGGGCAACGGCCCCGCGGGATCGGCCACCGCCGACGAGACCGGCGTCGATCCGCTCAAGTTCGACATCGCGTTGCCCGACGTGTCGACCGCGTGCGGCGGCGTGGGCGGTGGCGGTGGCGGCACCGCGGACTTCTCGTACATCTGGGTCGCGAACAGCACCGAGGGCACGGTATCGAAGATCAACACCCAGACGCTGGTCGAGGAGGGCCGCTACATCGTCCGCTCCGACAGCACCGGCAGCCCGTCGCGGACCTCGGTCAACCTCAACGGCGACATGGCCGTGGCCAACCGCTCGAGCGGCGTCACCAAGATCTACGCGCGCGCCGAGGACTGCCCCGATCCCGCGAACACCTCCACCGGCGGCGGGGACATCAAGCCGTGGCAGGACGGCTGCATCGCGTGGTTCACCCCGTTCGCCTACGCGTCCCAGCGGCCGGTCGCGTGGACACAGGGCGAGTTCGACGAGGCGACGTGCCGCTACGAGAACACCAAGCTGTGGACCTCGGGCGCCAACGCCTCCATCGACGTCGTGCTCATCGACGGCGAGACCGGCGTCGTCGAGCAGACGATCCCGATCCCCGGGGTCGCGGCCAACTACTACGGCATCTACGGCGCCGCAGTGGACTCGGAGGGCAACTTCTGGGGCTCGCAGCTCGGGCTCGGGTCGCTCGTCCGCGTGAAGCTGAGCGACCTCAGCGTCTCGGTCTGGCCGATGAACCAGTCGGGCTACGGCATGACCGTCGACGGCGAGGGACGGCCATGGACCTGCTCCAGCGCGCTCGCCCGCTTCGATCCCGTCACCGAGACGTGGGCCGCGAACACCACCGCGGGCGCCTCGGGCGGCGGCTGCATGGTCGACGCCGCGGGCATCCTCTGGGTCGGTGGCTACGACGCGAACTTCGCCTACAACCTCGTGGGCATCGACGCCGAGACCCTCGTGCTCTCGCAGACGATCGCGCTGCCCAACTACGCCAAGGGCATCAGCATCGACTTCGAGGGCAACGTCTGGGCGGTCTCGTACGCCGCCGACGCCTACCGCGTGAACCCGGCCAGCGGCCAGATCGACACGTTCACCGGGCTCGTCGGCCCGTACACCTACAGCGACATGACCGGCTTCGCCCTCAGCCAGGCCGGCGGCCCGGCGGGCTGATCCGCGCGGCGACCGGCGATCGTGCGGCCCGGGTCGGGCCAGGATCGCCCCGTCCGGCGCCGAATTGCCCGGATCGCTTGCGCCGGTCGCCCACGGGCCGCACGAGCGATCCAAGGCGATGAAGCTCAACATCGAAGAAACACTGGTCAACGCCATCGTGATGGCGACCGAGAGCGGCTTCGAGATGACGGGCCTACGACCGGTCCCGGTCGGCGCCAGCCGGATCTCGACGGCGCGACACGAGCTCTCCGTGATGGTCGGCCTGGTCGGGCGCAACAGCGGCGGCATGACGTTGAACCTGTCGAAGGCGGCGATGTTCTTCGTCGCCGAGAAGCTGACCGACGAGAAACAGACCGAGGTCACCGAGGAGAACATCGACGCCCTGATGGAGCTCGGCAACATGCTCGCCGGCTGCCTCAAGGAGCAGCTCCTCGTCTCGGAGTACAGCATCGATCACATCTCGCTGCCGTCGATGATCGCCGGCCAGCGCTACGACGTGATGTACGCCCGCGGCATCCTCACCGCGTCCGTCGAGTTCGAGATCGTCGAGATGCCGGTCACCGCGTTCGCGGACCGATACTTCTCCGCGACGATCTCGCTGCTCAAGGGCTCGGGTCAGTCGTTCTCGGCGCCGCCGAAGAGCGAAGCCGCGTAGGGGTTCCGCGACGACGCGCGCGTGCGCGCCGAGCCGTTCGATGCGATCGAGCTCGATCTCGCGATCCTCTGGGCCGACGTCGCGCCGTAGGGCGCCGCGCTGGGGCCCCGCCCCTACCCGCGTCGGCCCAGCCGCATGATCCGCCGCCACCACACGCCCGCGGCCTCGCGCAGATCGTCCAGATAGCAGTACGTCACCGGCACGACCACGAGCGTCAGGATCGTCGCCGTGGTCATCCCGCCGAGCAGCGCCTGGCCGAAGCCCTGGTACGCGATGCCCTCGCCCGTCGGGGCGGTCATCGCCAGCGGCAAGAGCCCGCCGATCGTCGTCAGCGACGTCATCATGATCGGCCGGAACCGCAGCCGCCCCGCCTGCACGATCGCCTCCTCGCGCGACAGGCCCTGCTGTCGGGCGACGTTGACGAAGTCGATGAGCACGATCGCGTTGTTCACGACCACGCCGAGCAGCAGCACGATGCCGATGCCCGCGAGCGGGTCGATGTTCGACCCCGACACGTACATGAACCACCACACCCCGACGAACGAGAGCGGGATCGACGGAAGCACCGCGAGCGGCAGGACGAACGACTCGAACAGGAAGCCCATCACCAGCAGGATGAAGATCGTGCCCAGGCCCATCGCGCCGATGAGGTCGCGGGCCATGTCGTTGATCGCCTGCTGGTCGCCGCCGGCCTCGAACGACAGGCCCTCGGGCAGGCGATAGCCGTCGATGTACGCGCCGATGCGGGCCTCGGTCGCCGTGCGATCCTCGTTGGCGAGCTCGAGCCGGATGGTGGTGCCGACCCGCTTGTTGACCCGCTGCAGCGAGGACTCGCCCCGCGCGATGGTCTTGTCCGCGAGCACCGAGATCGGCACCGACCCGCCCTGCCGCGTCGGCACGGTCCAGCCGAGGATCTCGTCCACGTCGCTGCGATCCTCGGCGCGGTAGCGGATGCGGACGTCGAGCTCCTTGGCCGGCGTGTGGAACCTCGGCAGCGGCGCGCCGCGGATCGCGTACGCGACCGTGTTGGCCAGCCCGTCGGCCGAGACGCCGAAGCGCTCGGACATCGCGCGATCGATCGAGAGCGCGAGCTCTTCGCGTCGGCGCAGCTCCTCACCGTTGCCGCGCACCCCGATCACGCCCTCGATCTGCAGCAGCCCGTCCTCGATCTGCTCGCGCGTGGTCGCGAGCTGGTCGTGGTCGTCGCCGTAGATCGACACGCGGTACGAGTCGTCGCGGGCCCCGTCGCTCTCGCCGAACGCCGAGGTCTTGCGCCAGCCGGCCTTGGTCGGCAGGCGCGCCGCGAGCTCCTTGGCGAACTCCTCGAACGGCGGGTCGCCGGGCTTCGGCTTGTCGAAGAACACCGACATGGTCCCCGTGCCCTCGTCGAACCCCGACCAGTACCCCGCCACGTGCCACTGGTGCCCCTCGGCGGCGAGGATGCCCTCGAGCTCGAGGAAGAAGGTGTTGGCCTCCTCGAGCGTGGTGTCCGCCGGCATCGTGTACTTGATCTCGACGCGGCGCGTGCCGAACTGCTCGCCCGAGGCGCAGCGCACGTTCGCGAACGGGATCGCCGTCGACGCCAGGGCCAAGAGCGACATCACGATGACGTCCATGCGCCGGCGCAGCACCACGCGCAGCAGCCGGCCGTAGGCCTCGTTCACCCAGCCCATCGTCGCGTCGTAGACGCGGCCCATCCACCGCTTCCACGCCTGGTCGAGGCGCATCAGCGTCGGCCAGCGCGCCAGCGGGCCGCCGGAGCCCTCGTCCGACAGCAGCGTGGCCGAGGCCAACGGCACGAGCACGAGCGCCACGAACAGGCTCGCGAGCAGCGACACGCAGACGGGCGTGACCATGCGGACCATGAAGAACTGCGTCGGCCCCTCGGAGAGCAGCGACGCCGGCAGGAACACGATCACCGTCGTCAGCGTCGCGAGGGTCATCGCCAGGGCGACCTCGCCGGCGCCCTGCAGGGCCGCGGCGTAGGGCCCCATGCCGCGGCGCCGGAACCGGGCGATGTTCTCGGCCACGACCACCGAGTTGTCGACCACGAGGCCGACGCAGATCATCAGCCCGACCAGCGAGACCAGGTTGATGCTCTGCCCGGTGAAGTACATCACCGGCAGCGCGAGGAACAGCGACAGGGGGATCGACGCGGCGATCACCAGCGTCAGCCGGACCCGGCGCAGGAAGAAGATGAGCACGATGAGCGCCAGGTAGCCGCCCTGGATCCCCGAGCTGACGACCTGATCCAGGCTGTAGCGGATCATGTCGCCCTGGATGAACACCTCGACCACCTCGACGCCCTGCAGATCCGGGTGGGCGCGGGCGCGCGCGACCGTCTCCTTGATGCGCTCCGAGATCTCGACCGTGTTCGCCTGCGATTCCTTGACGACGAACAGGACCGCCGAGGGCTTGCCGTTGTACCGGTCGTAGCGGGTGCGCTCGGGCTGCCCGAGGCGGACGTCGGCGATGTCGCCGACGCGCAGGCCGTCGGCGCGGATCATGATCGCCGCGATCTCCTCGGGGGTCTGGAACGCCGCGACCGAGCGCAGCAGCAGGGTCTTGCCGCCGTCCTCCAGCGCGCCGCTGGCCAGCGTGAAATTGGCCCGGCCCAGCGACCCGACCAGCGTCACCATGTTGATGCCCGCGGCCTCGGCCCGCGCCCGATCGACGTCGATCATCACCTGCGGATCGGTCCGGCCCCACATGTTGACGAGGCCGACACCGTCGATGCGCTCGATGGGCCGCACGAGGTGGTCGTCGATGACCACCATCGGATCGGCGATGTCGTCCTCCCAGAGCACGCCGTAGAACGCGACCGGGATCGACTCGCCGGACTCCTTGCGGATCTTGATGTCCTTGACGTCGCTGGGCAGGTCGGGCCGCACGCGGTTGATGCGATCGCGGACCTGGCGGTAGGCGACGTCCATGTCGACGTCGCTCTCGAAGACCATCATCACCCGCGCCGACCCGGCGGTGGAGGTGCTGACGATCTGATCGATGCCCGGCGTCGTGGCGATCGCCGTCTCGAGCGGGCGGGTGATCTTCTCCTCGATGTCGCGCGCGGTCGCGTCGCCGTACTGCACCGTCACCGACAGGAACGGCGCCGAGAACCCCGAGGGGATGAGCTCGAGCGGCATGCGGCCCAGGGCGATGGCCCCGAGCACCAGCGCCGAGAACAGCGCCATCATCATCGCGATGGGCCGGCGCAGGGCCATGCGCACCAAGCCGTTGTCGGAGAAGCCCGGGATCATGGCGGCGCCTTCAGTCGCTCAGATCGGCGTCGCCCTCGGGGGCGAGCTGCTCGGGTTGGACCTGCGTGAGCTCGTCGCGCAGGCGATCGGCGGGGGCCTTGCCGCCCAGCCGCGAGGCGAAGCGATCGACGCCCGCGTACAGCGTGGGGATGACGACCAGCGTGAGCAGGGTCGACAGCGACAGGCCAGCGATGACCGTGATCGCCATCGGCATGCGGATCTCGGCGCCGTCACCGAGGCCCAGCGCCATGGGGATGAGCCCGAGCACGGTGGTGAGGGTCGTCATCAGGATCGGTCGCAGGCGCACGGCGCCGGCGATCTCGAGCGCCTCCTCGGTGC
>LNFB01000167.1 GCA_001464385.1 Deltaproteobacteria bacterium Ga0077550 | reverse complement strand
ATAGATGCGAGCAGCAGGTACGCGGCCTCGTAGTTCACCCAGTGGCGGTGCGAGCCGCGCCAGCCGAGCGCGAAGATGCCGTACACGACCTGGCGGATGCGGGTCTTGGCCCGGTCGCGCATGGTCGCCAGGTCGGGGATGAGGCCGACGTACCAGAACAGCAGCGACACCGTGAAGTAGGTGGAGACCGCGAACACGTCCCACAGCAGCGGGCTGCGGAAGTTCGGCCACATCTCCATCTGGTTCGGGATCGGCAGCGCCCAGTACAGCAGCCACACGCGACCGACGTGGATCGTCGGGAACATGAGGGCGCAGATGACGGCGAAGATCGTCATCGCCTCGGCGGCGCGGTTGATCGACGTGCGCCACTTCTGCCGGAACAGGAAGAGGATCGCGCTGATGAGCGTACCGGCGTGGCCGATGCCGACCCAGAACACGAAGTTCACGATCGGCCAGGCCCACATCACGGGGTTGTTGTGACCCCAGATGCCGATGCCCTCCCACAGCAGGTAGCCCACCGAGAGGCCGAAGACCCCGAGCAGGCTGAGCGACGCCATGAAGGCGATCCACCAGGCCTTGTGGGGGTTGTCGATGTGATACGCGACCTTCTCGGTCACGTCGTGGAACGACAGGTTGCCCTGGACCAGGGCCGTGCGGCCCTCGAGCGGATCCTGGTCGTGCTCGTGCTGGGTTTGGAGATAGTGGCTCATTGGCCGTGCCCCTTGTCGTGCGCAGCCGGTGCCGCCGGCTCCTTGGGCGTCAGATCAGGGTGGGGATTCCGGATGCGCGCGAGGTAGCTGGTGCGCGGGTGGTTGTTGAGGTCGCGCAACACCTGGTAGTCGCGCGGCGACCGCTTGGCCTTGGAGACCTTGCTGTCGGGGTCGCGGATGTCGCCGAACACGATCGCCTCGGTCGGGCACACCTGCTGGCAGGCGGTGAGGATGCGGCCGTCCTCGACGAGGTCGCGGCCCGCGACGTGGGCCTCGATCTTCGCCTCGTTGATGCGCTGCACGCAGTAGGTGCACTTCTCCATCACGCCGCGGAAGCGGACCGTGACGTCGGGGTTCTTCTGCAGCTGCGAGATCCAGGCGCCGTCCGGGTCGTCCGTCCACATGCCGCCGGGGCGGACATCGAGGTTGAACGCGAGGAAGTTGAAGCGCCGGACCTTGTACGGGCAGTTGTTGCTGCAGTAGCGGGTGCCGATGCAGCGGTTGTAGGTCATGTCGTTGAGGCCGTCGGGCGAGTGCGAGGTCGCGGCGACCGGACACACCGTCTCGCAGGGGGCCGCCTCGCAGTGCTGGCACGCCATCGGCTGCACCACTGCCGTCGGGTTGTCCTCGTCGCCGCGGAAGTAGCGGTCGATCCGCATCCAGTGCATCTCGCGGCCGCGCAGGACCTGCTTCTTACCGACCACGGGGATGTTGTTCTCGGCCTGGCACGCGACCACGCAGGCGTTGCAGCCGGTGCACGTGTTGAGGTCGATGCTCATCCCCCACTGCTGCTTGCCGGTGAGCTTCGGCGGATCCCAGAGGTGCTGCAGCCGCGTGCGCGGCATCAGGTTCGCCTTCTCGACGAAGTTGGGATCGGCCTTGAACTCGGCCCGGGTGTGCTCGAGCACGATGGGCCGCTCCTCGAACTCGAAGCCCATGTGCGACGGCGGCTTGAGCGAGCCGTAGTCCTGCGTCGAGGCGAGCTCGTAGTCGCCGCCCGCCGCCGCCGCCGCGCCCGCGGCGATCCACGGCGCCTTGGTGCTGCGCAGCGCGGAGACGTCGAAGCCGGCGCCCTCGCTGACCGGCGTGGCCTTGCGCCCATAGCCGAGCGTGACCGACACCGTGTCGTCGGCCTGGCCGGGCGACACCCAGATGGGCAGCGTGACCGAGCGACCGTCGACGGTGAGCGTGACGAGGGGCTGGAAGTTGCGGGCCACCGCCTGCGACAGCACGCCCCACTTCTCCGCGGTCGCCTTGCTGACGTACGCGGCGTTGTCCCAGGTCAGCTTGCTGACCGGGTGCGGCAGCTCCTGCAGCCAGCCGTTGCCGGACATGCGCCCGTCGAGGACCTTCGGGTCGATGTGGATGTCGACCTCGAGGCCGTCGATCGGCTTGCCGCGCTCGCCGAGCGTCGCGAGGGCCTCGACCCAGCCGGACTGGGCGGGGAGGTTCGGCTCGCGCGGGATGCCGCTGACGATGCCGTCGTGGACCCACTGTCGCCAGATCCGCTCGGAGAACTGCGCGCCGGCCTCGACCGACCAGAACGACTTCAGCAAGCTGTAGCCGTCGATCATCTTGCCGGTGGCGACGAACCCGAGCAGCTCGGTCACGCTGTACGTCTCGTGCAGCGGCTCGATGAGCGGCTGCTGCACCGACGTCGTGCCGTCGATGGCCTCGAGATCGCCCCACCCCTCGAGGTAGTGCGACAGCGGGATGTGCCACGCGGCGAGCTGGGCGGTCTCGTCGAAGTAGTGGCCGAAGTGGACGACGTTGGCCTTGGGCAGGAGCTTGGCCATGCCGAGCTCGCCGGTGGCCTCGTACGCCGGGTTGGCCTCGAAGCAGAGCAGCGTCTTGATGCTGCCGTCGCCCAGGCCCGCCGCGAGCGCGGCGAGATCCTCGGTCGCCGACGCGGCCGCGTCGCTCCGCCAGCGCAGCGAGCCGCTGCCGCTGGGCGCCTTCTCGTCCTGGCCGGCGGGCGTGGGCTCGAAGGCGCCGCCGCCGAGCTTCTGATTGCCGAGCGAGACGTCGAGCAGCAGCCCGAGCACGTGCACCCAGACCGGCTGGCGCGCACCGACGAGGATGGCGCTCTTGCCCCGGTTCTCCTGGCTGCCGAGATCCTTCGCGAGGGCGTCGACGAACGCCTGCGTGTCGGCGTCGAGCTTGACCGCGGGCAGGCCGTCGAGCGACGCGCCGGGCGGGAGCTTGAACTCCGGCGCCTTCGCGAGCGCGGTCGCCAGGGCGATCATCACGTCGCCGACCTGGCTGGCCTTGATGCGGCGGCGCTGGTCCGCCATGACGCCGGTCGACGTGAGGTGCGGCTCGGCGACGTAGAGCCGCGACATGAAGTCGGTGGGCCCGACCACGCGCCGGGTCTTCGACCACTCGCGGGCCATGCGGACGCTCTCGGCCTCGGTGACGAGGAAGTCGGAGTCGGCCGCGAAGACGACGCTGGTCTTCTCGAGGTGGTGGTACGCGCGGGCGCCCTTCCCTGCCACGAGCTCGGCGGCCCGGAACGCGTTCCAGGGGACGAGGTCGTCGCTGACGAAGACGCGCGCCTTCGGGAAGCGCTCGGCGAGGGCGCGCAGCTCGGCGCGCATCGTCGGCGACGTCACGTAGCGGGTGAGGACGCCGAGGCCGGCGCCGCCGGACTTCTCCGCGTCCGCGAGGAGCTTGGTGAGGGCCTCGCGCGCCGTCGGCATGTCGCTCGGTGCCGGGGTCCCGCCTTCGTTCTTCACCGGGACGCGCGTGCGCTCCGGGTCGTACATCTCGAGCACCGACGCCTGCGTCCACACGCTGGTGGCGCCCTGCGAGCCCGAGTGCTTGGGGTTGCCCTCGATCTTCGTCGGGCGGCCGTCTTGGCTCTCGACGACGACACCCTCGACGGTCGCGCCGCGGGCGATGGCGCTCGCGTAGAACATCGGGCGACCGGGGATGAGATCCTCGGGGCGCTCGCCGAACTCGAGGATGGTCTCCTTGGGTTTGCGGACGCAGCCGGTCGCGCCGGCCAGCGCGGCGGAGGCCCCGACGACGCTGAAGAAGCGCCGACGCGACACGCCGTCCCGCGGCACGAGATCGTCGAGGGTCACCTCGGCGGGGTTCTCGTCGTGCACCACCGGCGCCTGCGCGACCGGCAGGCGACGCGGGCCGCCCGTGGGCGACGGGGTCGCCGCCTCGCTGACGAACGGCTCGAATTCCTTCCACCCATCGGCGGCCTCGTCATGCGTCAGCTCGCGCTGCGCCAACGAGCGCCAGTAGGTCGCTCCAAAGATCTTTTCCGTGCTCATCGGTGGCACCCCGAGCAGTGCGTGGGCGGGTTGACCTTGCGCTTGCGGCTCGCGTCGCGGTCCGGATCGTACGGCGTCTCGCTCGCGTCCCAGTTCATGTTCGTGACCTGATCCAGCGGTCGGAGGTTCGGCTTGGGATCGCGGTGGCAATCCAGGCACCAACCCATCGACAGCGGCTGCTTCATCTCGACCACGACCATCTGGTCGACGCGGCCGTGGCAGCTCGCACAACCGACGCCAGCGGCGACGTGGGGCGAGTGGTTGAAGTAGGCGTAGTCCGGCAGCTGGTGCACGCGGACCCACGGGATCGCCTCGCCGGTCTTGTACGACTCGCGCACGGGCTCGAGCCGCTTGCTGTCGGTCTTCACCAGTTCGTGGCAGTTCATGCACGTCGCCGCCGGCGGGATGGCGGCGTGCGCCGCCTTCTCGACCGTGTTGTGGCAGTAACGGCAGTCGATGCCGAGCTCACCGGCGTGCAGCTTGTGGCTGTACGCCACCGGTTGCTCGGGCCGATAGCCGACGTCCGTGAACCAAGGCGAGAACCAGTACCAGACCGCGAAGATCAGGCTCGCGCCGCCGAGCGGTGCGACCAGTCCGACGACGATCGGAACGTTGTTCGTCCAACGAGGAAAGATGGCCGGCACGTCAGTTCACCTTCGCTGCCCGAGACCACTGCGTCGAAGGACGCGCGCCCGGGGTTGGCATTCGCCGCACGCAGGCGGCGTCGTGGCGGCGCGAGCGACGAGGTCGCGCCGAGTTTTCGGAAAGTCGTTCGGAGCGGACGCACAGGGGTGCGTGCACGGGTCGTTGCCCGCGGCGCTGCACTCGTGGCGAATGGCCCGCCGTCACCGGCGCGGACCCTAGCAACTGAGCAAAATTGCCGCAACAGTCGTGCGCATCGAGTTTCGATCTTCTGACGTGCGCATGCGGGGTCTTCGACGAAATCCCTGCGGCCGCGGGCCGCGGGACGCGGCGAGGTGATCTCGCGGGGCGGGCGGGCGTCCGCGGATGGGCCTCGCGCATCACGACGCACCGCCCGTTCGCCACCGGGGCGAGAAGGTCTTGATGTACTGGATCACCGCGTGCCGGTCGGCGTCGGCGAGCGTGCCCCACGCGGGCATGCCGTTCTCGATGCGGCCTTCGCGGATCGTCCGCTCGAGATCCGCGTCCGTCGGCAGCTCGCCCTCGGCGGTGCTGCGGTAGCGGAACTCGGCGGTCCGGAAATCCCGGGGCGGCTGCGCGAGCGCGCGGCCGGCCGAGCCGCTGCCCGAACCGTCGGCGCCGTGGCAGCTCGCGCACCGCATCTCGTAGACGCGGGCGCCTTGGTTCAGCACCTCGGCCGGGACCTCGGCGCCGCCCAACGTCAGCGACGCCTCGAACCGCGGCGGCGACTCGCAGGCCGCGGCCGTCGTCGCGATCACGCCGGCGACCGCGAACACGGCGGGGCGCCCGATCACCGGCCGCGTGCCTCCGCACGCGCGGCGCGGGCCGCCTCGGCCATCACGTGCTGCGCCCGGTGGAAGACCTCGTCGAGGCCACCGTCGGGCTCGATGTCGTAGAAGCCCCGGACGCCGCCCTCGGTGTCGACGAGCGCGAGCTGCGTCGAGTGGGCGATGTCGAACATCGCGCCGCCGTCGGCCAGCGGCGCGCCGGGTACCGGCGTGGGATCGCCGATGCCGAGCTTGAAGCCCTCGCGCACCAGCCGACGCACGTCGTCGGTGCTGCCGGTCACGAAGCGCCAGTGGTCGGTGTGCGCGCCGACGGACTCCGCGTAGGCCTTCAGGACGTCGGGGGTGTCGCGCGCCGGATCGACCGTGATCGAGACCATCTCGATGTCGATGTCCATGCGATCGAAGCGATCGCGCAGCGAGCCCATCGCGCGCGTCACCGCCGGGCACGTGCTCGGGCAGTTCGTGAACACGAAGCCGGCGACCCAGACCTTGCCGCGCAGGGTCTCGGGCGTGAACGGCCGGCCCTCGTGATCGACGAGCTCGTACGCGGGCAGCGTGTACATCACCGCTGGTGGGTCGGGGATGTTGCGCAGGCGGGTGCGCAGGACCGTGAGCGTGACGATGCCGAGCACCGCGGCGACGACCCAGATGTACTTGCGCAACCACGCCAGCGCGGGCGTCGGCTCGAAGTCGGGTGGCGGCGCGGCCATCGGGTCAGCCCGCCACGTCCCAGAGCAGCGCGAGGGTCAGCGCCGGCAGATAGAGGAGGGACGCGAAGAAGAAGCCGCGGGCCCAGCGGACGCCGGCGCGGTTGTCGAGGCCGCGGAAGCCCCACGCGAGGAAGCCACAGCCGAGCACCACCGAGCAGACGAGGTAGGTGTCGCCGGCCACGCCGAGCGGCACGAGCATCATCGACACCGGCACGAGCACCATCGCCCAGGCGACCGCCTGGATCTTCGCGATGGGCACGCCACGGACGAGCGGCACGATGCGGATCCCCGCCTTCGCGTAGTCCTCCTGGCGGTACAGCGCGATCGCGAGGAAGTGCGGCAGCTGCCACACCAGCAGGATCCCGAACAGCACCAGGGCCGGCGCGTCGATCGAGCCGGTCGCGGCGGTCCAGCCGAGCAGCGGCGGCGCGGCGCCGGGGATCGCCCCGATCACGAGCGCCAGCGGCGTGCGGTACTTGAGCGGGGTGTAGACGAGGACGTACGACGCGATCGCGAGGGCGGCGAGGCCCGCGGTGAGCACGTTGGTGCCGAGCGCGAGCACGGCGATCGCCACCACGCTCAGGATCCACGCGAAGCGGACGGCGACGGCGGGCGCGAGGCGGCCGGCCGGCAGCGGGCGGCGGCGCGTCCGGGACATCCGTGCGTCCGCGTCGCGCTCGAGCCACATGTTGAACGCGTTGGCGCCACCCACCGCGCACGCGGTGCCGAACAGGGCGCACACCGAGGTCGTCCAGTCCCACGCGACGGGGGCGAGCGCGAGGCCGCCGAGCGTCGTCAAGAGGCACATCCGCGTGACGCCGGGCTTGGTCAGCGCGGCGAGATCGGCGAGTCGAGTGGTCATCGATTCGCCCCCTCGCGGGCGCCCGCGTCACGGAGCAGGCCCGCGGCGCGGCTCGGGCCGAGCGCGAGGTAGCACGCCCAGAGGCTCGCGAGTACCAGCGCACCGGTCGCGGTGTGGAACGTGACGATGCCGACGCTGCGGCCGGTCGCCACGGTGAGCAGGCCGAGCGCGACTTGGACGAGGATCAACACGGCCGGCAGCTTGGCGAGCCGTGCTGCGAGATTGTTACCCGTCGCAGCGGCCTCGCGCGCCGCGTGGCGGCCCGCGAGCAGCACGATCGGCACCAGCGCGTAGGCGACGAAGCGGTGCGTCATGTGCAGGTGCGCCAGTGGCTGCTTGGTCCAGCCACTCGGGCCACAGCCGACCCAGTCGTCGCCGCAGATGAGCCCTGCGCCGAGGTGCCGGACCATGCCGCCGAGGATCACCTGCGCGAACACGACGGCGACGGCCGCGAGGATCAGGCCGCGGTGCATCGACGGCACGGACGGTCGCGCCGACGCCGGGGCGAGCCGGAAGGTCAGCGCGATGAGCAGCCCGAAGAACGCCATCGCGGTCCCGAGGTGCAGCGTCGAGATCGAGCTCGAGAGGTTCAGCTTGACCGTGATCCCGCCCAACGTGCCCTGCACGCAGACCAGCACCAGCGCCGACAGGGCGTACTTCTTGCTGGTCGCGTCGACGTTCTTGGCACGCCACGTCACGAACGCCAGCACCAGGGTGAGCAGGCCGACCCACGAGGCCCAGAGGCGGTGGCCGTGCTCGTAGAGCACGCCGCCGGTCATCTCCGGCAGGAGCTCGCCGTTGCAGGTGGGGATGAAGTACCAGTCCGGGCACGCCATGGACGCGCCCATCGGGTTCACGAGGCCCCCGATGAGCAGCAGGATCCAGGTCGCGACGGTCGTGGCGAACGCGAGGCGAAACGGCTTCACAGCGAGACCCCCTTTTGCCCGTGTCGACAGAAGCTGTCGACGGTCCGGTACGCGTCGGCGCACGCGCACTTCTTGCGATCGCGGCAGGGCGTGCCGCGATCCTGGCACTTGCCGTAGACCCACTGGGCCTTCGCCGAGCTCAGATCGAGCCCGTCGCAGTACGCCTGGCGATCGGCGCCGACCAGGCAGTGCGTCATGATCCGCGGCACGCCGTCGTCGCACAGCGGCTTGTTCGCCTCGCAGCGGGCGTGCCAGTCCAGCACCGCGCCGACGCAGCCGTCGGTGTCGAGCGTCGGCCCGAGGGCGTCCATCTCGACGATGGTCTCGGCGAAGTGCCGCTCGGAGACGGTGTACCGCCAGTAGGCCACGACCCCCAGCACGAGGGCCAACGAAATCAGTCCCCCGAGGACGAGTCGAAGGCTCGGACCCGAAACCTCGTAGGTCGGGGGGGTCGGCACGCCGGGAAGCTACGCCGCGACCGACGAAGGGTCAACGTGGCAACCCGCACGTTCGGATCGCGGCCCTGACGCCCTGGGGCGCGCCTCGGGGGCGCGCGAGGCGGATGGTGGATCGACGGAGCCCGACGGCGTCAGCGCCACGCCGAGCCGGGGCCGAGGTCGTGGACGGCCGTGAAGCCGGCGCGACGCAGCAGCCCGACCGCGAGCCGGCTGCGCATCCCACTCTGGCAATACACGACCACGGGCTGGTCCCGGGGGCCGAGCGAGTCCAGGGCGCCCTCGAGCTGCTGCACCGCGACGTTCTTCGCCCCCTCGACGTGGCCGCCCGCGAACTCGGTCGGCGTGCGCACGTCGAGCAGCAGCGCCCCACCCTCGACGAGCCGGCGCGCGTCGGCGGCGGAGATCCGACCACGGCGCATCAACCATCGGAAGGCCACGAGCGCGAAGGCGAAGCCCAGCAGGGCGAGCATCCAGGGTCGCATGCGGCCGCCGTTGTGCCACGGATCCAAGGCGCGTGCACGGCCGGCCCGCGCGCAGAGCTGGCGCGCGCGCGGGTCACAGTCCGCGGGCGTGCTCGGGGCGCAGGGGGATGCGGCCGTCGAGCGCCGCGTCGATCGTCGCGAGGATGCGGCCGCGATCGGCCGGCAGGCGTCCGCCGAGCGGCAGGTAGTTCGACGCATGGTTGGTGCGGAACAGCGCGTCGGTGGGGTTCGCGTGCTCGACCATCGTGCGCAGCTCGCCGAGCAGCGCGCGGATCTCCGGCACCGCGAAGCGGCCGCGCGACGCCAGCTTGGCCAGCGGCGTGCCCGGCACGATCGTCACCGTGAGCGCCGAGAAGAACGCGGGGTCCATGCGGGTGATGAGCTCGGCGGTCGCGCGCGCGTGCTCCTCGGAGCGCTCGGGGGCGATGCCCAGCAGGACGATCACCGAGCACTCGATCCCCGCCGCGCGCGCCTTCGCGGCCGCCGCGACGTGGGCCGCCGCGTCGTCGCCCTTCGCGATCGACTTCAGCGTCGCGTCGTCGCCCGACTCGGGCCCGATGTAGAAGCGCGAGAGGCCGGCGGCCCGCAGCGCGAGGAGCTCGTCCTCGGACTTGGCCAGGATGTTGCGCGCCATCGCGTAGCAGGACACCCGCCCCAGGCGCGGGAAGCCGGCCTGCGCCCGCTCGAGCAGCGGCAGCCAGTGATCCATCGGCATGACCAGCGCGTCGCCGTCGGCGACGAACAGCTTCTCGACGCGTCCACCGACGGCGAGCCGCGCCTGCTCGAGATCCGCGAGCACGTCGGGCAGCGCGCGCACGCGGAACTGCTTGTCGCTGTACATGTCGCAGTACGTGCAGTGATTCCACGAGCAGCCGATCGTCGCCTGGACGATCAGCGCGTCGGCCTCGGACGGCGGGCGGAAGATGCGGCCCTCGTAGCGCATGGGCCGTCACTCTCGCAGAGTCCCGCCGCGCCCGCCACGGCGCGTCAGCGGCGGTTGTCGAGCGGCACGCCGAAGGCCCAGCCGCTCGCCTCGACCGGCGTGTGGCAGCTGATGCAGAAGCCGACCTGCCCCGTCTCGTGCACGGTGCCGTCGACGTCGAGGCGCGCCCACCACCAGCCGTCGCTGGTCGCGTCGGGATCGCCCTGCGCCATCACGGTGAGGCCGGTCGGGACGCCGCCTCCGTCGAGGTGCTCCTTCACGAGCAGTGCGTCGGGCGACCAGGTGGGCGCTGCGCCAGGCGCCGCGGGGTCGAGGGCGAGGTAGGCCGCGAGCGCGCCGTCGTCGGCCCAGACGTTCACGGTGCTCGCCAGCCCGTGCTGGCTCGGCCGGGACTCGGCGTTCACCTGCGTCAGCGTCGTGGTGTACGCGAGCGCCCGCGCGATCGTGGCGTCTTCGTCGAAGGCCGCGCCCGTCGATCCGCCGCCGTCCTCGGTGTCGGTCTCGCCCGACCCCGCGGTGTCTGCGTCTGCATCGGCGGCGCAGGCGATGGGGAGCGACGTGCACAGGGCGAGGATCAGGCGTCGTGACATGGTGGAGCTCCGAGGGATGAGGTGCGTTGCGCGAGGACGCCCGCCGACTCGAGCGAGACGACGGCCGCGCGCACCGCCGCGTCGGGGAGCGCCGCGAGGGCCGGTGGCACCGCGAGGCCCTGACGCCGCGCGAGGGCGGCGAGGCCCGCCGCGCCGAGTTGGAACACCCCGAGCTGCAGCGTCCGCGCGTGGCGGAAGATCGCGACGAGGTGCGGCCGCGGGGCCGGCGACGCGAAGGACGCCTGCTGCACGGCGCGCGCGAGCGCCGGGATGTCGCAGGTGTACTGGCGGACGAAGAGGCGCTGCTCGACGCCGTCCCCGTCGGTGTCCCGCGCGTGATAGGCGAGCACGCGCGTCCACTCGTAGTCGGCGAGCTCGACGGCGAGCTCGGCCCACGGACCTTCGAACTCGCAGCGGCCGCGCAACCAGCTCGGGAAGGCCGCAGCGAAGCGGTTCGGATCGCCGCCGCGCCCCGGGTGCGCGACGCCGTATGCCGCGGCGAGCCCGGCCCACGCACGGTCGTCGCCGTGGAGGTGATGCGCCACCGCCCGGACGGCGGGGAACACATCGCTCAGGATCTTGTGGAGGTTGCGGCGCACGAGCTCGGCGTAGAACCCCAGCGCGTCCGTGCCCGAGGCCGAGGGTCCGATCGCCGCCTCCACGTCCCGGGCCGCCGTGCGTCCCGCGAGCATCGGCGCCATCGCGGCGAAGAACCCGGCGAGCGCGACGTCGACGCTCATGCGACCTCCTGCGCGGGCGCGGCCGCGACCTCCGTCACGATCGCGCGGGCGAGGTCAGCCTCGTCGAGCACGCGATCGAGGGATGGCACGTCGGTGTCCCACTCGAGCAGCGTCGGGATCGCGCCGTGGCGCTCGATCACCGCGCGGTACATCGCCCACACCGTGGGATCGACGGCGGTGCCGTGGTTGTCGACGAGCCGCACGCCCTCGCGCACGTGGCCGGCGAGGTGGATGCGAACCGTACGCTCGGTCGGCAGCGCCCACAGCATCTCGAACGGATCGCGATCGGCGTTGATGGCGTTGACGTAGACGTTGTTGACGTCGAGCAGCAGGCCGCAGTCCGCCCGCTCGACGACCTCGCGCACGAAGGCGCCCTCGTCCGAGGTCGAGCCCGGCATCGCGGCGTAGTACGAGATGTTCTCGATCGCGATCGGCCGCTGCAACCGATCCTGGCACTCGCGGATGCGTGCAGCCGCGTGGGTCGCTGCCGCCGTCGAGAACGGCAACGGCAACAGATCGTAGTACGACGTGCCACCGATCGCCGCGTAGCAGAGGTGATCGGTGTAGGCGGTCACGCGGCACCGATCGAGCAGCGCTCGGAGCCCGTCGAGGTACTCGGCGTCGAACGGGTCCGGGCCGCCCAGCGAGGCCGAGACGCCGTGCGCCGCGATCGGCCAGCGCTGCGCGCAGGCCTCGAGCACGGCGAGGGGACGGCCGCCGCGACCCACGAAGTTCTCGGGCACGATCTCGAGGAAGTCGAGCGCCCGCGTGCACCGGAGGATCTCCCCGTAGTGCTCGCGGCGCAGGCCGATCCCGACCCCGTGCACGACGTCGCCCATGGTCGCGGCTCCGCGTTCAGCCCGTCGTCGTCGGGCATCCGCCGGTGGTGCCGGGGCAACCCGCGGTCGTGCCCGGGCAGCCCGCCGTCGTGCCGGGGCAACCCGCCGTCGTGCCGGGGCAGCCCGCCGTCGTGCCGGGGCAGCCCGCGGTCGTGCCGGGGCAACCCGCGGTCGTGCCGGGGCAACCGGCCGTCGTGCCCGGGCAACCGGCGGTCGTGCCCGGACAGCCGGCCTCGGTGCCCGGCGCCGTGTTGCTGGCCGACATCATGTTCGTGCTGGTGTCGGCGTCTTCGTCGTCGCCGCAGGCCGGCGCGAACGCAAAGGTGGTGGAGAGCGCGAGCGCCTCGAGAATGCCCTTCAGATCGGTCTTCATGTGTAGCTCCGGTACGGCACGCGATATGCCGGCCCCGATCGGGCGGTTACTCCGATGATGCGGATTTCTCGTCCCCTCGATCGCCGATCGATCGACGCGCACGCGGCATCACGTGCATGGCTCGAGCGCGGCGGCGAAGCTCGCCTGACCTGCGGTCCCGAGCGCGTCGATGAGGTAGCGACGCGCGGCGCAGATCTGATCGCGACGCGCCGGGTCGTCCTGCGCCGCGACGGCCCACGCCACGCGACCGATGGGCACCTGACGATCGGGGCACCGCCACCGCGTCACGCCGGCTCGGGGCTCGTACCGCTCCGCCGCCCCCCGGTCACAGCGCACGGTGATCGCCGGATCGTCGGCGTTGCGGTCGAAGGCGCCGTAGGCCTCGATCGGCTGCTCGTCGCGGAGCACCGAGGCCGGCGCGAAGAACCCGGACGCGTCCGTGCCGCGATCGACCGGCCCGAGCGCGCCCACGATCGTCGCGTCGGGCCGCGCCTCGCGGTGGCAACCATCGCAGTCGTTGCGCTGCACGAACGCGTCGAGCGCCCGGCCCCGGCGCTCGGCGGGCATGCGCACGAACGGCGGCAGCTCGGCGAGCCGCTCGCGCATGCGCGCGTCGACCCAGGCCTGCGCCGCCGGATCGTCGCAGGGCCACTGCATGCCGACGAGCCGCGCGCCGGGCCCCTCGTCGAGCGGCCGCAGCACGTGGTGCGTGCAGCGATCGTGCGCGTCGAGGTGGGTCCCGCGGACATCGACGATGCGCCGGGCGTCCCCTTCCCCGTTCCACTCGATGCGGTCCGCCGTGGTCACGCCGCGAAAGCGCAGGCGCTCGACCCCGTCGGCCCCGGCCTCGAGATCGATCGCGCCTGCGTGCAGCCAAACCTCGACTTGGTCGCGGCCGGCCTCGGGCGACGGCATGTGCACGGGCGCCACCATCTGCACGTAGTCCCCCGTGAACCACCACGCCGCGGGGTCCTCGACCACGAACTCGTGCACGCCCTCGGGGGCCCGCGCACAGCCGGCCAAGACCAGCAGGGCGCCCGACAGGCGCATGACGGGGCGGGATCGGGCGCGAACCGCGGTCATGCCCCCGCCGTACGCCGCGCCCCGATCCTCGGTTTCACCGGGCGAGCATCGACTCGACGCACTGCACCGCGGTGGGCGAGCCCCACTTGCGGACGTTGATGAACACGTCGCGGACGTTGCCCTGCTCGTCGATGAAGTAGGTGTCGGGGATCTGCGAGGTCCCGAACGCCGTGTGCACCGTCTGCTCCGGATCCCAGAGCAGCTTCACCTTGGTCTCGCCCATCGACATGCGCGCGAGGAACGGCGCGATGACATCCGGGGTCTTGTCGATCGACAGGGCGATGACGACGACGTCGTCGCGATCGGCCAGGCGCTCGGCGAGCTGGTGCACCTGCGGCCACTCGGTGACGCACGGCGGACACCACGTCGCCCAGAAGTTGAGCACGACGAACTTGCCGCGGAAGTCCGACAGCTTGACCTCGTTGCCCGCGAGGTCCTGCACGACGAAATCGGGGGCGACGACGTCGCGCTCCTCGGGCGCCATCGAGCGGCACGGCGCCTCGTTCTGCCGCGCGACCGCGGGCATCAGCGACCACGCGAACGCGAAGACGAGGAAGCTGCCGAGCGCGATGTACACGGCGTACGCGGTGGCGCCCAGGGGATCGAGGCCGCGGCGCCTCGGCGTCGGCGTCGGCGCGTTCATGGTGCGCTCCCCCCCGCCGGCACGACGACCTCGGGCAGCGCGGTCTCCATCAGCTTCGCGAAGACCTCGGCGCGTGGCGTGCCGGCGTCGACGAGGGCCTGCGCCCGCGCCCGCTCCTCGGCGATGACGCCGTCGAACACGGCGGCCGGCTGGGCGCCCCCGAGGAACCGGCCGTTCACGAACGCGGCCGGTGTCCCGCGCACGCGGAACGTCCGCGCGACGGCCTCGTCCTCGGTGATGAGACGGTCGAGCTCGGCGTCGGCCATGTCGGTGGCGAACTGGCCGATGTCGAGGCCGATCGATCCGGCGAGCTCCGAGAAGTCGATCGTCCCGAGCTGCTTCTGCGCGGCGAACATCGCGTCGTGCATCTCCCAGTACTTGCCCTGGCGCCCGGCGGCCAGCGCCGCCTTGGCCGCGTCGCGGGCGCGCGGGTGCATCTCGAGCGGGAGGTTGCGGAACACCACGCGCACGTCGGGGTGGTTCGCGACCAGCTCGTGCACCGTCGCCGCGAGCCGGCTGCAGTACGGGCACTGGTAGTCGGAGAACACCACGACGGTGACCAGCGCGTCGGCGGGCCCGAGCGCGGGGCGGTCCTCGGCGAGCACGCGGTAGTTCGCGCGCGGGTCGTGGTCATCGGGCTTGGCGGCCGCCTTGGGCGAGTCGTCGCGGACCAGCGCGTCGGCCATGAGCGCGGTGTAGACCTCGGCGCGCGGCGTGCCGCGATCGACCAGCGCCTCGGCCTGCTCGAGCTCGGCGTCGATGATCGAGCGCCACTGCGGCGCGCTGTGGGTGCCGGTGTACTTGTGGCCGTTGACGAAGAACACCGGCGTGCTGCGGACGCCGAGCTTGCCGGCGGCCTTGAGGTCGCCGTCGATCGACGTCGCGGCCGCGTCGCTCACCATGTCGGCGAGGAACTTGGCGCGGTCGAGCCCGAGCGAGTCGATCTTGGCGTCGAGCTGGGTGAGGTCGGCCTTCTGGGCGAAGAACCAGCCGTGCATCTCCCAGAACTTGCCCTGCTGGTGGGCGGCCCACGCCGCGCGCGAGGCCGGCATCGCCTTGGGGTGCCCCGGCAGCGGGTAGTGCTTGTAGAGGATCCGCACCTCGTCGTCGTAGTCGGCCGCGACGTCCTCGAGCGGACCGGCCGCCTTCTCGCAGTACGGGCACTGGTAGTCGGCGAACTCGATGATGGTGACCAGGGCGTCGGCGGGGCCCTTGCTCGGCTCGTCACCGCGGAGCTCGACCGCGTAGCGCGGGCCCTCGGCGAGCTCGATGTCCGTCTTGCCGCGGTTGTTGATCCACTGCCCGATGAAGAAGCCGCCGCCGAGCGCGATGATGAAGCCGATCACACCGGTGGCCGAGCCGGACTTGGCCTTCGCCTTGGGCTGCTCGGGCGCCTTCGGCGATTCGGGCGCCGCGTCGTGTTCGTCGTCCATGGGTGCTCCGCTGGCGGGCATGCGCGAGGGGTCCTCCGACCGAGAGGTGCTCCGGGAGAGCTTAGGGGGGTCGTCGCCGCTTGTCATGGCGACGACGGCGGCGACGCGGCGGCGCTCGCCTTGCCCGCCGCGCGCATGATCACGCCGGGGACGTGGGCGCGTGGGCTGCCGGCCTCGACGAGGCGTCGGCCCAGGGCCCGCTCCTGCTCGACGACGGCGCCGAGCTCATCGGGTGGCAGCGCCCCCGAATACGGCAGGCCGTTGACGAAGAAGCTCGGGGTGCCGCGCACACCGATCACCGCGCCCGCGCGCTTGTCGGCCGCGACGCGGGCCCCGGTGCTGCCGTCGTCGAGCGCGGCCTCGAAGGCCGGGAGATCGAGGCCGAGGGCCTTGGCGTGCCCGACCACCTCGTCCCGAGACATGCTGCTGCGGTTGGCGAACAGCCGATCGTGCATCGCCCAGAACTTGCCCTGCGCCCGCGCGGCGAGGGCCGCCCGCGCGCCGATCTCGGCGTCGGGGTGCATCGGGAGCGGGAACTGCTTGAACACGATCCGCACGTCGTCGGGGTACGCGACGACGAGCTCGTCGAGCGCGCTGGCGAAGCGGCCGCAGTGCGGGCACTGGAAGTCGCTGTACTCGACGATGACGACCAGCGGCTCGACCGCGCCCTTGCTCGGATCGTCGGCCTCGACCGGCACGACCTCGCGCGCGCCCGTGACCAGGGCGAGGTTCGCGTCGGCGACCTCGCTCGCCGCGACGAGCGGCGGGAGCTGGGGATCCGGCGCGCCCTCGGGGGCGCAGGCGACCGATGCGAACAGCAGCAGCGACGCGAGGAGGGAGCGCGCGCTCATGGGTTGGGGAACTCCGACTCGGGGATCGCCTCGGCCATCGCCTTCGCGAAGACCTCGCCGCGCTTGGTGCCCTCGGCCACGAGCTGCTTCGCCCGCGCGACCTCCTCGTCGACGACGCCCGCGAGCACGCCGGGCGTGTAGCCGTTGACGTAGCGGCCGTTCACGAAGAACCCGGGCGTGCCGTTGACGCCGACCCGGTTGGCGAGCTGCGTGTCGGCCTCGACGATCTTCGCCGTCGCCGGATCGTCGAGCGCCGCGAGGAACTCGGCCTCGTCGAGCCCGAACTCGGCGCTCCACGCCTGGAACGCGCTGCGGCCGAGCGAGCCCGCGTGGGCGAAGAGCTTGTCGTGGAACTCCCAGAACTTGCCCTGCGCCCCCGCGGCGAGCGAGGCCTTCGCCGCGCCCGCGGCCGCGTTGTGGATCGGCAGCGGCAGGTGACGGACCGACAGCGCGACGTCGGCAGGGTTGCGCTCGAGGATGCCGGCGAGCTCCTCGGTCCACGCGCGGCGACAGAACGGGCACTGGAAATCCACGAACGCGACGATGACCACGGGCGCGTCGGCGGGGCCACGCAGGCCGGACGCCCCGGGCTCGATGCGATAGCGGGCGTCGCCGCGGGGCTCGACGAGGGTCTTCGGCGGCTCCGTGGCCGCGGCCTTCTTCGCCAGGTCGGCGCGCAGGGACTCGGCCGCCTCGGGCTGGCCCACGCGCTTGGTCGCGGCCTTCGCCATCAGCGTCGCGTACAGCTCGGCGCGCGGCACCCCGTCGTCGACCAGGGCGCGCGCGCGCTTGATCTCCTCGTCGAGGATCCCGTGCATCGTGGCCTCGTCGACGAACCCGGCGAGGTACAGCCCGTTGACGAACGTGACCGGCAGGCCCTTGATCCCGAGCGTCGTCGCGGTCCGGCGATCGCGGGCGCGACGGGCGGTCTGCGTCCCGGTGTCGAGGTCGTCGAGGAACCGCGGCACGTCGAGGCCGATCGCCTCGGCGTGGGCGCGCAGCGTCGGCCGATCGAAGCCGCCGCCCTCGGCGAGCTGACCGAACAGCCGCGCGTGCATCTCCCAGAACTTGCCCTGGGCGCCCGCGGCGTAGACGGCCTCGGCCGCCTGCTCGCCGCCGGCGAAGCCCGCGACGGTGTAGCTGCGGAAGACGACGCGGACGTCGTCGCCGTAGTCCTCGACGACGTGGTCGAGCACCTGCCACAGCCGCGCGCACGGCGGGCACGCGAAGTCGCTGAACACGACGATCGTCACCAGCGGCGCGGCGCCGCCCTTGGCGAAGTCGTCGTCGGCCAGCTCGACGCGGTAGCGCTCGGCGTCGATGCGGATCCCCGGAGTCGGCTCGGGGTCGTTGTCGCGGGGGCAGCCGGCGGCGCAGGCCAGCGCGACGAGCAGCGCCCATCGCCGGAGTCGGCTGCGGCGCAGCGCACCGGGCCGGGGTCGGTCGGGGCGAGGCATGCCGCGAAGGCTAGTCGACCCGCGAACCGAAGGCACGCGGCCCGCGACGACCCCATCGGCACCCGCCGGCGCTCGCCCCAAACGCGAACGCCCCACCGGGGTGACCAGGTGAGGCGCCTTCGTGGAGCGGGAGACGGGACTCGAACCCGCGACTTCAACCTTGGCAAGGTTGCGCTCTACCAACTGAGCTACTCCCGCGTGCGTTGTGTTTTCAGCGGCTTGCTGAGGGTGCGGAGAGTACACGCGCCACCGGGGGAGTCAAGCGTCATCGCGAGGCATGTACATGCATCCTTCATGCATGGCATGCCTCGGCGTGCCCCGCCGGCCTTGTCGCGCGGGTGGATCCGCGCTATTCGGCTCTCTTCCGATGACGGGCGGCCAAGACGACTCCTTTCCGATCGCGGTGCTCGGCGCCTCCGGCTATGCCGGCCAGGTGCTCCATGCACTGCTGATGCATCACCCCCGCATGCGACCCGTGGTGGTCGACGGCCGCGAGTCCGAGGCGTCGGTGGTGGCGATCTGCCGCGACGTTGCCGCAGCGGCCCTCGCCCTGCCCGACGAGATCAGCCACACGCTGTCCGACGCGATCGCGGCGACCGGGGTGAAGGTCGTCGATCTCTCGAGCGCCCAGCGCACCGCGCCCGGCGTCCACTACGGCCTGCCCGAGCTGTTCGGGGCGCCGCCGGCGGACGCGACGGTGGTGAGCAACCCGGGCTGCTACCCGACCGCGACCCTGCTCGCCCTCGTGCCGCTGCTGCGCGCGGGGCTGGTCGAGCCGGCGGTGTCGGTCGTCGGCTCGAGCGGGACCTCCGGCGCCGGCAAGGCGCTGCGCGAGGATCTCCACTTCAGCGAGCTGTACGGCAACTTCTTCCCCTACGCGGTCGGCCGGCACAAGCACATCGCCGAGATCTCGCACCACGCCCGCGCCGAGGTCTCGTTCGTCACCCAGCTGTTGCCGATCGTGCGCGGACTCGGCGTGACCGCGTTCGTGCGGACGGAGCACACGCCGGCCGAGCTGCACGCGTGCCTGCGCGACGCCTACGCCGACGCGCCGTGGGTCACGGTGCTCGACGCGCCGGGCGACGGGCTCGGCGTGCGCCACATCATCGGCACGCACCAGGCGGTCCTCGCGGTCGGGCCGCGCAAGGACGGCGGCGTGGTGCCGGTGTTCGGTGCGATCGACAACCTGATGCGCGGCGCCGCGAGTCAGGCGCTGCACAACCTCAACCTCTGGCTCGGCCTGCCCGCGGGCCTCGGCCTGCCCGCACCGCTGCCGCACGCGCCCGCCGGGCCGCCGGGCATGGCGCGGTTCGGCTAGCGCCGACGCGTGACCAAAGCCCACGTTCGCCCCCGTTCGCACCATCGCGAGTTCGCCTACCCTGCCTTCCCGAGAGCGCCGCCCCGTCGCCTCGCCCGAGAGTCCGATCATGTCGCAGTCGCCCGAGTCCCCCACGAACGTCGCCACTCTCGTGGTCGCTACCCTCCCGGTCGCAACCCTGGCCGTCGCGACGCATCTCGACGCCAGCCACCTCGGCAACGCCGTGCCGCGCGGGTTCGGCTTCTCCGGTGTGCGCTGCGGCATCAAGCCCGGTCGATCCGATCTGGGGCTCATCCTCTCGGCGACGCCGGCGGTGGCCGCGGGCGTGTTCACGCGCAGCCCGGTGCGCGCGGCGTGCTGCAACCGCAACGCCGCGCTCGTGCCCCGCGAGGCCGTGCAGGCGATCATCGTCAACAGCGGCAACGCCAACGCGATGACCGGCGCCGCGGGGGCGCGCGCCAACGAGGTCGTCGCCGAGGAGCTCGCCAAGCTGCTCGGCGCCGGCGCCGACAAGGTCCTCACCGCGTCGACGGGCGTCATCGGCGTGCCGCTGCCGGTGGACCTCATCACCGACGGCCTCGACGCGCTGGTGTCGAACCAGGCGAACGATCCGCGGCCGTTTGCCCAGGCGATCCTCACCACGGACACGGGCACCAAGTTCGCCCACGTCGAGGTGGTGCTGCCCGGCGACACCACGGCGGTGCGCCTGCTCGGCATCGCCAAGGGCTCGGGGATGATCCACCCGAACATGGCGACGACGCTCGGCTTCGTGTGCACCGACGCGAAGGTCTCGCCCGCGCTGCTGCAGCGGCTGCTCGCGGCCGCGATCACGCCGAGCTTCAACGCGATCAGCGTCGACGGCGACACCTCGACCAACGACATGGTCCTCGTGCTCGCCAACGGCGCGAGCAACGTCGAGGTCGAGGACGAGGCCCGCGTCGGCGCGTTCGCGGCGGCGCTGCAGGCCGTGCTGGTCGAGCTGGCCAAGCAGGTCGCGCGCGACGGCGAGGGTGCGACGCGGCTGCTCGAGGTCGAGGTCATCGGCGCGCCCGACGACCAGACGGCGGCCCTCGTCGCGCGCGGCGTCGCCAAGAGCAACCTGGTGAAGTGCTCGGTGTTCGCGGGCCTGCCCAACTGGGGCCGCGTGGCGATGGCGGTCGGCCAGGCCGCGCTCGAGCACGGCGTCGCGGTGGTCCCCGAGCACCTCAAGATCTCGGCGTGCGGCCACGTGCTGTACGACGGCCG
>LNFB01000166.1 GCA_001464385.1 Deltaproteobacteria bacterium Ga0077550 | reverse complement strand
AAGCTCGCCACGGTCGCGCCCCTCGACGCGCTCGAGCGCCGCTACAGCATCCCGCGTTGGCTCGCGGGCCGCTGGCTCGGCACGCTGGGCGCCGAGCGGGCGCTGCGACGCGCGGCGCTCCTCGCCGAGGTGCCGTCGGTGGATCTGCGCGTGGACCTGTCGCGCATCGACGCGGCGCAGGCCGAGGCGCGCCTGCTCGAGGAGCGGCCGACGGCGGCGATCGAGCGCGTCGACGGCATGCCGCAGGCGCTGCGCGTCCGCGGCGGCGGCGATCTGTTCTTCGGTGCGCTCCACGACGAGGGCCTGGTCTCCGTGCAGGGCCTCGCCGCGCAGCAGCCGGCGATCGTGCTCGCGCCCTCGATGCGTGCGCGGGCCTCGGCGTCAAGACGCTGCAGCTCGCCGAGCTGATGGATCGCCGCGGCACGCTGGTCGCGGCCGATCGCGAGCAGGGCAAGCTCGACGAGCAGCTCCGCCTCGGCGAGCGCGGTCGACTCGCCAGCGACGCCCTCACGCTGCGCACGATCGCCGCCGATCTGGCCGAGCCGTGCGCCGAGCTCGAGGCGCTCGCGCCGTTCGACGGCGTGCTGCTCGACGTGCCGTGCACCGGGCTGGGCAACCTCGCGCGGCACCCCGAGATCCGCTGGCACCGGCGCTACGACGACATCGCGGCCGCGGCCGCGGTGCAGGCCCGGCTGCTCGCGAACCTCTGGCCGCTCACCCGACAGGGCGGCCGCCTCGTCTACGCAGTCTGCTCCGCGGAGCCGGAGGAGGGCCCGGCCGTCGTCCGCGCCGCGCTGCAGGGCGCGCCGCTCGAACTCACCGCCGAGCGGACGTGGACGCCGGAGGACGACGGCACCGAGGGCTTCTACGTCGCCGCGCTCACGCGCCGCTGACCGCGGCCTTCAGCGCCGCACGAGCGCGACCTCGTCGATGAAGGTCTGCGCCTCCTCGATGTCATCGTCGGGGTTCGGATCGAACTCGAACAGCGAGTGGTCGACGTTGCGCAGCACGAGGCTCAGCGGGAACTCACCGGCCGATCCCGCGACCGGGATCGTCAGCTTGCCGAGCTGGTCGGGCTGGACGATCGTCGTGAGGTACTGCTTGTCGCAGCCCTCCACGTCGGCGATGCAGTCCTCGATGTCCTTGTCGTAGTAGATGTGGATGTGCCCGGTCTTCGGCTGGGGCATGCCGCCGGGATCGGCGGGGATCAGCGTGAAGCGCAGCACCGCGGCCTCGACCTCGATCGAGGTCGCCTCCAGCGGGAACTCGGTGCCGGGCCACGGGCTCTTGATCCCGAGCAGGGGCGTCTGGCCGTCGCTGATGAAGAACAGCCGCGTTGCGACGCCGCCTTCGTGGTCGTACGGCGTGCCGTCGTTGCGGACCGATCGCACCGAGATGCGATGGGCGCCGACGGTGTTGTCGAGCGTGACCGGCACGGTGACGATGCTGCTGAGCGAGCCGCTGTCGACGGTGATGCTCGGCTCGTCGTCGACGGTCACCTCGAGGTGGCCCTCGCCGAAGACGTCGTCGCCGTCGCGGGGCGTCAGCGCGAGCGTGCCCGAGAGCGTGATCTCGAGGGTGCGACGATCGCCGACGGCGGTGTCGCCGAGCGGCAGATCCTGCTCGTCCTCGGGGAAGCCGATCTGCACCGTCGGGATCTCGCCGTCGGCCTCGCACCGCGCGTTGACGCAGCTCTGGCCGTCGGGGCAGGCCCCGCCGGGATCCTCGCTGCAAGCGAAGGCGCCGACCTGGGTCGGATCGAGGTCGGTGGTGAAGCAACCACCGGTGAGGGCCACGAGCACCGCTGCGAGTCGACGCATCATCAGAACCTTCCCGAGAACGACAGGCCGACCGCGGAGCGGCCGAAGTTCGGCGTGAGCGCGGCCGCCCGACCGGCCTTCGCCTGCTTGCGCCGGGAGAGTCCGACGGCGAGGAGCGCGACGCCAGCGAGGGCGATCGCGCCGCCGACGGCGACGGTGACGATCTGTCCGAGCTCGAGGCGCTTGCCCTCGTCCTCGAGCTCGCCGGCGTCGCCGAAGGTGAGATCGTCGGGGTTGCCCCCGCTCTGGACCGCGTCGAGATCGTCGCTGCGGCGCTTGGCCGCGAGCCCGAGGCCGATGCCGCCGCCCAGGGCCACGGCCGCGCCGACGGCGGTGATCGCGGCCCCGGCGATCACGAGGGGCTTGCTGCGGTCGCGTGGGGCGGGCGGCGGCGGCCCGTCCGGGATGGGCTTCGCGGCCGGCTCGTTCGCCCGCCGCTCGAGCTCCTCACGCAGCCGCGCGATCCGGTCCTCGACGTTGGCGCGATCGGGCACGTCGCGCTTGGTCTTCAGATAGGTCTGGAAGGCCGCGATCGCCTCTTCGGGCTTGTTCAGCTTCTCGTAGCAGAGCCCGATGTTGTACTGGAAGTCGGGCGAGGCGTAGAGCGTCGCGGCCTCGAGGAAGTCGGACAGCGCGGCCTGGTAGTCGGCGCGGTTGTAGCTGTCGGAGGCGCGGTGGAACGCATCCATCGCCCGCTGGCGGTCGTCGGCGTCCATGGACGCCGCGTCGGGCGGGGCCTCGGGCTCGTCGTTCACGGTGGGCAGGTCCCCGGCCGGTGGGTCCTCCGCGGCGCGCGCGAGGTCGGAGACCCCGAGCAGGACCGCGAGCAGGGCCGCGGGGACGCGCACGCGGAACGGCGACCCTGCGGGTCGTCCGGTCATGCGCGGCGTGGGGGTGACGTCGGGCGAGCGCGGCACGGTGGGCACGGGTGACGGACACGATACCCCCAACGTGCGGTGCTCGGCAAAGCCACCCACGGACCGGAGGGGGCCGGGCGCCGTTGCGGCCAGGAGTTGCCTGCGCCTGCACACACGGCCTACGATGGGGCGTCCCCCCATGACGAAGACGACCATCCGCCTCGAGCCGAACGCGCTCGAACGCGGCCGCGACGGCCGCAAGCGTGCCTTCGTGGTGGTCCTCTCGGGCGACCGCATGGGCGAGATGTTCCCCTTGCGCGAAGGGACGCGCACGACGATCGGTCGTGGGCTGCAGACCGACGTGCGGATCAACGACGAGGGAATATCGCGCACCCACGCCGCCGTCGAGGAGGAGGGCGGGACGTACTACCTGTGCGACGCGGGCTCGACCAACGGCACGTTCGCGAACGGCACCCGCGTGGATCGCCAGCCGCTGAGCGAAGGCGACAAGATCCAGATCGGCGCCTCGAGCGTGTTGAAGTTCACCTTCAACGACGACCTCGACGAGGACTTCCAGCGCAACCTCTACGAGTCGGCCCTGCGCGATCGGCTGACCGGGGTCTTCAACCGCGGCTACTTCAACAACCGCCTCGAGAGCGACGTCGCCTTCGCCCTGCGCCACGGCAAGCCACTCTCGTTGGTGTTGTTCGACATCGACGGCTTCAAGCAGGTCAACGACACGATGGGCCATCCGGCCGGCGACGAGATCCTGCGCGGGCTCGCCGATCGCGTCGAGAGCACGACCCGCAGCGAGGACATCTTCGCCCGCTACGGCGGCGAGGAGTTCGCGCTCATCTGCCGCGACGTCGACGCGCTGCGGGCGTCGCGGGCGGCCTACCGCATCCTCGACACCGTGTCGGGCAAGCCCTTCGACCTCGACGGGCGCAACCTCACCGTGACGGTGTCCCTCGGCGTCGCGGATCTCACGATGTTGGTCCGGCCCACCGCCGAGGCGCTGATCGAAGCCGCCGACGCGGCGCTGTACACGGCGAAGCGCAACGGTCGCAACCGGGTCGAGATCTACGACCCCGAGCACGAGCCGACGCGCCTCGTCTAGACTCCCCCCGCGGCCCGTCGCGGCGACGGCGGTGAACCATGACGACTCGAGCCCCCACGATCATGGTCGCGCTCGCCCTCGCGGGTGCGGCGGCGTGCCGTCGCGAGGGACCGCCGGTGGCCCTCGAGGCGGCCGACGCCGCGACCGGCGCGGCGCCCGAGCCCGTCGATGCGGCGCCGGCCCGACCGGCCCGCGCGTTGTGGTTCGTCGATGGTCCGGGTCGCGACGCGATCCTCGCCCGCGAGCGCGGCGACCATGCCGCGGCCCGCGTCGGTCTCGAGTCGGTGCTCGCCCAGGACGGCCTCGGCGCGGATGATCGCGCCGCCGCGGAGCTGCTCCTCGGCCTCGAGGAGCTCCGCGCGGGTGCCCACGCAGCGGCCGCCGATCGCTTCGCGGCGGCCCGACCTGCGGCAGGCCTGAAGGCGATCGAGCTCCGCATCCGCCTGCTCGAGGCCCAGGCCCGCCTCGACGCGGGGCAGCCCGCGCCCGCGCTGGCCCTGGTCGTCGATCTCG
The DNA here is from genome assembly GCA_001464385.1 of Deltaproteobacteria bacterium Ga0077550. Lineage (GTDB taxonomy): Bacteria > Myxococcota_A > Polyangia > Nannocystales > Nannocystaceae > Xiheibacterium > Xiheibacterium aquaticum. Next base: position 27,409 of record LNFB01000166.1, on the reverse strand, counting down.
AGCCGCGCGCCCTCGACGACTCGCCGCTGCGCGGCGATCTCCTCGTCATCCAGGCCGACGCGGCGCTGCGCACCGACGACGTCACCAAGGCGCGCGCGTCGTACCGCCGCTACCTCGCCGAGCACAGCGACGGCGAGCGCCGCCACGAGGTGTCGATGAAGTTGGCGCGGAGCCTCGCGAAGTCCGACGACGCCGCGGAGCAACTCGAGGCGAGCGCCGCCTTCGAGGCGCTGCTCGTCGCGGTGCCGCTGTCGGACTTCGCCGAGGAGGCCGAGCGCGAGCTGGCCCGGCTGCGCGCCGCGGGCCTCGGCAAGCGCGGCGCGGCGCTGCGGGAATTCGAGCGGCAGATCGCCCTGGGTCGCATCGACGCGATGATCGATCGCGGTCGCTACCGCCAGGCCGTGCGCGCCGCGGAGGTGCTCCTCGCCGAGCCGGGGGTGACCGCGCTCGAGCGGTGCCAGGCGCACTTCGCCAAGGGCACCGCGGTGTTCAAGCAGCGCGACCGGGCCAAGTCGCGGCCGCACTTCGAGCAGGCCGTGACCCACTGCAAGGCCGCGGGCCCCAAAGGTGTGGACCTCGCGGTGAAGGCCGCATACCAGGCCGGTCGCGGGCGCTATGCCGAGGGCAAGTACAAGGAGGCGGCGCGCGCCTTCGAGACCCTCGCGACGACGTACGCGACGCACACGTACTCCGACGATGCGTGGGTGCTCGCGGGCGAGTCGTGGGACGAGGCCGGCGACGCCGCGGCGGCGCGCAAGTCGTGGGAGAGCGCGCTGGCGGCCGCGGGCGACATGGCCGAGGAGGCGCGTCGACGCCTGCTGGTCTCGGCGTTCGCCCGCGGCGACGACGACGAGGCGCTGCGCCTGGCCGATCTCGGCCTCGTCGCGAAGTGGCTGACGCCGGCCGAGCGCGGCAAGCTGCACTACTTCCGCGGTCGCGCCCTCGCACGCACCGGCAAGCCCGAGCTCGCCCGCGCGGCGTTCCTCGAGACGCTCCGCGTGGGGCCGCTCGACTACCCCGCGCTGCAGGCGTTGTCGCGGCTGCGCGAGCAGGGCGACGCGGCCTTCGCCGAGGGCCTCGCGGCGCTGCAGCCGGCCGCCGGCGCCGAGGTGCCGATCGCGGCCGTGCCCGCGGGCGACGATGCCGCGCTGGTGCTCGCACGGCTCGGCCTCGGCGAGTGGGCCCAGGACGAGCTGCGCGCGGCCGACATCGCCGGCTGGCCCGCCGTGATCGTGCTCAACCAGGCCGGGCTCTACGGCGGTGCGCAGCGCCTGGTCGCGAGCATGGGCACCGCGTGGCGATCGAAGCCGCCGGCCGTCGATCCGGCGCCGTGGACCGCCGCGCATCCCCAGCCGTTCCTCGAGCTCATCGAGCCGGGCGAGCCGACGTCGGGCGTCCCGCAGTGGCTCACCTACGCCATCATGCAGACCGAGAGCCGCTTCGAGCCCACCGCGACGTCGTTCGCCGGCGCGCGGGGCTTGGTGCAGCTGATGCCGTCGACGGCGAAGGCGGTGGCGAAGGAGGTCGGCGTCGATCTGAGCGACGATGACGTGCTCTACGATCCGTCGACCAATCTCTCGCTGGGCATGCACCACCTCGGATCGCTGGTGGCGCGGTTCGGCGGCGGCGACGGTGCGGTGGCGCTGGCGATCCCCAGCTACAACGCGGGCGCCGGCGCGGTCGAGCGCTGGCTCGACGAGCGCGGCACCCTCGACCTCGACGTCTTCATCGAGGGCATCCCGTTCGACGAGACCCGCAAGTACACGCAGTCGGTGCTGGGACGGTGGCTCGCGTACCGCGTGCTGTACGGCAGCGCATCCGAGCTGCGCGACCGCGTGCCGTACCTCGCGCTACCGATCAAGCGCGGGCCCTGAACGAGAGGGGCTATGGCCCGAGGGCGCGCGCGCCGTCGGTGTTGCCGGTGATCGCGTCCTTGGCGATCTTGCGCTCCATCCCGCGGATCTTCGCGGTGAAGAACGCCTCGGCGCCGGCATACAGGCACACGAAGGTCCACACCGGCGAGAGGTGGGTGATCCACGCGAGGCTCCAGACCGCGAAGACCAGCGACGCGCGGCCGACATCGCCGTTGAGCAGCTGCCCCGTGCCGGGGAGGAAGAGGCTGAGCAGGCCCGCGGTGACGGGCAGGCGCGGCTCGTCGCTGTCGTCGTCGTAGCCCGGGTCGCTCGGCATCGCCTCGGCGAGGACGCCGTGCTCGCCCAGCTCCATCGCGGTGCTGCGGAACACCGCCTCGAGGCGCTGCTTCTCGGCCAGCGGCAGGCGGTACTGCGCGAGCGCGCCGCCGACCTCCACGAGCTCGCCGGCCTGGACCATCGCGTCGAGCGTGGTCTCGAGATCCTGACGCGGCCGCGCGATGAGCCGCGCGCACGCATCGAGCGTGATGTGATCGACGCGCGGGTCGGCGAGGATGGCGAGGATCTGGGCGCGCACCGGCAGCGGGGTCGGTGCCTCGACGCCCGGATCGACGCGATCGCGCGCGGTGAAATCCCAGCTCGCGTTCGACGTCGCGGCGGTGGGGTGCGGCGCCGTGGGGCCCGTGCGCTCGGCGCGGGCGGTCCGCGTCGGCGGGGCGGACTCGGAGGTCGGCGACAGCTCGTCGGCCCCGCGACGGAGGCGACCAAGCTTGCTCGACCAACGGCCGCGACCGGGGCCGTGGCTCATGGCGAACTCCTGCGGTCGATCCGGTCGCTCACGTCGGTACGTTCCGAGGGTAGCAGCCCGCGGGGGCCCTCGCCACGGCCGATGTCTGCGCCATGCCGTCCGGTTTCACACCGGGACGTCGAAGCTGCGCAGTGCGTCATTGAGGCTCGTCCGCAGCTCCGTGCTTTCTTTGCGGTACCCGATGAGCAGCGCGCACGCCACCTGGAACTCCCCGGCCGCGAAGCGCCGGGCGCGGGTCCCGGGCACGATCACCGCGCGCGGCGGCACGCGGCCGCGATGCGTCACCGGCTCGTCCCCGGTGACGTCGATGATCGGCGTCGATGCGGTCAGCACGACGTTGGCGCCGAGGACCGCCTCGCGCTCGACGCGGACGCCCTCGACCACGATCGCCCGCGAGCCGATGAAGCAGCCGTCCTCGATCACGACCGGCTGGGCGGAGGGGGGCTCGAGCACGCCGCCGAGGCCCACGCCGCCCGAGAGGTGGACGTTGCGTCCGACCTGGGCGCAGCTGCCGACGGTGGCCCACGTGTCGACCATCGTCCCGGCGCCGACCCAGGCGCCGATGTTGACGTAGCTCGGCATGAGGATCGCGCCGCGCTCGATGTGCGCGCCGAAGCGCGCGGTCGCGGGGGGCACGACGCGGACTCCGAGCTCGGCCCAGCCGCGCTTCAGCGGGATCTTGTCGAAGTACTCGAACGGCCCGACTTCGAGCGTCTGCATGCCGCGGACGCCGAAGTACAGGAGGATGGCCTGCTTCACCCACGCGTGGACCTCCCAGTCGCCGCCGGGCTCGGCCGGGGGCGTGGCCACGCGGAGCACGCCGCGATCGATGGCGTCGATCGTGTCGTGGACGGCCCGCTGGTGGGTCGCCTCGGCGAGCAGCGCCCGGTCGGCGAAGGCGGCTTCGATGCGTGCGCGCAGGGTCTCGACGTCGAGCTCGGTCACCCGTCGGTCTTCGCACGAAGCTCGGGCCGCCGACAAGCGCCACGCCGCTACGCCGCGACGCGCTCGATCCGGGTCGCGTCGAGGTCGCGGCCCGCACCGACCCGGCGCAGCGCGGCGCGGACGGTGAGCCCGGCGAGCAGGATGTCGAGCGCGGCCTCGGGTCGCATCGGTTCGCATGCCGCCACGTCGACGGCGACGACGTCGCGGTCGTCGGGGAGGGCGGCCTCGAGCAGCCGCATCGCGCCGTGGTGCTCGCCGGGGACCGCGGCGTCGGGCGGCATCAGCCCGAAGCCCGCGCGCCAGCGCTCGCGCGCCGCGGTGGGGATCGCCAGCGTGCACACGCGGGCCCGCAGCTCGGCGCTGCGGGGCGACTCGTCGCGGGGGCCGAAGGCGGCGGCGAGCAGGGGCAGGAGCGCGGCCTGCTCCCGCGTCGGCACCGACGTCGGCGCCGCGCCGAGCATGAGCAGCTGCGACGGATCGAGCGCGGGTGTCTCGACGGGCGCGAGGGGCACCGGCGCGTGACGCAGGCGTCGAGGCCACCGCGGCGCCTCGGCGCCGAGCGCCGCCGCGAGCTCGGCGTCGAAGCCGTCGAGCACCGCGCGGGCGCGGGCGTCGTCGGCTGCGATGGCGCGGGCGCGGATCATCGCGAGCGGCCACGACGCGCCGGGCCCCGCGACCGACACGGTGCGCAGCAGGGCGGGGAACTCTGCCCCGAACATCGCCTGCCACTGTCGCGCGATGCCCCGCAGCGTCGGGCCGAGCTGGTCGAGCGGGGGTGATGGCCAGGACATCCGGGTCCGGCATCGACCCCGGGCGGGACGTCCTTGAGCGCGAAGGGACGCCGTTTCGCGGGGTCTGTCCCGTGTTCGCACGATCTTCGAGGGGTGGGGCTTGCCACGGGTCGGTGACCACCCAATAGACCGATTGCACCCCGAGGCAGACCCCATGCAGGCCGCAGACTTCTCACCCAAATTCCCCGAGTCGATCGCTGACGCGCGCTTCCGTTCGAACCCGCCTGTGTACCTGGGCCACTCGGCCGCGGCGCGACGGGTGCAAGCCGTCATCCAGAGGGCCGTCCGCACCAACCTCCCCGTGCTGCTCGTCGGCCCGGCCGGCACCGGCAAGGAGGCGATCGCCCGCATCCTCTATCACTTCGGCGGCGGCGAGGTCCCGAGCATGGAGGTCGTCCGCGGCAACGAGCAGCCCCGCCTGCTCAACCTCGGCGCCTTCACCTACCTCAGCCGGCTCGAGGATCTCCCGCTCGAGGAGCAGGCCCGCCTGCCCGCGCTCACGGGCCTCGGCCGCATCGTCATCGGCACGCGCCTGCGCCCCGAGAGCGAGGAGGGCCACAATCGCCTCCACCCGCAGATCGTCCGCTGGGCGTCGGGCATCCGCATCGACGTGCCGACGCTCGCCGAGCGGATCGAGGATCTCGAGATGCTCGCGATGGACATCATCGCCAAGACCCCGGCCCGTCGCCCCATCGGTGGCATCGCCGACAACGCCCTCGACTGCCTGCGCACCTACCGTTGGCCGGGCAACATCGACGAGCTCAGCGAGGTGCTGACGCAGGCGATCTCGACCGGCACCGGCGAGGTCATCGAGCTCCGCGATCTCCCGTCGCGCCTGCGCGTCCGCGACGTGCACCACGCCCGCGCCGAGTCGCCCGAGCGTCAGCTGTGCCTCGAGGAGGCCGAGAAGCAGGCCATCCGTCGCGCGCTGAACTACGCCCGCGGCAACCGCCGCAAGGCCGCGCGCCTGCTGCACATCGGCAAGACCACGCTGTACCGCAAGCTCAAGCAGTACGACCTCGAGTAGCGCCACACCCCCAGAGGCGCGAACCACCCGAGAGCTCGCCCGTGCCCTGGCACCGGCGGGCTCTTCGGCGTGCGTGGCCCCGATCATCGGGGGTTGTCGCCGTGCGGCCCGGGGACCATCCTTGGGCTCGCCGCGGGCTCGGACCCAAGGGCCCGCCTGCGGGCCCGAGCCGTGGCAGGTCGTCCATGAGCTCCGCCGACACCGACTCCGCCGCGCCTCGCCTGAAGCTGTCCGACTGGGTGCCGCCCGCCCGCACGCGCGACGGTGATCTCATCCTCGAGTGCTTCCTCGGGTGGTTGTCGACGACGGGCCTGACCCCGTACCCGGCGCAGGAGGAGGCCATCCTCGAGATCATGGCCGGGCGCAACGTGGTGCTGGCGACGCCCACCGGCTCGGGCAAGTCGCTGGTGGCCCTGGCGCTGCACTTCAAGGCGATCTGCGAGCGGCTGCGGTGCTTCTACACCTCGCCCATCAAGGCGCTGGTCAACGAGAAGTTCTTCGACCTGTGCGATCAGCTCGGGGCCGAGAACGTCGGCATGCTGACCGGTGACGCCAGCATCAACCCCAAGGCGAGCATCATCTGCTGCACCGCCGAGGTGCTCGCCAACCTCGCGCTGCGCGACGGGCAGATGGCCGAGGTCGACTACGTCGTGATGGACGAGTTCCACTTCTACTCGGATCCCGATCGCGGCATCGCGTGGCAGATCCCGCTCATCACGATCCCGCATGCGCGGTTCCTGTTGATGTCGGCGACGCTCGGCGACATGTCCGCGTTCGAGACCGGGCTCGCCGCGTTCACCGGCGCCGAGGTGTCGGTGGTGCGCTCGGAGCAGCGCCCCGTGCCGCTCGAGTGGGAGTGGCGCGAGTCGCCGCTGCACGAGACGATCTTCGACCTCACCAGCCGCGAGCGGGCGCCGATCTACGTGGTCAGCTTCACCCAGCGAGAGTGCGCCGAGATGGCGCAGGACCTGCTGTCGGTGAACCTCTGCACCCGCGAGGAGAAGGACGCCATCGCGGCCGCGACCTCGACCGCCCGGTTCGACTCGGTGTACGGCCCCGAGATCAAGAAGCTGCTGCGGCACGGCATCGGCCTGCACCACGCCGGCATCCTGCCCAAGTACCGCAGCATCGTCGAGCGCCTGGCGCAGAAGGGGCTGCTCAAGATCATCGCCGGCACCGACACGCTCGGCGTCGGGGTCAACGTGCCGATCCGCTCGGTGCTGTTCACCAAGCTGTGCAAGTACGACGGCAGCAAGACGCGCGTCCTCTCGGTCCGCGACTTCAAGCAGATCGCCGGCCGGGCCGGGCGCAAGGGCTTCGACGTGCGCGGCTGGGTCCTGGCCCAGGCGCCCGAGCACGTGATCGAGAACCTCAGGCTCGAGGCCAAGGCGGGCAAGAAGAAGTTCGTGCGCAAGCAGCCGCCGGTGCGCGGCTATGTGCCGTGGGACCAAGCCACGTTCGAGAAGCTGCAGAACGGCCAGGCCGAGCCGCTGCAGTCGCGCTTCGAGATCACGCACGGGATGCTGCTCACCGTGCTGCGCCGCGACATCGACCCGCGCGAGCGCCACGGCGGCTATCGGCGGATCGTGGAGCTCATCGACCGCAGCTACGAGCGCGCCGGGTCGCGCAGCCGCCACCGCAAGCACGCCGCGCAGATCCTCCGCGAGCTCCGCGGCGCCGGCGTCGTCGAGCTCGTGCCCGACGTCCGCGCCGGTCGCCCCGCGCTGCGGGTCAGCGACGTGCTGCAGGCCGACTTCTCGCTGCACCACACCCTGTCGCTGTACCTGCTCGACGCCCTCGCGCAGATCGACCCGACGTCGCCCACCCACACGCTCGACGTCCTGTCGGTGGTCGAGGCGATCCTCGAGAGTCCCCAGGCGATCCTGATGCGTCAGGTCGACAAGCTGAAGGGCGACCTCGTCGCCAAGCTCAAGTCGGAGGGCGTCGAGTACGACCAGCGCATGGAGGAACTCGAGAAGGTCGAGCACCCCAAGCCGCTGTCGGACTTCATCTACGCCACGTACGACGAGTTCCGCGTGCGCCACCCGTGGGTGGCCCGCGAGAACGTCAAGCCCAAGTCGATCGCCCGGGATCTGTACGAGCGGTCGCTCGGCTTCGGCGGCTACGTCAAGGAGTACGGTCTGCAGCGCAGCGAGGGCGTGCTGCTGCGCTACCTGACGCAGGTCTACAAGGCGCTGCAGCAGAACGTGCCGGAGGGCATGAAGGACGAACCGCTGTTCGAGCTCGAGACGTGGCTGTTCGCGTTGCTGTCGCGCGTCGACAACACGCTGCTGCGCGAGTGGGAACGGATGCTCGCGGTCTCCCGCGGCGAGCTGGACCCCGACGCGCTGCGGTCCGACGTCGAGGAGGCGGGGCTCGGCGCGCCCGACCCGGCCGCCGACCCGAAGAAGTTCCTCGCCCGCATCCGCGCGGAGCTCCACGCGCTGGTCGCCGCGATCGCGGCCGGCGACGGCGACGACGTGCTGTCGATCATCCGCGTCGAGCCCGACGATCCGTGGACGCTCGATCGCCTGGGCGCCGCGGTGCAGCCGTACTTCGACGAGCACGAGAAGCTCGACACCTCGTCGCGCGCGCGCCTCACCCATCTGACGGACCTCCGCGAGGTCGGCCCGCGGCAGTGGCAAGTGCGGCAGACGCTGGTCGACGGCGAGGGCGATACCGACTGGATGATCGAGTGCGACATCGATCTGCGTGAGGTGGCCGCGTACGAGGGGCCGCTGCTGCGGCTGCGTCGCATCGCGACCTGACGGCGATCAGGTCCCGAGGAAGGTCCGCAGCGCGGCCGCGATTTCGGGCTCGGTCCGCTTGGTCCAGTCGGCGCCCGACAGCGGCTTGCCCCGCGGGCGGCCGCGGTCGTCGAGGCGGTACATCGACGGGATCTGCGGCGCGGTGAAGCCGAGCGCGTTGAGCTCGTCGTCGAACATGTCGACGTCGACGCGCACGAGGATCGTGCCGCGCAGGGCGTCGGCCACGGTCCCGCCGGCGAGCAGGCGATCGAGCTTCTTGCACGGCGGACACCAGCCGGCCCAGAGCTCGACGGTCGCCGGCCGACCTTCTCGCTTCGCGCGCGCCGCGATCGCGGTGAGCTGATCCTCGAGCGGCCCTGCCTGCGCGTCGAGCTCGACGATCGTCACCGTCACGGACGTCGGCGGATCGACGGGCGCGGGCGGATCGACGGCGGCCACGACCGACGGTGACGGGACCGACGACGGGGACTCGATCGACGGATCAGTCTCGGGTGGCGGGACTACGCTCGCGCCCGCGCGGGGCTCGTCGCGCGAGCAGGCGAGCGCGAGCAACAGGCAGGGCTGGGCGAGGCGTCGCGGGATCATGGGGTCTCGGTGTCGGTCTCGGCCGGTGGCTTGCGGCCCTGGGCGATCCACGTCTCGAGCAGCTGGATGTCCTCGGGCGCCACCGCAGGCAGCCCCAGGGGCATCCCGCGGACGCCATCGATCGGGGCGCCCGCGATCTCGGCGTGGCGGGCCCACAGGTGCGCGACGATCCGCGGCATGCCTTCGTCGCCTCCGCTGGACGTGGGCTCGAACAGCGAGCGGCGCTTGCCCGCGTCGTCGAGGCTGCCGGAGCGCACGCCCGCGTAGGAGTTGAGATCGAGGCCACGCTTGCGGAAGCCGAAACCGCCGCCGTAGCCGGGGCCGCCGTCGCCGATCACCTGCTCCGGATCGGAGTGGCAGTGGCGACACGTGCGGTGGAAGATCCGCGCGTCGACCTCCTCGTAGCTCACGGCGCGCGCGAGGATCGGCAGTCGCGAGGGGATCGGCTCGGCGGCGACCGGCCGAAGCGGCGTCTGCACGAGGTACGCGCTGACGTCGAGGAGCTCCTGCTCGGTCATCGGGATCTTCGGCATCGCGGTGCCCGGCTTGGCTGCCTCCGGATCTCGGAGCCAGGTCGGTAGCGCGGCGGGCCGCATCCGCGTGCGGACGTGGGCGAGGTCGGGCGCGAGCCGCTGGCCCAGCGCGAGTCGATCGGGCGCGAGCGTGATCGGTAGCGGCGTCGCGGGCAGCGGCTCGGCGCCGGCGAAGCGATGGCACGTGCCGCAGCCCTTGGCCTCGATCACGCGGCGGCCGGCGACGGCGTCGCCGAGCACCGGTGGCGGGGCCTCTTCCGACGGGGCGAGGAACGCCGCGAGGGCGGCGACGTCGTCCGGTGCCAGGGAGAACCGCGGCATCGACGGCGCGAGGTTGGGCCGGAGATCGTGGGTGTCGGACAGGAACGCGGTCAGCCACGCGCGGCGGAACCGGGAGCCGGGCCGCAGCGCGGGCACGTCGAGCAGCGAGTGCAGGCGCGACTGGTAGCCCGCGAGCTCCTCGGCGGGGAACTCGAGCTCACCGGCCATGATCTGGCGGTGGCAGCCCACGCAATCGAACTCGAGCGTGGTCTCGGGGACGCCCTCGATCGTGTGGCAGCGGACGCACTCGAGGCTCGAGGCGAGCGTCGCCCCGCGCGCGACGAGCTCCGCGGACGCGGCCGACTCGAGCACGACGGGCGGCGGCGCGGTCTCGATCGTCGCGGCCGCGGGCTCGATCGGCGGCGCGACGGAGGGACGGGGTGGTGTCGGTGTGACGTCGCCGCAGCCGAGCAGCGCGGCCGCGGCGACGATCCAGGCGTGGCGCGAGCTCATGCCTTGCAGGTGGTGCCGCCGAGCTCGCGGCAGCGCGACAGCGCGGCGTCACGGAGGGTCGCGTCGGACTCGAGCTGGGCCAGCAGCGCGTAGCCGCTCGCCGTGGGCATGAGATCGCGGGTCGACAGATCGCGCAGGATACCGAGGGCCTGTGGACGCTCGGGCTCGGTGCTCGCGAGGGCCTCGGCGAGCTGGACCTGGATCACGACGTTGTCGGCGTTCATCGCCGCGTGGTAGTGCAGCACCAGCTGGGCCCACGCGACGTTGAGCCTCTGCTCCTCGGCGGTCTTGCCCGGCATGTCGTCGGAGACCGGGGTCGCGCCGCCGCTGCGGATCACCGCGAGGGCCAGGGTGCGCTGGGCCCGGGTCGCGAGCTCGGCGGCGCCGACGGGCGGGAGCTGGTCGAGGCCAGGGACGGCGCGCCGGGCCAGCTTCGCCGCCTTGGCGGCGTCGCCCTTGCCCAGGGCTTTCTCCGCGGCGAGCACGTCACGGCGCGTCGGATCGACCTGCTGCTTCGCCAGCCTCGCCTTCGGCATCTTCCGCAGGCAGGCTTCGGCCTCGGGGACCACACTCGAGGCCAGGCAGGCCAGCATCAACACGGTCACGAATCGAGGCATCGTCGCAGGACCTCCAGGTGGCTGTAGACGACCGAGTTCGGGAGAAGGTTCCGGCCGCGGGAGGATTGTCGACGGCGCGTCGAACCCGTCGAGATCGCGGGGGAACCTCAGCCGGGCTCGGGTCGATCGCCGTAGTGGATCGAGACCACGGTGAAGATCGCCGGGCCGCGTGGCCGCCGGACCTCGAGGTCGTCGCCGGGCTCGCGCCCGAGCAGCGCGCGGCCCATGGGGCTGTCCATGCTGACGAGCCCCGCGTCCGCGTCGGACTCGTCTGCGCCCACCACCCGATACGTGTGGGTCTTGCCCTCGTCGTCCTCCACGACGACCCACGCCCCGAAGCCGACCTTGTTCGCGCTGCCGCGTTGCTCGTCGGGGTGGACGATGTGCATCCGCTCGAGCCGGTCGGCGAGGAACTGCATGCGCTTGTCGATCTCACGCAGGCGTCGCTTGCCGTAGGTGTACTCGGCGTTCTCCGAGCGATCGCCGTGGGCCGCCGCGATCTCGACCTCGGAGGTGACCCGCGGGCGCTCGACCTTCCACAGGTGCTCGAGCTCGTTGCGGATCTTCCGGTGGCCCTCGGGCGTGATGTAGATGGGGACCTGGGCCTTCTTCTCGGACATGGGCGTGGGCCTCGGGTGAACGGTGGTTCTGCCACAAGCAGTGGCCGGGCGCGCGGTGGCGCGGGCGCGATGTCGGCTGTGCTCCAGGACACAGCCGAACGCCCGATTGCGCGTCGGCGATGATCGTCGGGCGGGGGGCCGGCGACTACCGGGCATGCCCTCGATGATCCGCTGCCTCGCCGCCTCGCTCGCCGCCGCGCTCGCGTTGCCCTCGGCCGCCCATGCCCGTCGCGAGCCGTCGCCCACCGATGCCGGCGCGCCGATTCCCGTCGGGCCCGCGGCCGCGCCCCCGAGCGTCGGGCCCGCGGCCGCGCCCCCTGGCGTCGCGCCGGCGCCGAGCATCGCCGAGCCGACCCCGACCCCCGTCGCTGCCGCGCCCGCGGCGTGGGAGCCCGCGCCGACCCCGGCACCGGTCGTGCAGTCGAGCCCGGTCCCGCCGCCGCGTCCGATCGGCCCGCCGCCACCGCCCGTGCGCGTCACCGAGGGCAACGACCTGATCGCCGCGGGTCTCGCCAGCTTCGGCGGCTTCTACTTCTTCACGTCGCTCGCCGGCGCGGTCATCATCGACAAGGCCCGCGATCGCAAGACCGACGCATACACCGGCGAGAAGCAGGAGCTCGACACGCGTCGGCTCAACTACGGACGCGCGCTGCTCGTCCCCGTCGCCGGTCCCTTCATCGGCCTCGCGTACACGAGCTCGGCGAAGGAGCGCTGGGCCGCCGCGCTGACCGGAGCGGTGCAGGTGACCGGCGTGGTCCTGACGATGGTCGGCCTCACGCAGAAGGCCCGCGCCCGCCGGGCGCAGCGCTACTCGGTGGGGGCCCAGGTGGCCGCGGGCACCGCGATGCTGTCCCTCGGCGGCCGGTTCTGACGGCGGGGACCGACGGATCGCGCCCCTGCAGGGCGCGTCGCGATCGCCGCGTCGCGCTCGCGGCCCCTCGCCCCGCGAGAGACGCGCTAGCCCTCGAGTTCCGCCACGAGCTCGCCGAGCAACGCCTCGATCTCCGCGATCGTCGCGCGCTCGTCGACCTCGTCCTCGGGCGGCCAGGACCAGGTGTCGCCCAGCAGGTCGTCGTGCCAGGGGCCCTGCACGCCGGTGTGGCCGTGGATCGCCGCCAGCGGCCGGATGGGCGCGCCGGGGGTCCGGAGGTCGCCTCGGGCGAGGGGGCGCAGGGGCTCGGAGACGCTCTGGGTCGCGCGGTCCATCGCCGAAGACCATCGCGAACACGGGGGAGCGGTCGCTAGTTTTCGACCAATTGGGCCTTGTGCCATACTCCGGCTCCCCGCCCGATGGCCACAATCCGACAGGCAACCGCCCTCATCGAGACCCGTGGCCCTTGCAAGCTCCCGAAGCTCGAGACCGCGATGGAGAAGGCCCTGGCCGACCTCGGCTGGGAGCGCACCTACGAGGGCAAGGAGGCGCCGCCCCCGGTCGACCCACCCGACGGCGCCGCGCACTTCGTGCTGATGAGCAACGAGGACGGCGCCGCGGCGATCCAGATCAACGAGGAGCTCGTCGTCCGTGATCTCGCGCGGATCGTCTCCGAGAAGCTCGATGTCGCGCTGCTCGTGCTGCTGACGACGGGCTCGCTGTTCGGCCGCCGCTCGGTCGAGGTGGTGTGCCGGAAGTTCGAGTTCAAGTCCGGCGCGGCGACCGAGCTCCCGGTGATGGCGGCGCACACCCGCGACGTCAGCGACGTCGAGCACAACGAGCTGCGCCAGGCCGACAACGCGCTGCGCACCCGCATCAACGGCGCCAACGAGTCGCTCCTGCGTGCCGAGGGCACCGCCGGCTTCAAGGCGAAGAAGTTCACCAAGTTCAAGCGCAACGTGCAGGCGGTGAAGTTCAGCTCACCGCGGCTCGGCCGCCTGATGGAGCAGCTCGAGGCCTGCGAGTCGTTCAGCGTCGCCGAAGAGGGCGCGCAGCGGATCGTCAAGCTCGTGCTCGCCGGCGGGGCCAAGAGCATGAGCTACCTGAAGCCCGAAGAACTCGCCGAGCTCGAGAAGGCGCTGTCGACCCGCCCCGAGCTGGTCCGCCGCCGCGCGTAGTGGATGCCCCCCGCTTGCGGGGGGCAAGCCGCGCGTCAGCGCGCACCGTTTCGCCCAAGCCGTCGACGGGGGGAAGAAGCTAATACGCCTTCGCGATGAGCACGCGCTGGGCCGAAGGCGCGCCGCTCTTGATGCAGCGGCCCGGCTCCGGCGCGGGGCCCTGACCCGCCAGCGGCACGCAGCGGATCGTCGCCTTGGTCTCGGCCTTGATCGCGGCCTCGGTCGCGGCGGTGCCGTCCCAGTGGCACCACGCGAACGTGCTGCCCTCGCCCTTGAACACGTCGAGGAACTGATCCCAGGTGTCCAGCGTCACCGATCGCTCGTCGCGGCGGCGCAGCGCCTGGGCGTACAGATCGGCCTGGTACGTGTCGAGCCGCGTGCGCACCGTGGCGAGGAACTCGGCCTCGCTGAGGAACTGCTTGCCGGTGCCCGCGGCGCCGTCGACCCGCATCTTCAGGCACACCTGCCCCTTCTCGAGATCCTTGGGCCCGATCTCGATGCGCATCGGCACGCCGCGCCGCTCCCAGTGATAGAACTTCGCGCCGGGTCGCATGTCGCGATCGTCGATGCGGACCTCGAGGAAGTCGCGGTAGCGGGCGCGCGGCTCGCTGATGTCGATGTCGCCGAGCGCCTTGGCCAGGCGGTTGGCGGCCTCCATCACGCGGCTGCGCTCCTCGTCGTTCTTGAAGATCGGGATGATGACCGCGTGGATGGGGGCCATCCGCGGCGGCAGCACCAGGCCCGCGTCGTCGGAGTGGCTCATGATGAGGCCGCCGACCAGGCGCGTCGAGACGCCCCAGCTGGTCTGCCACACGTACTCGAGCTCGCCCGACTCGGCCTGGAACTTCACGTCGAAGGCCTTGCCGAAGTTCTGCCCGAGGTCGTGGCTCGTGCCGGCCTGCAGCGCCTTGCCGTCCTGCATGAACGACTCGATGCAGAACGTCTCGACCGCGCCGGCGAAGCGCTCCGAGGCGGTCTTGATCCCGCGGATGACGGGCATCGCCATCATCTCTTCGGCGAAGTCGCCGTAGACGCCGAGCATCTTCAGGACCTCGTGCATCGCTTCGTCGTGGGTGGCGTGCGCGGTGTGGCCCTCCTGCCACAGGAACTCGGTCGTGCGCAGGAACAGCCGCGTGCGCAGCTCCCAGCGCATGACGTTGGCCCACTGGTTGACCAGCATCGGCAGATCGCGGTGGCTCGAGATCCACTTGCCGAAGAAGTGACCGATGATCGTCTCGCTCGTGGGGCGGATGACGTACGGCTCCTCGAGCTTCTCACCGCCGGCGTGCGTGACCACGGCGAGCTCGGGCGCGAACCCCTCGACGTGCTGCGCCTCGCGGGTCATGAACGACTGCGGCACGAGCAGCGGGAAGTAGGCGTTGCTGTGGCCGGTGGCCTTGAAGCGCGCGTCGAGGTCGCGCTGGATCTTCTCCCAGATCGCGTACCCGTACGGCTTGATGACCATGCAGCCCTTGACCACCTTCGCCGACTCGGCGAGGTCGGCCTCGCGGATGACGTCCTGGTACCACTGCGGATAGTCCTCGGCGCGCGGCGTGATCTTGTCGGCCTTGTCGTTCATCGTCGTATGTCCGGCGGGATCGGCGTCCCGCGGGGTCGGGAGCATGCCACAGCCGGCGCGGGGCATGCACGTGCGGGAGGCGCCCCAGCGCTACGGTTCGGCGGGGACCGCCCTGCGCGTCCGTAGGCTCCGCAACAGGAGGAACGCCGCGACCACGCCGAGCAGCGCGGCGCCGACGAAGCACCACAGCGGGCCGCGGTGGCCGTGCCCCGCCAGGCGGATCGCACCGGTCGAGAGCGTGTCGAAGGGCAGCGACGCGAACCCGGCCAGCGGGCTCGAGCCGACCAACCAGTGCGAGCGTCGCAGGTAGTCGAACGCGGGGGTCCCCGTCGTCGTCAGGTGCAGCATCCACTCGAAGATGCTGTGCAGCGACAGGTACGCCTCGACGAGGATCGCCGCGGTGACCACCGCGACCGCGGTGAGCCGACGCCAGCGCGCGAGCGTGCCGAACCGCTCGAGCCCGATCGCCAGCGGCACGAGCGCGAACGGCACGAGGGGCACCAAGTAGCGCGGGCCGATCGACCAGCCGCCCCACCAGTCGCTGCGCGCCCCGACGAGGAGCCAGCGCGTCACGCAGATGGCGACGATGAACCAGGCGACCGCGGGGAGCCGCCGGCGCAGCGCCGGCCACAGCGGCAGCGCGAGCAGCAGGACCGGCGAGTACAACCAGATCGATCGGCCCGGCCCGACCATCGTGGCGGCGAGCCCCTCGGCGGGGACGATCCAGCGGCTGTAGTGATCGTAGCGCCCGGTCTCGAACGCCGAGCCGTAGCGCAGCCACTGGCCGAGCAGGAGCAGCGCCACGCCGCAGGCGGCGACGGCGAGTGCGGGCAGGGCGGCTCGACGCGCGGCGGGGCGACCGACCACGGCGTAGCCGAGCAGGCACGGCAGCGCGACGAGGTTGAGCACGTGGACGTGGCACACGATCGCGGCGAAGGCACCGGCGGCGAGGGACCAACGCCGCGTCGCTCGCGGATCGTCGGCATCGAGGGCGCGGTGGAATTCGGCGATGCACCACGCGCAGCCGACGAGCGTCGCCGCCGACAGCGGCTCGGACAGGAACGTGCGGCTGTACGGCCACGCGAGCGTGCCGGTCGCGTACAGCAGCGCGACGCCCACGGCCGAGCGCCACGCGAAGCCGAGCGCGATCAACCAGCGCATCAGCAGCCATGCCGCCAACGGCGTCACCCACACGTTGGTCAGCGTGACGCCGAGGCGCGTCCAGTCGGCCTCCTGCGAGCGCGCGTGCAGGTAGTAGTGATCGGAGCGCAGCGCGTGACGCCACGTCGATGGCGCGTGGGCGGCCGCGAGCTTGCCCGCGAGGTACCCCGGCACCGCCGCGATCGCCAGCGCGTGGCCGAAGAACCCGTAGCGCTCGCCGTTCGCCCCGGGCGCCCAGCCGAAGGTGCCATCGGCCCGCCCACGCAGCTCGCCGGTCCGCTTGGGGATGCCCTCGATCGCGAGCGTGTGTCGCTCGACCAGGGCTCGGGTCGTCTGGAAGACGATCTCGTCGTCGGGAAAGAGGATCCGGCCAGGGGCCGTCCAGAGGTAGAGGGCTGCGCAGACCCAGAAGAGCCAGCGTCCGGCCGCGCGACGAGCCGCACCCTCGGGGTCGCGGCTCGCTCGTGCGCGGCTACTCGGGGGCGCCGCGGACATCCGGGCGGAAGGGCGTCAGCCCGAGGTGCCGCCGCTGGTCGACATGCACATCGACGTGTCGAAGGTGCACATGACCGGGTCGCACGCGAGCGTGCCGCCGTTGAGGCCGAGGCTCATGCACGTGAAGCCCTGGAGATCGGCGCCGTCGCACTGCTCGCCGGGGCTGATCGCGCCGTCGCCACACCCGCCGTTGCCGGTGTCGGTGTCGCTGGTCGGGCCGGTCGTGCCCGCGCTCGGGTCGCCGGTGCTGACGTCCGCCGAGTCGCTGTTGTTGCCGCTGTTGCTGACGTTGGAGGTGGCGCCGCCGCTCGACGTCTCGCCGCCCGAGCTCGAGGTCCCCGCCGAGGTCATCGTCCCCGATGCCGACGCGGTGAAGCCCGGGTCCTCGACGTCCTTGCCACACGCGGCCAGCAGAACGAAAGCCATTGCGAATGCGGTGCGCACCATGGGCCGACTGTCGCCCCGATGGCGGTGTTTGGTCAAGGGAATCACACGTACGTCCGTGCGCCGCGGGCTCACGCTCGGCGTCCTCGCGTCGGCGGTTCGGGGCCGGAAATCGACGCGATGGCGCATCCGCTCCGACGCGCCCGTCGGACGTTCGACGGGGCGACCGGGCGGGTGCGCGTGGACGCGGTGGCGAGCCTCCGTAGGCGAGTTTCCCCGGGGACTCGGAGGTTCCCGATGTGACGCGCCTCGCTGCCGCCGGGCGAACCGATCGGCTATCCTCCAGCCGTGCCCCAGGCGTTCCCGACTCGAATTCGACGCGCAGGCGCCCGCTGGGAGCGTGGCTGCGCCCTCGTGCTGGCGGCAGCGTTGACGTGGCCGACGACCGGTCACGCCGCGCCCGCGGGGCCCGTCGCCGCGCCGACCGCGGCGGCACCCGCTGCCGCAGCCCCGGCCGCTTCCGCGCCGGCCCCGGCCGAATCCGCGCCGAGCACCGCCACCGCGCCGAGCACCGCGACCACCCCGGCGATGGATGAGGTCAAGCGGATCTACGCCTCGGGCAAGGTGAAGTACGAGACCAAGAACTACGCGGGGGCGATCGACGACTGGACCGCCGCGCTCGGGATGCTGCCCGAGACCCCCGAGAACCGCGAGATCCGCAACGACCTCGTCTACAACATCGCGACCGCGCAGGAGAAGGCCTACGACATCGATCGCGACGTCGTGCACCTGCGGACGGCACGGGCGCTGCTCGTCGACTTCCTCGAGGCGTACAAGGCGATGTATCGCCCCGACGAGCAGACCGTCGCCGAGTTCAAGCGGGTCAACGAGCGCATCGCACTGCTCGACGCGAAGATCGCCGAGGCCGAGAAGGCCGGCCCTGCACCGGCGAAGAAGGCCGAGAAGCGTCGGCTCGACCTCGAGGTGAAGCAGGTGCTGCAGACCGATCCCGTGCTCGCGAAGCAGTACAAGAGCGGACGCGGCATGGTGATCGGTGGGTCGATCACGCTCGGGATCGGTGGCCTGCTCCTGCTCGTCGCCGCGGGCGTGTCGTCACAGAACGATGACAGCAACGGGGGCTTGAGCCGCGCCGAGCGACGCACGAACCGCGATCTCGCAGTGGCCCTCGCGGTGGTCGGTTTCGCGGCGGCGGCCGGCGGCGCGACGCTGCTGGGCATCGGGATCCCGAAGCGACGCAAGGCCCGCGAGGCTGCGGTCTCGCGTGTGGTGTTCGCTCCTACCTTCGGTCCGAGCCCGGGCGGCGGCCGTTTCGTGGGCTTCGGGGCGATCGCGCGGTTCTAATCGATCGAGCAATCGCCCCGTCCCGGCGTTGATCCGATCGACAGGCGGCCCGTACACTGTGCAGGTGGGGACGACAGCGACGGCGGACATGCGCGTCGTGACCGATGGGGCGCGCCTGGGCAAGTACCAGCTGCTCCGTCGGATCGCGACGGGGGGCATGGCCGAGCTGTTCCTGGCCCGGGCCGTGGCGATGGCCGGCTTCGAGAAGCTGGTCGTGCTCAAGCGGATCCTGCCGCAGCACGCCGAGAGCGACGAGTTCATCAAGATGTTCCTGACGGAGGCGCGGCTCGCCGCGACGCTCCACCACCCGAACATCGTCCAGGTCTACGACATCGGCGAGGAGTCGGGCCACTACTTCTTCACGATGGAGTGGGTGCAGGGGCAAGACCTGCGACGGATCGTCCGTGCCGCGCGCAAGGCCGAGGTCGCGCTGCCGCTCGAGCACGTCCTGCACATCATCGCGGGGGTCGCCGCGGGCCTCGATCACGCCCACGACAAGGCGGACACCGACGGATCGCCGCTGGGCATCGTGCACCGCGACGTGTCGCCGTCCAACGTGCTCGTCACGTACGACGGCGCGGTGAAGCTGGTCGATTTCGGGATCGCCAAGGCGGCCGCGTTCCAGAGCAACACCATCGCCGGGACCCTGAAGGGCAAGGTCCCGTACATGTCGCCAGAGCAGTGTCGCGGCGAGGTGGTCGACCGCCGCAGCGACATCTTCTCGATCGGTACGCTGCTGTGGGAGATGACCACCGGCGCGCGCCTCTTCGCCGGCGACAACGAGATCGCGATCATCAATCGCGTCGCCAAGGCCGACGTCCCGTTGCCGACCTCGATCCGGCCGGACTACCCGCCGCAGCTCGAGACGATCGTCATGCGCGCGCTGCACTCCGATCCGGAGCAGCGCTACCAGCACGCGATCGACCTGCAGATCGACCTCGAGGACTTCGCCCGCGAGCACCGCCTGCCGGTGTCGTCCGCCCGCATGGGCAAGTTCATGCGCGAGCTGTTCGCGGACGAGATCCAGGCCAGCGCCGCGCAGCTCGCCGCGGAGCGGACGGACGTGGGCCCGAGCGGCTCGTCGGCGGGGCTGTCCAGCATCCTTCCACCGGTGCCCGGCCTCGCCGGGCCGACCGCGCGGACGGTGATCGACAGCGCCGACGCGCTCGAGATCCCGAGCGAGGTCCTCGGACGCTCGGCGACGCCGCGCGTCGAGTCGGACGTCTCGCGCAGCACCGTCACCAAGAGCGACGCGAACGACGTGGATGAACCGCCGCGCCGTCGCGCGACCCCCTGGGCGGCGATCGCCGCCGGGGTCGGCGTCACGATCGGCGGCATGACGGCGTGGATCAGCGCGCGCTCGGCCGCCGACGAAGCGGTCGTCGCGGCCCCGTCCGTGGTGATCCGGGCCGACACGCCGGCCGATCCCGAGGCGCAGCCCGCATCGCCAGCCCCCGTCGCCTCGCCCCCGAGCCCGCCTCCGGTCGTGCCGCCGCCGGCCGTCGCGACCGCGCCGGCGCAGGACGACGTCGAGTTGCTCCCCGACACCACGGTCGCACCGCCGGTCGCCCCCGAGGCGACCCCGTCGAAGTCGACCCCGCGCCCGAGCACCACGAACAGCCCCCAACCCAAGACGTCGCCCAAGCGGCCGGCCGCCGAGAAGAAGCCGGAGTCGAAGAAGCCGTCGTCGCCAGAGCCAGCGAAAAAAACGTGGGACCCCGACGCCGCAATGCCGCCCGAGTGACGCGCCTTCGTCTCGCGCGTGGTTTCATCTCCTTCGCGACGCTGGTGGCGCTCGCGGTGCCCTCGCTCGCCCGCGCGGTGCCGACGGACCCCGAGGCGAAGGCCCACCTCGACCGGGGCAACGCGGCGTACGGCAAGGGCGACTACAAGCTCGCCGTCGAGGAGTACCGCAAGGGCTACGCCAAGCAGGACGATCCGGCGTTCCTCTATACGTGGGCCCAGGCCGAGCGCAAGCGCAACGACTGTGCGGCGGCGGTGAAGCTGTATCAGCGCTACCTCGCCACGAACCCGCCCGAGCTCTCGGCCGACTACGCGCGTGACGGCATCCTCAAGTGCGCCGAGATCCTCGCCGGCGACGCTGCGATGCCGCCGGGCGCCGAGGACACGCCGCCCGCGGACGATCCCACCGACGCCGAGGCCGAGCCCGAGGTCACGCCGCCCGAGCCGACGCCGAGCAAGCAGGACGACCGACCGAAGTGGCCGCGCGATCCGGCCGCGGCGGTGCTGGTCTCGCTGGGCGCCGCGGGCATCGTCGCCGGCATCGGCGTGTTCGTGGCCGGGAGCATCGAGGGGGGCAAGCCGACGGACACCTACGGCGCCTACGACGACCAGCTCGCCGAGGTTCGCAAGCTCTACATCGGCGGCGGCGTGGCGCTCGGCCTCGGCGTCGGTCTGCTCGCCGGCGGCGTCGCGCGGTGGATGGTCCTGCGCAACCGCGAACGCAAGGGCGGCGACACGCAGGTGTCGGCGCTGCTCGGCCGCGGCACGATGGGTCTGTCGCTGACGCGCCGGTTCTAGTCTGCCGCGGGCCGCGTCGCGATCGGAGCCGCCCAGATCCAGAGCCCGAGCAAGGGGACCAGGCTCCACGCGCCGGGCAGGCCCAGCAGCAGGCCGAGGTTGCTGGCGATGGCGTCGGTGCTCGCGTCGCGCCCGAGCACGTGCCCCAGGGCGAACTCCCACAGCGGGTTGCCGCTCTGCGGCGCCTCGGGCATCGCGGCGGTCGCGAGCAGGAGCTGCGCCGCGCTGACGATCGCGAGCGTGGCGAACGCGTGCGGCACGACGCGGCGGGCGTGCACCAGGCCCGTCGCGAGCAGGCCGAGCATGGGCACGACGTGGCGCGGTCCGATCGCCGCGCCGCCGTCCCACATGTAATAGCCCGCGTTGAGCAGCAGGAAGTAGATGCAGACCGCGACGGCGATTCGTGCGGGCAGTCCGTCGATCGCGGTGTCGGGGCGCGGCCGGGACACCGCCGCGACGACCAGTCCCCAGGCCGCGAGCAGGAGCACCGGCGACAGGTAGAACAGCCCGCGGTAGGCACCGAACGCGATCGCGAGCAACACCTCGGGATCGGGGCGGCCGATGCCGTAGCGCACGCGCATGCCCTCGGCGAATTCCGGGAGCCACACCCAGTCGTAGCCGGTCGACAGCGGGCCGCCGAAGGCCACCGTGTGGTACGCCGCGAGGAGCAGGGCCCACGGCACCGCGGCTGCGCCGAGCCACAGCGCGCCGCGCAGGCCCTGGCGCCACCACCACCACAGCGCGAACCCGACGGCCGGCAGCGCGGCGGTGTACTCGATCGTGACGGCGAGCCCGAGCGCCGAGCCGACGAGCACCGAGCAGCCGCGATCGGCCCCGCGCCCAGCCAACGTCGCGCACGCGAACGCGATCATGAGCAGCGCGCCGCAGCTCTGGTGCCCATACAGCGCGGTGCTGTACGCGAACGCCGGCGTGGCGAGGCCGTAGGTGAGCGCGCAGGCGCTGGCGATCGCGACGTTGCCCGCGGCCTGACGCAGCGCGACCAACCAGAGCGCGAGGGCGCCGAGCACCGAGAGCAGGCCGACGCTGAAGACCCCGGCGAAGTACGACCCCAGCCGGTGCGACCGGTTATAGAGGATGCGATCGCCGGGCTTGCGCTCGGCGAGGCTGGGTGCGCGGCCGGCCTTGGCGTCGCGCGGATCCTGGGGAATGACGGTGGCCCCGGGTAGCTCGGCGCCCGTCATCCGACCGATCGTGTGGAAGACGGCGTAGGGCAGCGCGGCCAGCAGCGACGCGCCGGGGGCCTTGTCGCAGTAGAAGTGCCCGTCGCGGAAGCTCTTGTCGCCGGTCGTCTCGTGGTCGGGGTCGATGATCGTGGAGCCGCGCTCGACCAGCGCGCGGGTCAGGGCGAAGCGCGAGTTCTGGTTCCACGCCGGGGCGGGGACGAAGTACGCGTAGCTTCCGAAGAGCACGAGCGCGAGGGTCCACGCCGCCCTGCGGTGGGTCCGAAGCGGGGCGCACAGCTCGGCCGTCGTGCTCACGACATCGGCGGGGCCATCTTCGCGACGAGCTCGCCCAGGGCCTCGCGCGAGCGCTCGGCCGCCGCGGCCTCGGGCGCCTGCGCCAGGCGCTGCAGCATCTGGTACGCGTCCTCGTACCGTCGCGACGGATCGCGATCGAGGTTCTTGCGCAGGACCTCGCCGAGCTTCGGCGACAGGCCGGGCACGCGGCGGGCGGGCTGCGAGATGTCGAAGCGCGCGAGGGCCTCGCGCGTTGCGGCTGCGTCGGCGCCGGCGAGGCAGCGCTGGCCGCGGAGGAGCTCCCACAGCATCACGGCCACGGAGAACAGATCGCTGCGCGCGTCGGCGGCCCCGTCGAGGCGCTCGGGCGCCCAGTAGGCGAGGTCACCTGCGTTGCGATCGTCGTACTCGGGCGCGAGCCAGCGGCTCTTGGACGCCGAGAAGTCCCAGACGACCACGTCGCCCGAGCGCGAGCACAGCACGCTGGTCGGCGACAGGCCGCGGTGGACCGCGCCGAGGGAGATGATGTCGCCGCTGCCCTCCTGCTCGATCTCCAGCTCGTGGATGTGGCGGACGGCGTCGACGATCTGCGCGAGCACGTAGACCGCGACGTCGCGGCCCAGCGCGCGCGGCGTCGCGGTGTCGTGGCCGCACAGCGTCGCCAGGTCGATGCCGTCGACGCGATCGAGCACCACGTAGGGCATGCCGTCCTGCTCGCCAGCGGCGTGCACCGTGGGGATCGACGGGTGGTTGCAGGCGCGCAGGAGCCGGCTCTCGTGCTCGAAGCGGGCGCGACGGGCGTCGCCGTCGCTGCCCCGGCTGGTGTCGAGCAGCTTGACGACATAGCTCGGGGCGCCGTCCTCGGGTTCGTCCTCGTGCCGCGCGGAGAACGATCGGCTGGTGTGGCCCACGACGCCGAGCGGTGCGACGAGGCGGTACCGACCGAGGTGAAGCAGCTCCATGCGGGCCCAGTGTGCATTGTCCGCCGCCGTGCTGTCCACGGGGCGGCGCGACGATCCGCGCCGCGGCCCCGCTGCGGTGAACCGATGCGGTAAGGTGAGGCCCGTGGACGATCGCGGCGACGTGGTGATCCTGGGCGCCGGGCTCACCGGGCTGTCGTGCGCGCACCACCTCCCGGGTCGCTCGGTGGTGCTGGAACGCGAAGCCCGCGTCGGCGGCAAGGCGTGCACGGACCGCCGCGACGGGTTCACCTTCGACATCACGGGGCACTGGCTCCACCTCCGCGACGCGCGGAGTAAGGCCCTGGTCGCGGAGCTGTTCGGGTACGGAGATCTCGTGGAGATCGAACGGCGCACGGGCGTGTTCACCCACGGGGTCATGCTGCCCTATCCGTTCCAGGCCAACCTGTTCGGCCTGCCGCTGTCCATCGTGCACGAGTGCCTGCTCGGCCTGTTCGAGGCGGGGCGCCGGACCGACGCGCTCCCGCCGGGCGCGAGCCTGCAGGCCTTCGCCGAGCACCGCTTCGGCGCCGGCATCGCGCGGCACTTCTTCGTCCCGTACAACACCAAGCTCTGGGGCGTGGCGCCCGACAAGCTCGCGTCGGCGTGGGTCACTCGCTACGTGCCGGTGCCCGAGCCGTCGCAGATCCTCGCCGGCGCGATCGGCCTGCGCCAGGAGGGGCTGGGCTACAACGCGCGTTTCCTCTACCCGACCGGAGGTGGCATCGACGCGCTCGCGCTGGCGCTCGCGGGCCGGCTCGAGGCGCGCGGTGACGTCGAGCTGCGCCTCGACGCCGACGTCGCGTCGGTCGATCCGGTGGCACGCACTGTGCGGCTCGTCGACGATCGCGTCGTGCCCTACGGGCGGCTGGTGTCGACGATGCCGCTGCCGGTCCTCGTCGACCGGATGCAGGGCGTCCCGGACGCCGTCGCCGAGGCCCGCGCGGCGCTGAAGTGGATCCGCTGGCGTTACCTCAACGTCGCGACCCGGACGCCGGCGCCGATCCCCGAGCACTGGGTCTACGTGCCCGAGCCGCAGTTCCCGTTCTTCCGCGTCGGCATCTTCACCAACGCCTCGCCGGCGATGGCTCCGCCGGGGTGCGGCGGGCTCTACGTCGAGCTCACCGACCGCGACGCGGACCCCGACGTGCCCGCGGTGCTCGCGGGGCTCGCGGCGATGGGCGCGATCACCCGCCCCGAGGACGTGCTGTTCACGGAGCAGCACGACATCGAGTATGCCTACGTCGTGTTCGACGAGGCCCACGCGGCGGCGACGGCGACCATCCACGGATGGTTGGCCGAGCAGGGTGTGCTCAGCTGCGGGCGCTACGGCGCCTGGGTCTACAGCTCGATGGAGGACGCGTTGCTCGACGGCATGGAGGCGGCGGCATGGGTGCGGCGATGAACGACGGGCGGCCCGAGGTCTCGGTCGTCATCCCGGTCTACAACGAGGCGCTCATCCTCGAGGAGAGCGTGACGGCGCTGTGCGCCGCGCTGCGCGAGCGCGGGTGGGCGTTCGAGATCATCCTCGCGGAGAACGGCAGCCGCGACGAGACCCCGCGCATCGGCGAGGACCTCGGTCGCCGCTACCCCGAGGTCTCGATCTTCCGCCACCCCGAGCCCAACTACGGCGGCGCGCTGCGCCAGGGCATCCTGCGCGCGTCGGGTCGCTTCGTGATCTGCGAAGAGATCGATCTGTGCGACGCCGAGTTCCACGGCCGGGCGATCGAGCTGCTCCGCGGTGGCGGCGTCGACATGGTCGTCGGCAGCAAGGCCATGCGCGGGGCCGACGACACCCGTCCGCTCGGGCGCCGCGTCGCGACCCGGGTCTACAACGGCATGCTGCGCGTGGCGGTCGGCTTCCGCGGCACCGACACCCACGGGCTGAAGGCCTTCGTCCGCGAGACGGTCGTGCCGGTGGTCGAGGCCTGCGTGGTCGAGCACGATGTCTTCGCGAGCGAGCTGGTCGTGCGCGCCCATCGACGCGGGTTGCGTGTGCTCGAGATCCCGGTGCACGTCCGCGAGAAGCGGGCGCCGTCGGTGCGGCTGCTGAACCGCGTGCCCAAGGTCATCCGCCACGTGGCCCGGCTCATGGTCGCCATCCATGGACGCGGCGATGGCTGACGCGGGGCGCGGCGGTGGCTGACGCGCTGCACGTCAGCGTCGACCTCGACGGCCTGGGCTGCTACCACGCCATCCATGGCCTGCCCGCGCCCGACGCAGCGGCGGCCGACGTCGCGCTGCGCTGCTGGGTTCCGCGATTCCTCGAGCTGTTCGCGGAACTCGGGGTGCGCGCGACGTTCTTCGTCATCGGCACGGACCTGCGGCGTGAGCTCGACGTCGAGGGGCCTGGGGTCGCGATCCTGCGCGAGGCGCTGCGGTGCGGGCACGAGCTCGCGAACCACAGCCACGCGCACGCCTACGACATGGTTCGCGATGATGACGGGGCGCTGCGCGCCGACCTCCAGCGGTGCGATGCGGCGCTCCGCGAGCTCGGTGCGGATCCCCTGGGCTTCCGCGCGCCCGGGTACACCCACGACGGCCGGATGCTCGCGGCGGTCGCCGCGACGGGGCACCTCTACGACAGCTCCGCCCTCCCTTCGTGGTCGTACTACGCGGCGAAGGCCGCTGCGATCGCGTGGCACCGCGTCCACGGCCGCCGGTCGCAGTCGATGCTCCGCGGCGCGGGCAGCTTCCTCGGCCCGCGGCGCCCCCACGTGCACCGCGAGAGCGGCCTCGTCGAGCTGCCGATCACGGTGTGCGGGCCGCTGCGCCTGCCGCTGGTCGGGACGTTCCTGCTCTCCGGGCCGGCGTGGGTCCGCTCGGTGCTCGGTCGCGCTGCTGGCAGGCCTGGCGCGCACCTCGAGCTGCACGCGATGGATCTCGGCGACCCGGGCGACCCGGGCGTGAGCCCCGTGCTCGCGCGCATGCAGCCGGAGCTGCGCACGCCGCTGTCGGTGCGTCGCGAGCGGCTCGCCGCGTTCCTACGTGCGGGCTCCGACTACCAGACGCTCTGCGACGCAGCGGTGCGCATGCGCCCCTGAAGCGGGCGCGCGGCTCACTCGAGCTCGGCGCCCGTGCGATTGCGCCGGCGGGACCGCGTCATCGAGGTCTCGCGGCGGACGGCCATCGTCGCGAGGCGGTCGGCCTCTTCGTTGCCCTCTTGCCCGGCGTGGCCGCGGATCTTGAGCAGCTCGATCTTCGGCAGCCGCTCGAGGTGCTCCTTGATCTCGGCGATGAGCTCGAGGTTGGTCTTCGCCTTCCAGCCACCGATCAGCACGCCGAGGCTCCACCCGCTGTCGGTGTAGAGATGGATGACGCGGTCGCGCTCGTCCTCGCGGAGCTTCTGCAGGCCGCGCAGGATCGCGGTCAGCTCCGCGATGTTGTTCGTGCCGCTGCCGATGAACTCGGAGACCTCGATGATCTCGTCGGGTCGCTGGAACACCACGCCGACGCCGGCTGGCCCGGGGTTCCCCGAGCACGCGCCGTCCGTATAGATGATGATCGCGTCCTCATCGGGCGGCGTCACCGGGCTCTCGCGGAGTTCCGCGTTGGCTCCAGTGGTTTCACGGGCGTTGCCACCCATGTCTTCGTCCGACACGATCTCGCCGCCGACGTCGATGAGGTTCTCCGGCCCGGCGCGGTACGACTTCGCGGTGCCGAGTCGATAGCGGAGTTCCACCCGACCGCGGTGCACGATCGGTTTTCCGGTGGCCAAGACGCGCACGTAGACGGCTTGTCCCTTGAAGTCGAACTTCTTCCAGGGCATGGGCGCGAAGCGTATCAGCCCCGCCGTCGCCCGAGGGGCCGCGGGACGCGCGAAGCCGAGATTCCCGCGAGCGGACGTTGTTCCCGTCGACTTCCAGCCGTGGCGGGTCCGGAGCGAGGACGCGCCGAATCGAGGTGGCGACGATGTGCGTGCGTACCCGCTTGCGGGCGCAGAGAACCGCTCCGATCGCGGAGTTGCCCGGGCAGCGTCCGCTTTTCCTGTTGCGCGGTCCCCCCCCCTCGACTAGAACCGTGCCCCATGAAGCGGACGTTCTACACCACCACCTTCGCGAT
>LNFB01000165.1 GCA_001464385.1 Deltaproteobacteria bacterium Ga0077550 | reverse complement strand
TGCCCGCGGTGCGCATGGCCACGATCGGCTTCATCTTCCAGGGGCACAACCTCCTGCCGGCTCTGACGGCGCGCGACAACGTCGCCTTGGTGTTGAAGATGAAGGGCTGGTCGGTGGGCGACGCCAACGCGGAGGCCAAGCGGTTGCTCGAGCGGGTGTCGCTCGGCGCCAAGCTGCACGCCCGGCCCGCGGAGCTCTCCGGCGGACAGCGCCAGCGCGTCGCGATCGCCCGCGCGCTCGCGGGCGATCCTCCGCTGGTGCTCGCCGACGAGCCGACCGCCGCCCTCGATGCGGCCAGCGGTCTGCAGGCGACCGAGCTGTTGCGCGAGGTCTGCCGCGAGCGCGGCGACACCGTCATCGTCGTCACCCACGACAACCGCATCTTCCACCTCGCCGATCGCATCGTGCACATCGAGGACGGCCACATCGTGCAGGAACAGACAGGAGCAGCCCCGTGAGACGCTTTCGCTGGTTCACCGCCGTCGTCGCCCCCGCGGTCACGATCGGCCTGGTCGCGGTCGTCGCCCGCGCCTACGTCGCGCCGTCGCCCACTGATCCACGCCCCGCCGACGTCGAGATCGCCGCGCGCGAGGCGGTCCCCCAGACCGGCCTCGACGAGCGCATGGCCGTGCCCGAGGGCGACTTCGTCGGCGGCAACGGGGTCGTCGAGCCCAACGGCCGCGAGGTGAAGGTCTCCGGCGACGTGGGTGGACGCATCGTCGCGATCGCGGCGCAGGAGGGCCAGTTCGTCGAGGCCGGCGCGCGGTTGGTCGAGCTCGAGCACGGCGTCGAACAGGCGGCGCTCGCCGCCACCGAGGCCGAGGTGCTCGCTGCCCAGGCCGAGCTCGACCGCACGCTCCGCGGCAATCGTCGCGAGGACGTGCGGGCTGCCCAGGCCGACGTCGAGGCGGCCCTCGCCCGCGCCGAGCTCTCCGCCGGCGTGCTCGCCCGACTCGAGTCCGTGATCGCCAAGGGCGGCGCCACCGTCGACGAGCTCGAGCGCGCGCGCAAGCAGGCCGACGTCGACACCGCCACCCTGCGCCAGATCGAGGCCCGGCGCGACGCGAGCGTCCGCGGCTCGCGTCGCGAGGACATCCAGGCCGCCCGCGCGCGCCTCGTCGCCGCGCAGGCCCGACGCGACCAGGCCGCCGCGACGT
>LNFB01000164.1 GCA_001464385.1 Deltaproteobacteria bacterium Ga0077550 | reverse complement strand
CCCGACCTGCGCGTCCCCGCCCGGCCGCATCGCCACATTCGCCTCCGCCAGCTCCTACGCGCGCGTCGGTAATCCGAACTGCAGCTCGTGCTCCAGCCCGTGCCCCATCGCGGCCTGGGGCATCCGCGCGATCTGGTCCTTCCACACCACCCCCGCCCGCTCGATCAACGCCGCCGCCGTCTCGCCCTGCCCCGCGTGCTGGTACGCCGCCGCCAAGGCATCCATCAGCTGCGGCAGCTCCCGCTGCTCGAGCAACCCCTGATAAATCGCGATCGCCTGGCCGTGCTCCCCGAGCCGATCGTGCACCGCCGCGACGTGCTCCTGCACCAGCCACCACCCGGGCAGCTCCGCGTCCGCGGCGTGCAGCTGCTCCAACGCGAGCAACGACTGCCCGCGCTGCATCGCCATCAGCCCGAGCTGCATGCGGATCCACGCCCGACGCCGCGGGTCCTTCTTCGTCGTCGCCGCCAGCGCCTCCTCGAACAGCGCCTCCGCCTCCGCGAACCCGCCGGTCTTCGCGTGGTACAGCGCGAGCTCGACGCTCGCCAGCCCCGGCGCGGCCGCGGCGATCTCGGTCAGCATCGCGAGCGCCGCGGCGTACTCGCCCCGCGCCAACGCGATCTCCGCCCGCACCACCCGACCAGCCGCGCGCTCCTCGGCCTTGGGCATCGCGCGGCGATCCATCCTGTCGAGGTACACCTCGGCCTGCGCCAGCCGGTGGACCGCGAGGTTGAACCGCGCCGCGAGCAGCAGCGGACCGCTGCCGTCGGGCGCGATCGCGAAGCACTCGTCGAGCACGGCCTGCACCCGCTCGAAATCCTCGAGGTCATTGCTCAGGCTCGCCCGCTCGAGCAGCGCGTTGCCCAGGTGCATCCGCGTCAGCCAGTCGTCGTCGCGCTGGGCGACGCGCGCCTGCAGCGATTCGATGCGCTGATCCAACGCGTGCACCAGCGACGCGTATCCGTCCTTCGCGACGGCACGCGACGACTCGACCACGTGCGTGGGCGACGGCGCACTGCCGCCGCGATCCAGCTGCACGGCGAGTGCGGAGACGAGGGCGGCGATGCCTGCCCCGAGAATGGTGAGTTTGAAGCCCATGGGAGTGGTTCCGAACGTGGTGGGAAATCGGTGGGGAATCGATTCCCCCGGGCGGCTGCACCACCCGGGGGAATCGCAGAGCACACGGCCTACTTGGCCGGGTGCGGGGGCGCGAGGTACGGGAACTCGGCCTCGAAGGGCACGTCGTTCGTCGGCGGGTTCAGCGGGAGATCCGCGAACAGCGACAGCGGCTGCTCGGGCCCGAGCGCGAGCAACACCGCGGCGAGCGTGATGTCGACGGTCGGATCCTCGAGGTTGCGGCCGTTGGGATACGACGTCGGCTGCGACGGGTCGTACTTGATCGTGTCGGGCAGGATCACCGGGCCCGCCTGCGCAACCGTCTGATCCACCGTCGCGGGCACGAGGTTGAGCGCCTCGAGATCGTCGTCGAGCGCGCCGTGGAAGAACACCACGCTGTCCGCGATCTCCCCGAGCCACATGCCGGCCGCGTCCTCCACCGGGTTGCTGGCGTTGTACTCGTCGCGCAGCGAGATGTCCGAGCCCGGCGCGAAGCCGAGGCCCTGAGACGCCAGGATCCCCGCCGTGCCCGCCTCGACCGCGCCGTGGCGGTCGATCTGCGTGTACGCGCTGTACGGATCCTCGGGGAACTCGAACTCGTCCCCGCCGGTCGTCGTGCTGCCCGCCGAGGTGTCGGCCGGCTCGTCGGTCGTGCTGGTGTCGGCGGTCGTCGTCGGATCGTCCGTCGTCGGATCGTTCGTCGTCGGATCGCCCGTCGGCGACGACGTCGGGTTGCCGGTCGGACCGTCCGTGGTGTCGACGTTGCCCGTGCTGCTGCCACCGCCGTCGTCGGCGTCGGCGTCACCGCAGGCGACGAGCGACGAGGCGCAGAGGACCAGCGCGACCTTCAACAGTGCTTGCTTGCTTGTGTGCGTCTTCATGGTCGGCCTCCTACTTCCTCGCCGCCGTGACCCAGAACTGCATCGGCGCGTCGCCGTCCTGCAGCAGGGCGGTGTCGATCTCGATCGCCGCGGCGGTCACGTTGAGCCCCGCGAGGAAATCGCGGTTGTTGACGATCGACAGCGTCCCGGTGTCGAGGGTCTCGAGGTAGCCCTGCGCGTCGAAGAAGAACGGATCGTCGGCGTGGCCCGCCCACACCCGCGCGCCGTCGCCAGCGTCGAACACGGTCTCCACCGGGCCCGACACGAAGTCGTCGGCCCCGGGGACACCCTCCCAGCGGATGCCGACGTCGCCCGCGGTGTTGGTGCCGAACCGCCAGTAGATGGCGTGATCGGCCTCGTTGTCGCCGTCGTTGTCGACCCAGATGGTGTACAGCGCGTCGGCGTCGTAGACGCCCTCGGCGTCGGGCTGCGGGCGGCTGTCGTTGAAGCCGGCCCAGCACACGATGATGGTGGTGGTGCCGCCACCGCTGTCGAACACGTACAGGTCGGTGATGTCCTGTGCCGCGTCCATCTTCACGAGCGGCGCTTCGTCATGGTCGGAGGCGAAGACGGTGGTGGCCCACCACCCGCCTGCGCCGATGGCAGCCGCGGCGGTCAACGCCAGGGCGCCCTTGGATCTCGATGTCTTGTGCATGGTTGTTCCTCAGCAGGTCCGCGCGGCGCCTTGGGATCGGCTCGCGAGCTGGCCGCGACCGCTCGCCGCCTCGTCAGTTCGAGGCGACTACGCCCCGGCCGATCCGCTGGATCGCCCGGGGTCTGCGCCGAACGATTTTCGTCGCGGGCATCGATCCGACCGGTCGGCCAGCGCGTACCCCCTCTCGGGGCGGCGCGGGGTCGCGCGGCCTTGCCCGATCCGCCAGCCGCGGGGTATGACGGTGGCCGTCGGCGGCGCGCAGCGGGCCCACCTGCGGCGCGATTTCGCGGACACCAGGACCGACCGTGCGCATCGCCTACCTGACGTCGACCTATCCCTCGGTCAGCCACACGTTCATCCGCCGCGAGCTGTGCGAGCTCGAGCGCCAGGTCGGCGAGATCGCCCGCTTCGCGATCCGCCACACGCCCTACGACATCGTCGACCCCGACGACGCGCGCGAGGACGGCAAGACCTTTCGCCTGCTCTCGCAGTCGCGCCTCAAGTGGCTGTCGGTCCTGGCCAAGCGCGGCCTCGGCAACCCCAAGGCCACCATCGCGGGCATCCGCAAGGCGATCGCGATGGGCCGCAAGAGCAGCCGCGGCGTGCCGGTCCACGGCGCGTACCTGCTCGAGGCGATGATGCTGCTCGACGAGGTCGAGCGCCGCGGCATCGAGCACCTGCACGTGCACTTCGGCACCAACCCCGCGGCGGTCGCCCAGCTCATGCGCGCCATGGGCGGACCGCCGTACTCGTTCACGGTCCACGGCCCCGACGAGCTCGACGCGCCCGTCGGCCTCAAGCTCGGCTCGAAGATCGAAGACGCGGCGTTCGTCGTCGCGATCACCAACTACTGCGCGGCGCAGCTGCGGCGCTGGGTGTCGCACGAGCACTGGGACAAGATCCGCGTCGTCCACTGCACGGTCGGCGACGAGTTCTTCACCGAGTCGCAGCCGCTCGATCCCACGTCCAAGCGGCTGGTGTGCGTCGGCCGGCTCGCGCCGCAGAAGGGCCAGCTGTTGCTCGTCGAGGCCTTCGCCGACGCGATCGACCAGGGCGCCGACGCCGAGCTCGTGCTCGCGGGCGACGGCGAGATGCGGGCCGAGATCGAGCGCATCGCCGCGGCGCGCGGGCTCGGCTCGCGGCTGCGGATCACCGGGTGGATCAGCGGCGAGCAGGTCCGCAAGGAGATCCTGGCCAGCCGCGCACTCGCGCTGCCGAGCTTCGCCGAGGGCCTGCCGATGGTGATCATGGAGGCGTTCGCCCTGGGTCGCCCCGTGCTCACCACGTACATCGCCGGGATCCCCGAGCTCGTCGTCGACGGCGAGAACGGCTGGCTCATCCCCGCCGGCTCGCGCGAGGCGATCACCACCGCGATCCACGAGGTGCTGCGCGCCGAGCCGGCCAAGCTCGAGGCGATGGCCGCGAACGGGCGCGAGGCCGTGCGTCGCCACCACTACACCCCGACCGAGACCGCGCGGCTCGCCGAGCACGTACGCCACTCGGTCGAGGACGAGGCGCGCAAGCGGAGCCACCTGACGTGATCTCGATCGTCATCCCCGCCTACAACGAAGGCAAGGTCATCGGCCGGTGCCTGCAGGCGATCCTCGCCGACGCCGCGCCCGGTGAGTTCGAGATCGTCGTCGTGTGCAACGGCTGCAAGGACGACACGGCCGAGGTCGCGCGGCGCTTCTCGGATCGCGTGCGCGTCGTCGAGACGCCGGTCGGCTCGAAGATCGGCGCGCTCAACCTCGGCGACGAGCACGTCACCGGCTTCCCGCGGTTCTACGTCGACGCCGACGTGCAGCTCTCGGCCCAGGCGATCCGCGAGGTCGCGAAGCTCCTCGGGGACGACTCGCCGATCCTGGTCGCCGCGCCGCGGGCGATCGTCGCCTACGAGGATCGCCCGTACCTGGTGCGCGCGTTCTACCGGGTGTGGACCAGCCTGCCGTACTTCCGCGAGAACATGATCGGCGCCGGCGTCTACGCCTTCAGCCGCCGCGGCCGCGCGCGCTTCGGCAAGTTCCCCGACGTCATCGCCGACGACGAGTACGCGCGGCTCATCGCCGAGCCCCACGAGCGCAAGGCCAGCGACCGCGCGACGTTCACGATCCATCCGCCGCGGACGCTGGCGGGCATCGTGAAGATCAACACCCGCGCGCGGGCCGGCAGCTACGAGATGCGGCAGAAGTTCCCCGAGCTCATCCCCCACGGCGGCACGAGCTCGGCGCGGACGCTGAAGGTGATCGCGGCCACGCCGTCGCTGTGGCTGGACGCGCCGCTGTACCTGGGCGTGATGTTCCTGGCCAAGCTCCGCGCGCACGACAAGCTGCGCAAGCGACAGGAGCGCGTGTGGGATCGCGATGACTCTTCACGGGGAGCCGGCTGACATGGAATCGACACTGACCGGGTCCTGCCACTGCGGCGCGACGCGCTGGGAGTTCGACGGCACCCCCGACGGCGCGACCATCTGCAACTGCACCGTGTGCCGGCGCTACGGCGTGCTGTGGGCCTACGACTACGAGGGCCACGGGATCCGCGTCACCGGCGAGACACGGGCGTACGTCCGTGGCAAGGCGATCGAGTTCCACTTCTGTGGCGTCTGCGGCAACGTCGTCTGCTGGCGCGGCCGCAGGCTCGAGGACGACGGTCGTCGACGCATCGCGGTCAACCTGCGGCTGGCCGAGCCCGAGACTGTCGCGCAGATCCCCATCGACCGCTTCGACGGCCTCGACACCTTCGACGACCTGCCCCGCGACGGCCGCTGCGTCGGCGACTACTGGTTCTGACGCGGGCGTGTGATGGATTCGGTGCCTCTGCGGCAGTCACGGTCGCAGAGGCAACTCCCGCACCATGGCATCTCCTCCGACGTCGAACCGTCCCCGGCGCGCCGCGCGTCACCCCTCGATCCGCACGCACGCCGCATGGTTGCTCATGACCATGCTCGGCCTCGGTGCCTGCGATCCCGAGTCGCTCGCGCGCATCCCGACGCGGCCAGACCGCAGCGGTCGCGGCGACGGCGACAGCGACACGCGGCGCCCGCGTCCGGAGCCGGAGCCCAAGGGCTCGACATCCTCCGACGACGAGGTCTGCACCGAGGACGAGCCCGACTGGTACGGCTGCCCGGGCAACCCGTGCGCCCACGGCTGGTGCTTCGTCGGTGAGTGCGTCGGCGTGGTCGTCGGTGACGACGGCATGCTGGTCGATCCCGGCGTGTGCTGCGTGGACGAGGAGTGCCTGGAGCCCTCGCGGTGATCGAGGACATCGCGCGCCGGATCCTGGGCGCGTCCCAGGCCGAGCTCGTCCGGGAGTTCCTCGGTGTCGTCGAGCACCTGCGCGCCGATCTCGAGCAAGATGCGTCCGAGCGGGCGCAGCCCCACCGCGCGCGGCTCGACGCCATCGCGCGGGCGGTCCGCGACGCCGATGCCTTCGGTACGGCCGGCAAGCGCAAGGCCGAGGCCGCCCGACAGGCGGCGTCATGCGCGGTGGACCTGTTCCAGAGCGCCTTCGCGGCGCTCGAGGCCGCACAGACCGATCACGAGGCGGCGCGCTCCGCCCTCGCAGCCAGCCTCGTCGCGTGGCATCGCGGGGCCGCGGCCGCGCTCGAGGCGATCGCCGATCTCGACGCCTCGCGTCGACAGATGCTGCTCGCCAACGAGAACCTCGCCGAGGTCCAGCGCGCCGTACGTCGCGGGCGCTGAGAAGTCGACGCGCTGCGCCATGGCGCGCTTCGGTTCGGCAGCTCGACGCGCGAACCACGACGAGCGCGCCCACGACCGGTCGATCGTGTGCGCGGTCGCGTCGGGCAGACTCGACTACGAGCAGAGTCCGACGTTCTCGAGTCCCGGAGGGGCGAAACCCTCCTCGAAGAACGCCAGGCACTCGGAGGCGTCGGGGCACCCGGGGGAGATGAGCGAGATGTCGCAGTAGGCCGTGCAGCAGCCCGCGGACTCGCAACCCGCGACGGCATCCGCGCTCACGCAGGCGTTCCCCGGATCGCAATCGCCGGGGAAGTTGCACGGCTCGAGGTAGAGCCCCGACTCGCCGGAGACATCCGGGACGCAGACGAATTCCTGGGCCACCGGGTAGCAGCCGAGCCCCTCGTCGCAATCCTGCAGGAGAGGATCGCAGACGGGGAGGCACACCGGGAGCACTCCGTCGTTCAGGATGGCGCACGTCGTCGGGGACGAGCACAGCGGATCGTCCGGGCTGCCGCCGCACAACGCGATGCACGTGCCCGTGTTGGACTCGGGATCGGCGTTCCAGCACATGCTGCCGATGGCGCAGTTGTCGATCCCGCTGGTGCCCGACCCCTCGACGAGGCACTCGTCGCCGAGCTGCACCGGGTCCGGATCGACGGGGAAGCAGCCATCTGCGTTCCACACCGTGCCGCCGTCGTTCGACCACGGGTTGCACTTCTCGCCGTCGGGGCAGTCCTGCACCCAGATATCGCAGGCCTCGCCGTCGATGCCGGTCGGATCGCCGCTCGGATCGGCGTCGCTCGTCGTCGTCGCGCCGTCGCCGACGTCCGGGAACGTACCGCCCCCGTCGGACGAGCTCGTCGCCCCATCGTCGCTCGACGGTCCGCTGGTGGTGCTGCTCGTCGCGGGCCCGGTCTGCGAGCCCGCGTCGTCGGAGGCCGTCTCGCTGGGATCGTCCCCGGTGCTGCCCGTCGCTTCGGCATCGAGCGTGCCGAGCTTCGCCGGATCACAGGCGACGAGCGTGAGCCCAAAAACGATGCCGTGGGA
Source organism: Deltaproteobacteria bacterium Ga0077550 (assembly GCA_001464385.1). GTDB lineage: Bacteria > Myxococcota_A > Polyangia > Nannocystales > Nannocystaceae > Xiheibacterium > Xiheibacterium aquaticum. The sequence continues at coordinate 32,363 of LNFB01000164.1, read as the reverse complement.
GAGGACGCGGCGATGGAGTGGTCTGGCGTTGTGCATGGGGAGTTCCATCGGCAGCTGCCGCAATCCCAACAAATCCATCACCGCGACGCCGCGCTCGCGCACGGTTGCGCCTGCAATCGCGCGAGCGCCGGATCGTCGGGGTGCGCCGCGGCGTGGCGACGCACGGCGGCCGCGATCGCGTCCGCGTCCGACCCGCCGCACGCGACGACGATGCGCAACATCGAGACCTCGCGCGCCATCTGCCCGGCGCCGAAGCGACGCACGTACGTGTCGAGCACGGCGTCGGCGGCCCGCAGCTTGCCCTTGGCGATCGCGGCCTCGGCCCGGTGCACGAGCTCGGCCTCGAGCGCGATCGCGTCGATGGGCGCCACCGAGGGCGTCGCGCGGGGCTTCGAGGGCGCCGCGGGGGGCGGTGCGGCGGCGGGCGTCCTGGCGACCGGCAGCTCGGCGGGCACGGGCGTCGGCATCGGCGGCGACGCGAGCCTCGCGGTGTCGCCGACGTTCGCGGGCCGCGTGTCGCTGGCCTGCGTCGGCGTCTCGTCGACCGACGCCGGCGCGAGCACACGTGCGCCCAGGCCGATCGCGAGCGTGATCACGGCCGCGGCCGCGATCGCCGTCGCGATCACCCAGCGCATGCGGGTCACCGGCGCGACCGTCGTCGACACCGACGCCAGCACCTCGGCGTCGAGCCGCGCCCGCATGCGCGCCCAGCCGTCGTCGGTGACCGACGTCGGGGGGGTCATCGCCTGGGCATATCGCTTCGTGAACGGCGCGAGGGGATCGTGGGCGTCCATGGTCAACTCGCCTCCCTCGCGCTCGGTTGGAGTCGTTGGAACCGCGCCCGCGCCAGTCGCAGCCGCGAGTACACGGTCGGCAGCGGCGCGCCGACGAGCGCGGCGATCTCCGGCGCGCTCATGTCCTCGAACTCGGTCAGCACGAAGACCTCGCGCTGCTCGAAGGGCATCGCGTCGAGCACCGCGGCGATCTGCTCGAGCAGCTCGCGGTGCTCGGCGGTCTCGTCGGGCCGGACGACGCGGGCGTCGTCGACGACGCGCTCGAGCAGGCGCGCCTGCGTCGTCGTGGTCCGCATCGATCGCCACGCGATGCGCCGCGCGATCGCGTAGATCCACGGCCGCAGGCTGCGGCTGCGGTCGACCTCGTCGATGCGTCGATAGACCACGAGGAAGCACTCCTGGGTCGCGTCGTCGACCATGGCCGGGGGCACGCCCATGCAGCGCAGCAGACGCCACACGGACGGGTGGTGCTCGCGGTAGATGCTCTCGAACGACGCCGGGTCCACCCGGATGCGACCCCTTCGGGAGCCGTATGCCACGGGCGGCGCCGATCCATCACGACCCCCTGCAACTATCGCAATCGGACCAGGACGGTGGCCCCGACGCGGCCGCCGACGCGGCCGGGCGCGGGCACGGGGACCGTGGTGCCGTCGGCCTGCTCGAACACGAACCGGGCACGCAGCGCCGCGACGGTGACCGCCCCACCGACCCCGAGCGCGACGCGGGGGTGCGGGCTCCACAGCAGGCCGGCGTCCAGGGCCGCCGCGATCGCGAGGCGCTGGCCGACCTGGGCATCGCGCAGGGATCCCTGCGGGCGTCCGACCACGTCGGCGAGCTCGAGCCCGAGGAGCACCGGCACGCGCAGCGTCCCGGCGCGACCGCTCGCGACGCGGGGCGCGACGCCGCCGCGGGCCGCGAAGGACCACGCCGACAGCCGCGCCGATGCGCCGGGGATCGCGACCTCGGTGCGGCGGAACACGTGCGTCGCGTCGACGTGCACGCGCGCGAGCGATCCCTGCCACGCCGCGGCGAGGCCCACCGCGCCGGTGGCCGAGGGGATCGGGCCGAAGCTCGCGCCGCCGGTGGTGCCGAGCCACCACGTCGCCCCACGCGATCGCCGAGGTGCCGGCCTGGGCCTCGGTGCCGTCTCGGCGATCGGTCGCGGGGCAGCGACCGGTGCCGCGTCGTCGATCGGCGGCGACGCGGGCGGTGGTTCGGCCGGCGGTGGCTCCGCGGGCTCGGGCGCCGCGGGCTCGGGCGGCTCGGGCTCGGGCGGCCGCTCGAGATCGAGGCCCCGCAAGTACGCGCCGATGACCAGCATCGCGACGTTCCTGGCCAGCGCGCAGCTGCCCGCGTCGAGCCGCCGCTCGACCACGAGCGCGTCGACGGCCACCACGATCTCGACCTGGATGCGGCCCGCCGCGATCCGCCGCAGCGTGATGTCGGCGCGGCGACGGCCGCTGGGATCGTCGACGAGTCCGAGCTCCGGCCCGTGATCGACCGCGTCCTCGCCCTCGCATGCGCCACCCTCCACGCGCCACGCGAGCCCGACGGGGACGGCCGCGGACGCCTTGGCCGGATCGTCGACGCCGTCCGCGGGCAGCGCGGGCGGCCCGACGAGTGCGAGGGCGAATGCAGCGGCGAGCACGGGCCGCGGGAGTTTGTCAGCGCGCGACGTCGGGCGCCACCGCGGATCGTGGTCGTGGGATCAGGGCCGCGGGATCAGAAGTAGTACCGGACCTTCACCGCGAAATCGCCGCGACCGGGATCCCACGGCACGACGTACGGGGCCCACGCGAGCTCGAACACCGTGTCGAGCGGCACCGTGTTCCAGTTGAGCGAGAGGCCCAGCGGGACGCGCACGAACATCGCCGCGCCGCGACCGGGCCCGTCCTCGGGGCGCGGCCGGAAGTCGAACGGCACCGGGCCGTACGCCCAGAACGCGACGCCGAGGCCCCCGCCGAAGTAGCCGAGCAGATCGACCGTGCTGTTGCCGGTGAACGTGCCGTGGAAGAGGTAGTCGACGTTGACGCGACCATCGCCGTGGTGGAACGGTGCCCAGCCGGCGTCGAGCTGGATCGCGTGGCGCTGCGCGAAGTAGGCCTTGAACGAGAAGCCCGTCGGGTTGCCGAGCGTCGCGCCGATGCCGATGTTGCCGCCCTTGCCGCCGATCTTGTCGGCGGCGAGGGCGAGGTCGGCGACGCCCGTCACCGCGACGCCGACGACGAGGGGGAGTGCCACGCGGGAGAGCCGTCGGAATCGCATGCGGTCGCCCTCTGCAATGCGTGTTCCGTGCGGGCCCGCGGGATCGTCACGCACGATCACGGCGCCTCGATCCACCCGCGGGCGTGGTGCGCGTCGCGTCCCTGCGCCGCCGCTTCGGTCGCGTCTCGGGCGTCGGCGTCGGCGGAGGCGTCCCGTCGCCGCTCCACTGCCGCGGCAGCGCAGCGCCGGGCAGCGCCTCCTCGATGTCGCTGGGCCTGGGTGCGGGGTGGATCGTGCTGTCGTTGCGATCAGGCATGACGCGACACTCGGTGCATCGCGGGGGCCAGCAGAGGATGTCGCTTGCACCTGGCGTGCTCGACGACGCTCCGCGCAGGATCGACCGTGCGTCGTCGCCCACTCGGGCGCCGCGGTCACGGCGGAGCTCGGCCCAGCCGATCGCGGGCTGTTCGGCCGCTCGGCCTGCCGTCCGCCGTGAGGGGGATGGGACGGCCAGCATCCCGCCGCGAGGAATTGACCATCCACCGCGCGGCGTGGCGCGGCTACGATGGGGGCGTGCCGCCCACGAGCGTATTGCCCGTGCTCGAGGCCGTCTACGACCTCGACTCCGACGATGCGACGTGGCTCGCCTCGCTGGCGGAGGCGGCCCAGCGCGTGTTCCCCCATGCGGACGGGGGCGCCGCGTACATGTACGAGCTCAGCGCAACGCCCCGTCTCACCGCCGCCGCGGGGCACGACGAGATCGTCTGCATGCCAGCGCTCGTCCACACGGCGTTCTCGCTCGACGTCGTGCGCCGGGCCTACGGCGGATCACCCCGCGCGATGCCGGTGAGCTGGAGCTGGGCCGACGCACGCGGACCCGTCGTACCGCACCCCCTCGCCGTCGCGTTTCGCCCGCTCGGCCTATCGGACGGCTATGCGGTCCTCGTGCCCGACGGCCGCAGCGGGCTCGCGATCGCGATCGGCATGCCGACCGGCCGGTACCGCAACGCCCACCGCACGAAGATCGCTTCGCTCAACGATCGATGGACGGCGGTCGCGCAGCACTGCCGCGCTGCGCTGCGCGTGCGGGCTGCCGTTGCGACCGGCTCGTGCGTCGGCGAGCTGGACGCCATCGGCCGCGGCGAGCTCGGGCCGACGGCCGCCGCCGATCGCAGCGCCCTGATGGAGCACATCGGCCGCTGGGAGCGTGCCCACGGCGATCCGCGGACGCCGACGTCGCTGTGGGGCGAGCTGCTGGATGGCCGCTGGTCCATCATCCAACACCGGCGACATGCCGGTCGCGTGCGCTACCTCGTGGTCGAGAACCCATGCGGCGACGTACTGCGACGGCTGAGCGCGCTCGAGCGCCGGGTCGTCCTCCGCACGGCCGCTGGCGATGCCCACAAGGCGATCGCGATCGACTTCGGCCTGCAGGAGTCGTCGATCGCAGGTGCGTTGCAGCGCGCGCTTCGCAAACTCGGCGTCTCCAACCGCGCGCAGCTCGTCCGACTCGCCGCCGCCCTGTCGCGCCCGCTGCTGTCATCAGCGGGAGGTGCCCAAGGCACGGGCGAGGATCGAGACGTGACCGCGCCGCTCGATCCCCAGCTTGCGTAGCGCGCGGGCGAGGACGTTTGCGATCGTCGACTCGTGGAGCCCGACGGCAGCGGCGATGAGCTTGTTCGACTCGCCCGCAGCCGTGAGCTCGACGATCCGTCGCTCGATCGGCGAGAGGCGGCGCAGGGTGTCGATGCGAGGGTTCTCGATCGCGAGGAATCGGACTCCTCCGCCACGTCGACGGTACCGGACCATCGACCAACGGCCGCGCAACAGCTGATCCCACACCCCGAGGCTCACGCTGTCGCCGGTGCCGATCGCGGTGCGCTCGCGTTCGACGGCCCGCGCGGTCGCGAGGAGGAGGTCTCGGTCGGCCACTGCCCCGCCGCGGAAGTCCCCGCTCGACAGGTCGAAGTCGGCCGCGAGGCCGTCCTGCTCGACGGCCTCCCGCACCGCGAGCGCGATCTCCAGGTGCCGCGCGAGACAGCTCCACTGCCGTGACAGCGGCCGCCAGTCGCTGGCGCGCACGTCGTCGCCGCGCCGCGGAGGCATCGCGATGCCGACGGTCATGCTGTCGCCGTCGCGACGCGTCGCGTAGACCCCGAACATGTCGCTCACTCCGAGCCGTTTCCACATCTGACAGAGCACTGGCGGCGGCTTCCCGGTCATGGGATCGGCATGGAAGATCGTGGTCGGCTCCGCGTGGGACGCGAGGGTGTACGCGCGATACAGGTGCTCGCCGTCGACGCTGTGATGACCCTGGTCGGGCACGCCTGCGAACTCGCGATCGCCGAGGACGGCAGAGGTCAGGACGGGCAAGCTCGCCTCGAGTCGATACCGGTAGCCGAGCGCCCCGATGGCCCCGGGGAAGGCTCGGCAGGCCTGCGCGACGATCTCGCCGTGCCAGACATCGATCGGCGCCTCGAGATCGTACGCCGCCTCGATGACGTCGAGCAGAGAAGCGCGTGCCATGGACCGCATGCTACGCGGCGCTCTTCGCATCGACAGCGAGGGACGACGAATTGACCATGGCGAGATCGCGCCCCGACGGAGCGTCTGCTGGTCGCGCGAGCGCTTGACCTGGTAGTGTTCGTCGGATGGGGCGGCGGTTCGGCGACGATCCAGACGATCCAACAGACGACGGCGTGACGGTCACCCCCGTCACCATCGGAGGAGTCCGCGGCTTGGTGATCGACCTGCCGGTCGACCGGGCGCGCCTGCCGTCGTGTCTGACCGGAGCAGAGCGCGAGGTCGTCGCATTGTTGCTCGAGGGCCGGAGCAACGCGGAGATCGCCGAACTCCGCGGCCGGAGCTATCGGACCATCGCCAACCAGCTCGCCGCCATCTATCGCAAGATCGGCGTCGCGAGCCGCACCGAACTCATCGCATCGCTCGACGATCCGCCACCGACGAATTGACCACGGTTTCGCGATGGATTGCCCATGGGAGGTTGGGCATCTCGACGACACATTGCTGGCATGAAGTCCACTGCGCGCGCCTTGGTGCGTTTCGTCTGCTCGCAGCTCGTCACGCTCCTCGTGCTCGGCGGCGTCCAACACACCGACGTCTGGCACGATGCGAGCGCGTGCCGCTCGCGTGCGCGCCTCAGCCCAGCGGTGTGACCCGGGCGGTGAGCACGCTCGACCCCGGGTGAACGGCAAGGGCGACCGAGGTGCCATCGCTGGAGCGCAGCCCGTAGGCCTCGACTCGGCGCCCACCCGAGGTCCGCACGGCGCCGGACCCCCCGCGCTTTGCCGATCGCCGATTCGGTGCGATGCTTCGTCCGTGGTCTCCAACCGTGGTCGTGCATGGGTTGGCTTGGTGTGCGTGTGCCTCGCGTGCGGTCCGACGGTCTCCGCGGGGGACGACGACGACGGCTCCACGGGCTCGACGAGCGACGGGAGCAGCAGCGACGGGGTCAACCCGGATCCGTCGGTCGCGGACGTCACCACGGGCACCACCAGCACCACCAGCACCACCGCGACGGTCACCACCGACGGCCCGCTCGACACCGGGGATTTCGGCTGCCCGTTCGAGCAGTGCGACATCTCGACGTACTGCGACGAAGCCACGGGCGAGTGTCTGCCCAAGCCCGAGGTGATGCCGGACTGCGCACCCGATCGTATCGCGCTGGTCGAGGAGACCTCCGTCGACGCGGCCACCGGGATCCTGGCGCTCGGGCTCGCCGACACCGATGGCGTCGGCGCGCGCGAGCTCGTCGCAGTCACGACCGCTGGCGTCGTGGAGATCCGCACCGGTGAGCTCGACCCGATCACCACGGTCGATCTCGGTTTGCCCGTATCGGACGCCCAGGTCGTGGGGCGCGCCGGCGACGGCTTCGGGCGGATCTGGGCGCGCGCCGGCGTCGAGCCCGAGCTGCTGGCGTTGACCGGCGATGGCGCTAGCGGCTTCGAGCCCACGCCGCTGGGCTTCAGTGGCGGGGCGATGACCAGCGACGACCTCGATGGCGACGACGACAGCGACCTCGCGATCGTGCTCGGCGACGCGGTGCAGCTGGTCGTTGCCGGCGACACCGTCGACCTCGGCGCGTCGATCGATCTCGGCTTCGCGGCGCGGAGCCTGGGCACCGCGCGTGGCGCCGCGGGTGTCGATCTGCTGGTCGGCAGCGACACGGCGCTCCTGCGCCTGCCTGCGGACGGCGCCGGCGGCTTCGGCAACGCGGAGGTGATCGAGCTGCTCCACGTCGCCGATCGCGTCGACGCGTTCGGCAACGACTCGACCGCCGGCACCTTCTCGCTGGGCCTGGGCGACGACGCGTCGCTCAGCCTCACCGGCGGCTCCGACGAAGCATGGCGCTGGCTGCTGTCGGGCACGGCCGTGATCCATCCCGCCGCCGTCGGCGTGTACGGCGATCCCGGCTCGATCGCCGACGTCCTGCTGCTCGGCGGTCCCACTGGCGTCACGATCATCGTCGAGCCCCATCGCGAGCTACCGTGCCAGGCGCGCTTGGATGGCCCGGACGTACGCGCGATCCTCCCCGCGGGCAGCTCACCGATCGTCGCGCGCGATGGCGTGCTCACGCGCATGTCGTTGCAGTGAGCGCCGCCTTCGGGCAAACGGAGTACCACCGAGGTCCTCGACCTCGCCCTCGCGTGGCTCGTGCAGCCGACGACCTCGACCTGTGGGGGAGTCATGAGCGGTCGCCGGCGGGCGCCGGCATGGCCGGGCGGACGCCCGGCCCCGCGTGCGGGACGCAGTGATAGACTCGCCGCCGACGAAGCGCCACGGTGACGGAGGCCCGAAAACGACGTCGCGTCCCGCTCACGCGTGAACGAGTGCTGCGTCGAGCGATGCGCATCGCCGACAAGCAGGGCATCGCCGCGCTGTCGATGCGCAAGCTCGCGCAGGAGCTCGGCGTCGAAGCGATGTCGCTCTATCACCACGTGAAGAACAAGGACGACATCTTGGACGGGCTGCTCGAGCTCGTCGTCGGCGAGATCGAGGTCCCGACGATCGGCGGCGACTGGCGCGCCGCGATCCGACGCCGCGCGAGCTCGGCCCACAGAGTCCTGATGGCGCATCCGTGGGCCACCATGCTGCTGATGTCCCGCGTCAGCGTCGGCCCGGCGATGATGCGCTACGTCGACGCGACGCTCGGCTGCCTGCGCGAGTCCGGATTCTCGTTCCCCGTCGCCGACTACGCTTGGAACGCGATCGACAGCTACATCTACGGGTACACGCTGCAGCAGCTGAACTTCCCGTTCGAGCCCGACGAGTACGCGGGCGCTGCCGCGTCGTACGTGCCCGAGATCGATCCGGTTACCTATCCGTACCTGGTCGGCCTCTCCGCCGAGGTGATCGCCCGTCGACACGATGGCGTGCACAGCCTCGAGTTCGGCCTCGATCTGCTCCTCGACGGCCTCGAGCGGCTGCGCCTACAGCGAGCGACCGGTCAGGGCTGAGCCGCGGACCACGTCGCGGACCGAGTCTGCTCGCGGCGAAGCGAGGCGCTCCGAGCCTGTGGCGGGCGTCACGGCGTGGTCGGCGGCGGCGCGTCGGTCCCTTGCCCGGTCGTCGGGGGCCGCTATACCTTACGCCGTAAGTATCGCCTTACAGAGTAAGGACGTCCGAACATGACCAAGACCGCCCCGAAAGCCCTTCCTGCCCTCCTCGCCGCGCTGCTGTCGCCCGCCGCGTGCGGCTCCGCCGGCGGTGCCGACGACGACACCGCGACCCCGACCGCGACCGATGACGGGTCGTCCTCCGACCCGAGCCTCGGCGACACGACCACCGGCACGACCGTCCCCGAGTACTTCGATCGCGGGCAATGGATGCCGAGCCACCGCGTCACCGAGCACGACGGCCTCTCGCTGGGTGTCTGGGTCCCGGCGATCGACTCGAACGACGGGCCCGACACGATCGACTACACGTTCACGTTCAAGAACCCGGAGTTCGGGGCGTCGCCCGCCGTCGTCCACGGCCACGCGCTGGCGGACGCCCCCGCGGATCCGGACCACGGCCCGTACCCGGTCGTGATCTTCTCGCATGGCTTCTCCGCCAACGCGGTGTGGTACAGCCACCTGCTCGAGCACCTCGCCTCGCACGGGTTCGTCGTCGTGGCTCCCGAGCACATCGAGAGCGACTGGCTGCAGAACGCGGCATCGGTGATCCGGCGCCCGCGTGACGTCACGACGGCCATCGACTACGCCGAGGCTGCGAACGCCCCGGGTGGCGCACTCGCAGGGCTGCTCGACCTGACACGCGTCGCGGTAGTCGGTCACTCGTTCGGTGGGTACACGGCGCTCGCCGCCGCAGGGGCGCAGCTCGAGATGAACAACCTCGACATGCGCTGCGCCGACGTCCCCGCGGAGGATCCCAAGAGCTTCCTTTGCATGCCGCTGGCCGGACGCGCGGCCGAGCTCGCCGAGCTGGCCGGGCTCGATGCGGTGCCCGAGGCCAACTGGCCTTCGTTCGGGGATCCCCGGGTGACTGCCATCGTGCCCATCGCCGGTGACGCGTACATGTTCGACGACGTCGGGCTCGCCCAGATCTCGGCGCCCATGATGGCGATGGGCGGCACCGCGGACACGGGCACGCCGCTGGACTGGGGGGCGCAGCTCGCCTACGACGAGGTCTCGAGCACGCGTCGGTCGCTCGTCGCGTTCGAGGGCGCCGAGCACATGCTCGCGGCCAACGCGTGCGAAGACCTCCCGTGGTCGGCGGACTTCCCCTACGGCGACGCGCTCTGCGTCGATCCGGCGTGGGACAAGCACGAGGCCCTCGGCTTGATGCGTCACTTCTGCACCGCGTTCCTGCTCGCGACGTTGAAGGACGACGAGACCGCCGCGACCGCCCTGGCGCCCGATGCGGTGGCGTTCGAGCGAGTGACGTACGCGGCACAGTGAACGTCGAGCGCGAGCGACGGCGAGTGGTCGCCGAGCGACCCGGGCTCGCCGTCGTTCCTGCCGGTCGTCCGACGCCGAGGCTGCCGCTGCGGTACGCTTCGGGAGTAAGCCCGCGCGACCGAGAACCACCATGAGTCGCCCACCCCTGCCCCCGTTCGATGCCATGACCGCCGCGCGCAAGGCCCGGCTCGCCGAGGACGCCTGGAACAGCCGCGATCCGGCACGGGTCGCGCTGGCGTACACGCCGGACAGTCGGTGGCGCAACCGGTCCGAGTTCTTCACCGGGCGCGCAGCGATCGAGGCGTTCCTCGTGCGCAAGTGGCAGCGCGAGCTCGACTACCGGCTCATCAAGGAGGTGTGGGCGTACACGGGCGATCGCATCGCGGTGCGCTTCGCGTACGAAAGCCACGACGAGCACGGCGTGTGGACCCGCTCCCACGGCAACGAGCAATGGGAGTTCGACGAGCACGGACTCATGCGCCGCCGTGAGGCCAGCATCAACGACGTGATCATCTCCGACGGCGAGCGGCGGTTCCACTGGCCGCTCGGCCCCCGGCCCGACGACCACCCTGGCCTGAGCGAGCTCGGCCTGTAGCGGCCGTGGGGATGAGGAGGGCGGGCTGGGAACCGGCGCGTGGGAGGCGGGGATATGCACGACGTGCGGCCGATCCGGCGCGCGAACTCGACGAGTACAACTGCCCTGACCCAGCCCATGTCCAGGTTTGGGCCCGCCCGGCCTCGGCTTGTCAAACGACGCGAGCGAAGCGCCGCTCGCCGCGGTCGTGGACGAGTCCGCGACCACGGCGAGCCGCGGTGCCTATGGGCTCAGACCCCGCACTGCGCCGGACCACAGCCAGCGCAGACGTCTTCGATGCACGCCGCGTAGGCGTTCCAGGCGTCGCCCGAGGATTCGAACGCTTCGCATCCGCACTCGTCGCACGCGTCGGGCGTCGCGAGGCAGCAGCTGCCGATCTCGCCGCAGTACTGGTCGTTGCCGCAGGCGCCGAACTCGTCCGCGCAGACGTTGGCCTCCGCATCGGAGATGCACTGCTCGCACTCGAGCTGGCCCGTCGTTCCACTCGTGTCCCCGGTCGTGCCGTCGGTGGTGCCGCTGCCGTCCGAGGTGGAGTCTCCGGACGACCCGGAGGAGTCGACGCCGTCGGACGTGGAGCCCGAACTCTCGGCCACGCTGGTGGAGGGATCGTCCGTCGTGGTCGGCGAGCTCGCCGAGTCCGAGGTCGTCGGCGCGCCGCTGGTCGACGCGTCGGTGGCAGTGGCGTCGGTGGTCGGGTCGTCGCCACCATCGCTGCCGCAAGCGGCGAGGAGGGACGCAAACAGGATGAGGAGGGGAGTATGGGTCGTCATGGTAGTTGCAATGCCCGCCGAAGCCGGCGGTTCGAAGGGCGCGAGGATACACGCTTGCCTGCGCCGGCAGCCCGTCTCCCCCGCTGGGAATCTCGCCTCGTGGGGGGAGCTGACCGCGCCATCTCGCATTCGTCGACACCATCACGGAACCGGCTCCGCCCGGCCATGGCGCACGGCCCGTCGGTGCCGCGGCGCATGATGCCGGCGCTGCGGCCCTCCGCCGAAGGCGGACACGGCGTCGGGTTCGCACCGCGCGACGAGGCGCTCGAGGTCTGCCTGCCTCCACGAAGGCCGCGGAGAACGCCGCGATCACGTCGGCGGGAGTCGTCGGAGAAGCCCTGGCGTCACCCCGCCGCTCGCACCCGCGCGATCGCACCCGCCCGCACCCGCCCGCGCAACGCCGCGTCCATCGGCAGCGCGGCCTCGATCATCACGATCCGCGTCGCCGAGTCGATCTGCGGCGCGACCGTCTCGACGACCGTGTCGACGACGACATCCAGCTCGGGGAAGCTCACCCGGATCTTCGCGCCCACGCCCAGCCCCGCCAGCTCGCCCTCGTGCGCCGCGAAGCGGACGATCGTGTCGTCCGAGATCACGTGCACGATGGCCTCGCCCGCCGCGACCACGGCCCCGGCGTTCGCGAGGCGCTCGACCACCACGCCGTCGAACGGACTGCGCAGCACGGCGCGCTCGATCCGCTCGGCGATGCGCTGGGCCTGGGCACGGCGCTCGGCCGCGTCGGCGCCGGCGCGGCGGCTGCCCAGCGCGGCGCTGCCCTCGTCGTGACGCAGCGCGGTGAGCTCGTCGTCGGAGAGGATCCCCGCGATCCGCTGGGCGCGCTCGACCTGCGTGCTCGAGTGGCGGGCCTCCAGCGCGTAGCGGCGGGCCTCGGCCTCGGCCGAACGCAACGCCGCCTCGGCCGAGCGGAGCGCGCCGCGCTCGTTGCTGTCGTCGAGCACGACCAGCGGCGCGCCCTGTTCGACGCGATCCCCGGTGCCGACCAGGATCTCGCGGATCGTCGCGATCTCGTCGGTCGCGATCCGGATCTCGCGCCGCGGGACGACGACGCCGAGCATGCCGCGATCGGTCTCGGTCTTCGGCTCGGTCGACGCCGCGTGCTGCGGCGCGTCGGCCACGACCTGGGCCGTCGCGACGGTCGCACGCTCGGTGCACGCGCCCGCGAGCAGCAGCACGGCGACGATCCTGCGCGGGCTCACGCCGGCCCCTCCGACGACACCAGCTGGCGTCGGTACAGCTGATGGTAGGTGCCGTGCCGCGCGACCAGCTCGGCGTGGGACCCGACCTCGACCACACGACCGTGGTCCATGACGACGATCATGTCGGCGCCGACGACCGTGCTCAGACGATGGGCCACGACGACGCGCGTGCAGTGCAGCGACGCCAGCGCGTGCTGCACCGCGTGCTCGGTCAGAGCATCGAGCGCGCTGGTCGCCTCGTCGAGCACCAGCACCGCCGGATCGAACAGCAGCGCCCGCGCGAGGGCGAGGCGCTGGCGCTGGCCGCCCGACAGCGAGGCACCGCCGTCGGCGAGGACCGTCTCGTAGCCCATCGGCAGCGCGACCAACTCGTCGTGGATCGCGGCCAGCCGCGCCGCGGCGATCACCTGCTCGAGCGGCGCGCCGGGGCGCCCCAGCGCGATGTTCTCGCGCACCGACATGGCGAACAGCGCCGGGGCCTGGGGCACGACGCCGAGCTGTCGACGCACGGAGCCCAGATCGAGCGACCGGATGTCGACGCCGTCGAACATCACGCGGCCCGTCGTCGGCGCGTACAGGCCGAGCAGCAGCTTGGCCAGCGTGGACTTGCCCGCGCCCGACGGCCCGACGATCGCGACGAAGCGACCCGCGGGCACGTCGAGGTCGACGTCGACCACCGCCGGCGGCGAGTTGGCGTCGTAGCGAAAGCCGAGGCCCCGCGTCGAGATCGCGCCGCTCAGCCTCGGCGCCCACGCGGTGGTCATGCCGTCCTGCTCGGTCTTCGCCCCGAGCACGTCCTCGATGCGCTCGAGGTAGCTGCCCAGCAGCTGCAGCTTGAACCCGGTGTCGACCAGCGCCGCCACGGGACCGAGGAACCCGCCGGCCAGCGCCGAGAGGCCCAGCATCGTGCCCAGGCTCAGCTCGCCGCGCAGCACCAGCAGCGCCCCGGCGCCGAGGATCATCAGCGGCGCCGCCACCGAGAACGCGCTGCTCGTCGCGCCCACCAGCGCATCGAGGCGCGAGCGCGCGAGCGATACGTTGAGGTGATCGGTGAACAGGTTCGACCACCGATCGACCGCGCGGTGCTCGGCGCCCATCGACTTGAGGGTCTCGACGCCGGTGAGCATCTCGACCTCGAACCCCGAGCTGCGGGCCTGCGCCGCCAGGCCCTCGGCCATCAGCTCGCGCTGGCGCCGGCGGGCGACCACGAACAGCAGCACCAGCACCGCCGCGAGCACCGAGACCAGCACGCCGAGCTTGGGGCTCACCACGGCGATGAGCACGAGATACAGAAGCACCATCGTGCCGTCGAGCACGGCAGAGAGCGCGCTCGAGGTCATGATCTCGCGCACCGTGGCGTTGCTGCCCAGGCGCATCATGAGATCGCCGGTCGAGCGGCTCTGGAAGAAGCCGAGCGGCAGCGCGAGCAGGTGATCGACGAAGCCGACGGTGAGCTCGGCGTCGAGCAGCGTCCGCAGCTGCACCAGGAGGTTCGAGCGGATCCACACGGTGAGGAAGTGGAACGCGACCATCAGCGCCAGCCCGCCGCCCAGCGCCCACAGCAGCTCGTGATCGCTGCGGGGCACCACGCGATCGACCAACAGCGAGGTGAGCAGCGGCAGGCCGAGCGCCAGCACCTGGATCAGCGCCGAGAGCATCACGATCCGCAGCCACAGCTCGCGGTGTCCGAGGATCTGCCCCAGCAGTGTGCGCGGGGCCTTGGTGCGCGTGCCTCCGGGGACGAAGTCCTCGGCGGGCTCGAACAGCAGGGCGACGCCGGTGAAGCTCTCGGCGAAGCGGGCCATCGGGACGCGGCGGCGGCCGAGGGCGGGATCGATGATCGTGACGTGGCGGCGACCGATCGACTCGAGCACCACGAAGTGGTTGAACTCCCAGTGCAGCACCGAGCCCCGCGGCACGCACTCGAGTTCGTCGAGCTCGGCCCGCACGCCGCGGCCGCGCAGCCCGAAGTGCCGGGCGCCCCGCAGCAGCGCCACCGCGTCGACCCCCGACTCGCCGCCCAGGACCCGGCGCAGCGTGTCCTGCTCGACGTGCTTGCCGTGGTAGGCGAGCACCATCGCCAGGCACGCCGCGCCGCAGTCGGCGTTGGTCACCTGCTGCACGAACGGCACGTGCCGCGCGCGCGGTGACGCGCCGAGCCGCAGCAGGGCCCGGAAGCGGTGCGCGCCGGACTCGGGCGCGCCGGGCTCGGGCGCCCCGCTCATCGCCTGCCCCCCAACCCGGGCAGTACCGACTCGAGCAACGTGCGCGAGTCGACCTCGATCTCGAGCGCGCCCTGCATGCCGTCGTAGAGCCGATACGTGTCGCCGTCGGCGGTGAACTCCGCGGCGTCGACCACCGCCTCGACCATCACGACAGGGCCGCGGACGTCGAAGGCGCCCGCTTGATCCTTGCCGAGGAAGCGCAGGGCCTCGGCGGGCCCGACGACCTCGTCGGCGATGCTGCGCAGGGTGACCGGCACGCGGACCCGCGGGAACCCATCGAGCTCGAGCAGCAGCTCGGTGCGCCTCGTCGACAGCCGCGGCCGCTCGTGGCCGGGAAGCATCGCGACCACCACCGGCCGCGAGTCGGGGCGATCGACGGCGACCAGCGCGTCGCCCGGCTGCACGGTGTGACCGACGCGCACGCGGATGTCGGAGACGGTGCCGTCCTCGGGCGCCCGCAGCGTGCGCTCGTCGACGCGCGTGCGCGCGTGTTGGGCCGCGACGTCGAGCGACGCGAGCTGCTTGCGCAGCGCGCCGTCGTCGGGCTCGCGCAGCAGGCGGACCAGCAGCAGCTCGTACTCGGCCTCGGCGCGGGCGAGCTCGGCGCGCTGCGGTCCGTCGTCGAGGCGGAGCAGCACCGTGCCGGCGGCGACGCGCTGGCCCGGCTGCACGGGGATCTCGATGACGCTGCCGGCCGCGAGCGACGCCAGCACCGTGCGCCCCTCCATGCGGATCACCGCGGGCCCGCGGGCGAAGTCACCGACGCGCACGATCGCCGCGAACACCACCGCGGCGATCACCAGCAGCCCGACCGTGCGCGTGCTCCAGCGGATCCACGCCGGCACGACGTGCAGCGGGCTGCCCCAGCTCGTGCCGCGGCGATGGGCGGCCATCGCCTGCTCGCGGAACAGCGGGCGCACCGGGGGCGCGAGCGCCGGGGCACCCGTGCCCTGGACGCCGACGAGGGCGTCCGTGGGCGCGTCGGTCACCGCCGCCGGCTCGTCGACCCCCTCGGCCATGCGTCACCCCGTGGCGCGCGCGAGCAGGGCCCGGCTGATCGCCGAGCGCACGTCGCTGCCCGCCATCGCGTCGAAGCCGAGGAACATCGGCGACGAGTTCAGCTCGAGGATCCGCCACTTTCCGTGGCGATCGGCCTTGATGTCCATGCCGGTCCACAGTAGCCCGAGTGCGGCCGTCGCGTCGATGCAGACCTGCTGCGTGGCGGCGTCGAGCTCGATGGGCACGATCCGCTGCTCGTTGGCGCGGAAGTCGATGGCGTCGGTCTCGATGTGGAGGCTGGCCACCACGCGGCCATCGATCACGTAGACCCGGACGTCACGCCCGGGCAGGAGCTCCTGGAAGCACACCGGGGCCCCCACCAGGGTCGCGAGGCGCTCGTCGGTGAGGTCGGCCTCGGTCATCCGCCGGGTGACCGCGCCGCCGGCGACCGGCTTGTAGATCGCCTCGCGCTCGCGGCAGAACTCGCGCACCCGGGCCGGGTCGTTGGTCCACAGCGTCGCCGGGACCGGCAGCCCCGCGCGCTGCAGCAGCGACAGCTGGTACGGCTTGTTGATCGCGGCCAGCACGGAGGGCGGGTTGTACATCGGCACGCCGGCGGCCTCCCAGCGCTGGAGCACCGCGCCGAGCAGCGCGCCGCGCTCGCGGTAGGCCATCAGCGTGCGACGCCAGTCGCTGCCCATGTCGGCCTCGGCGTCGACGCCGTACCCGACCGGATCCTGGTAGAGGCTGCGCAGGTAGACCGCCGCGGGGCGACCGACGTCGACACCATCGATCTCGATCGCGTGGGGCTGGGCGCCGAGGCTGACGTGCAGCTCGTGGGGGAACTTGGAGGCGTCGAGGACGAACGGCGTGTGGCCGTGCTCGCCGAGCCACTGGGCGATCGCGGCGACGTGCTCGTCGAGCAACGAGCCGACCAAGACGATGCGAGAGGACGATGCGTGGGTCATGGCGTGCGCCTGCGCGGAGCGGAGGACGCCGCGGGGCCCGAGGACCCCGCGCGCGTCGGTTGGGGTTCAGTCGGTCGGCAGCCCGCCGCCCTCTTCGCCGAGCGCCAGGGTCGTCGCCTCTTCGCCGCCGAGGATGGTGCTACCACCACCGCCGCCCTCTTCGCCGAGCGCGAGGGTCGTGATGGGTCCCTCTTCGCCGAGCGCGAGGGTCGTGTACTTCGGCTTGCCACCCTGGACCTGGCCGAGATCTTCGATGAACAGGGGGGTGGGCGTCTTCTTCTCGTTGGACATGTCGATTGCTCTGCTGACGTCGAGTTTGAGTCCTCGACTTGGTTCGAGGTGGATGTCGCGGCCACGACCATCGATCGCGTCGTGTCCGACTCGCGGCATGTATGCCGCGAGATCGCGGGTTCCGTTCACCCGCGCGAACGATTAATTTTCGCGAGGAGTTGTCGGCGTAGTGGAGCGGACAGACGTTCCGAGTTTGCCGCAGGCGACGCGGGCTCGCCCCTGGCCGAATGGCCACGACGTTCGCTAGGCGCGCACGGATCGCGTCACGCGCCCGCGAAGAACCACACGGGGATCATCGCGCCCTCGCTGATCGTGTAGTAGCCCCCCGCGCCGACGGCGATCGCCTCGCCACCGGGTTCGTCCATCGCGGGCAGCGGACACGGCTCGGTCGCGAAGGCCTCGCCGATCGTCATGTCCGCGCCGCGTCGCCAGCCGAACACCGAGGAGTACGTGCGCAACACGACCAGCGAGCCGTCCGCCGCGATGTCGCCCGCGGTGACCAGCGGACTGCCCGGCAGCGGATCGACGCCGAAGGTGATCGACGCGACGAGCTCGAGTTCGTTGGTCATCCCCACGCTCTGCGGGAACGCGGCCCGGTACACCCCCGATTGACCCGAGTCGACCTTCGACACGACGTACAGATCGCCCGTCCACGGATCGGACATCAGGGCCTCGGCGTCGTGCGATCCGTCGGGGAAGTGCAGGTTGAGCGCCGTCGCCGTGACCTGGCCGCCGAGGCGACGCGGATCGGGCTCGGCGACGCGATACGCGGTGATGAACGCGCGGAACATCAGGTTGTCACCGATGTCGCCGAAGTAGAGGTAGTCGACGCCCGCGTCGGGGCCCGGCCCGAGCGCCGCGTCCTCCCAGTCGAGCGCGAGCGCCCCGCCGATCGAGATCTGCCCGAGCACCGCGCCGTCGGTGCCGATCGCGAAGGCGCGGGCACCATCGCCGGAGTCGTTGTGCAGCCACAGCACGTCGGCATGGGCACGACTCGCCACGAGGCCCGAGGTCTCGACGATCGCCGCATCTCCGACGACACCGAGGTTCGCGCCGGCCTCGAACATCGGGCACTCGGGGAGCGCCTCGCCCGTGTCACCGCTCGACGTGTCGTCGGCCGTGCCGCCCGTGCCGGATGTGCTCGACGTGCTGCTCGACGACGGCAGGGAGGTGGTGCCCGGCCCGCCGGTCGTGGTGCCCGTCGTGGTCGATGCGGTCGTGTCGCCCGCGTCGCTGCCTGTGGCCGTCGCGTCGCCCGTACAGGCCAAGAACACCCCGAAGCAGGCCATGCGGCGCATGGCGCAGCGTACCTGATCGCGGCGTCACTTCGGCGCGGCACGGATCGCGGAGCGCACGGTCGTGCCGTCGAACGACTCCTCGATCCAGTACACGTCCGCGGGACCGACGCGCACCTCCCACTCGGTCTGGTTGGGGAAGAAGCCGTCGACGACGCGGTTCGCGACCTTGCCGAGCTCGCACGTGACGGCGGTCCGCGTGGGATCGTCGGTGGTGAGCCGAGACATGTGACCGTCGCGCGACGTGTTCGGCACCGTCTCGATCACGTAGAGCGTCTCGGCGTCGGTCGCCACCAGCACGTTCAGCGGCAGCAGCGGATCGGGATCGATGAGGATCTCTGGCATCGTGCCGTCCAGCGCCCGGGTCGCGACACCGCTGAAGCCGCACGCGAGCCGGGTCGGCGTCGGGAACAGGCCGCCCAGCGGGAAGCCGCAGGGGTCGTCGGCGACGTCGACCGTCCACAGCTCGACGGGCGTGCCGTCCTGCCCCCGCTTGGGCAGCGCGAAGACCCGCTGTGGCCCGCCCGCGTCGGCTCCGACGCCACCGACGACGAACACCAGGTCGTCGGCCGTGACGCGCGGCTGCAGCGGGGTGCCGGTGTCGACGCTCGCGCCCACGGTGGTGACGACGCCGCTCGTCGGATCGATGCGCTCGAACACCGAGCCCACCGGATCGATCGTGCCGCGGCGCACGAAGATCCCGTCGGCGTCCACGCCGAGGATCGCGGCCTCCTCGAAGGCGGCGTCCCCCACCCGCTCGGCCGCGCCGCCGGCCAGGGGCACCCGCCACAGCTCGCCGACGGGGATCACCGCCGCGTCGTCGCGCTCGAGGAAGTACGCGGTGTCACCGAACGCGAACACCGACACGACGCGTCGACGCTCCGTCGACGTGTGGATGCTGGTGCGGCCGCCGCCGTCGAACCCCACGCGATCGATCGTCGTGGGGGCGACGAAGGTGGGATCCGACACCAGCACCACGAGGCCGTCGTCCGCCACCGTGAGGCCCGAGAGCACCGCGACGTCGGGGGCGACGACGTCGCGCACCACCGAGGGTCCGCAGGCGACGTCGTCCCCCCCGCTCGAACCGTCGCCGTCGCCGTCGCCGTCGCCGTCGCCGTCGCCGTCACCGTCGCCGTCGAGGGTCCCCGCGTCGGCGCCCGCGGCGGGGTCCGCATCGTCGCCGCACGCGATCGGGGCCAAGAGCAGTGCGAGGGCGAAGCGGCGCGGCGAGCGGGTCATGCCGGGTAGTCCCGGGCGGGCGGGTTTTGATCACGGCAGCCGCGAGATCCACGACTCCAGCGCGAGGCGGGCCTCGCCCTCCGGCATGAGGCCCACGGCGCGCCGGGCGTGGGCGCGGGCGGGGCCGATCCGCCCGATCGCGAGCTCGGCCTCGGCGAGCCCCTGCAGCGTCGCGGCGAGCTGCGGATGCGAGGTGCCGAGGGCCGCCTCGCGGATCGTCAGCGCGCGCGCGAGCAGGTCGACCGCGCGCTCGGGATCGCCGGTGCGGACCGCGACCTCGGCGAGGTGCCCCAGCGCGACGGCGGCGCTCGGGTGCGACTCGCCGTGGCGCTCGACCACCCGCGCGAGGCCGCGCTCGGCCATCGCGCGCGCCGACTCGAGATCGCCGCGCTGCAGGGCGAGGCCGGCGAGGTTGAGCAGCGCGGGGATCGTCCGCGGATGATCGCGACCGAGGCGGGCCTCGAGGATCGCGAGCGCCCGCGAGAAATCGGCGAGGGCCGCGTCGAGGTCGCCACGCCGCGCCGCGATGCCCCCCTGGTTGAGCATGAGATCGGCGATCGACGGGTGGCCGTCGCCGAACGCAGCGGTGCGGATCGCGAGCGCGCGGTCGAAGCTCGCCGACGCCGCGTCGAGCTCGCCCAGCGCGAGCTGCGAGCCGCCGAGGTTCGCCCAGGAATCGGCGACCAACGGGTGGTGCGCCCCGAGCAGCGCCTCGCGGATCACCCGCGCGCGCCCGTTCTGCTCGGCGGCGGCGCGGTAGTCACCGCGGCCGTGGTGCGCCGCGGCGACCACGTGCAGCGCCTCGGCCTGATCGAGGCTGCCCTCGCCCTGCTCGGCGGTCACCAGGGCGAGCGACGCCCGCCCGCTGTCGAGCGCGAGGTCGAACTCGCCGCGGGCATAGGCGGCGCGGCTGTCGATCTGAAGCAGTCGCGCGCGTTGCCGCGGTGGATCGCCCGCGGTCGCGACGGCGATGCGCGCCGCCCGGATCACCCCGCGCGCCGCGGCAGCGTCACCCTGCTGCACGACGGCGGCCGCCTGCGCGACAGCGGCGTGGGCGACGACGTCGAGCTCGCGCGCCGATCCGGCGAGCTCGAGGGCGACGTCGAGCCCGTGCGTGGCCTCGGAGAACTCGGCGAGCGCCAGCGCGGTCTCGGCCTGCTCGACGCGCACCAACGCCTCGAGCGGCGCGTGACCGAGGGTCAGGGAGGCCTCGGCCACGGCCGCGAGCGCCACCGCGGAGTCGCGCGGTCGACCGGCGCGCCGCAGCGCAGCGCCGGCCTCGAGGGCGGCGAGCTGGCGCTGCACCTGCGCGCGGGCCTCGGCGTCCTCGGGCAGGGTGACGAGACTCGCGCGCACCTCGGCGGCGCCGCAGCGAGAGATCGACGGCAACGCCGCGCTCACGGCGAGGGCCGACTCGACCATGGCGGCGTCGACCCGCTCGAGCACCCCCAAGGTCGCGTCGAAGCGCTCGAGGCGATCGGTGAGGCACGCCATCGCTCGATCGAGCGCCTGCTCCGACGCCTCGGCGCGCACCCGCGTGGCCAGACACGCCTCGCGGTGCGCGGCGCTCCACGTCTGCGCGTAGCGCTCGAGCTGCGCGTCGAGCTCGCGCGCGACGTCGACGGCGTAGGGCAGCGCGGTGGCCTCGACCGCCTCGCGCAGCGCATCGCGACGCGCGGGACCCCACACCGGGGCGAGCTGGGTGGCCGCGCCGGTGCACGTCTGCCCGTCGTCCCGCAGCGCCAGCACCCCGACGCCGACCGCAGCGCCGACGGCGATCGTCGGGATCCACCACGCGCGGCGCGGCGCGACGAGGCGCTCGAGCCCCGTGAGCAGCGGCGCGAGGCTGGGGTACCGCCGATGCGGATCGGCCGCGAGTCCCCGTCGACACAGCTCGCGCAGCGCCGCCGGCACGCCCCGCGCGATCGGCCTGGCGCTGCCGTCGATCTCGCCGCGCTCGATCGCGGCGACCAGCTCGGCTGCGGTCGCGCCCTCGAACGGACGCCGACCGTGCAACGCCTCCCACAGCGCGACGCAGTAGCCGAACTGATCGGCGAGCGCGGTCGCCGGCTCGCCGCGGAGCTGCTCGGGCGCCATGTACGGCACCGTGCCCACCACGCCCTGCGTGACCTCGGTGCTCGCGGCGTCGCCATCGCTGGTTCCGACCTCCGCGAGCGCCAGCCCGAAGTCGGTGACGCACACGCGACCATCGGTGGCGACGAGCACGTTGTCGGGCTTGAAGTCGCGATGGACGATGCCGGCCTCGTGGGCGGCGAGCAGACCACGGCCAGCGGCGAGGTAGGCGGTGACGATCGCCCGCCAGTCGTCGCCCATGCGGGCCGCGGCGCTGCGCAGCGTGACGGCGTCGAGGAGCTCCATCGCGATGTGGATCGCGCCCGCGTCCTCGCCGACCTCGTACACGGTCACGACGTTGGGGTGGGACAGGCGCGCGGCGGCCCGGGCCTCGCGCAGCAGGCGGGCCTGACCCCGATCGTCGCGACCGTGACCGCGGCGGCGCAGCACCTTGAGCGCGACGTTGCGCTCGAGCTGTGGATCGAACGCGGCATAGACCACGCCCATGCCGCCGTGGCCGACCTCGCGGAGCACCTGGAAGCGGCCGATCTTCGGCGGCGGCAGCTCCTCGCCGAACAGCTTGCCGAACGCGCGCGCCCGGACCTGCTGCACGGCGACGACGTCGCGATCGACCTCGACCCCCGCGAGGTCGAGGTCACCGTCGCCGCTGCTCTCCCGGTCCGGCCTCATCGCGGCGCCGCGATGGTAGCAGCCCCCGTTCGCTCCGTACCTACGGCAGCCGGCGCACCGCGGGGTGCGAGCCGCTGGATCCCCGCGCTCGGGGCGGCGTCCGCGGCAGCTCGAGGGTGAAGATGCAGCCGCGGCCGGGGAGGTCGCGGACGCGGATCTCGCCGCGATTCGCCCGCGCCGCCTTCAGACAGATGGACAGGCCGAGGCCGACGCCCGAGCGATCGGTGTTGCGTTGCTCGAACGGCCGGAACAGATCCGCGATGCTGCCCGGCGGCAGCCCACCGCACTGGTCCTCGATCTCGAACAACACGTGCTCGGCGGTCGCGCTCGCCGTCAGCGACACGGCGCCGTCGCGGTGGGTGAACTTGAACGCGTTCTGCAGCAGGTTCGAGACCGCCGCCGAGATCGTCTGTCGGTCGCCCTCGATGGTCACCGTGGGATCGACGCTGGTCACCGTGAAGGAGATGCCGCGTCCGGGGGCCTGGACCGACGCGACGATCTCGATCTCCTCGACGAGCTCCGCGACGCAGATGCTGTCGGACCGGCCGAGACCCGCGTCGAGGCGCACCTCGGCGAGCGACCGATCGATGAGGCCGCTCAGGCCGGCGAGACAGCGCTCGTGCAGCAGGCCGGTGCTCCCCCCGACCGCCACACGGCCGGTCTTGATGCTCTCGAACGCCAGCGTCGCCGTGTTCAGGACGTTGCGCATCTCGTGGGCGAGGATGCCCAGGCGCTCGGTCCCCTGGTCTGCGATCGTGCACTCGCGTTGGCGAGCGTACGCCGTCACCGCGGCCGCGATCGCGTCGTCCAGGCACAGGTTGAGCGTGCGGAAGTCATCCGGGGGAATCGGCGCGACCTGCTCCACCGCGAGCGCGGTGATCACCTGGCACACGTCGCCGTAGTCGTGCACGACCTGCGCGATCGTCAGGCCGAGGTCGAGCAGCGCGTGGCCATGACGACCGGCGGTGGCGGCGATCGCCGCGTGATCGGCCGCGCCGCCGGCCTCCATGATCCGCAGCGCGTCGCCGAGCTGGTCCAAGAAGATCGGGATGCCGTCGATCAGCTCGAGCTCGTTCGGCTTTGGCGTCGTGCGCGTCGCGACCCTGCGCCGCGCCGCCTCGATGATCGCGTCGCGGTTCGTGAGGATGAACTCGGCGAGCAACGACCCAGCGTGCGCCCCGTCGGCGGTCGGCGCAATCTCGCATCTCTCCGCGAATCCAGCCCGATCGATTGGGGCGCGTGCGCACGGTGTGCGGTCGCGGATCGTGGTCGGTCTCGCCCACGTGCCGGCAATGCCGCGCGGTTGGTACGGGCCGTGCAGCCGAGTCCGTGGGCAACCGCGCGAGAGCGACAGGAGAGCGAATGAGCAGGAAGACCCCCACGGATGAGACCGCCGCGCCCACGCAGGACCGCGCAACGGGGCCCCAGCGCTCGTTCCGGTCGGGCTCGGAGGGGGTCGATCGCGCAAGCACAGGACGGGGCGCCGGCGACCGGCCGAGTCGGGAGCTCCTGCAGGCGTTGCCCGTCGCTGCCTACACGACCGACGCCACGGGCACGATCCTGCTGTTCAACGACGCCGCGGTCGCGCTGTGGGGACGCGCGCCGGAGCGATCCCGCCGCTGGATCGGCGCGACCGCTCTCTCGTCGGCCGACGGCAGCGTGCTCGCGCCGGAGGACTGCCCGCTCGCGGTGACGCTTCGCGAGCGACGACCGCAGTCCAGGGTACCGCTCGTCATCGGACGACCCGACGGATCCCAGCGGTACGTGCTCGCCCACCCACAGCTCCTCTACGGGGAGAGCGGCGCGATCGTCGGCGCCATCGACGTCCTCGTCAACGTCTCGGGTCAGGCCCGCGCCGAGGCCGAGCTCGCGCGCGCCCAGGCGGCCGCCGCCCGGCACACCGCCGACATCGCGCGCCTGCACGAGCTCGCGTCGATCCGCGTCACGGCCCCACCCGCGCCGCGCGAGGCATTGCTGCACGTCGTCCGGATCCTCGTCGACCTGCACGGCGCGGACTTCGGGCTGCTCTCGCTGTTCGATCCCGAGGCCGGCAGTCTGCGTGAGGCCGCGAGCGTCGGCCTGGACGCCGCCGCCTTGGCCCTGGTCGGGAACATCGCCCCCCTGCGCGGCGTGGGTGCGTGCGGGACGTCCTTCACCGAACGACGTCGCGTGATCGTGTCGGACGTCGACGAGGATCCCGCGTGCGAAGGCCTGCGCGAGGCGGCCCAGACCATCGGGTTCCGCGCCGTCCACAGCACCCCCCTGTTCTCGCGCGACGGCGAGATCCTCGGGGTGCTCTCGGTGCACTTTCGCCGGCCTCGCACCCCGAGCCCGCGCGAGGTGGAGTTCGCCGACATCTGCGCGCGCGCGGCCGCCGACACCGTGGCGTCGATCCGCGAGCGGCACGGCGTGCAGGAGTCCACCCGCCGCAAGGACGCGTTCCTGGCCACGCTGGCGCACGAGCTGCGCAATCCGCTGGCGGCGATGCGCTACTCGCTGGACGTCCTCGGCAGCGAGGTCGCACCGCCGGTCGCGGCGGCCGCCCACGACGCGCTCGATCGCCAGCTGTCGCAGATCGTTCGACTCGTCGATGACCTGCTCGACGTCGGACGGATCGCCTCGGGCCGCATCGAGCTGCGCCGAGAGCTCGTCGACCTCGTGCACGTGCTGCGCGACGCGATCGAGACCGGCGCCCCCTGGCTCGACCCGACCGACCACGCGCTCGCGCTGCCCACGGCGCCCGTGCTGGTCGACGGCGATCCCATCCGGCTCGCGCAGGCGTTCGGCAGCCTGCTCGCGGGGACCGACGGCGCGTTCGTCGGGGCGCGCGCCGACGTCGAGCTCACGGTCGAGGGCGACCATGCGGTGACGCGGGTGCGGCTGCACGACGCCGCGACGACGGCCGCCGCGGTGCCCCGCACCGTCCAGCGCCCGCACGGCGGGCCCGGCGTCGGCCTCGGCGTCGCGCGTCGGCTCATCGAGCTCCACGGCGGCACGATCACCACCCTCGCCGAGGAGCCACACTCCCTCGAGTTCGAGGTGCGCCTGCCGCTGTCGGCCGGGCGACATCCGTACGCGGAGGAGGCCGCGACGGACCCGCCGAGCCCGCACCCCCGCCGGTTGCGGGTCGTCGTCGCCGACGACAACGAGGACGCGGCCGCGGCCCTCGAGGTGCTCCTCGGGCTGATGGGGCACGAGGTCCACGTCGCGCACGACGGCGTCGAGGCGATCGAGCTCGCCGATCGCGTGAAGCCCGACGCGATCGTCCTCGACATCGGGATGCCGCGGCTTTCCGGGCTCGATGCGTGCCGCGAGATCCGCAGCCACGCGTGGTCCGACCACGCCGTCATCGTCGCGCTCACCGGCTGGGGCCAGGCCGAGGATCTGCGGCGTTCGTTCGACGCCGGCTTCGATCACCACATGGTGAAGCCCTGCGACCGCGCGAGCCTGACCGCGCTGCTCGAGCGGGGCCGCCGCTGACGATCACGGCCGGGGATCGAGCAGGCGGCGCCCGCCGCTGACGATCGCGTGCAGGCCATCGGGCAGACGCGGCAAGCCGTAGCTCGCGAACCAGACCTCGGTCGTGCGATCGAACAGCGGCGGATCCGCGAGCCGCCGCGACGTCGTCGCCACCGTGTAGCGCCCGAGCACGCGCCACACGCCGCGCCCCTCACCGAGATCGAGCAGCTGCGACGCCAGCCAGTTCGTGCCCGCCGGTGCGAGCGACGCCAACACGGCGCGCGCCTCGTCGACGCCGGGCGGGATGAGCGTGGAGGCATCGATCCGGAACGGCGCGCGCCGCAGCGCGAACGGCTCGTGATCCTGATCGAACAGACCACGCGGCCCCGCGAGCATCTCGAGCGATCGGCGGCTCGGCGTGGTGATCGCGGCGGCAGGGATCACGGCGTCGTCTCCGGCGCGGGCGGATCGACCTCGTACAGGACGAGGTAGTCGATGATGCGGCCCACCCTGAGCACCCGCGTCGGCTCCACGTAGAACTCCGCGTTCGTGTCGGAGGCCTCCGGCACGAAGCTGGCGCGCATCTCGTGGATGAGGTCCTGGTTCTCCTGCTTGTCCAGGCCGCGACCGACTCGCGAGGTCCGAACGGTGCCGCGCGACGCGAGCTCCATCATCAGGCCGTGACGCTCGATCTTCTGGTCGAACGACGCAGCGGGCCCGCCGACGCCCATGAATCGACCGTCCGCGAGCAGCTCGTAGTCGTGGACGGGGTGCGCGTCGGCGCAGACGATGCCCTCGGGGAACCCACGCTTCGCGGGCACGACACAGACGGCATCGGGATCGACCCACACCAGCGGCGGGATGCGATCAGCCGCGTGAGAGAGCCCCCAGAACGCGAAGTCGCCGGGCGCGACCTCCTCCGCGTAGCCGGCATAGCTGTCGTGGAACGTGAGCCATGCTTGATGCGGCGTGTGACCGCCGTCGCGCAACAGCTGCTCGACACGCGCGGTGGGGACCGACTGCGTCCGCGGGAGCGTAGCGAGCCACGCGCTCGCCCTTTTCGTCAGTGCCATATCGTCGAGGACTCCCTGTGTCGAGACTACTTGGGCGGCGGACGCCATGCTCCGTCGCGCCAGACCCAGGCCGGCGCCGGAGGCCCGGAGAGGTTGTCGGTCCCGTGGGTGATCGGGGCGCAGTTGCCACAGCACGGCGCCCGACCGCCCGGGGGCATGTGCGGCTTGGTCTGCGGTTCGCGCGACCACATCGGCAGCTGGACGAAATCGCCGAGGTCGTTCGGGGTCAACCGAGTCCCATCGGGATCGCGGGCGAGCAGCGCCTTGTTGAGCGCGATCACCTCGGCGTGCGTCGCCGGCTCGGACGGATGTCCTGTGCCACCGTCGACCGGGTGTTGCTGCGCCGCGATGCGGTCGCGCAGCACCGGGTGGAAGTCCGCGGGGTTCACGGGCGGGCCGCCAGTCGGTTCGTTGTGACCGACGAAGACCGCCCCGGTGGTTCGATCGACGACGGCAGCGACACAAGCTGGGCCGTCCTTCTGGCCCTTGAACCCCGGCAGCGTGCCGTCCACCAGCGCCGCATTCACCCGCGCACGCTCGGCGTTCGCCGCCGCCTCGGCGCGGGCGATCGCCTCCTCGCGCGAGAGCTTCGGCGGCGTCTCGGGCGAGTCGTTCGGGTTCTCGACCTTGGGCTTGCCGTCGCCGTCCTCGTGGTGCGGCGCGCCGTTCTCGGGGTTGTTGTGATTGGTCAGCCCGAGGACGTCGACCGCGACCAGCGGATTGGCCGGGTACGCATACAGGTTGATGCCGCCGCGCACGCCGAGCGGATCGGGCTGCAGGTAGCGACCGAGCCGCGGGTCGTAGTCGCGGAAGCGGTTGTAGTGCAGGCGCAGCTCGGGGTCGTAGAGGTGACCGGGGAACCGCAGGTCGTAGTCGAGGCGGTTGCCGGGGTGCACGAACAGCTCGCCGTACGGCGTCGCGTGATCGCACCACCACACCACCTCGCCGTCGGCGTCCTCGATGTGCTGCGGCAGGCCGACCTGATCGCAGAACACCGCGTACGACCGGCCCGACTCGGGCGCAGCGTCGACGCCGTCGTAGTCGACGAACCCGATCGCGACCCACGACTCGCGATCGGCGTAGAGGTAGATGCGGAACGCGCCGTCGGGCGACTCCTGGGCAGCGATGCGATCGCCGTCCCACCACAGCCGCGTCCGCCGCTCGCCGCGGCCGAAGCTCACCCGGCGCCCGAGGCCGTCGTAGCTCGCCGTCCAGGGCTCGGGGTGGCCGTCGTCGACGCGCACGAGCTGATCCTCGGCGTCGTAGTGGTACAGCACCTCGGCGCCGCCGAAGCCCACCCTGCGGGCGAGCCGCTGGCGATCGTCGTAGTGGAAGCGCTCGGTCGCCGCGGCGGCGAGCCGATTGCCCGAGGCGAGCTGGACCACGCCGAGCGCGGGCAGCTCGACGAGGTTGTGCGCGGCGTCGTACTCGTACTGGGCGATCGCGCCGTCGGGCCCCTGCACGCGCACCAGCCGGTGGGCCGCGTCGAGCGAGTAGCGGTGGTTGCCGCGCACGTTGTCGACCGTCGCGGTGAGATCGCCCTCGGGGCTGTACTGGTGCCGCGTCGTCCAGCGCAGCACCTCCTCGCCACGCCGCTCGCCCCGCCGCGAGCACACCCGCGCCGTCAGGCGACCGCGCGGATCGTACTGCTGGACCTCCTGCGTGCCGTTGCCGTGATCGACGTGCACCGTACCGTCGGCGCGGTGGGTGACCGTGCGCCGTCGACCGGTGGGATCGACGAACACCAGCGTGTCGCCGTGGCGATGACGATCGCAGACGAACCGCTCGGCGATCGTGGTGGTGAGCTCGCCGCGCCACCCGATGTCGTGGCGGATGGTGCGGCCGTCGCAGTCCTCGCGCTCGAGCTCCTCGAAGACCGTCCACGCGCGGCTCACTTGGTGGTCGGCCGAATCGGCGCGGGTCACCCGGCCGTTGCGATCGTAGTCGAACTCGGCGAAGCCACCGTCGCTGCGATCGACGCGGCCGGTGAGCCCGTTGGCGTGGGGGGTGAGCCGCAGCAGCGGCGCGCCGTCGGGGCCCTGCTTCTCGACCAGGCGGTGGCCGAGATCCCACACGTAGCGCTCGCGCAGCGTTCCGTGGCGATGCACCTCGATCACCCGATCGCGGCTGTCGTAGACGTAGCGCGATTCGAAGCCGCCGGGATCGACGACCTTCGTGATCTTCTGGTGCGGGTTGTACTCGTAGCGGACGCGGTTGCCGAGCGGATCGACCCGCGCGCCGCACAGCCCCCAACGCGCGACCTCGGTGCGGTGGACGCGACCGTCGCGATCGACGTGCGAGGTCTGGTTGCCGGCGGCGTCGAACGTCCAGCGCTGCTCGTGGCCGAGGGCGTCGCGTAGCGCGACCACGTTGCCGAGGCGATCGCGGCGCACCTCCACCGGCTCGGGCTCGGCCAACGCCGGCAACGCGCCGCCGAAGGTGTAGCCGCGGGTCTCGCGGGGCAGACGTCGGCTGGGCATCCGCGGCACGCCCGACGCGTCGAGGCTCGGCGGGAACGTGTGGCCGAAGCGGGTGCGCCGGCCGATGTGCGCGCCGGTTTCGTCGTACAGGAAATCGACGCGCTGGCCGCCGGCCTCGATCTCGGCGAGCACCCGACCGTCGGGCGCGCGCACCCGCGTCTTCACGCCGCCGCACGGACCGGTGATCGCGGTGATCACCCCGTCTTCGTCGTACTTGTACGAATAGACCGATCCGTCGTGGATGGTCATGTTCGTGGTCTGCTTGTCGGGCAGGTACTCGAACCGCGCGTACCAGAGGCCGTCCTCGCCCTGGGTCTCGATGCAGCGGCCCTCGTGGTCGTACACCCAGCGAAAGCCGTAGCCGATGCGATCGGTGGCGTGGACGATGCGGTGGACGCCGTCGTAGACGTAGGTATCGCAGGCGCCCGCGGAATCCTCGGCGCGCAGCAGGTGCCCGGCCAGATCGTAGTGGTAGCGGACCAGCCGCGCGGGCGGCTCACCGAACCGCGAGCCGCGGATCTCGGCGAGCTGACCGGCGTCGTCGTAGTGCAGCGAATACGCCGCCGAAGCGGCGCCCGCGTGCTCGACGATCTCGGCTGGCCGGCGATGCGCGTCGTAGCGGACCTGGGCGACGGTCTCGTCGCCGCGCAGCGAGACCATCCGCGCGATGGCGCTGCCGGGCGCGTCCTGCTGGAACTCCATCGAGCCCAACCGCGGGTGCGAGACGACGAATCGCAGGGCCGAGATCCGGCGCAGGCGATAGCCGTGCATGGTGACGCCGCCGTCGTCCTCGGCGCCGCGCAGCCGCGGGAACACGATGGATTCGCCCTGGTAGCCCTCGAACGTGATCCGATGCAATCGGATCACCAATCGCGACTCGAACACGTGGCGCCAGCCCCAGCCGAGCACACCGCGCTGGGCATGGGCCGCGCTCGAGGTGTAGCGGCGCCAGGTGAAGCCGCCCAGGACCGACGCGAAATCGCGGTGCGTGTTGTAGTTCTCGCCGGTGACGACGTGCACCGGCTCGCCGCCCTCGCAGCTGCGACCATTGGCGTCCGGGGCCGGGCTGCGCTTGCGCATGGCACCGCGCATGGATTTCAGCGCGCGGCCGAGCGCGCTGTAGATCTTGCCCTGCGCCAGCGCACCGACGTTGGGGATCGGCGGGCCGCCCGCGACGACGTTGCCCATCGGCGGACCGACCAGCATGCCGATGCCGGGCGGGCCCGCGGGATCCTTGCCGCGCAGCTTCGACACGGCGAGCGCGGCCGCATCGAGCCCGGCCTGGATCCCCTGCGCAATCGCGGCGCCCGAGTTGCCCGCCGACGCCTGGGCCAGCGCCCCCGCGGCGCCGGCCACGACGCCCGCGATCCCCATGCCCAGGGCGAAGCCCCCCATCGGCGACGCGGGGTTGCAGTGGAATGTGATGTCCATGCCGAACCGCGCGACGCGGGCCCCGGCGAAGTACACCCCCGAGGCGCCGGTCATGATCTCGAACGGCGGCGCCATCGAGCCGCACGTGAAGCCGATGCCGATGTCGCCGGCCCGCAGCGCCGGCACGCCGCCCACGAGCACCGACGCCGATCCGGCCAGGAACGCGACCCCGAGGCTCGGCAGGGGGATCGGCGGCGCGGGCGGCACGAGGCTCGGCGGATGCACGTGCGTGTGCGGCGTACCGACGTGCAGGCTGAGGCCGATCGTCGCCACCGGCAGCGCGGGGAACAGCCCCGACAAGCCGAGCGCGTCGAGGAGCGCCGACACGCCCTGCGACGCGGCGGCGTCGATGAACATCATCGGCGCGTTGATCACCCCCATCACGCCGCCCAGGCCCTGCGCGACCCAGCCCGCGGCGCCCTGCTCGGGCGGCGGCGCCTGGCGGAACGGCGCGATGGTGTTGTCGAGCGTCTGCAGCACCGAGTCCGCGCGGGCGTTGCCCGTGGTCGCGAAGACGGGCGCCGCCGGCGGGCCCGAGGGGCGTCCGGTCGGCGGCGCGACCATGGCGGGTGACGGAGGTCCGTGGCTCGGCGTCGACATCAGGCCGCCCTCTGCTTGCGCAGCAGCTTGGCGCCCTGCAGCTTGGTCCACGCCTCGTCGGCCTCGGCGCGCAGCTGCCCCTCCTTGTACAGGGCGTGGATGCGCTCGAGCACGCTCACCAACCGATCGTAGTAGGCGTATTTCTCGGCGATCGTCTCGCAGTCGCGCCAGACCTTCAGCGCGTCCTTCACGTTGCCCATCGCGCGGTGGGCATCGCCCTCACCCTGCAGCGCGTCGCAGGCCGCGTACGGGTTCATGCACTTCGCGGCGAGCTTGGTCGCGTCGGCGTAGTAGCTCCGCGCGTCGTCGTACTCGGCCAGGGCCATGCACGTCGGCGCGGCCGCGAGCAGCAGGTTGAGCAGCACCGGCGGCGCGTTGGGGTGCAGGACCTTGGCCTCGGGCTCGCCGGGCAAGGTCGGGTTCGGGGCGACGGGCACCGGCGACTTCGCGGCCAGGGCGATCGCGAGGCCCTGCTGGTAGCGCTCGAGCGCCGCGGGCGGCTGATCGAGCATGCGCAGGCAATCGCCGACCCCCTGCATGCACATCGCCTGCATGATCGGCGCCTCGGCCCGCGCGTAGTAGTCGAACAGCAGCGCGAACTTCCGCACCGCCTCCTCGAAGCGCTTGTACGACAGGTCGATGTTGGCCAGCTGCAGCACGGCCTGCATGCGCTGCGCGACCGGGATCGCCGGATCCACCGCGTCCTCTGCGAGATCGCCCGCGAGCGCGTCGGTCGACATCTCGACGTCGATGTTGAGCACGCCACGGGCGCCGCGACGCAGCAGCGCGCCGCCGATCGGGTGGTCGCGTTGGTCGCGGAGGAACACCCGCGTGTACGCCGGCCAGGCCTCGTCGCGCGCCGGGGCCGGCGGCGGCAGGTGGACGAACTCGGCGACGAACGCCGCCCAGTCGGCCCAGTCGTGGATCTCGATCGGCAGCATCGCGAACACCACGCGGTGGTCCTCGGCGTTGGGCAGGCGCTTGCCGAGGTGCTCGATCGCCATCACGATCCGCTCGCGCGGCGACATCACGGCCTCGG
>LNFB01000163.1 GCA_001464385.1 Deltaproteobacteria bacterium Ga0077550 | reverse complement strand
TCGAGCAATGCGTCGTAGATCACCTCGAGGGCGGTGCGCCCGGTCGCGGCGGCCTCGGCCGCCAGGCAGGTCCGTGGATCCGGCTCGTAGTCGGGCCGCTCGCCGAGTCGATACATTCGCCGCGAGATCATGTCGACGCGCGCGAGCAGGTGATCCGCCAGCGGCGGGATCGAGCTGCCGTCCCCCGCGACCCGATCGGTCGTCTCCGCCAGCAGCTTCGCCCGGAACTCCGGATCCCGCATCCGCGCCACCCGCTCGGATCGCGGCAGCAGCGAAATCGCCTTGTACGACGGGTACCCGATGAATGGGTGGAATGTGGCCTCGAGCCCGAGCAGGACTCCGATGGGCCGTGGCGCCACCTGCAGGCGAATCGTCACACCGCGGGCCGCGGCCTGCTCGGCGCGGGCGACGATCCACCGCCATTGCTCGGGCGATTGATCGCGCTGCATCAGCGACACCGACAGCGGATGCCCGTCCGCCGCGGCGGCCATGGCCTCGATCATGTCGAACTCCGCCTGGAAGTTCGCGTCGGTGACGAGACAATCGAAATCCGACACCGCCTGCAGCACGCCGTGCCCCAGCCCCGCGAACGCCCCGGCGATTCCACACAGCTCGCGCGCGTCGGCCTCGGATGCCGGCGTCGCCTGGCCGCGGGCGGTGCGGTGATTGTCGGAGCGCCCGGTCGAGAACCCCACCGCGCCGGCCTGCAGCGCCCGACGGGTCAGCGCCCGCATCTCGTCGATCTCGGCGTCGGTCGCTGCCTGGTCGGCCAGCGCCCGCTCGCCCATGACGAACATCCGCAGCGCGTCGTGGGGCACCTGCACCGCGAAGTCGATCGCGTGGGGGAACGCGTCGATGCGATCCATGTACTCCTCGAAGCTGCGCCAGCCCCAGGTCAGGCCCTCGGCCAGGGCCGAGCCGGGGATGTCCTCGACGCCCTCCATCAGCTCGATGAGCCGGGCGTGGTCCTCGTCGCGGACCGGCGCGAAGCCGACGCCACAGCTCCCCATCACCACCGTGGTGACGCCGTGCAGCACCGACGGCGCGAGCGTGTCGTCCCACGACACCTGGCCGTCGTAGTGGGTGTGGATGTCGGTGAAGCCCGGCGTGACGATCGCCCCATCGGCGTCGATCTCCCGCCGCGCGTCGCCGTCGCACCGGCCGACCGCCACGATGCGCCCGTCGACGATGCCGACGTCACCGCGGTACCCGGGCCGCCCCGTGCCGTCGACGATCGTGCCTCGGTGGATCCGCAGGTCGTAGGTCATGCGTCTGCTCCCTGGATCCGGTGTACCGCACGCCCGTCGCACGGCGCCACCCTAGGCCGTGTTGCAAGCCCAGGGGCAGTCGGGTACATGCGTGCACAATGCGTCGACGCGACGGGGCCACGATGCGTCGCAGCGCCGCCCGCTGGGCCGCCGCGACGCTCATGGCGGCCCTCGGGGCCCCGCGCCCGGCCCGGGCCGGCGACGGTGACGTGCCCACCCTCGGCAACGAGGCCGCCATGTCGGCCGGCGCCGTGGTCGCGGCCGGCCGCGGGGTCGGGATGGCCTGGTACAACCCCGCGGGCCTCGGCGCCAACACGCGGGCGCGCATCGAGACCTCGAGCGACGCCTTCGTGCTGCGATTGCACCGCGTCGACGGCGGCATCGTCACCGGCCTGCCCGATGCCGAGCGCGCCAGCGACATCCGCAGCCGCGAGATCGTGATCATCCCCGGCGCGACGGTGTGGGCGTTCCGCGTCGCCCCCCGCGTGAGCCTGGCGCTGTCGCTGTTCGTCCCGTCGTTCGACGAGATCGACATGGACGCGCGCCGCCAGGGCGACGCGCCGTCGGTCGCATACGGCCAGCAGCTCCGGGTGCAGCACAGCCAGCGCCGCTACGAGGCCGGGCCGTCGGTGGGCTGGGAGATCACGCCCGAGCTCCGCATCGGCGCCTCGGCCTTCGTCGTCTACGATCGGGTCGCGCGCAGCAGTCGTGCCTGGGCGTGGGGCCTCGATCTCGCCGACGAGAACGAGCGCTTCGTGCAGACCGACGTCTCGGAGTCGGTGCGCTCGTGGGGCGCCGAGCTCGTCGCGGGCGTGCAGTGGACGCCGACGCCGTACCTCGAGCTGGGCCTCGCACTGCGCAGCGGCCAGCTGTGGATCGCCCAGACCACCGAGCGCACCGCCATCGCGACCAACGGCGGCACGACGACCGGCGGCGTGGAGACCGGCGACATCGATTTCGTCGCGCTCGACAGCGGCGTTGTGCGCCCGCACGATCCGCTCGAGCTCGACGTCGGTGTGGCCTGGCGCTTCGCGCGGGGCTGGGTCGCCGCCGATGGCATCGCGGCGCCGGCCCGCCGCGGCGGCAACGACGAGGGACGCCGCGCGCGCTGGGGCCTGCGGGTCGGCACGCGCGTCGCGGTCAGCAAGACGCTCGTGCTGGGCGCCGGCGTCTACGCCAACCGCAGCACGACGGTGGTCGCCGACGACTTCCTCGACTTCGACCTCGACACCTGGGGCGCGACCTTCGGCGGCGAGCTGCGCCGGCCGGTGCGGCTGGGCCGGGGCGAGCGCGCGCGCACGATCGTCTTCACGCCGACGGCCGCGGTCCGGTACGCGCTGTCGATCGGCCGCGCGGGTCGCATGCGCTTCGACCTCACCAACCTCGACAGCGGGCAGGGCGACGTCATCATCACGACCGGCGCCCCGGTGGCCGCGCGGGTCCACGACCTCGCCCTGCACCTCGGCACCGGCGTCGAGTTCTGACGATCACGCGGGCTTCGTCAGGCCGCAGGCGATCGCGACAGCGTCGCGGTACGCCTGCCACGCGTCGTGCATGCGGCCCATCGCCGCGAGCACCACGTCGCGCCGCGACTCGGCCACGTGATCGAGCACCACCGTCCACGCCGCGCGCCGGTGGTCGCCCTCGACCATGCGGTGGGCCCGGACCAGCGCCAGCCGCTCGAGGGGCAGGCCGTAGTGTTTGACCAGCGGGTGCTCGGACAGCGGCGGCGCGGGGCGCTTGCTCGCGTGGGGATCGAGCTCGCCGCGCTCGTACTCGGTGCCCTCGAGCCACAGGGTGGTGACGGCCGCCGCGACGTCCCAGCCGAGGTCCGTGGTCGACACGTCGATCTCGGCGCGGTAATCGACCGCGGCCGGCAGGAGCTCGACGGCCTCGAAGCGCTCGAGCGCCATGCCGAGGCCGCGCGGGTACTCGAGGAACATCTCCGCGTGCGGCCGGCCGCCCGAGAGCTTGCCGGTCTCCTCCTCGTAGAGGTTCTCGGCCAGCTCGCGGCGCGCCGCGGCGATCGGGCACTGGACATACGCGCGCCCGAGGAGCACCGCGAAGTCGCGGATGTAGACGGCGTATTCGTGCTCGAGGTGGATGTGCAGCCGATCCGCCGCGACCGTGCCGTCCGTGAACAAACGCCACGCCCAATGGCGCTTGCGCTCCATCACCGACAGCAACGCCTCTTGGAACGAGTCCCGATCCACCCGCCGATCCTAGCGTGTCGGCGGGTGGCGGGCCAATTCGCGGGTCAGTCCTTGCCGCGCGAGGGCAGCAGCGCCGGGCCCACGGTGAGCGCCAGCATCACGCCCATGACGAGCTTGTCGTTGGCGTCGATCCATGCCTTCGCGCGGGTGACCAGATCGACGACCACGGGCAGGGCCAGGGCGATGTTGAACCCGACGCCGACCCCCGCGAGCACGCCGCCGAGCACGAGCACCCCGACGACGACCGGCGCGCCGCGGAGCAGCCGGGCGATCGGGCCCAGCACCGGGAGCAGCACGCCGGGCGCCGACATCATGCCGATGCCCGCGAACCCGATCGTGAACATGAAGAACCAGAGCGCGTTGGTGAAGAACGGTGCGCTCGCCGGGAACGTCGGATCGACGGGCCCCAGCGAGATCTCGAGCACCTGGGCGATCACCGTGGTCGCGAACGACAGGCCCAGGGCGAGCGCGAGCTTGGGCGCGAAGGCGACGCGCATCCACAGCGGCCCCACGCCGCCGCGCGGCAGGTGGGCCTCGGCCGCCGCCGCGCCACCGATGGCGAAGCCAGCGATCGCGAACACGGCGTAGGACACCGAGGCCGGCAGCACCGCCGCGAACGGCGGGAATCGGGCCGCGATGCACGCGGCGGCCAGCAGCGCGCACACCAACGAGAGGGCGACGGCGACGGCCGTGCTCGGTTCCCCACGACCGTGGGCGACGGGGGCTCGGGCGGAGCTGCGGGGCATGTTCGCCAGGTGGGTTGCCATCGTGCCCGCGACCAGAGCAAGGCCCGTGCCGACGCCCATCTGGGCCTGCAGGCCCGCGGGACCGCAGGTCTCGCCCTCGCCTGCTCAGCACGGGCAACGACGTCGCCCGCAGGTTTGCCCAAGTCGGGCCGAGCCCGTCGTCGCGGCCGCCCCCGGTTGCACGCCCGGGACGAACGGCGTTCCCGCGCGGGTGAACTCCGTTCACCAGCCCCGAGGATTTCGAGCGCGCCCGGGCGCCCATACTCGGAGGCCCCCGCATGCACCTGCAGCTCGTCAGCGGGGCGCTCCCCGAGTCCGCGATGCAGGCGCAGTCGCGCGTGCTCGAGCGGATCGCGACGGGGGCACCGCTGCACGAGGTCATGGACGACGTCGTGACGCTCGTGGAGCGCCAGCTCCCTGGTGCGATGTGCTCGGTGCTCCTGCTCGACACCGACGGCGCACACCTCCGCGTGATCGCGGGTGCGTCGATGCCCACGGCCTACAACGCCGCGATCGACGGCGTCGCGATCGGGCCCGCGGTGGGCTCGTGCGGCACCGCGGCATGGCGGGGCGAGGTCGTCGACGTCGAGGACATCGCGACCGATCCGCTGTGGGCCGACTACCGCGACCTCGCGCTCTCGCATGGTCTGCGCTCGTGCATCTCGGTGCCCATCTTCGCGGGGTCCATGCCGGGGTCGAGCAACCGGGTGCTCGGCACGTTCGCGCTGTATCGTCAGGATCTGGCGGCCCGCACCTCCGAGGTCCTCGACGTCCTGCGCCGCGCCGCGCACCTCGCCGGCGTCGCCATCGAGCGTGAGGAGGCCACGCGGGCGATCCGCAGCAGCGACGAGCGCTTCCGCCTGTTCGTCGACGGCGTCCACGACTACGCGCTGCTGCTCACCGACGCCGAGGGGCGCGTGGTGATGTGGAACCAGGGCGCCGAGCGGACCTTCGGCTATCGCGAGGACGAGGTGCTCGGCAGCCACATCGAGCGCTTCCACCAGGGAGACGCCGGGCCCGAGGCCCTCGCGCACGCGCTGCTGCTGCGCACCGCCGCGGTGGGACGCACCGAGGTCGAGGGGTGGCGTGTGCGTCGCGACGGCAAGGCGTTCTGGGCCCATGTCGTCACGACCGCGCTGCGCCGCGAGGACGGCTCGCTGCGCGGCTTCGCCAAGATCGTGCACGATCGCACCGAGCATCGCCGACTCGAGGAGCAGCTCCGACAGGCCGCAAAGATGGAGGCGATCGGCCGGCTCGCGGGCGGTGTGGCCCACGACTTCAACAACCTGCTCACCGTGATCAATGGCTGCGCAGAGATGCTCCACGGCGAGCTGGCGGACGACGATCCGCACCTCGAGTTGGTGGCGTCGATCCGCGAGGCGGGGCACCACGCCGCCGACCTCACGCGCCAGCTGCTGGCCTTCAGCCGCAAGGTCGTCGTCCAGCCCAAGGAGGTCGACCTCGACGCAGTGGTCGCCGCGACGGGCGAGATGCTGAGGAGGCTGATCGGCAATCACGTCACCCTCGAGATCACCTTGGGCGCGGACGGCTGCACGGTCCGCGCCGATCCGGTGCAGCTCGAGCAGGTGGTCCTGAACCTCGTCGTCAACGCCCGCGATGCCATGCCCGACGGCGGCCGCGTCACCGTGCGCACCACGGCGGTCGACCTCGCCGAGGGCGAGCGTCAGGGTGAAGCGGGCGCCATCCCGGCGGGGCGCTACGTGGAGCTGTCGGTGACCGACACGGGGTTCGGTATCCCCGAGCCGCTGCGCGAGCGGATCTTCGAGCCGTTCTTCACCACCAAGGGCATCGGTCACGGTACGGGCCTCGGCCTCGCGACCGTGTACGGCATCGTCAAGCAGGCCGGCGGTGACATCTCGATCGTCGGCGCGGTGGGCGAGGGCACGACGTTCCGCGTGCTGCTCCCGACGAGCTCGGCGTCGCCCGAGACCGAGCCGGCGCCCGTCGTTCGTTCGGTACCCTCGGGCTCCGAGACCATCCTGTTGGTCGAGGACGACGACGCGGTGCGACGGCTGGCCCACGCGATCCTGACGCGCTACGGGTATCGCATCCTCGCCGCCCGCAGCGGCACCGATGCGCTGCGCGTGCTCGCCGGACACGTGGGACCCCTGGCGCTGCTGCTCACCGACGTCGCGATGCCCGGCATGGGTGGCGCCGCGCTGGCGGCCCTCGTCCGCGAGCAACGCCCCGGCGTGCGTGTGCTGTACATGAGCGGCCACGCGGACGATGCCCTGCTCCGCGGCGGCGTGAGCACGGAGGGCGAGGCGTTCTTGCCCAAGCCGTTCACGCGGCTCGACCTGGCGCACAAGGTCCGCGACGTGCTCGATCGCGGCTGAGCCCGCCCCTCACCCCGGGTGGGCCCCCATGGCATGACCGTCGCGCCCGCGACATCCGCGTCGGGTGCCGCATGGACGGCGTCGCCGCGGGTCGCCGCGAGATCACGGGATCGGAGGCGCTGGCATCGTCCTTGCGACGAGGCCGCCGACCCGCGGGATCGTGCGGGCGTTCAAAACCAGTCGGGTAGGTATAGATGTCGAATCAACGGGTGTTCCTTCGCGCGTCGTTCCCCAGGATCTTCACTCTGGCCGTGCCAACGTGGCTCGCCGTCGCATGCGGCGACGCGCGGACGGACGCCGCCATCGACGACGACGACTCCGCGGGCGAGAACGGGGACGCTGGCGAGACCGGATCGGCGTCGCTGTCGGCCTCCGACGGCAACGGCTCGGCGTCCGACGGCGCCGAGACCGGCGCGGCGTCCAGCGCTGGCGGTGACGAAGGCGGCGACCCGCCGCCGGACGACACCGGCGTCGAGGACACCGGCGACGACACCACCACCACCGGCGAGCCCGCGTGTGATGATCAGGAACCCGTGTCGCTGTTCCTCTCGCCCGACGACTCGAACTCGATGTCGTCGCCGGTACAGGCCCGCGACGCAGTGCTCGGTGGGTGGAGCTCGATCACCGCGGCGCCCATCCGCCCGTGGGAGTTCCTCAACTACTACACGTTCGCGTACCCGCCGGCGCCCGCCGGGCAGGTGATCGTCACGCCGACGCTCGCGCGCGACCCCGACGATCCGACCGGCGAGTACCTGCTGCAGATCGGCGTCAGCAGCGAGGCGATGGGCGAGGATCGGCCCCCGATCAACCTGGCGCTGGTGCTCGACACGTCGGGCTCGATGGAGGGCACATCGATGGACATGCTCAAGGAGAGCTGCCGTGTGATCGCCCGCAGCCTCCAGGCCGGCGACACCATCTCGATGGTGACCTGGAACACGGAGAACCTGGTGATCCTCGAGGGGCGCACCGTCGAGGGCCCGGATGACGCCGAGCTCCTCGCGGCGATCGAGGCGCTGTCGGCCTCGGGCGGGACGGATCTCTACAGCGGCCTGACGGCCGGCTACGCCCTCGCCAACGAGGTCTACGACACCGACCGCATCAACCGCATCGTCCTCATCAGCGACGGCGGCGCCAACGTCGGTGTCACCGAGGTCGAGCTCATCGCCGAGCAGGCCAACATCTCCGGGGCCGACGGCATCTACCTCGTCGGCGTGGGGGTCGGCGAGGCCGGCGTCTACAACGACACCTTGATGGACGAGGTCACCGATGCGGGCAAGGGCGCATCGGTGTTCATCAGCACCGCCGCCGAGGCGCAGAAGGTCTTCGGCGAGCGCTTCACCTCGACGTTCTCGGTCGCCGTGCGTGACGTGCAGGTGCAGCTCGAGCTGCCGCCCGGCTTCGAGATCGTGAAGTTCAGCGGCGAGGAGTACAGCACCGATCCCGCCGAGGTCGAGCCGCAACACCTCGCCCCCGACGACGCGATGGTCTTCCACCAGCGGATCTCCACGTGCGCGCCCGAGCTCGTGCTCGACGACACGCCCATCACCGTCACCGCGCGCTTCGAGGATCCGCTGAGCGGCGAGGCCCGCGAGGTCGCCGTCGAGGCGAGCTTCGCCGAGCTGCTCGCCGCCGAGCCGGCCCTGCTGCGCAAGGGCGCCGCGGTGTTCGGCTACGCCGAGGCGCTGAAGGCGTGGAAGAGCGCGACCGACGACGAGACCCGCGCGGCCATCATCGCCGACGCGCTCGCCGAGATCGCCCGAGCCGCCGAGCTTCTGCCGGCCGATCCCGATCTGCAGGAGATCCGGACCGTCCTCGAGGCGATGTGACCGAAGCCGGCGTCGCGCCCCGCGATCGGGGCGCGGCGTCCCCTCGAGCTCGGGCCCGCTCGCCCGGGCCGCGCGGCTCGGGCAGACTGGCGCGCATGCTGGTGCTCGCACCGAACCCGGACAAGGCGTGGGCCGAGCGCTACCTGCTGCTCACCTCGCCGCTGTGGATCGCCGCCGTCGCCACCGTCGTGCTGACCGGGGTGCTGCGCGGCTGGGATGACGGCGACTACCTGATGTT
This sequence comes from Deltaproteobacteria bacterium Ga0077550, assembly GCA_001464385.1. GTDB lineage: Bacteria > Myxococcota_A > Polyangia > Nannocystales > Nannocystaceae > Xiheibacterium > Xiheibacterium aquaticum. Next base: position 97,119 of record LNFB01000163.1, on the reverse strand, counting down.
CTCGTGCGCGACCGCGGCCCCCGCCGCGCTCGGTCCCCTGCTCGTGCGCGACCGGCCCGATCGCCATCGCCCGTGGTGGTCGTGCCACTGGTTCAAGTTCAACCTCTGGGTCGCGATCCTCGTGGCGTTCGGGACCTACTTCGGCACCGCGTACTTCTTCGACCTGATGGGGATGCGCTACGCCTTCGGCGCGCAGTGGACGTTCCAGTCGAACGTCGTCGGTCGGACCGGATCGACGGTGCCCGTGTTCATGTACCCGCTGACGCACGCCTACTTCGCGACCTACTTCGCGGTGCTCGTGACGCTCGACCGGACCCTGCGCGCGCGCCTTCGACCGGGCCCCATCGGCGGCGCGCTCATCGTCTTCGCGCTGGCCTACGGCATCGCCTTCGCCGAGACGTTCTTCATGGCCACCGACCTGATGACCGATCTCTTCCACTACGAGCAGCACGAGAAGATGCTCGCGTGGGGATCGTTCGGCTACGCGGCGTACTTCGTCGTGGGCCTGCCGATGATGCGACGCCTCGACGAGCACGCGACCGATTGGTCCGTCGGTCGCGTCGTCATCGAGGCGCTCGCCTCGTGCATGGCCATCCTGTGCCTGCTCGAGGTGTGGGCCCAGCTCGTGGGCCCGCTGTAGCGGCAAGGCCTCGCGGCCCGACCGCGGGGGATCGTCACATGTGCGCGATGATGTCGTCGCCGAACTCGCTGCACTTGCGCAGCGTCGCGCCCTCCATCATGCGATGGAAGTCGTAGGTCACCGTCTTGGCGCCGATGGCCCCGTCCACGCCCTTGATGATGAGGTCCGCCGCCTCGTTCCAGCCCATGTAGCGCAGCATCATCTCGCCCGACAGGATGACCGACCCGGGGTTGACCTTGTCCTGGCCGGCGTACTTGGGCGCGGTGCCGTGGGTGGCCTCGAAGATCGCAGCGCCCGTGACGTAGTTGATGTTGCCGCCCGGGGCAATGCCGATGCCGCCGACCTCGGCCGCCAGCGCGTCCGAGATGTAGTCGCCGTTCAGGTTCATCGTCGCGATGACCGAGTACTCCGACGGGCGGGTGAGGATCTGCTGCAGGAACGCGTCGGCGATGACGTCCTTGATGATCACCTCGTGGCCGTCCTTGCGCGCCACGTGCCACGGGCCGCCGTCGAGCTCGGTGGCGCCGAACTCGGTCTTCGCGAGCTCGTAGCCCCAGTCGCGGAAGGCGCCCTCGGTGTACTTCATGATGTTGCCCTTGTGCACGATCGTCAGGCTGGGCAGCTTGTTGTCGAACGTGTACTTGAGCGCGGCGCGGACCAGGCGAGCGGTGCCCTCCTGCGAGATCGGCTTGAGGCCGAAGCCCGTCGTCTCGGGGAAGCGGACCTTCGCGTAGCGGGTGCCGAAGTTCTCGGCGAGGAACTTGGCGAACTTCTTCGCGTCCTCGGTGCCGGCCTGGAACTCGATGCCGGCGTAGATGTCCTCGGTGTTCTCGCGGAAGATCACCATGTCGACCGCCTCGGGGTGCTTGACCGGGCTCGGCACGCCGCGGAAGTGCCGGACCGGGCGCAGACAGACGTAGAGATCCAGCGTCTGGCGCAGCGCGACGTTGAGCGAACGGATGCCGCCGCCGACCGGCGTCGTGAGCGGGCCCTTGATGCCGACGAGGTACTGGCGGAACGCCGCCATTGTCGCCTCCGGGAGCCACTCCCCGGTCTTGGTGTGGGCCTTCTCGCCAGCGAGGACCTCGAGCCACTCGATCTTGCGCTTGCCGCCGTAGGCCTTGGCCACCGCCGCATCGAAGACGCGGACCGAGGCGGCCCAGATGTCGGGGCCGATGCCGTCGCCTTCGACGAACGGGATGATCGGCTGATCGGGTACGACCAGCCCGTTGGAAGTCATCGTGATCGCGGAACCCATGGCGTGCTCTCTTTCGCGGTCGGCGCGCCCGAGCAACAGCCCGTGACCGACTCGCGGGCGGGTATACCAAAGCGCGGGGCGGCGCCAAAGGCCCCAAGAGGCAGCGGCAGCGCGGGCGCGAGCAGGGCGCTGGCGCACCGCGGGGTGGAGGGGCGAGGGCTTGGGTGAGCTGCGACACGGGCGGCCCGCGGTGGTCCATCATGCGGCCCGATGCTGCGCCCCGGCCTCGCCTGGCTCCTCGCGCGACCGGTCGCCCACCGCGGCCTGCACGACGCGCTGCGGCCCGAGAACTCCCTCGCGGCGTTCGACGCCGCGTGCGACGCGGGCTACCCGATCGAGCTCGACGTCCACCTCGGCGCGGACGGATCGCTGCCGGTCTTCCACGACGAGACGCTGGTGCGCATGACCGGCGCGCCCGGCGGGATCCACGACACGCCGCGGGCTCGCCTCGACGCGCTGCGCCTCGCCGGGACCGACGAGCCGATCCCGCAGCTGGCCGACGTCCTCGCGCGCGTTCGCGGCCGCGTGCCCCTCGTCATCGAACTGAAGGCTCGGCGCGGTGGGCCCGCGCTCGTGCCCGCGGTGCTCGACGCCCTGGCCGGCTACCGCGGCGAGCTCGCGCTGCAGTCGTTCGATCCGCGGACGCTCGCTGCGATCCGTCAGCGCGATCCCTCGCGCGTCCTCGGGCTGCTGTCGTCGGACTTCCGCGGCGGCGACGTCTCGCGACTCGAGCGCTTCGTGCTGCGGCGCCTGCTGCTCGCGCCGCTGTCGCGTCCCGACTACATCGGCTACGAGCTGCGGTGCCTGCCGTACTGGGCGACGAGCCTCGCGCGGCGGCTGGGGACGCCGGTGCTCGCGTGGACGATCCGCACGGCGCAGGATCTCTCGCGGTCGCGAAGGTTTGCGGACAACTGCATCTTCGAGGGCGTGCGACCGTAGCGACCGACGGGGACGGCGCGCGCAAGTCCATGGAGGGCCAGGCGGGATTCGAACCCGCGTGCTCCTGCTTAACAGGCAGGCGCTGAACCGACTCAGCTACTGACCCGAGGGGTGACGTTCATGTGCCAGGGGCGGGATTCGAACCCGCGTGTGCCGCTTCATGAGAGCGCTGCCTGAACCGCTCGGCCACCCTGGCAGGATGGGATGCGTTGCGGCCGGGCATGAGCTCGTCGTACGTGATGGCTCGGCTCGCCGCAGCACGTGCGCGACCCGAGTCGGTGATGTGTCGATCGTTCATCGGCGGATTCCTCGAGGAGGGTGATCCGCGTGTCGAGCACCCCCCGGTGCCCGCTGGAATGCAGCTTCGAGACCGGGGAATCGCTCAACACACGGCGAGATTGCGGCCGGAATTGGCCGCAACCAGGCGCATGCCCGAGGGCATGGCGCAGCTGGCGTTCTCGTGGGTGGTGCGATTCACGGCGGGACCTTCGAAACAGCGAAGCCTCAGATGTAGAGGAGCAGGCGCGCGTCGTCAAGTCGATTCGCGTGGACGATGCGAGGTGAGATAGGCTGGGCGCACCATCGTGACGCGACGAACGTCCGCACCCACGCGCCTCGGCGCTGCGCTCGCCCTGTCGCTCGTCGGTTCGTGCGGCGAGGGCCCGCCGGCGGGCATGGTCACGGCGACGTCGGACGCGTGGGGTCCGACCGGCGACGCGACGTTCGACACCGGCGACACGCCGCCCGGCACCACCGACGCCGACTCGACCGGCGAGGACGCGTGCGTCGGCCCGTTCATGTACGGACCCGCGACGTCGTGGACGCGCTACGGCCTGGATCCCGACAACTCGCGACACAACGCGGCAGAGCGGGCGATCACGCCGAGCACGGTGGGGTGCCTGCAGCCGCGGTGGTCCGTCGCCGATCTCCGGGGCGTGACCAGCACGCCCGCGGTGAGCGACGGCGTCGTGTACTTCGGCGACTGGTCGGGGTCGCTGCACGCCCGCGACCGCGCCACGGGCGAGCCGCGGTGGGTGACGCCGCTCGGCCCCGCGATCGATGGCTCGCCGCTCGTCCACGGCGAGCGGGTGTTCGTCGGCGACGCCGATGGGATCCTCCACGCCGTCACGCGGGCGACCGGCGAGCTCGACTGGTCGCTCGAGCTCGACGTCCACCCCGACGCGGCGCTCTATGGATCCCCGGTCGCGGTCGGGTCCCACGTCGTCGTCGGCGTGGCCTCGACCGAGCTCGCGACGCTGCACGACGACTACACCTTCCGCGGCAGCTTGATCTCGCTCGACGCGGCCACCGGCGCGATCCACTGGCGCCGATCGATGACCCCCGACGACGCGACCGCAGGCGCGGGCGTGTCGGTCTGGTCGACCCCCGCGGTCGACCGCGCGCGCAACCTGCTGTTCGTCGGCACGGGCAACACCTACGAGCCCCCGGCGGCGCCGCTGTCCGACGCGCTGCTGGCGATCGACGCCAGCACCGGCGAGCTGGTGTGGAGCCGCCAGTTCACCGCGGGCGACGTCTACACGATCTTCATGCCCGAGCCGCAGGGCGTCGACGCCGACATCGGCGCCGCGCCGAACCTCTTCACGATCGACGGCCGCGACGTCGTCGGCGTCGGCGACAAGGCCGGCGTCTACGCGGTCCTCGATCGCGACGACGGCGAGACGGTGTGGGCGACGCAGCTCGGACCCGGCAGCCACCTCGGCGGCGTGATGACCACCGCCGCGGTGGGCGACGGCACCATCTACGTCGCCAACAACACCTGGACGGGCACCCTCTTCGACTTCGGCAGCGACGAGAACTCGGCGATCGTCGTCGCCCTCGACGCGGCGAACGGCGACATCCGCTGGCAGCGGCCGATGCCGCGGCCGATCTTCGGCGCCCTCACCCTCGCCGGCGGCGTGGTGTGGCACGGCACCATCGACGGGGTCGTGCACGCGCTCGATGCCGCGACCGGCGTCGAGGTGTGGAACCACGCGCCGGGCGGCGACGATCCGGACACAGGCATCGGCGGCGGCGTCTCGGTGGTCGACGGCACGGTGTTCGTCGGCTACGGCTTCTGGTTCTTCACCGAGCCGGAGGGTGCGCACGGGGGCGTGATCGCGTACGGCCTGCCGGGGTGAGGCACGCGCGTCGCTCGAGGAGGTCGGCAGCCGCCGTCGCGCTCACGGATCCCGCTCCAACGGATCCTGCTCCAGGCACTCGGCGTCGACGCAGCACACGCCGGGATCTTCCAGCGTACCGTCGCGCCCCACCTCCTCGCCGACGCACTTGCCCGCGAAGCACCAGCCGTGCGCGCACGGATTCCCCGGGCAGCCGTACCACTCGTCATCGCCGTAGCCGCAGGGCTCGGGCTCGATCGGTCGCCGGCCCTGGGGCGCGCGGGGCGTCTGGATCCCCGGGTGTTGGGCGAGCTCGACGTCGCAGGCAGCGAGCCACGCGATCATCAGCGCGAGCGCGAATCTCCCACTCGACTTCCATGCATCCACCATACGAGCGGTGAATGTCCACCACCGCCCGGATCGTGTGCCGAAATCGGCGGGGCCCGGAGACGCCCACGTCTCCGGTCCGACTCAGGGCTCCGCGGCGACCGAGAGCCAGACGCCGTCCGAGCTCAGCACGACCCGGACGTCCGCGGGGTCCACGACGCCGAACGGGAACGAGACCTCGGTGTCGCCCAGGGCGATGGTGCCGCGCAACGGCCCGACCATCTCGATCTCGCCGGCAGCCCCGGACTCGATCGACACCACCGGGAAGTCCACGGTGCCATCGGCAGGAAGGCTCGTGACCCACGCGAGCTCGGCGTCGGCCGTGAACTTCGCGGCGAGTGGGATCGGAAAGCCGATGGACCCCCCGGGGACGAATACCCCGTCGAGCGTCAGATCCTCCGAGAGGTCGGCGATGATCACGACGCCACCGTCCGCGTGGGGCGCCACCAACACGCGGTCGCCATAGACGTCCGCGAAGTGCTTCGACCAACGGACCTCACCCGCCGGGGTCACACGCGCCACGAAGCGCGACGTCAGGTTGTCGTGGGGCAGCGGGACTCCACCGATGATCGCGGCGCCGGACCCCGCGATGAAGAGATCGCCGTCGACGGCCTCCGCGAGGCCCGACGCCAAGACCCCGGACCCGTCGGCGCCGAGCGGGAACAGCACAACGCCGTCTCGCAAGGCCGCGCTCGTCGACCAGTTCGTGTCGTCACCGAGCCAGAGGTACTCGGCGTCCTCCCCCCAGCTCCGCGCGGCGACGCCTTGAGTGCACAGGATCTCCGCGAATGCGCCGAGGCACATCGAGCTGTCGGGCCACGCGAGGCCCGGTGCGCCCCCGGTGTCCGACGCTCCGTTCGCGCCGCTCGAATCGGAGTCGATCGCCGCGCCGCTGCCACCACCGGTGCCGCGCTCGACCCCGAGCTCACCGAGTTCGCTCGCCGTCGGGGCGACGCATCCGGCGATGAAGATCGGGCCCGCCCAGGCGAGACCGCGCGACCGAGCCACGACCACCACGACGCGACGGTACCACGCGCCCGGCGTCATGGCGCCGCCGCGACCGAGGCCCACTCGCCCTCGGGCGTGAGCACGACGACCGCCATTCCCGGTTCGGTGAACGGGAACGTCAGCTCGGCGTCGCCGATCTGCAGCGTGCCGCGCAGCGGCCCGTGGATCTCGATCTCGCCGGCCGCGCCGGAGCGGATCGACAGGACCCGGAACTCCGGCGTCCCCTGTGCGGGCACCATGCTCGCCCACGCGAGGGCGCCGTCGTCGGCGAACTTGGCGGCGAACACCCGAGGGAACCCGATCGTGCCGCCGGTGAGCACGACGCCGTCGATGTCGAGCTCGTCGTACGCGTCACCGACGATCACCACGCCCCCGTCCGACTGCGGCGCGACCAGGACGCGATCGGCCGAGACCGCGGCGAAGCTCGACGACCACCGCACATCCCCGTCGGGGCCCACGCGCGCGACGAACCGCGCGTACCCGCCGTTCGACGGCACCGCGACCCCATCGATGAGCACGTCGCCGGCCCCCGACGCGAACACGTCGCCGTCGGGCGCCACGCCGAGCCCCCACGGCACGATCCCTCCGCCGTCGCCCACGGCCGAGAACAGCGGCATCGCGGCCCGCGTGACGACGAACGGCGCCTCGCCGCCCTCGCTGTGCCAGCGGTAGTCGTCGGCGCCCTGCCAGTCGCGCGCGCCGATGCCGTCGCCGCAGAACGAGTTGTCCTGCATGCCGAGACACAGCGAGCTGTCGGGCCACGGCTCGAAGGGCTCCGAGGGCGACGTCGCGGTGTCCGACGCGTCCTGCGTGCCGCTCGCCTCGCTGCCCTCCGCCTCGCCGCTCGAGGTCGCGTCGGAGGTCGGATCGCCGGGCGAGGGCACATCTGGCGGCGACGATTCGCCGGACGGCGCCGCGGGCCCCGAGGACTCCGATCCCACACCGCCCGTCGTCGTCGCCGGATCGTCCTGCGTGTTCCCACGCGACGCGCACGCGACGAGGACCACGACGAGGCCCACGAAGGGGAGCGCGCTCGCACTCGAGGTGCGGCGACCGGCGCGATGGCGGAGCGTTCCCATGTCTGTCACGTTGATGGCCGCCGCGTTCCCGGCGTATCACGAGAACGACATGCTCTCCGTCCTGGTCCTCGCCCTCGCGACGGCAGCCGCCGCGCCGGGGGTCGCGCCCGACGCCGCGGTGCGCCTGCGCTGGACGGCGCCGACCTCGTGCCCCGATGGCTCGACGGTGGCGTCCTGGATCGCGGCGCTGGGCCCCGCGGCGCCCGACGGGGCGCCCCACGCCGAGGCGAGCGTCACGGTCGAGGCCCACGACGGCATCCACACCGCCGACATCGAGGTGTGGGCGGGAGGCCAGCGGACCTCCCGGGCGCTGCACGACGCGGACTGCATGCTCGTCTCGCGCGCCGCGGCGGTCGTCATCGCGGTCGCGCTCGACCCGATCGGAGTCGCGGACGCAGCCGCGGTCCCGGACGAGCGCGCGCCCGCGATGGCCGAGTCGACGCCGAGCACCACGCGTCCGACGTCGCCCGCGAGGTCGACGCGCACGTCGAGCACGCCGACGCCGCGCGCCGACGTCGCTCCGCCCATCGACACCTCGCGACGGCGCGGCAGGCTCGAGTTCGGGATCGGTGCGGGCACGGGGATCGGCGGGCTGCAGCTGCCGGCCGCGGGCGTCGGCGTGCTCCTGGCCCCGTTCCTCGGCATGCGCCGGTGGCAGCTCGAGGCCGTGGTGCAGTACTGGCTGCCACGGCGCGTGCCCCTCGACGACCCGCACGATGTCCGCGTGACCCTGCAGATGGTGACCGGCGGCCTGCGCGTCTGCCCGCTGCTGTCGCGGGGACGCGTCCGCGTGACCGCGTGCGCGGGCGTGGACGCCGGCGTGATCCTCGGCCGGGCCGACGGGGACGATCTCGCCGCTCGACGCCCGGCCCGCGACCCCTGGGCCGGCCTCGTGATCGCACCGGGCGTGCGGTGGACCCTCGCGCCGCGGGTGACCGTCGGCGTCGCGGTCGAGGCGGTCGCGTCGCTCTTCCGGCCCCGCTTCGCGATCGGCGGCATCACCCAGGACGTCTGGGTGGTCGGCGCCGCGGACGTGCGCGGCCTGTTCACCGTACAATTCCACCGACGCCGGAGGTTTCGATGATGCGAAGCCCCGGCGGCGGCATCAACGATCCGGAGCCCTCCTTGCTCGACGGCAGCCGCCCCACGCCCAACGATGCCCACCGGCCGACCGCCCGACTCGGCGAGGTCTATCGCGCGCACGCCGGCTACGTCTGGCGGGTGCTCCGCTACCTCGGGCTCCCCGACGACGACCTCGACGACGCCGTGCAGGAGACGTTCTTGGTGGTGCACCGCCGCCTCGACGAGTTCGACGGCCGCGCGGCGCTGCGCTCCTGGCTGTACGCGATCGCCCTGCGGGTGGCGGCGACGCAGCGCCGGAGTCGGCGTCGCAGCGTCGCGCGCCAGATCGCCGCGGGCGCCCTCGTGCACGGCGAGTCCACCGTCGATCCCGAGCTCGAGTTCGGTCGAGCCCAGGCCGCGGATGTCGTCGATGCGCTGCTCGACGAGCTCGACCCGGCCAAGCGCGCGGTGTTCGTCCTCGCCGAGATCGAGGGCGTGCGCGTCCCCGAGATCTCCCAGATCCTCGGCGTCAACCCACACACCGTGCACTCGCGGCTGCGCCTCGCCCGCGAGGGGTTCACCGCGGCGCTTCGACGCCTTCAGGCCCGCGAGCGGGGCAACGTGCGCATCGCTTCCCTCCGGGCGCGCGCGTTGCTGCGACACGCCGGCGACGACACGACGACGACGGCGCGGCGGCAGGCGGCCTTCGCCGCGCTCGCGATCCGCATCGACGCCGGCGCGGCGCCGACGTTGCCGGGATGGGAGTCGCTGACGTTGACGGGGACGACGACGACCACGTGGTTGCCCGCGTTCGCCGTGGGTGCCCTCGTCACGGTCACCGCGGCCATGGCCTGGGGCGGCGCAGGTGCGACGTCGACGACGCGACACATCGTGGCACCGACGCCGGAGGTGCGGGAGCCCGGCGCCGCACCGACCACTGGGTTGGTCGCGGTCGACTTCCCCGTCGCCGCCGCGGTCGCCCCCGCGCCGCCCGTCGAAGGGCCGACGACGCCGCGCGGCCGCGTCGTCACGCCGCGCGTCGATGCGCCCATCGATGCCGAGGACCCCGCCCCGATGCCCAGCGCGCCGTCGAGCCTCGAGGTCGAGACCCAGCTGCTGGCCGAGGCGCGCGTGGCCCTGCGCAGGGGCGAGTTCGACGACGCGCTCGCGACCCTCGATCGCTACGACGCGGCGCACCCCAGCGGCGTGCTCGTCGACGAGGGCCGATCGACGCGGCTGCGGGCGCTGTGCGGCGCCGGGCGTGGGACCGAGGCGCGTGCGCTCGCCGACCGGCTCACGGGCGTGGAGGCCTCGCCCACGTGGCACGCGATCGTCGACGCGAGCTGTCGATGATCCGCGCGATGATCCGCGCGATCGAGGATCACGCCCCGCGCCACGTCAGCGAGATCAGCGTCCGCGCGTCGCCGTCCCAGCCGCGGGCCTCGAACTTCGCGACCACGTCGGTGCCGCCCGCCACCTCGATCATCCGCTCGACGAAGCCGAGCGTCTGGTGACACGCGGCGCGCTCGGCCTCCACGCCCATGCCGTACTGCGCCGACACCGTCGCGCTGTCGTCGAGCACCTCGTCGACGTCGATCGCGTCGTAGTCGAAGAAGCCGCGCTGCATGGATCGGAAGCGCATGAGGGTGCCGCGGGGATCGCCGGCCGCGATGAGCGTCGGATGGGCCGCGCGCACCGACTCGACCTGGAAGCGGCCCCACATCTGGACCGCCGGGAGCTGGCCGCCGGCGACCTCGCGGATGATGCCGACGCCGAAGCGCTCGAACGTCGCCATCGGATACCAGGCGTCGGGGTCGATCGGCTGGACCAGCAGCGCCGCGTCCTCGTCCTCGAGGTAGCGCGACCAGTCGATCGCCGTGTGCCCGCGGATCATCCGGACGTAGTCCACGAACAGCACTCCACGCACGCGTCGGATCGAGGATGTCGCGGGGGTCGAAGGGGGCATCGGAGCGCGGGAGGCTACCCTGCGTCGACGAACAAGAGCGCGCGCGGCGAGGCTCGGTGTGCACACGGTGGGCGCAGCCGCGGCACCGCGGCCGCGTCCCCCGCACCGCAGTGCGGCCGCGCCGCGACCGGTGCGAGAACGACCGCAGCTCCCACCGGCCCCCGGAACTGCGGGGTTTGGCCAAAGGATCAATTCCCGGCCGGCCATCTGCCATCCTTCTCCCTTCGTGCGTCCTGCCCACCTCTCGCGGCTGCGGATCCCCGGCGCCACGCTCGACGATCTCGTGCGACGCCACGCCGAGTGGGCGTTGGGCGCGGGGCCCTTCGCGGGGCTCCGCGAGGCGCGGCTGGCCGCGGGGGTGCCGGCCGATCTCGACGTCGACGCGGTGGTCGGCGATCGCGGCGGCGACTGGTCGTTCAAGTTCTCGCTCCCCGAGCCGGGCGGGGTGACCCGCAGCAGCGCGATCCGGATCCTCCACCGCGGGGCCGACGTCGTCGTCGAGCACCTCGTGGTGCGTGACGGTCCGCCCGAGCGCCTCGCGACGCCCCACGCCGACGCGCCCGAGATCGTGCGATGGATGCTCGCCAACCTCCCGACGATCGAGCCCGCACAGCTCCGCGCGTCGCAGTCGAGCGTCGTCGACGAGCTCGATGTCGCGGCGCTCGTGGCCTGGGCGCTCGACCCGGAGCGCACCGTGCCGCTGCTCATCGTCTCGGTCGAGAACGCCTCGCGCGCGCCGCTGGTCGACGCCGATCAGCTCACGCGTCGCGTCGCGGGGATGATGACCGTGCACCGGCTCGGGTCGGTGCGGGCGTCGTATCGGCTGCGCGACGAGCTCACGTCGGTCGGGCTCGACGAGAAGCTCGGTTGTTACAACGGCGGCGTGCGCATCCTCTGGCCCGGCGTCCGCCCGGGCGACAACCCCTATGATCATTTGCTGGTGCTGCCGGTGCGATTGACGGGCATGCCGCCCAGCACGCGCACCGAGCAGGTCGCGGGGGTGTTCTGCGAGCTCGTCGCCGAGAACGAGGATCTCCGGCGATGGATCCGCGACGTCGAGGGCCCGGCGCCGCCGCCTGCCGAGCGACGTCCAGCCCCGCGCCCCGCGACGCCGGTCACCCTCGGGCCCCGGCGCACCGACGAGGTCGCGCCGCCGCGACCGGATTCCGTCGGACCCGTACCGCCGCGGTTCACCTCGCCGCCGCGGCTCCTCCCGCCGCCACCGGTCGCCGCGGCGCCGCCGATCGAGCCGCGCTCCGCTCCGTGCGCCCCGATCGATCGCGGAGCCCCGCCGCCCGATGCCGCGACGGGCGACGCGCCCACCGTCGAGGCCGCCGCGCCTCCACCGGCCGCAGCCGCGCGCGAGCTCGAGCCCGCGCTCGAGCCCGCGCCCGCGTCGACGCGCACGACCTCCAAGTCGACGTGGCTCGCCCTCGCCGACGACCTCGCCGCCGGCCTCCAGCTGGCGGAGGAGCAGGAGAAGGAGCTCGAGACCGTGCGCAGCGAGCTGGCGCTGGCCCGCCGCGACCTCCGCCGCGCCGAGCAGGAGCGCGACGAGATCCGCGGCTCGCTCGGCCCACCGCGCACCGTGGCCGCGGCCCTCGCGATCGCCGAGGCGCTGTTCGCCGAGCAGCTCATCGTGCTCCGCAGCGCCCGCGCCTCCGCCGAGGACTCGCCCTATCGCGATCCCGCGCGCGTGCTGTTCGTCCTCGGCCTGCTCGCGAACTGCGACGTCGGTGGCATCGGCGACGTCATCCACCGCGCGCTCGGGACGATGGCGCGGTGGAAGCCCAAGGACAGCCCCGAGACGATCAAGGCCTTCGGTCGCGAGCGCACGTGGACCGACGCCAGCGGCGCCCTGAAGACCTTCGGCCGCCACATCACCCTGGGCCACGGCGTCAGCGCGCAGAAGTGCCTGCAGATCTACTACGACGTCCTCGCGGACGGACGGATCGAGATCGCGTGGTGTGGCGAGCACCGCCCGACGGTCGGCGAAGACACCTGACCCGAGGGCCGCGGCGCGTCGGTGTGTTCCAAGTCCGGCCGGTTTCCGGCAGACAGGGATCGATCAGGCAATGAACGGCGGCGCGCGGGCCCCCGCGACCGCATGAGGTCTGGGATGCAGCACGCCGCCCTCGCCTCGCTCGTGATCGCCCTCGGCCCGTTCACGTGCGCCCAGCAATCCGCCTCCACCTCCGATCCCGCACCGACGCCAGCGACGGACGCGACGAGCGTGACGCCGACGGTCGCCGCCCCGGCCGTCGCCGCGACTCCGGCACCGACGTCGACCCCACGCGCCGACGCCCCGAACGCGTGCGGAGACGCCCTGTTCACGGACGTGATCGCCCCGGGGCAGTGGGCCGAGGTGCGCATCGACGGCGGTGGGATGGACGCGATCCGCACCGCGATCGCCGAATCCGACCGCGGCCGCCCGACGCGGATCACCATCGCTGCCGGCACCTATCGCGGCCAGTGCCTCTACGTCGAGGACCACATGCGAACCGCCGCCGCGCCCCTGTGGATCCGCGGCGAGGGCACGGTCCAGATCGACTGCAACGACGGCAACGGCCAGGCGCTCGGCTTCGACCACGTCGCGTACGTGGCGATCGAGGGGCTGACGGTCGGCCCGGCCACCGGTCACTATGGCGACTCGGCGGTGCACATCGCCGGCAAACCCATCGATCCCAACACCCGCGCCAGCTACGGCAAGTGGGACCCGTCGCACCATGTCATCGTGCGCGGCATGGTCGCGCGCAACCTGCATCGCGGCGCCGACGGCGACGGGGATCCCGACGCCTACGAGAGCGGCTGTTGCGACGGGATCAAGGTCAACCAGGCCCACCACATCTGGCTGCTCGACAACCGGATCTCGCGCACGGCCCGGCACGGGATCGACAACGTCGGGGTCCACGATCTCTGGGTCTGCGGCAACGTGCTCGAGGACATGGTCGGCGCTGGCGTCGGCATCGAAGCCAAGGGCGGCTCCGAGGACGTGCTGCTCGAGGGCAACCTCATCCGACGCGCGCGACACCGCGGGATCATGCTCGGGGGCGAGGGCTCCGGGAACATCTACATGTGGCCGTGGGACGCCGACTACGAGGGCCGCAATCAGGTCGCGCGCAACAACGTGATCATCGACGCCGCCGAGGCCGGCCTCGGCTTCTACGGCTGCCACGATTGCCTCGCGCTGCACAACACGGTGTGGGTCACCGGCGACCACGCCGGGCGTGGCGACTACGACATGATCCGCGCCTACAACAGCGTGATGGAGGGCGGCGACGACTACTGGGGCGGTTCGAAGCGCGTGGGCGACGTGCTGGCCAATCGCGACCTCTCGGTGGTCGCCAACCTCTTCGGCGCCGCCGACGGCTCGAGCACGTGTCCGCTCAACGCCAACGCGGACGGCGTCGCCGGGCTCTCGTTGTCGGGCAACTGGTGGTGGAACGGCGGCGAGCCGCTGCGCGAGTGCGGCGAGGGACGCACGAGCATCACCGCGAGCCGCGATCGCGCCTCGCACTACGGTGGCGACCCGAAGGTCGTCGCCGGCCGCGGTCGACGGATCGACCTGCGCCCCGCGGCGGGCAGCGGGCTCGTCGGCGCCGCGATGGAACACGCCCAGGCCCCCGCCGTCGACCGCTCGGGGAGACGTCGGCCGTCGCCGCGGAGCATCGGCGCCCTCGAGCCGTGATCGAGGTCGAGCCGTTTCACCGGGGGAAACGGCGCCTTGCACGGCGTTTCAGTCCCGCGGGGCTCGGCGCGTAAGCCCGCGGCGCCGCACGGCGCGGGCGTGTGGCGCACCGCTTGCGATGTGGCCCGGAGATGGACGACGGACGAACGACCCCGGAGACGATCGCGAAGAGCCCACCGCCCGCGATCGCCGTGACGCTCGAACGCATCGACCGGCGGCTCGCCCACCTCGAGGACGAGGTCGACCGCGTGCACACGGCCATGCGCGGCGCACCGACGGCGATCGCCGCCGCCGTCGACACGTTCGACGACGTCATGGACGGCCTGGCGTCGCGCGGGGTCGACGTGGACGAGCGCCTCACCACGCTCCTGCAGGTGCTCGATCGGCTCACGCGCCCGGCCGCCCTCGACCTGGTCCGCACGATGCTCGACCGCGTGGACGAGCTGCGCTTCGTCGCCGACTCCGGTTTGCTCGAGCCCAACGCGGTCGGGGTGGTCGCTCGACTCGGCCGCGCCCTCGCGACCTCGAGCCAGGCCACGGGCGACGGCGTGGGCCTCTTCGGGGCGCTGCGCGCCATGTCGAACCCCGACGTGCAGCGCGCGGTCGGGTTCGTGCTCGCCCTGGCGCAGACCTTCGGCGCCGGCCTCCGCGAGCAGGGCGCCCTGCCGTCGGGAGGTGCGCGATGAGGACGCATCACGCCGTGGTCGTGGTCGGCGGTGGCACCGGCGGCATCTCGGTCGCAGCGCGTCTGCGCGCCGCGGACCCCACGCTCGACGTCGCGATCGTCGAGCCCTCGCCGTGGCACTACTACCAGCCGATCTGGACCCTGGTCGGCGCCGGCGTGTTCGACCGCGACATCTCGCGTCGACCCCAGGCCGACTACATCCCGGCGGGCGCGACATGGATCCGCCAGCGCGGCGCCGAGCTCCGCCCCGAGGCGAACCTCGTCGTGCTCGCGAACGGCGACGAGCTCGAGTACGAGCAGCTCGTGGTGGCGATGGGCATCGAGCTCGACTGGGCGGCGATCGACGGACTCGACGGCCACCTCGGCGAAGGCGGGATCTGCAGCAACTACGCGTGGGACTCCGTCGAGAGCACCTGGAAGTTCCTCCGCGATTTCCGCGGCGGCAACGCGGTGTTCACGTTCCCCTCGACGCCGATCAAGTGCGCCGGCGCGCCGCAGAAGATCATGTACCTGGCCGACGACTGGATGCGCAAGACCGGCGTCCGCGACCGCTCGCGGGTGATCTACGCGTCGGCGACCCCCGCGATCTTCGGCGTGAAGCACTACCGCGAGGCGCTCGAGCCGGTCGTGCAGCGCAAGGGCATCGAGACCCTCTTCCGCCACGACCTCGTCGCAGTGCGACCGGCGGCGAAGGAGGCCGTGTTCAAGCAGCTCGACGGCGGCGACGAGGTGGTGCTTCGCTACGATCTCCTGCACGTGGTGCCACCGCAGCGCGCCCCGGAGGTCGTGCGGCGCAGCGCCCTGGCCAACGCGGCCGGCTGGGTCGACGTCGACAAGCACACGACCCGGCACGTGCGCTACCCGAACGTGTTCTCCCTCGGCGACAACTCGAGCCTACCGACCTCGCGGACCGGCGCGGCGATCCGCAAACAGGCGCCGGTCCTCGTGGCGCAGCTCCTCGCGACCCGCGACGGCACCGCGTCGACCGCGAGCTACGACGGCTACGCCTCGTGCCCGCTGGTCACCGGCTACGGCAAGCTGATCCTCGCGGAGTTCGACTACGACGGGAACCCGGCCGAGAGCTTCGGGTTCGACCAACGCCGCGAGCGCTACAGCATGTACGCGATGAAGGCGTATGCGCTGCCCGAGATGTACTGGAACGGGATGCTGCGCGGGCGCGCGTAGCAGGGTGCGGAAGAACGCGAGGCGTTCTTCCGGACACCCTGCTCCGTGCCCGTGCCCGTGCCCGTGCCCGGGAGGCGGACTGCCGGCCGTGACGGATCGCGGCGTCGACCTCCACCCACCCGTCGACATGCACGCCCGCGTCGCCCCGCCCCTGTGTCGCCTCCTGCTCGGTGTCTGCGCTGCCTCCGCGTCCGCATGCGACGGCGATCCGCCGGCGGGCAGCGGGTCGGCGACGACCGACACCGACGGCCCGAGCGGCGGCGACACCGACGGAGGCGACCCGAACCCGACCGACCCGACCGACCCGACCGATCCGGATCCGAGCGGGGCCGATTCCACCGGCGACGCCCCGCCGTCTGGCCTCGCGCTGTCCGAGGACGTGCTCCTGTTCGTGCGCGCCACCGACAGCAGCTCGGACACGCTGTGGGCCTACGACGTGGCCTCGGACGCCGCCGAGCCGCTGCCGGTGTTCGATGACGGCACGGAGATCCGCGCGATCGCGATCCACCCGACGCGCACCTCGATCGCGGTCGCGTCCGATTTCGAGAGCATCGACTACCAGGCCAGCGAGACGATCCACTCGATCGCCATCGACGCCGACGGCAGCTTCACGGCGCCGGGGGTCCTGATGCCCCCGTTCCCGGCCCCGATCGGCGTGTCGACCGGCTATCGACAGCAGATCAGCGACATGCAGTGGCACCCCGACGGCAGCGCGCTCTGGTTCAACCACTCGTTCATGGTCGACATCTCGACGCCGGGCGGTGGCGGCCTCGGCTGGGTGGACGGCGACGGGGGTGAGGGCGAGCTGTTCGTCGACGCGCTCGGCGATTGCACCGTCAACACCGGCCCAGCGCCGCGACCCGACGGAGCGGTCGTCCTCGCCGTGCAGGCGGTGTGCATCGACGGGACGCACGAGGGCGTGGTCGCGTTCGACGTGCCACCCGCGGGCGCCCCCGACGTCGTCGTCCCGGCCCCGGACGCCGTGTTCGACAACCCGGAGTGGATCCCGGACGGCAGCGGCGTGGTCTTCGGGGCGACGATCGACTACGACGGCGACGGCGATGGCACCGCCGAGCAGCGCGGCGACGCCCTGCTGCTCCTCGACGTGGCCACCGGCGCGCAGCACGTGCTGCTCGCCCCGACGCCCGAGTCGTACCTCTGGAGCTTCGCGATGGCGCCGGACGCCCTGCGCTTCGCGGTGTGCATCAGCCAAGGCGGCGGCCAGAACCTGTTGCTCGTCGACTACAGCGGTGAGGAGCCGACCACGCGCTGGCTCACCGACGACGGCGTCAGCTGCGATCCCGAGTGGTGAATCGTGAGCTGACGCGCATCATCGCGCGCCGCTCGACGCGCGCGACCACGTCGACCGCGTCCGTTGCTTGAGTCGCCCGCGCGAGCGTGCGAGGCTCCTGCCGGGGAGCGGACGAGCGATGACGAACTTCAAACTAATCGGGTGCGTGGCAATCGGCCTGGGGGCCTTCGGCGGCTGTGGTGGCGGCTCCGATGCCGAGATGGTGAGCGCGAGTGGCACGGGCAACGCGGACACCGGGCCCGCGGGTTCGAGCGAGACGACGGCCGCGTCCGCGTCCGCGTCCGCCTCGGCGAGCGCCTCGGCCTCCGACACCTCGCCCGACTCGAGCGGCGGCTCGTCGGGCGTGGTGACCGACACCAACGCCGACGGGGCCGAGGGCGCGAAGTTCGACGTCGGCGTCCTGCCCGACGCGCCCGAGATCCCGTGCAGCAACAACGGCAAGGGTGGAGGTGGCAACGGCGATCCCGACTTCTCGTACCTGTGGGCCGCGAACAGCACCCAGGGCACCATCTCCAAGATCGACACGCAGTCGGTCACCGAGGTCGGTCGCTTCATCGTCCGCCCCGACTCCAACGGCAGCCCGTCGCGCACGAGCGTCAACCTCGAGGGTGACGTCGCGGTCGCGAACCGCAGCGGCGGCGTGACCAAGATCTACGCGCTCGAGGACCGCTGCAACGAGAGCAACGGCTCGCCCGGCATCCAGACCTCGACCGACGCGAACTTCCTGCCGTGGGGCGAGGAGGAGTGCGTCGCTTGGTACTCGCCGTTCGCCTACGCCAGCCAGCGACCGGTGGCGTGGACCCAAGGCGAGTTCAACATCAACACGTGCCGCTACGAGAACGCCAACCTGTGGACCTCGGGCACCAACGGCGGCAGCACCGACGTCCTGCTCCTCGACGGTGAGGACGGCGCGGTGATCGACATGGTCACCCTCGCGGGCTTCCCGGCCGACTTCTACGGCATCTACGGCGGCGCGGTCGATGGCGAGGGCAACTTCTGGGGCACCAAGCTCGGCGGCGTGATGCTCGTCCGCGTCGACCTCGACAACATGGAGTACCAGACCTGGCCGGTGCCCACGAGCAGCTACGGCATGACGGTCGACTCCGAAGGCTACGTCTGGGCGTGCTCGTCGCAGTACAGCCGCTTCGATCCCGAGACCGAGACCTGGGCGACCGGCAACGGCGGCGGCTTCGCCGGATGCATGGCCGAGACCGGCGAGGACGGCCTGCTGTGGATGGCCGCGAGCAACCAGGTCATCGGCATCGATCGCCACCTGCTGACGCCGGTCACGTCCTTCAACGTGCCGGGCGCCTACGGCATCAGCATCGACTACTTCGGCTACGTGTGGACGGTCGCCAACGGCGGCGGCGCGCACCGCATCGACAAGGAGACCGGCGTGGTCACCTCGTACAACGGGCTGGTCGGTCCGTACACGTACAGCGACATGACCGGCTACGCGCTGACGTACGCCGGCGGCGGCATGCCGAGCGGCTGATCGACCGCGCCTCGCCGCCCGCGCTCACCCGGGGATCGGGCAGCTCGCGCTCTGCGTGAGCGCGGTGTTGTTGCTCTCGTCGCACTCCTCGACGATGCCCGCGCCCGGATCCGCCCCGTCGACCTCGACGAAGAAGCTCTGCGCCGCGCCGTCGGCGGGGGCCTCGAGGTTCCAGATCAGCTGCGTGGACGCGCCGGGCAGCAGCGGCGCCGGCGTCAGCTTGGTCTCGACGAGGTCGCCATTCGCGTCCTCGCCCGCGTAGAGCGTGACCGCCACGCCGGCCGGCACGCCCAGCGCCCCGACGTTGCGCACGGTCGCGATCACGGCGAGCTGCATCTCGAGACAATCGCCGACCCCGATCGCCAGCTCGACGGTGAGATCCGGGGCATTGAACACACCCTCGCCCTGGACATTCTGCCGGTAATTGTTGAGTCCCGGCTGCGTCCAATTGTCCAGCTCCGCCGCGGGCAGGTTGCCCGCCGAGGTGGCATTGGTGACGTGATACGTATGCGAGGTCCACACGCGCCGCGTCTGCACCCATCGATCGAAGGCGTCCCCATAGACGTACACCCCGCGGCGCGGGACATAGCCCTCGTGCTGCCCACAATTCGCGCCGGTATCGTTCGCGACCACGAGGATCTCGGAGTTGCCGTCGGCGTCGACATCGACCACGAGGGGGTACTCGTGGATCGTCGCGCTGCTGTTGGCCTCCTCGAGGATCACCGCGCCGTCGGTGCCCGAGTACACCCGCATGAAGCACTCGTCGGCATAGACCACCTCGGCGATGCCGTCGCCCTGGAAGTCGAACACGGAGGAGCCGGTCGCGTTCGACGACTGGTCCTGGGTGACCTGCGACCACCGCACGTACAGCGAGCCGGCCGCGGGCACCGGGTCGCCCATCGGCACCACGAGCTCCTCGCCCGCGCGCGCGAGGTCGTAGACGGAGTAGGAGCTGCCGCCCGCGGCGGCGATCTCGGGCCGGCCGTCGCCGTCGAAGTCCGCGATCGTCGGCGGCCCCCCGCGACCTCCGCCGGGGATCGTGACGGCCGCCGTGCGCAGCATCGGATCGGCGTCGCACATGACCTCGGTCGGATCGACGCCGCACCAGGGCAGGCCGCTGTCGCCCTCGAGCACGCGTAGGGTGCCGCTGGCGACCAGCGCCACCTCGGGGGTGCCGTCGAGGTCGAGATCGGCGATCGCCGGGTATCCGTCGGGCGCACCCGCGTCCCACAGCATCGACAGCGTCACCGTGGGCACCGCCCCCGCCTGCCAGTCGACCGACCACGCGTGCCGCCCCGACACGATCTCGGGGTGGCCGTCGCCGGTGAGATCGACGATCGCCGAGACGCCGCCGGTGTAGCCGCTGTTGGTCCCGTAGGTCGAGCCGTTGGCCCCACCGCCCTCGCTCCACACCACCAACCCGTCGTTGTCGATGACCGCCGCGCCGATCACCACCTCGGCCTCGGCGTCGTCGTCGAAGTTGCCGAAGCTCACCGCGCCGTTGTCGACGGTGAACGCCCGCGCGCCGCCGTCCGCGTCGTGGGAGCTCCACAGCGGGGCGCCCGTGCCGTCGACGGCGTAGATCACCGAGTTGCTGCCGTTGGGTCGGCCGGCGTACACGACGTCGGGCAGGCCGTCGCCGCTCACGTCGGCGATGCCGGCGGTCGCGCGGCCGTGGGGTCCGAACTTGCCCATCGCCGGATCGTGATCGATGCGCCACTTCTCGAGGCCCGTCGTGCCGTCGAGGACGATGAGGTTGCCGAGCGGCCAGTCGCCGTCGCCGTCGCGGGCGCTGACCAGCACGACCTCCGGGAGGCCGTCGCCGTCGAGATCGCCGACGGTCGGGATCGAGATCGACTGCACGTCGGTGTACGACCACTCGAGCGCGACCTCGATCTCCTCGAACTCGGGATCGTAGGCGCAGGTCACCGGGTCGAACTGCGGCAGGCACTGGCCGAGGGTCGGCTCGCAGAACTCGCCGATCTCGCAGTCGAAGGAATCGAGGCACGCGCCGGTCGGCACCACGCACGCGTCGGAGACGCAGACGTCGCCCACCTCGCAGCACGTCGACGCGTCGGCGCCGCAGCGCACGCCCGAGGGGCACGCGGGGACGCACTGGCCCGCGGCGCAGTCCTGGTCGGCGTCGCAGCACGCGACGGGGTCGCCGCACAGCAGCGTCTCGCACGGCCCGTCGGGGCCGGCGGTCGAGCTGCCGGTGCCGTCGGCGACGGGTCCGGTGCTCGGGGTCGCGAGGCCCGTGCTCGAGCCGTCCTCGCCCAGGCTCGCGATGCCGCCCGAGGTGTCCACCGCGGCGGGGTCGGGATCATCGCCTGCGCAGGCGGCGATGAACGCGAGGGGGACGACACGCAGGCATCGGGGCAGGACGTACGGCGTCAACGCGGGCTGAGACACCGCCTCCAACGGCGAATTCCGGCGATCGGCGACCGCGCGTGCCAACGCTGCTAGGCTCGACGTCGCCCGTGCTCGGCCTGCTCGCCCTCTCGGTTCTGGCCGCCATCGGCGTCAACATCTTCGCGATCGTCGACGTCGCGCGCCGCTCCGATCGCGAGTTCAAGGCGGTCGGCAGCGAGAAGACGATGTGGCTGCTGCTCGTGCTGCTCGCCGGGATCCCAGCCGCGATCGCGTACATCGCCGCGGTGCGCCCGCGGCTCGTCGCCGCGCCGCCCGTCCCCCTCGCGCTGCCGGGCTGGTACCCCGACCCTGCGCTGGCGAACTACCTGCGCTACCACGACGGCGTGCAGTGGACCGTCCACGTCACCCCCATGCTCCCCTCGGCGCCGCCGCAACCACCCGCGCCGCCACCCCAGCCGACCTCCGGCTGGGGTCGCCCCTACTGACCGACACCTTTGCGCCCGCCGACGGGCGGGCGCTCCGCCCGCCTCCGCGCGACGCCCCCGGCCGCGCCGCGAGTTCGCGTGCGCCGACGATCGCTGTTAGGCTGAACCCTGGGCGCCTGTCTCGGCGCATGGACTGGCGATGTCACGGTGGACGATCTGGATCGTTGCGTACTGCGGGCTCCTGCTGCTCGGTAGCTGCGGGCGCACGGATTTCACCGTCGCCGAGTCGGGCGCCTCGGCCGAGAGCTCGAGCACGATCGGCTCGACCACCGACACGCCGTTGAACTGCGGCAACGCGGTCTGCGATCCCGACGAGGCCTGCGACAACTGTCCGGCCGACTGCGGCCCGTGTCCCGAGTGCGGCGACCTCGTCTGTGCGGCGGGCGAGGACTGCACGCTGTGCCCCACCGATTGCGGGCCCTGCGGTCAGTGCGGCGACGGCATCTGCCAGATGGAGATCGGCGAGAACTGCGGCTGGTGCGACCTCGACTGCGGCACGTGCGAGCTGTGCGGCGACGGCAGCTGCGATCCCGAGTTCGGCGAGTCCTGCGAGACCTGCCCCGAGGACTGCGACACCTGCGAGGGCTGTGGCAACGGCACCTGCGAGCTCGAGCAGGGCGAGTTCTGCTTCACCTGCCCCACCGACTGCGGCCGCTGCCAGGACTGCGGCGACGGCAGCTGCGATCCCTTCGCCGGCGAGCTCTGCTTCACCTGTCCCGAGGACTGCGGTCCGTGCGACGAGTGCGGCAACGGCAGCTGCGATCCGTTCTCGGGCGAGCTGTGCTTCACCTGCCCCGAGGACTGCGGCCAGTGCGACGAGTGCGGCAACGGCATCTGCGATCCGCTGTCGGCCGAGTTCTGCTTCACCTGCCCCGAGGATTGCGGCGAGTGCGAGAGCTGCGGCGACGGGGCGTGCGATCCGTTCTCGGGCGAGTTCTGCTTCACCTGCCCCGACGACTGCGGCTCGTGCGAGGGCTGCGGCGATGGCTTCTGCGATCCGTTCGCCGGCGAGTTCTGCTTCACCTGCCCCGACGACTGCGGCTCGTGCGGCGGCTGCGGCGACGCGGTGTGCGATCCGGGCGCGGGCGAGTTCTGCTTCACCTGCCCCGAGGACTGCGGCACCTGTGAGGCCTGCGGCGACGGCTTCTGCGATCAGTTCTCGGGCGAGTTCTGCGGCAGCTGCCCCGAGGACTGCGGCACGTGCGACACGTGCGGCGACGGCCTCTGCAACCCCGACGCGGGCGAGTTCTGCGTCAACTGCCCCGAGGATTGCGGCGACTGTGTCGGCTGCGGCGACGGGTTCTGCGATCCCGACGTGGGCGAGTTCTGCGGCTCGTGCCCCGGCGACTGCGGCCCGTGTCCGACCTGCGGCGACGGGCTGTGTGATCCCGACGCCGGCGAGTTCTGCTTCACGTGCGGCGCCGACTGTGGCCCGTGTGGCTTCTGCGGCGACGCCTTCTGCGACGGCGGCGGCGGCGAGTTCTGTTTCAACTGCGCGCAGGACTGCGGCGATTGCCCGAGCTGCGGCGACGGGGTCTGCGATCCGAACGCCAGCGAGTTCTGCTTCACCTGCCCCCTCGACTGCGGTCCGTGTGCGGCATGCGGTGACGGCGTCTGCGATCCGGTCGCGGGCGAGTCGTGCATCAGCTGCGTGCAGGACTGCGGCAACTGCAACGCGTGTGGCGACGCGATCTGTGACCCCGGCGCGGGCGAGTCGTGCGCGACCTGTGCCGCCGACTGCGGCGTGTGCCCGAGCTGCGGCAACATGATCTGCGAGCCGGGCCTGGGCGAGTCGTGCAACACGTGCGCGACCGACTGCGGGAACTGTGCCGGCTGCGGCGACGGCGTGTGCGCGCCGCTGGCGGGCGAGTCGTGCAACAGCTGCCCCGACGACTGCGGCCCCTGCAACGCGCAGTGCGGCGACGGTCAGTGCAACCCGCTGGTCGGCGAGGCCTGCAACAACTGCCCCGAGGACTGCGGCTCGTGCGTCTTCTGTGGCGACGGCGCGTGCAACAACGGCGAGGACCAGTTCAACTGCGCGATCGACTGCGCGTGCAGCTCGGGCGCGTGCGGTGGCATCGCGCCGGCCGGCTGCTGGTGCGACGCTGCCTGCGTCAACGTGGGCGACTGCTGCTGGGACGCCTGCGACGCGTGCGGCCAGTGCGGCAACCAGGACTTCTGCGGCGACGGCGTGTGCACCGGCTTCGAGGACTGCAGCTTCTGCCCCGAGGACTGCGGGTCGTGTGACTTCTGCGGCGACGGCCTGTGCGGCGACTTCGAGGACTGCGAGTTCTGCCCGCAGGATTGCGGCGACTGCGGGTTCGACGGGTGCGCGGCGGATCCGGGGCCGGGCTGCGATGGGTGCGGCTGCGAGGCCTGTGTGTGCGGGATCCTGCCGAGCTGCTGCGAGAACAGCTGGTCGGGCGTGTGCGCGCTGGCGTGTCAGTTCTGCGGCGGCTGCGGGTAGCGAGCGACGGTCCGACACCGCGCCGACGCAATCGATGTTGACGTGCTTGTGACTTGAGCCGATCGGTCGCGACCTCTAGCGTTGCGGCCGAGATGGACGTGGATCGGTCATCGCCCTCGGCCGCGCGCGCGGCGAGCGTCGGACGCTACGAGCTCCTCGGGCTCGTCGGACGCGGCGGCATGGCCGAGGTCTACCTCGCCTCGTCGACGGGGCACGGCAGCGTGCGCAAGCTGCTGGTGATCAAGCGACTGCGGGCGGAGTACCGCAACGACCCCGAGTTCGTCGCGATGTTCTTCGACGAGGCCCGACTGGCGACGCGGCTCTCGCACCCGAACGTCGTGCAGTCGTACGAGCTGGGGGACGACGACGGCTTGCCGTTCCTCGCGATGGAGTACCTCGATGGTCAGCCACTGGGGTGCGGCTGACCGTCGGCGCGCGACTGCGGATCCTCTACGATCTGCTCGCCGGTCTGCACTACGCCCACGAGCTGTGCGACTACGATGGGGAGCCGCTCGAGGTGGTCCACCGCGACGTCAACCCGCAGAACGTGTTCGTCACCTATGACGGTCACGTCAAGCTGGTGGACTTCGGCATCGCCAAGGCGATGGACTCGCTGGCGCAGACCAAGCACGGCATGTTCAAGGGCAAGCTGGCCTACATGGCGCCCGAGCAGGTGCGCGGCGGACCGATCGATCGCCGCGCCGATCTGTTCGCCGTCGGGGTGATGCTCGCCGAGTGCGTCACGTCCTCGCGTCTGTGGCCGGCGCTGCCCGAGCTCGAGCTCGCCAATCGCCTGGCCGCCGGCGCGATCCCCTGGCCGCCGCAGGATCACGCGGTGCCGGCCTCACTCACGGCCATCGTCGCCCGCGCGCTCGCCGTCGATCCGGCGCTGCGTTTCTCCACTGCCGAGGAGATGCGGACCGCGCTGGGTCAGGAGATCGTCGACCGAGACGACGTGCCCAGCGATTGGATGCTCGGGGCAATCGTGCGCGACGGGTTCGCAGACGACCGCGAACGCTCGGGCGCGCTGATCGGCAGGGCCATGCGCGCCCCGCCGGATCGACCCATGCCCCCGGCGATCCTCGTCGACGAGCCGCGGCCCGAGGAGATCACGCGGCGGTTGCTCGACGTCGACGGCGCGGCGCCTGGCCTCGAAGACCCAGGAGGGCTGCCGACGCCGAGCCGCCCACGGCGACGGTGGCTCGTGCCGGTCGCGCTCGCAGCTGCGATCCCCGTGGCGTGGACGCTCCATGCGCTCACCCGCAACCCATCCGCGGCGCAGGGCACGTTGGTCGCCGGCCTCGCCGGCGAGTCGCCCAGCGCCGCGCCTCCGATTCCTCCGGACGTCGCGCGGTCGATCACCGCGCCACGCATCGTCTCGTTGACCGGCGATCTCGACACCGATGCAGTGCTGCGCGCCGACGTGACGTATCGCCTCGAGCACACCACCTACGTCGCAGCGGGGGCGACGCTGACGATCGAGCCGGGCACCACGATCCTCGGCGACGTCGCGACCCGCGGCACCCTGGTCGTGCGGCCCGGCGCGCGCATCGTCGCCGAGGGCACCCGCGAACGCCCCATCGTCTTCACCAGCTCGAGGGCCCCCGAGGACCGTCGCGCCGGCGACTGGGGCGGCGTGCTGCTGCTCGGTCGTGCCCCGACCAATGCCCAGGACGCCCAAGGGCGCCCCTCGCTCGGGCACGTCGAGGGCTTGACCGATCGCGGTGGTTTCGGCGGCGATCGGCCCGACGACGACAGCGGCGTGCTCCGCTGGGTTCGCATCGAGTACGGCGGCGTCACGATCGGGCCCAACAACGAGATCAACGGCCTCACCCTCGCCGGCGTGGGTCGCGGCACGCGGATCGATCACGTCGCGGTCCGCCACACCACCGACGATTGCTTCGAGTTCTTCGGCGGCACCGTGGACGCGCATCATCTCGTCTGCGAGGCCCCCGGCGACGATGCGTTCGACTTCGACCTCGGCTACGCCGGAGCGCTGCAGTTCCTGTTCGCGTTCGCCCTACCCACGGACTCCGGGGCCAACGGCATCGAGGCCGACGGCGACCCATCCGGCGGCTCGATCGTCCCGCGCACCGCCCCGCGCATCGCGAACGCGACCCTGTGTGGACCGGTGACGGTGCAGCCCGGGGAGCGCTACGGCATCCTGCTGCGCAACGGCGGCGCCGCCGTGATCCGCAATGCGCTCGTGCTCGGCTTCGACGTCGGCCTCGACGTCCGTGGCCGCGACACCGACCTCGACGTCGCGCACTCCGTCTTCGGCGGTTCGCGCGATGCGGCGATCGCCCACGTCGAGACTCCGACCGAAGCCGACGGCCCGCACGAGGACGACGACCACGGGCTCGACGAGCGCGCCGTCTTCCTTCCGCGAAACCTCCTCGACCCCGCCTCGGGCGTGCCGGATTGCACGGGGCCCCGGCCACGGCCCGTGCCCAGCGGCGGGTGGCGTGACCATGCGGATGCGGCGTCCAACGGCGCGGACGTCGATGCGGGCTTCGTCGGAGCCTTCGCGGACGCCGACGACGACTGGTTGGCTCCCGCGTGGCTCGGCGATGCGGCGCCGAGCGAGTCGCGGCCGCGATGACTCGCGGCGCTCGGGGATCGGCATCCGACGCCGCGGCACCTCGCGGCTCGTCGATGTCCCGGCTCACAATGGGCCGGTGGCGTAGCCCCCTCGACCCGCGCGCGCTGGCGCCACGCGTCCCTCACCCCGAACGCTGGCACAAACGCGGCTGGGCCGTAGATTCCGTCGGTGCCGCCGTCCCCCCTCCCCGCGCCCGCGGGCCCCACCACCGTCCTCGTCGCCGGTGCCTCGGGGTTCGTCGGTCGCGCGCTGGGCCCCGCCCTCGCGGCAGGCCACCGCGTGGTCGGCCTGTCGCGGCAGGATCGCGCGCTGTGATCTGCTCTCGCTCGAGGACACCGAGCGCGCGCTCGTCGGGGTCCGCGTCGCGGTCTACCTCGTGCACAGCATGATGCCGAGCGCGCGGCTGACCCAGGCGTCGTTCGCCGACATCGATCTGCTGTGCGCGGACAACTTCGCCCGCGCGGCCGCGAAGGCCGGCGTGGAGCGCATCGTGTACCTCGGCGGGCTCATCCCCGGCGGCGGTGACGAGCCCGGCGCGCTCTCGGAGCACCTGCGCAGCCGGCTCGAGGTCGAGCGCGTGCTCGCGAGCACCGGCGTCCCGGTCACGGTGCTGCGCGCGGGGCTGGTGCTCGGCGCGGCGGGCTCGTCGTTCCAGATCGTCTCGCGGCTCGTGCGGCGGCTGCCGATCATGGTGTGCCCGCGGTGGACGCACACGCGCACGCAGCCGGTCGCGCTCGCGGACGTCGTCGCGCTGCTGACGTTCGCGGTGGACGATGCCGCGAGCGCGGGTCAGATCTTCGACATCGCGGCGCCCGAGGTCGTCTCGTACCTCGAGATCATGCGGCGCGTCGCGGCGCTGTCGGGCGTGCGCCGACGCTTCTTCGGCGTGCCGCTGTTCTCCCCGGGCCTGTCGCGACTGTGGCTGTCGCTCGTCACGGGCGCGCCGCGGGCCCTCGCAGGTCCGCTGGTCGAGAGCCTGCGCCACGAGATGACGGCACGCGACGATCGCCTCGCGCGGGCGGCCGGACTCACGCCGACACCGTTCGAGGCGGCCCTCGGCGCCGCGATCGCGGAGGACGGCCGGCTCACCGCGGATCCGTTCGCGACGGCGGCGAAGGATCCCAACCCCGTCCGCTCGACGGTGCTCAGCATCCAGCGCATCACCGCGCCCGCGGGCCTCGACGCCGCGTCGCTCGCCCTACGGTACGCGCGGTGGTGCGCCGGCGCCCTCGGGTGGATCCTCCGCGTCGTCCACGACGCCGATGGATCCCTGCGATTCCGCCTGCGCGGCACGGGCCTCGACCTCCTGGTCCTCGCCCCCATGTCCGAGCGCAGCGCCCCCGATCGCTTCGTCTACGGCATCGTCGGGGGCGCGCTCGCCATCGCGGGGCAGTCGGGCACGTTCGAGTTCCGCACGACCGGCGAGGGCACGGCGCTCACCATCGTGCGGGACTTCGAGCCGCGCCTGCCGTGGTGGATCTACCGCGTCACCCAGGCCATCGCGCACGCCCTGGTGATGTGGGCGTTCGGCCGCTCGCTCGCGCCCGCGCACTGACGCTAGCGGGCCCACAGCGACGCGAGATCGAGCTCCACCGCGTCGAACGGCTCCGCGCGGACCTTCACCGCTCCGCTGTGCACCGTGATGCGTCGGTACGTCGCGCCATCGAGTCGTCGCAGCTCGAGCGTCTGGAGCTCCGGGTTCACCAACCACAGGTGCGCGACGCCGTGCTCCGCGTAGATGTCGGTCTTCTCCGCTCGATCGAGTCGCTCCGTGCTCGGCGACAGCACCTCGCAGACCCAGTCGGGGGCCAGCTCGAAGTACGCAGTGTCGGCGGGCAGCTCCGGCATGCGATCGCGTCGCCACCCCGCGAGATCGGGAACGAGGATCTCGGCGTGCAGGTGGAGCTCCGGCTCGTCGAGGATCACCCAACCGCCTGGCCCGCCCGCGTCGGCGCCGTCGAAGCCCGCGAGGCCCATGCCGAGGCGCGAGGCCGCGCGCACGTGGATCGGGCGAGGCCTGGGCCGCAGAGAGAGGCTGCCCCGCACGATCTCGGCGACCATGTGCGCGGGCGCGGCGAGGACATCCTCGTAGGTCGCACGCCTGAGTGCGGGGTCACTCACCACCTCTCGAGTGTACCGTCGCGGCCGGAGCGTGGCCACCGCGGTGCCGATCGTGTAGCGGCAGGCGCGAACGCGGCAGCGCCACGCGTCGCGATTGCGTAGAGCGTCGCAACCAAGCGCGGCCGGGGCGTTGGCGGGCGTCCGGGACTTCGCTACCGTCGCGATCGTGGCAGGCGCATCGATTCACCCCGGTCCCCTGCAGCGCGGGCGCACGCTCGCGATCGCGGGGCTCCTGCTGACGGCGGTCCCCTCGGGTTGCTACCAGGGCGTCGAGGGGACGCGGGCCGACGGCGGCGCCACGGGCGACGATGCGTCGGCCACCGGCGCCGGCACCGACGCGGGCACGGGTGGCGAGACGGGTGATGGGCCGCCGACCGCGAGCCTCGAGCCGGCCGCGCCCACGCTCCACCGGCTCACGCAGCCGCAATTCCACAACAGCGTGCTCGCGCTGCTCGGCGAGCCGCTCGTGTTGCCGACCGATCTCCCCGCGGACGATCTGCTGTACGGCTTCACCTCGATCTCCGCCGCCGGCGCGACCATCTCGTCGATCGACGCCGAGAAGTACGAGGCCGCGACGTACGCGGTGCTCGACCAGGTGTGGGCCGACCCCATCCGCCGCGCGGCGATGGTCGGGTGCGAGCCGGCGAGCGCCGACGATCCGTGCATCGCCGCGTTCCTCGGCAGCTTCGCGAAGCGGGCGTGGCGGCGGCCGGTGGATCCGCAGGAGCTCGACGCGCTCGTCACCCTCGTCGGTTCGATCGCCGGCGACCTCGCCGACGTGAACGCGGCGATCGAGTTCGGGGCGGCGAGCGTGCTGCAGTCGCCGAACTTCCTGTTCCGCGTCGAGGTCGGCGTGCCGGTCGACGGTCGCCCCGACCTGCTGCGCTACACGAGCTGGGAGATGGCCAGCCGCCTGTCGTACCTGCTGCAGGACGCCCCGCCCGACGCCACGCTGCTCGCGGCGGCCGAGGCCGATGCGCTGCTCGACGCCGACGCGATCGAGGCCCAGGCCCTGCGGCTGCTCGACGATCCCCGCGCCCGCCCCGCGTTGGTCGGCTTCTTCCGCGACTTCATGAACATCCGCAAGCTCGACGAGCTCGATCGCAACGTCGAGCTGTTCCCGCAGATGAGCGCGACGCTCGGGCCGTCGATGCGCGCCGAGCTCGAGCGCATGTTCGAGACCACGGTGTTCGACGGCTCGGGTGACTTCCGCGAGCTGTTCACCACCCCCGACACGTACCTCAACGAGGATCTCGCGAAGGTCTACGGCGTCCCTGGGATCACCGGGCCCGAGCTGCGGCCGTACACCTTCACCGACGGATCGCACCGCGCCGGCATCCTGACGTCGGCGGGCTTCCTGGCGGTGAACGCCAACAAGACCCAGACCTCGCCGACGCACCGCGGCCGCTTCGTGCGGATCCAGCTGCTGTGCCAGGACGTGCCGCCGCCGCCCGCCGGCGTCGACACGACGCTGCCTGCGCCCGATCCGACCCAGCCGCCGCAGACGCTCCGCGAGCGGCTCGAGGTCCACCGCGAGAACCCGCAGTGCGCCAGCTGCCACGACCTGATGGACCCCATCGGGTTCGGCCTCGAGAACTACGACGCGATCGGGGCGTGGCGCACGGTCGACGAGCTCGGCCTGCCGATCGACAGCGCGACCGAGATCGACGGCACGCCGGTCGCAGGCCCGCTCGAGATGGCGGCGCTGGTCGCCGAGCTGCCGGCCGCCGGCGAGTGCATCGCCCGGCGCTTCTACGAGCACGCCGGTGCCCACCTCGCCGCCTCGGGCGAAGAGGACGCGGTGGCCGCGGTGATCGAGGACTTCGTGACGAGCGACTACGACTTCCGTTCCCTGGTGATCTCGCTGGTCACCAACGACGGCTTCCGCTACGCGAGCCCGGAGGTGGCGCAATGAGCCGCACGACGAACGACCGCCGCGTCCGCGCCGAGCAGGGCGACCGCGACACATACATGGATCTGCGACGCACCTCGCCCCTGCGCAGTCCCGTGGCGCGACGCATGTTCCTGCGCGGACTCGCGGGCACCACGATCGGCCTGCCGATCCTCGGGCTGATGCTGAACGACCACGGCGACGCGTTCGCCGGCGGCGACGCGATCCCGACCCGCTTCGGCCTGTGGTTCATGGGCAACGGCGTGCACATGGGCCAGTTCACGCCGACCGTCGGACCCGACTGGCAGCCCGCGGCCGACGGCTCGCTCGTGCCGCTGGTGCCGCTCAAGGAGTACGTCAGCGTGGTGACCGGCATGTCGGTGCTCACGCCGCGCCACCCGCATCACTCGGGGATGTCGGCGGTGTGCTCGGGCGGTCCGCACCTCAAGGTCGCCGACGTGCGCGACACGATCGTGTCGACGATGAAGTACCCGTCGGTCGATCAGGTCGCCGCGGCGCACTTCATGACCGAGGCCATGACGCCGTACCGATCGCTCGAGATCGCGGTCACGCGGTTCCGCGGCACCGACGAGGGCACCTCGTTCCAGTACCTGTCGCACAACGGCAGCGTCGCCGGCGAGTCGAACGTGAACCCCTCGGAGGAGAGCCCGCACGCCTTCTGGGATCGCCTGTTCAACCAGGGCACCGCCGAGCCGCTGGTGCGCAAGGCCCGGGCCTCGGTGCTGGACTCGGTCGGCGACCAGATCCGGTCGCTCGAGAACAAGGTCGGCGCGAAGGACAAGCAGCGGCTCGATCAGCACTTCACGAGCATCAGCGAGCTCGAGTCGCGGCTGTCGGCGCCGATCGCCGATTGTCAGCAGCCCGCCGATCCCGGCGAGTTCCCCGACGTCGACTCCAACGAGGCCGTCGTCGAGAAGAACATGGTGATGAGCGACCTGATGGCGCTCGCGCTCGCGTGCGGGCTGACGCGATCGTTCTCGGTGCAATACTCCACGTGCGGCTCGGGGGCGGTGTTCTGGATGGTCGGCGCCACCGACGGCCACCACTACCTCAACCACACCGAGCCCTCGCCCTACACCACCGGCGCCGCCGTGGCGAAGTTCAACGTCGAGCAGCTCGCGTACTTCCTCGGCAAGCTCCGCGACACGGCCGAGGGCGCGGGCAACCTCCTCGAGCACAGCTCGATCCTCGTGGCCACCGAGCACGCCGAGGGCTGGACCCACTCGCAGGACGACATGCCGATGCTCGTGTGCGGCAAGGGTGGCGGGCGCCTGCGGGGCAACGTCCACTATCGCGGCAACGGGGACAACACGACCCGCGCGCTGCTGACGGCGCTGCGCGGGGCCGGGCTGCCGCTCGCGGAGTTCGGATACGAGGCGGGGTACACGAACGCGCCGATCACCGAACTCGAGGTGTGAACTCGAGGGGGCCGGGCCGCCCCGATTCAGCTCCGCGGTCCGAACAGCCGCACGACCTGCCCACCGCCGCCGCCGCCCGGATCCACCGGCGGCAGCCCGACGACGTGCTTCTCGATCACCGGGAGCGCGCGCATCAGGGCCGACTCGGCGTGGAGCTCGGAGAACGCGTCGGCGAAGGCGAGCACGACGCGGTAGATGCCACCGAAGCCGCGCGACACGAAGGCGGGCGGCTCCTCGCGGGCCTCGCCCGACGCCTTCACGCCGGACGTGGGGACGTGGCGCGCGTCCGCGGGACCGCGGCGCGACGCAGCGACGGCCCGCATCGCGATCACGAACTCGCGCCACTGCGACGGCGTGCGCGACAGGCCGGCCGCGTGCAATCGACCGAGGGCCCGCGAGATGCGGACGCGGTTGTCGGGATCGACCGCGGCGGCGTCGAGCGCCGCCTCGACGGTCGCGGGCGCGGCGAGCAGCGCCGCGAAATCCAGGCCGTGACGCGCGGCGGCGATCGCTGCGGTGGTCATCCACGCGGCGACGTCGGCGTCCTCGGGCCCGCGGGGCATGAGCGACGATCCCCACAGCATCGGCGAGTGCTCGTCGACGACCATCGCCGCGGTGGCCCCGGCGATCCGCGCCAGCGCGGCCAGCAGCTCGTCGAGGGCGTGCACGGCCAGCTCGGTGCCGGTCGCGATCTGCGGCGCGTCGGCGAGCCCGCCCGAAAGCGTCGCGGCGAAGGTCTGCGCGAGCACCTCGAGCCTCGCCCGTCGCTCGGCCAGGTCGGCGTGGTCGCGGTCGAACACCGCGAGCAGGCGATAGCCGCCGGCGAGCTCGCACCACGCGTTGCGGGCGTCCGGCTCGCGCAGCCCGACCTCGATGCGCACGTCGTCGGCCTCGAGCTCGCGGGCGATCAACTCGAGCAGGCGGCGCAGCGCATCCACAGGCGGAAGGTACCAACCCCGCCCGGCGAATCCCAGCATCTGGCCCGATTCGGGTAGGCTGGTCGCATGCGTGGTCGTCGTGTCGCGCTGGCGTGCATCGTCCTCGGTGCCGTGGCGTGCCGCGGGACGACGCCGGTCCCGCCCGAGCCGACCGTGGCCGTGGACCCGGACGCAGCCCCGGCCGCGATCCCGCCCGCGAAGTGGGCCGCGATCCGGACGATCGTCGACGCGGCCGATCGCGACGCCGACGATCGGACGGCCGACGCGCGACGCCGGCCCGCCGAGTTCCTGGCGTTCCTCGATCTCCCGCCCGGCTCGCGCGTCGCGGATCTCGGCGCGGGCTTCGGCTACACCACCGAGCTGCTCGCCCGCGCCGTGGGGCCCACGGGCACCGTCTACGGCCAGAACCCCGAGTTCGTGCGGAAGAAGTTCGCCGAGGCGGCCTGGACGGCGAGGCTCGCGAAGCCGGTCAACGCGAACGTCGTGCGGCTCGATCGCGAGTTCGTCGATCCGTTCCCCCCCGACGTGCGCGACCTCGACGTAGTCGTGAACGTGCTCTTCTACCACGACTTCGAGTGGATGGGCGTCGACCGGGCGGCGCACAACCTCGCGGTCCGCAACGCGCTGCGCCCCGGCGGCCGCTACGTGATCGTCGACGCGCACGCGAAGGCCGGCGCCGGCGCGAGCGGCAGTCAGTCGCTGCACCGCATCGAGGAATCGCTCGTCGTCGCCGAGCTCGAGGCCGCGGGCTTCGAGCTCGTGCGTCGCGGCGACTTCCTGCGCAACCCCGCGGACACGCGCGACTGGAACGCGCTGCCGTGGGTGAACGACCGCGGCGAGTTCAGCGACAAGTTCGTGCTCGAGTTCCGCAAGCGCGCGGGGACCCCGGGCGCACGCGAGGCTCGCTGCACCCTGACGCGCAGCCCGGTCGCCGCGAAGGTCCGCGACTGGGGCGAGGCCTACGCGCTGCTCGCCGAGCGCTTCGACCGACGCCCGCTCGACGACGCCGAGGCCCGTCGCGTGCTGTGCGAGCGCGGCGTGTGCCCGACCGATCGCCCGCTCGCGGTCGTGGTCAGCGACGATCCAGCGAACCCCGCGGTGACGAGCGGCGGCTTCGCCCTGGCCGACGCCACCGGCGTCCGCGTGTGGAGCGAGCAGGTCGGCGACGTCCGCGAGTACCACTGCACCCCGGAGATCGTCGCCGAGGTCGGCCGCGTGGGGGCCTTCGATCACGCGCGGCTGTCGCTGGCGCGGCACCAGGTCGTGGGTGTCGCCGAGGACGGCAGCGCGTGCGAGGTGGACGTCGATCGGGGGTGCATGATCGGTTGTTTCTACGACGCGTTGGTCGAGGTCGACCTGCTGCGCGACGAGGGCACGGGCGGGATCGTGAAGTTGGAGGCGACGACGGCGTTGGATCGCGCGACGACGCGGCCGGATCCGCTGCGGTTGGTGGCGACGGACGATGGGGTGCGGATCGAGGGGTGCGAGGGCGGGGCACTGCGGGTGCGCGGATGAGGCGGGTCGGCGACATCACGACGGCGAGGACGACGTGTGCGCCTGGGCCCCCAGCGACGGTCCGATCCTCGACGTCCTGATCCAGCCGTGCGAGATGCACCCGGACGAAGACGGACGCAAGGGGTTCTGCCATCACCACTTCGACGTCACTCTCCCCGAGGACTCGAGTGCACTCGAACGGGTCGACGTCTTCACCCGGTACGACTTCCTGGGCTACGTCGCGCCGGAGGCCCCGCCGGTGATGGAGCACGGCTCCGTGCCCCTGGACGAGTGAGGACGGGACGCGCCCCCCCACCGAAAGTCCCTCCCCTCGGCCGGCGTTCAGCGGCCATGAACCACCGCACCACCCTCGCGTCCCTCCTCGGCTTCGCGCTCGCCGTCGCGGCCGGCGCCTGCGTCAAGAAGGACACCAACCCACCCGACGGCAAGGCCGCGTGCACCGAGGAGGCGAAGGTCTGCCCCGATGGCAGCTCGGTCGCCCGCTCGGGGCCCAACTGCGAGTTCGCGGAGTGCCCCGCGGCCGCGGACGACAAGACCGACGCGCCCGATCCCGAAGCGACGCCCGACGCGCCCGCCGAGGGGACCGAGCCCGCCGAGGGCTGAGCCCACGCGCAGGCACCCGGTCGCGCGCGGCCGGGTGCTACCAGTCGTCGCGGAAGCGCAGCACGCCGTCGCGCACGCGCTGGTACACCGCAGTGGTCGCCCGCACGTCGCCGGCGTTGTACAGCGCGATCTGGGCGACGTCGCCCTTGGCGTACGTCGCCGCGACCATCGAGCCGTCCATCGATTCCTTCGGGCTCGTCACGCCGAGCGCCCAGCACACCACGTCGAGCGACGCGGGGCCGCGGCCGAAGCCGCCGCCGGGCGCGACCACGTTGAAGAGATCGAGGTGCGGGCGCAGGGCGTACGACGGCGACGACAGCAGATCGACGCGCACCGGCACGCCGTGGATGAGGCTGCGCCCGAGCAGGAACGGCACGTCGAAGCCGCGACCGTTGTACGAGACGACGCAGCTCGCCT
Organism: Deltaproteobacteria bacterium Ga0077550; assembly: GCA_001464385.1. Classification (GTDB taxonomy): domain Bacteria; phylum Myxococcota_A; class Polyangia; order Nannocystales; family Nannocystaceae; genus Xiheibacterium; species Xiheibacterium aquaticum. The sequence continues at coordinate 61,447 of LNFB01000163.1, read as the reverse complement.
GCCCCGCCAGCGTCCAGAACGCGCGCAGCAGCTCGGGCTCGCTGACCGGTCGGATCCAGCTCGGCAGCAACGCGATCTGTGCGGGCCCCATCCCCGGCGGCGGCACCACGAACACGGTGACGTCCTGCGTGCGCGGATCCTGATCGCCGTTGCCCACCGCGAGCGACACCACCTGGCCGAGGTACGGCGACAGGCTCATCACCTTCGACACGTCCCACTCGTTGCGCTCGGCGTGCTTCGCCACGGCCTGGGCGATCGTCGACGGCGCCTTGCGGAGGTCGTGCGCCGGCACGGTCTCGATGTCGAAGACCAGCACATCGCACAGCAGATCGGCGACGAGATCGTGGCCCTCGTCGACGAGCACGACCGGGTCGTAGCCGGGCTCGCCCGGGGTCGCGGCGCGCAGGCCCTTGATCGAGATCTGCAGCGCGCCCTTGTACTCGTCGATCTCGAACAACGCCTTGACGTGATCGCCGGGCTTCAGATCCTCGGCCGCCGACATCGCCCGCGATGCGTCGCTCCAGATCTTGCCGGCGACCGTGCGCGTGCGATCGGACAGCCGGATGTCGTAGAACGGCTTGCCGGCGCGGGTCTGCCCCCGTCGCAGCAGGCGGACGACGGCGAACGCGGTGTGTGTGCCGACCCCCGCCGTCAGCGCGCCCAGCTCGGTCACGTGGGTGTGCTCGTGGTGGTCCATCGGCCGCGGGCCTCGCCATCCGGAGTGTAGCAGCCACCCGAGCGGGCCGGCGTTTCGCGGGGTCCAGGGCGCCACCCTCGTCGCCCGGGGCGGCCTGTGTTATCTAGCCAGCGCCATGCCAGAGCTCAAGGGAACCAAGACCCACGCGAACCTCAAGGCCGCCTTCGCCGGCGAGTCGCAGGCGAACCGCCGCTACCTCTACTTCGCAAAGATGGCGGACGTCGAGGGCTATCCGGAGATCGCGGGCAACTTCCGCGAGACCGCCGAGGGTGAGACCGGCCACGCGCACGGCCACCTCGACTACCTGAAGAAGGTCGGCGATCCGGCCACCGATCTGCCGATCGGCGACACCGTCAGCAACCTGCGCGCCTCGGTCGCCGGCGAGACGCACGAGTACACGGACATGTACCCGGGCATGGCGAAGAGCGCCCGCGAAGAGGGCTTCAACGAGATCGCCGACTGGTTCGAGACCCTCGCGAAGGCCGAGAAGTCCCACGCCGGCCGCTTCCAGTCCCTGCTCGACGGCATCAGCTGTGCGCGACTCCGGCTTGCCGGAGTCGCCGCAACCGCCGGCTTGCCGGAGTCGCCGCAACCGCCGGCTTGCCGGAGTCGCCGCCCCAGCGCATGCTCGGCCCGCAAACGATGGGCAAGGGCAACATCTCGTACCATCCGACCAAGGGGCTCACCTACGACCCCTCGGATTCGCACTACTGGGACCCCGACGCGCTCGCCGGCGAGATCACGCGGGTGTTCGAGGTCTGCCACGGCTGCCGCATGTGCTTCAAGTACTGCGACAGCTTCCCGATCCTGTTCAAGGCCATCGACGACGAGTGCGACGGCGACGTCCGCAAGCTCCAGCCCGCCAAGATCGAGGCGGTGATGGACGCCTGCTTCCAGTGCAAGCTGTGCGAGGTCCAGTGCCCGTACACGCCGCGCGACGGGCACCCGTTCCAGCTCGACTTCCCCAAGCTGGTGCACCGCCACGCCGCGATCCGCAAGCAGACCACGCGACCGACGCTGCAGAGCTTCGCGCTGCGTGATCCGGACCTCGCCGGCGCCGCGGCCCGGGCCTCGTTCGGCGTCGCCAACGCGATGAACAAGGTCGCGCTGCATCGCTGGTTCATGGAGAAGATCCTCGGCATCCACCGCGACAAGCTCCTGCCCGAGTTCGCGTCGCAGACGTTCGAGCACTGGGCCGCGGGCGAGAAGCTCATGGACCGCGAACCGGGCGGCGACGTGGTGCTGTTCCAGACCTGCTACGTGCAGCACAACGAGCCGCAGATCGGCCGCGACACCGTCTTCGTCATGCAGCGCAACGGCGTGGATCTGCGCTGCGAGAAGGGCCTCGAGTGCTGCGGCATGCCGGCCTGGGAGCGCGGCGATCTCGAGCTCGTGCGCTCCAAGGCCAAGCACAACCTCGATCGGCTCATGCCGTTCGTCGACGCCGGCGCCAAGGTGATGGCGATCAACCCGACCTGCTCGATGATGCTGCGCCGCGAGTGGCCAGAGCTCGTCGGCGGTGACGACCGCGAGCGGGCCCAGCGGCTCGCCGCCGCGGTCGTCGATCCGGGCGAGTACCTGTGGTCGATCCGCAACGAGCCGCGCTTCGACGCGACCTTCGCCAGCTCGCCGGGCGGCCCGGTCGCCTACCACGCGCCGTGTCACCTCCGCGCGCAGGGCGTCGGCTTCAAGTCGCGGGACCTCCTGCGCAAGATCCCCGGCGTGCAGCCCAAGACGGTGATGGAGTGCTGCGGCCACGACGGCACGCACGCGATGCTCACCGAGGGCTTCGAGTACTCGCAGCGCGTCGGCGCCAAGGCCTTCGAGGGCATGCAGGAGGCCGAGACCGAGATCTGGGCCACCGACTGTCCGCTCGCGGCCCTGCAGTTCGAGCAGCACGCCGGTCGCAAGCCGATGCACCCGATGACGATCCTCGCCAAGGCCTACCGCGGCGAGGCGTTCCCCACCGGCGGATCGACCGCCGCCGCAGCGCCCCCCGCCCCGAAGCCGGAGTCCCCATGAAACCCGTCGCCCGCGAAGAGCTCCTCGACTGGATGACCTACGACGAGCGACGCGATCAGCTGCGCCCGCCGATGCTCGCGATCAAGGCCCCGCGCCGGATCGTCGTCGCGGACACCTTCACGTTCCTGTTCGAGAACCGCGACACGGTGCGCTACCAGGTGCAGGAGATGATGCGGACCGAGAAGATCGTCCGCGAGGTCGACATCGCCCACGAGCTGACGACGTACAACGAGCTGCTCGGGGGCCCCGGTGAGCTCGGCTGCACGCTGCTCGTCGGCATCGACGACGAGGCCGAGCGGGCGGTGAAGCTCGCGCGGTGGATCGACCTGCCCCACCACGTGTGGGCCAAGCTGCCCGACGGCTCGCTGGTGCGCCCGCGCTTCGATCCACGCCAGGTCGGCGAGCACCGGCTGTCGTCGGTGCAGTACCTCAAGTTCGCGTTCGGCGACGAGGCGCCGATCGAGCTCGGCATCGACCTGCCCGACACGCCGGTCCAGATCGCGCTGACCGCCGAGCAGCGCGCGGCGCTGACGGCCGATCTCGCCGAGGGCCGGGCGGGGTAGCCGTGCTCGCCGCCCTGCGCGACCGCCTGCAGTTCCTCCTCGAGCGGTTCCTCGTCCGCGGGCCGCTGTACCGGCTCCTGTTCGTCATCGCGATCATCGTCTCGGTGTCGACCCTCGGTGGCCTGCTCGTCGTCGGCACTGGCAACTTCGACGGGCCCGGGGACGCGATCTGGTGGGCGTTTCTTCGGCTGTCGGATCCCGGCTACCTCGGCGACGACCAGGGCCTCTATCTCCGCACCGTCTCCACGATCCTCACCGTCGCAGGGTACGTGCTGTTCCTCGGCGCCATGATCGCGATCATGACGCAGTGGCTCAACACCGCCCTGCGCCGGCTCGAGAACGGCCTCACGCCGATCTCCAACCGCGATCACTTCGTCGTGATGGGCTGGACCACGCGCACCTCGACGATCGTGCAGGAGCTGCTGCTGTCGGACGATCGCGTGCGGCAGTTCCTGCTGCCCCGCGGCGCGCGGGCGCTCAACGTGGTGGTGATGGCGGAGGAGGTCGACGCCGAGCTGCAGCAGGAGCTGCGCGAGCGGGTCGGCGCGGCCTACCGCTCGGCGAGCGTCATCCTGCGCTCGGGCTCTCCGCTGCGGGTCGAGCACCTGCGACGGGTCGCGACCCTGCGCGCCTCGGCGATCCTGCTGCCGGCGCCCGATCGCGCGGCCGCGGGCGCGGGTCCCGACACGCACACGATCAAGACCCTGCTCGCGCTCGCCGGCTTCACGCAGGAGCACGACGCGACGCGGGCGCCGCTCGTCGTCGCCGAGCTGCTCGACGCGCGCAAGTCGATCACGGCCCGTCGCGCGTACCCGGGCCCGCTCGAGATCATCGCGAGCAACCGCGTCATCTCCAGCATGCTGTGCCAGAACATCCGCCACCCGGGCCTGTCGCACGCGATCGCGGGCCTGCTCAGCTACGGCGACGGCAGCGAGATCTACGCCCGCGAGTGCCCGCAGTTCGAGGGCGTGCGCTTCGGTGACCTCGCCGACGCGTTCCCGGCCGCCGTACTGCTCGGCGTCGTCCGCCGCGAGGGCGGGGTCGATCGCTCGATGCTGAACCCCAGCGACGACCTGGTGCTCGGCCCCGATGACCGCCTGGTGATCGTCGCCGAGGACAACGACGCCACGGTGCCCAAGACCGACTACACGCCCAAGCGCTCTGATCGCGGCCAGGGGGTGCCCACCGCACCGCCGATCAAGCTGCACCGACGCATCCTCGTGCTCGGCTGGAACCACCGCGTGCCCGATCTGCTGCACGAGCTCGACGGCTACCAGATCGAGCGCTTCGAGATCGTGATCGCGTCGATGGTCCCGCTCGACGTCCGGCAGCGCCACCTCGACAACCACGAGGTCGACTGCAAGCGCGTCAACGTCCAGCACCTCGAGCTCGACTACACGGTGCCGGGGCACCTCAAGCGGATCGACCCGGCGTCCTTCGACAACATCGTGTTCGTCGCCAACGACTGGATCGAATCGGAGGAGTCCGACGCGCGCACGCTGCTGGGGCACCTGCTGCTGCGCGAGGTCGTGCCGGACGACGGCCCTGGGCCCGACGTGCTCGTCGAGCTGGTCGATCCGAGCAACCTCGCCCTGTTCCGTCGCGGCGACAGCGAGGTCGTGATCCCGCCGATGATCCTGAGCCACATCATGGCCCAGGTCGCGCTGCGCCGGGAGCTGCGGGTCGTGTTCGACGACCTGCTCGGGCCCGATGGCTCCGAGGTCTGCTTCCGGCCCGCCGCCGAGTACGGCCTCGACGGCCGCGAGGTCGACTTCGCCGAGGTCGCGCAGCGGGTCGCGCGACACAACGAGACCGCGCTGGGCGTGCGACTGCGCCGGCGCGGGCCCGAGGGCGACGACGAGGTGCTCATCAACCCGCCGCGCGACCGCAAGTGGTTGCTGCGCGCGAGCGACGACCTCGTGGTGCTGGCGACCTACGCCTGCTGACGCCGCATCGCACGCAGCGACAACAGCACGAGCACGACCGAGGCGCCGAGCAGCAGGTCGACCGCGGGGCCGAGGCGGAGATCCGCGGCGCGCTGGAGCTTGCACCACGCGGCCACGCCCGCCAGCACGGTCGCGCCCCAACGCACGGTCTCCTGCAGCGCGAGTCGATGGCCGCCGGGCGCACGTAGGCCCGATCGCGCATAGACGATCGCCCCGACGACCGCGAAGCCGAGCAGACCAACGGCCCCGATCGACTGGCCGTGCCGCCACACGATGAACGCGACCAGCAGGAGCTGCCCGTGCATGAGGCCGATCGGCGCACGCACGAGCTCGCGCGCGACGCCCTGCAGCCGGGGCACGGCGACCGCCGCGACCGCCAGGCCGAACAGGAACGGCGAGCCGAACCCCGCGAGCATCATGAAGCCCTCGAGCAACCCGCGCTCGAACTCGCCGCGCAGCAGGGCGAGGAAGGAGCGGCCGTCCGGCGTGATGGGCAGCGCGGCCGCGCCGGCGATCACCGCTCCGCACAGGTGCACGAGCCAGCCGAGCGCGGCGCGCTGGGGCCCAGTGGCTGGAGGAGTGGCAGAGGGGTCCGAGGGTGCGCCAGCGTCGAGGGACACCCCGACAGGATGGCACGACACCGCGCGGCGGGGTTGCTACCCTCGAACACGCGACGATGCGCCGTCCCCTCCACCCTGTCCATCGGCGTTGCGTCGCCGGATCGATCGGCGCGGCGGCGGCGAGCCTCGCGTTCGGCTGCGCGGGCGCCGACGGCGTGAGCGGCTCGTCCCTCGGCACCGGACTCGGCTCGGCGAGTCAGACCGAGACCGCGGCCGAGTCCGGCGGCGCGTCGACGAGCGACGGCACGCACGGCTCGAGCGACGCCGAAGCGACCGGGTCCGTCGACACCGGCTCGAGCGGCGACGCGGAGACAGGCCCGTGCGAGCCGACCACCTGGTACCTCGATGGCGACGACGATGGCCGCGGCGATCCGACGATGACCGTGTCGGCGTGCGAACCCCCGCCGGGGTACGTGCCCTTCGGCGATGACTGCGACGACACCGATCCCGCGCGCCACGGCGGCGCCGACGAGGTCTGCGACGGCGTCGACAACGATTGCGACGACGTCACCGACGAGGCCGCACCGAACAACCCCGCGTGCAACGACTGCACGATGCTCGCCGTCGGCAACCGCAGCTACGCGTTCTGCCCCGGCGGCGCCACGTGGGACGCGGCCCGCGAACACTGCACCGCGTCGGGCAGCGACCTGCTGCGCATCGACGACGAGGCCGAGAACACCGCGGTCGCGCAGCTCGCCGAGCCGCCCTCGGGCGTCGGCGGCGGCTGGTTCATCGGGCTGTCCGATGCCGCCTCGCGCGGCGCCTTCACGTGGGTCGACGGCGGCCCGCTGAGCTTCACCGCGTGGCTGCCCGGCGAGCCCAACGACGGCGGCGGCGACGAGGACTGCGCCGAGATGGACCTGGCCGGCGGGGGCTGGAACGACGTGCCCTGCTCGATGGTCCGGGCCTTCGTCTGCGAGTCCGGCGGCGCCTAGCAGCCTGCGCGTTCGTACGAGCCCTTACGCTCGAGGGCGTCGAAGAACCTTTCGACGATTTTTCTTCGGGGCGTCCGGAAAACCCAGGATGACCGGGGTCTGAGGATCTGCCCTCTTCCTATTGGGTCGGGAGCCCGGCCGACCGGGGTTGGATGCGGAAGGGGGGGATCCCCGGTCGGCCAGGCCACACGCGACCCCCACCGTATAGCAAACGGGGACCGCATGCGGTAGAGCTGCGGCCCATGCGACGGTGGGCCGAGTCGCGCAAAAAGCTGCGCTCGTGTCGGCTGCGGGGCGAGAACGCGGTTCGGCCCGGGTGCAGGTTTGTGAGACCCGCGCGGCGGCCGAGGGACGCCCGCGGGAGTGCGCATCTCGCCCACCACACGCCGCCGCGTGAGGCCCCTGTTCATTTTGGACGGGGCGCTACGGGTTCGACCGCGATGGCACCCGCATGAGCGTCGGAGCCACGCTCGCCGCCCTCGCCTGGTCGCTGGTCGCCGCGCCGCCCGCCGACGGCAGCTACCGGGCGCCGGAGCGATCGTACCGCGCGGTCCGAACCGTCGACCCGATCGTGGTCGACGGTCGCGCCGACGAGGGCACCTGGGGCGTCGCGCCCGCCGACGATCGCTTCGGCGAGCGACAGCCCGAGCTCGGCGCGACCCCACCCGTGCGCACCACCTTGCAGGTCGCCTACGACGACCTCGCGCTGTACGTGCTGCTCGAGTGCGAGTCGGAGCCCGGCGACGTGATCGTCCGAACACTGCGGCGCGACAACGGCGGCATCTTCTCCGACGACGCCGTCTACGTGAAGCTCGACCCGACCCACGATCGCCGCACCGGCGTGAGCCTCGGGGTCAACGCCGAGGGCGCGCAGATCGACGCGCTCGGCCTCGAGGACGGCCGCGAGTTCCTCACCCAGTGGGACGCGGTGTGGCAGGCCGAGGTCACGCGGCGGCACGACGGCTACACGGTCGAGTATCGGATCCCGTTCGCGATCCTCGGGCTCAAGCGCACCGACGAGCGGATCATGGGCCTCGAGATCTCGCGCGACCACCCCAGCCGCAACGCGACCTACGACTGGCGCGTGATCGTGCCGCCGCGCAGCCCGATGGCCGCCAGCCAGTTCGGGACGCTCGTCGGCCTGCGGAACATCGCCGGTCAACGGGCGATCGAGTACACGCCCTACGCCCTGCTGCGGACCAACTTCCGCCCCGACTTCACCGCTGATCCGGCGCGGCGGCCCAACGTCGCCACGGGCGGCGATGTCCGAGTACAGATCGGCGCGGGCTCCTACGTCGAGGCCTCGCTGCTCACCGACTTCGCCCAGGTCGAGGCCGACGAGGTCCAGGTCGCGCGCGACAGGTTCCCGCTCTTCTTCCCCGAGCGCCGGCCGTTCTTCATCAACGGCCTCGAGGTGTTCAACTTCGGGCGCAGCGGTGAGGCCCAGCTGTTCTTCTCGCGGCGGGTGGGCCTCGTCGACGGCAAGCAGGTCCCGCTGCTCGGCGGGGCCAAGGTCTACGGCCGCACCAAGCTGGTGTCGTACGGCCTGCTGCACGTGCAGACGCTGGGCTCGCCGTCCGATCCGAGCCGCAACCTCGCCGCGACCGTGCCCACCAACGTCAGCGTGGGGCGCGTGCGTCTGCAGGTCACGCGCACGCTCAACGTCGGGATGCTGCTCTTGGGCGAGCACCGCTTCGGCGAGGCGAACGTCGACGACGCCAGCGGTGGCCTCGACAGCCAGCTCATCGCGCAGGACGGCAAGCTGCAGTGGAGCAGCTTCCTCGCCGGGAGCTGGCTCGAGCGACCGGGCGCCAAGGCGACGACCGACGACCTCGGCGCGCGCGTGCCCGCCGTGGCTCCGAGCACGGACGCAGGCGCCAGCGCGTACTCGGCGATCGAGTACCGCGGCCTGTACGTGCGGCCGACGCTGCTGTGGCTGTGGAGCGACCGCGACTTCTCGCCCGCCTTGGGCTTCTACCGGCGGCCGGGCTCGGCCCGCCAAGAGGCGGCCCTCGACTTCGCCCCACGGCCGCGGGTGCTCGGCCTGCGCGAGATCGTCTTCGGTCCGCGCTACAGCCTCGAGACCACGCCCGAGTACGGCGCGCGCCTGGGGCAGGAGGCGAGCAGCCGGGTCTCCGTCAACTGGCGCAACGGCTCGTCGATCGAGTACGGCGTATCGAGCTTCGTCGACGACGTGCAGAACTCCTTCGAGCTGTACGGCCACCAGGTCGACGCCAAGCAGTACCGCGGCCATCGCCAGCGCGTCGGCTTCAACACGCCCGAGCGGCGGGTGATCGGCCTCGAGGGCAGCTACGAGGCGTTCGACCTCTTCGGCGGCTTCGCCCACCAGCCCAGCGCGACGATCACGGCGCGTCTGGGAAAACACTTCACGCTGCGCACGTCGTACAGCCACCTCATCGGCCACCTCGAGGCCGACGACACGCGCTTCAACTTCGGCTTCGCGAACGGCAACCTCGACGTCGCGGTCACCCGCAACCTCGCGCTCGATACGCTGGGCCGGCTCGATCTCTCGCCGGGGCGGCAGCGCTTCGGCGCCCAGTCGCGTCTGCGCTGGCGGTTCGCCCCGGGGAGCGACATCTTCCTGGTCTATCGCGCCGAGCAGCCGCTGGGCGACGCGGTGGGCATGCCCGATCGCGAGCCGTTCCACGAGCTCACGCTCAAGTTCACGTACTACCTGCGCGCGTTCGTCGATCGCTAGTCCTGATCGTCAGCCGACCTTGCGCAGCTCGCGGGTGGGGCGCTTCGGCTGGCCGAAGAAGAAGCCCTGCAGCATGTCGCAGCCCAGGGCCCGCACGGCGTCGCGCTCGGCTGCGGTCTCGATACCCTCCGCCACGGTGATGATCCCGAGGTCGGTACACATGTCGATCAACGCACTGAGGAGGCGGGCCTTCACCGGTGACTCCTCGACGCCGCGGACCAGCGCCATGTCGAACTTCACCACGTCGGGGAGCACGTCGGTGAACGTGTTCAGGCCGTTGTACCCGGCGCCGAGGTCGTCGATGGCGACGCGGAAGCCGAGGCCGCGGAGGGTCGAGATGCGCTGGGTGGTGGTCGCGCCGCCGGCGACCGCGTCGCGCTCGATGATCTCGAGGACGACCCGGCTCGCGAAGGGGACCAGCGGGTTGCGATCGTCGAAGAAGTCGGGATCCGTCAGCGAGTGCGGGTGGGTGTTGACGAACAGCAGCACGTCCGACGGCAGCGTCCGCAGCAGCTCGGCCATCCGCAGCCGGAGCACGCGCTCGACCTCGATCACCGCGCCGCTCTCCTCGGCGAGGTCGAACAGCGCGAGCGGGGTCCTCACCTCGGGGTGCTCGCAGCGCGCGAGGGTCTCGTAGGCGAAGACCTCGCCGGTGCTCGCGTGGACGATCGGCTGGATCGCGAGCCACACGGTGGGCAGGACCTCGGCGAGCCGGCGGGTCCGCGCCGCAGACTCGCGGTGGTTGTCGCCGGCGGCGCGCTCGAGGGCGTGCCGCTGCTCGCGGGCCGCCAGCGCATCGTTGATGCACGCGGCGATCTCGCGCGGCGGACACGGCTTGGTCAAGAACCGGAACACCCGCGCCTCGTTGATCGCCCGCAGCGCGGCGTCGACATCGGCGTGACCGCTGAGGAGGATGCGGCAGGTCTCCGGGTAGAGCTGGCGCACCAGCGTGAGCAGCTCGGCGCCGCCCATGTGCGGCATCTTCTCGTCCGACACGACGACGTCGACGGTGCGCTCGCGCAGCACGACGAGCGCAGCCTCGGGCCCGCTGGCGGTGATCACCTCCAGGGGCTCGCGCCACAGCCCGCGCCGCAGGTTCGCGAGCACCGCCGCGTCATCGTCGACGAACAGGACGCACGGCTTTTGGATCTCAGTGGAGGATTGCATGCCGGGCTGCCTCGATCGGACGCTCTTCGGGGGGTTGGGTCCGCGCGGCGAGTGCCGCACGGCGGGAACGGACCTCGGGGTCGCCAGCGGCGTCGACCCACGCGGCGAGTCGGCCCGCGAGCGCGAGCTCGGCGAGCTGCAGCGCCTCGAGGGGGCCGACGTGGGGGCCCGTGACGGTCAGCGGATCGTGGTGCCGGCTGACGAGATCGACGACCTCCTGCGGGAGCCCCCATAGGCCGAGGAGAAAGCCGCCGCACTGCGCATGGTCGCCGCCGAACCGCGCGGTCTCGGCCGCGACGAGGGAGGCCTCGTCGGTGCAGCCGTCGACCATCGCCTGGTACTCGGTGGGCGCGACCCCGGCGAAGCCGAGGCGCCCGATGTCGTGGAGCAGCGCCGCGGTGCGCAGCGCCGGTGCGGGGCCGGTGGTGACGAGGTTCGACGCGAGCGCGCCGACCTCGAGGCCGTGCTCCGCGATCCCGACGGCCAGCTGCGCGTCATCCCCCAGCATGCTGGAGACGCCGAGCAGCAGCACCGCGGCGCGCACCGTCTCGAGGCCGAGGTGGGCCATCGCGCGATCGAGGCGGGAGATCGGTCGCGGCGCGGCGAACCACGCCGAGTTCGCCAGCTTGAGCAGGCGCGTGGTCACCCCGACATCGGCGACGACGATGTCCGCGAGCGCGCGCAACGACGGCTCCGGGCGGCGCAGCTCGTCGAGCAGGCGACGATGCACGCCGGGCAACGCGCGGGGCTCGGCCATCGCGCGCAGCGTCGCGGCGACCCGCGGCAGGCAGCCGCCGGTGGCCTCGAGCGACTCGGCGAGGTGGGCCACGAGCTGGTCCGGGGCGCACGGCTTGCTGACGAAGCGATGGGCCAGCGCGAGCGCGTCGACGCAGCGGCCCGCATCGCAGGTCGCCGAGAACGCGACCCGGACCGTCGCGCTGTGGTGCACGCGGAGGTGGTCGAGCAGCGAACCGCCGTGGACGTCGGGAACCGACGGGTCGATCACCGCCACCGCGAAGTCGCGGTGCTCGAGCGCGGCGCGGGCCTCCTCCGCCGAGCCGGCGAACGTCCACTCGAAGCGGTCTCGGAAGCGATACAGCGCCCGGCGCATGCCCGCGAGGACCTCGCGGTCGCCGTCCACGACGAGCACGGGGATGGTCATGGGCCGCTCTGCTCCGCGACCGGGAGGTCGATCGTGATGCTGGTGCCGCGGCCGGGCTCGCTCGCGATCGCGATGCTCCCGCCGTACTGCTGCTCGACGATGCGCCTCGACAGCGACAGGCCCTGCCCGGTGCCGAGGCCGACCGGCTTGGTGGTGAAGAACGGATCGAACACGCGGGCCCGCGCGGCGTCCGGGATCCCCACGCCGTCGTCCTCGACGTCGATCCGGACGGCACCGTCGACCACGCGCGAGCGGATGCGGATGAGGCCCGGTTGGGCGCGCGCCGCCTCGGCGATCGCGTCGCGGGCGTTGACGATGAGGTTCACCATCACCTTGCCGAGCTCGCCGGGGCGGCCGCGCAACGGGGGCAGCTCACCGAGCTCGAGCTCGGTCTCGGCGACATAGCGGACCTCGCTCCGCGTCATGCGGACCGCCGTCGCGATCACATGATTGACGTCGACGTCGACCGCGACGTCGGAGCCCGGGTGGGTGAGCTCCTTCATCGCCCGGACGATCTCGGCGATCCGCGAGGTGCCCTCGAGGATGCTCCCGATCGCCGCGGGCAGCTCGTGACGGATGAACTCGGCGTCGATCCGCCGGGCGCACGCGTCGAGCTGGGCGAGCGCAGCACTCGGATCGGCGCCGCTGGTGAACGCCGCGAGCGCGGCGCGATGGTGCTCGATCAGCTCGAGCAGCCCGGTGACGGCCTCCTGGGCGAAGTGCCCGGCGTCGCTGATGAACTGCGTCGGCGTGTTGATCTCGTGGGCGACGCCGGCCGCGACCCGCCCGATCGCCTCGAGCGGTGAGCCGTCGGCGGGGCGAAACCGCGGACCTTCCTCCGCAGCCGGGCGGGCTGGCGTGCGACTGGCGTCCACCAGCGTCCTGCATCGGACGAATGGGCCCCGCGATTGAGCGGCGGATGAGACGCGGAGCGTCCATCTGCGGCCCGGACCGGATCGGGTCCTACCGCCACGATCGCGGTCGATCGGCGAGCTGCGGCGCGGCCGCGCCCTCGCACCACGATCGCCACGCGTCGCGGTCGGCCCCGCGCCAGCGCAGCTCGTCGAGCGTCTCGGGCAGCGGCACATCCTCCACGAGCGTCGCGAGGCGCTTGTAGAGCGCAACTGCCTCGCGCGCCCCCGCGAGCGCGCCCGACAGTCGATCGGCGCCGCGCACCGGGACCGCCCAGTCGGCGCCGCGATCGGGGATCGCCTCGACGTGGATGTAATGCCCGAGCAGCGCGCCCGCGGTCTTCTCGCCGAAGCCCGGCACCCCGGGGATCCCGTCGGCCGTGTCGCCCACCAGCGCGAGCAGGTCGGCGATGCTCTCGGGGCCGACCCCGCGACGCGCCCGCAGCGCGGCCTCGTCCGTCAGCTTGCGGCGCACGCGATCGATCTGGACCACGCGGGTCCCCACGAGGCACTGCCCGAGGTCCTTGTCGGGCGACAGGATGCGGACCTGGTCCACCGCGTCGCGGTGGCGTCGGGCCGCGGTCGCGAGCGCGTCGTCGGCCTCCCAGCGATCCATCGACCACACCACCAGTCCGAGCGCGCGAGCGACCGCCTCGGCCTCGTCGAACTGCCCCAGCAGATCCTCGGGGACACCGGCCTCGGTCTTGTAGCCGTCGAACAGATCGTTGCGGAACGATCGGATGGGGTTGTCGAACGCGACCGCGACGTGCGTCGCCTGTTCCTCGGCCTCGTCGAGCAACGCGAGCATCGCAGCGGCGAACCCGACGCACGCCGACAGCGGTCGACCGTCGGCGCCGTAGGCAGCGGGGCGCGGAGAGAAGTGGGCCCGGAACAGCTCGAAGGTCCCGTCGACGAGGTGCAGCCGCATGCCCCCCAGTGTGGCTGGTACACTCGCCGACGTCGTGGGCGACTTGCGGATGACCTCGCCCTACCACGGGGCCTCCGGCACGGAGGTGCTCCCGGCGGGCGGTGCGGAGCCCATCGACGCGACGCGGCTCGATGTGCTCGGCGAGACCGCACCGCTCGACACCGCGGGCGATCCCGCCGAGATCCCCCGCGCACCTGGCCCGGCGCCGCTGGGCGATGCCGGCGCCCTGCTCGCCGATCGCGACGTCGCGCTCGAGCGCCAGGAGCACGCGGCCGCGGTCTCGCGCCTGCGTCGACTCATGCCATGGGCGTGCGTGCTGTGGCTCGCCTTCTTCGCGGTCGACTGGGTGCTGTCGACGTTCGTCGCGCCCGCGCCGCTGCTCAGCTACGCGGTGCTGCGGCTCATCGGCCTCGGGCCCCTGCTCGGCTGCACCTGGTACCTGCGCCACACCGCGTCGCCGAGCCCGCTCGCGCTCCGCCTGGTCGACGGCGTCATGACGGCGAGCTGCGCCGCGGTCCTCACCGACATGTGCCTGCTGTCGGGCGGGCTCACCAGCCCGTACGCGTCGTACATCGTGCTGGTGATGGTCGGCCGCGCCGCGGTCCTGCCCGAGCACTGGCGCGTCGGCGCGGTGCAGCTCGCGGTCCCCGTGGTGGTCGTGCCGATCGTGTTCCTGGCGTCCGCGCCGTTCTCGGCGCAGATCGCCGCACAGCTCCGCGACGGCCACGCGATCAGCGTCGCGTTCTTCTACTTCATGCTGCTGCTCGGGGCCTGGGGCCTCCTGGTGATCGGCGGGCACAACGTCTGGGCCCTGCGCCGCCAGCTGTTCCGCGCCCGCAGCATCGGCCGCTACCGGCTCGAGCGCCGCATCGGTCGCGGCGGGATGGGCGAGGTGTGGATCGCGTACCACGAGCAGCTGCGCCGCAACGTCGCGCTCAAGATCCTCCGCCCCGAGTACGGCACCGACGCGGTCGCGGTCGAGCGGTTCGAGCGCGAGGTGATGACGACCGCGGCGCTCATGCACCCCAACACCGTCCGCATCTACGACCACGGAGCGACCGACGACGGGCTCTGGTACTACGCGATGGAGCTGCTCACCGGTGAGGACATGTCGAGCGTCGTGCGGCGCGAGGGCCCGATGCCGCCGGCGCGCGCCGTCCACCTCGCGCTGCAGGCCGCCCGCGCCCTCGGCGAGGCCCACGCCCGCGGCATCGTCCACCGCGACGTGAAGCCCGAGAACCTCTTCGTCGCGACGCTGGGCGGCGAGCGCGACGTGGTCAAGGTCCTCGACTTCGGCATCGCGCGCACGGCCGAGCTGCGCGACTCGAAGCTCACCACCACGGGGTGGGTCGCGGGCACACCGGCGTACGTCTCGCCCGAGGCGGCGCAGGGCAAGGACGCCGGCGCGCCCGCCGACGTCTACGGCCTCGGCATGGCGCTGTTCTGGGCGACCACCGGCACCGTGCCCTTCGGCGGCGACACGCCGATGCAGGTGCTCGCCAAGCAGGTGAACGAACCGGCGCCGTCGCCCTCGATCCGCCGGCGCGAAGCCCTGCCCGACGCGCTCGAGCAGCTCATCCTGCGCTGCCTGGCGAAGGACCCCGCCGCCCGCTACCGCGATGGGTCAGCGCTGGCGATCGCGCTCGAGGAGATCGCGCGATCGCTGCCGTGGCGCGCGTTCGATCGCGCGTCGGCGTCGTCGACGTCGATGCCGCGGGGGGCGATCGAGTCGCACTCGACGTAGCGGAACCACACCAGCGCGTCGACCTCCGCGTCGCCGGTGGGTGGGTTCCACTTCGGCGGCGCGTCGCCGTACCGCGCGTGGAGCTGCGCGACGGCGGCGTGGGCCTCGTCGACGTAGCGGCGGCGCTCGGCCAACAGGTGCGCCTCGGACATCGGCGCCTCGTGATCGCCCGCGGCGAAGCTCTGCGCGGCGTCCTCGAGCGCGGCGACGGTGAGCTCGATGGGCTCGATGTCCGGCGCGGGGCGATCGATGTGGCGCCACACCCCGTCGTGCCAACCGAGCCGGTACAGCGGCACGAACGCCTCGCCGTGATCCGCGACGAACTCGACCGCGGACAGCAGGTACTCGAGGTCGTCTGGGTTGGCGTAGAACGGGATCGTCATGCGCACCCAGCCGGGCTTCACCCCACCCAGGCCCCGGCGGATGAGCGCCCGGAAGCGCTCGGACATCGGCCGCTCGATGCCCAGCAGGCGGTGGCCATAGGGCCCCGCGCACGAGCAGCCGGCGCGGTTCTGGATGCCGAAGAGGTGATCGAGCAGCACGCTGACGAGATCATGGTGCAGGCCCTCGACGTTGAACGAGAGGATCGCCAGCCGCGGGAGCGTCATCGAACCGAGCAGGCGGATCCGCGGGTGACGGCCGAGCCGGGCCAGCGCACGGGCGGCGAGCTCCGTCTCGTGGGCGAGGATGCGCTCGGGCCCGATCATCTGCTTCACCAGGAACGCGGTCCCGGCCCGCACGTCGCCGAGGATCGACGGCGTGCCCGCCTCCTCGCGCTCGTCGAGCTTGTGGGTGTAGTCGATCGCGTCGCGCGACGCTCCGGAGACGTAGTCGACGGTGCCACCCCCGGGCGTCGCCGGCACGCGCGAGCGGAACAACGCACGATTCGCGACGAGCACCCCCGACGCCTGCGGCCCGCCGATGAACTTGTGCGTCGACAGGAAGATCGCGTCGAGCCGACGCTTGGGGTCGTCCGCGTGCATGTCGATCGGGACGTACGGCCCGGCCGCGGCATAGTCGAAGCAGGCGTAGGCCCCGTGGCGGTGGAGGATTTCCGCGACCGCGACGACGTTGGTGAGCACGCCGGTGACGTTCGACGCCGCGGAGAAGCTGCCGATCTTGAGCGGGCGATCGGCATGGAGCGCGAGCTTGCGATCGAGGTCCATGAGGTCGACGCGCCCGGCCTCGTCGAGGGCGACCTCGACGACCTCCGCGACCGACTCGATCCACGGCAGCTCGTTGCTGTGGTGCTCGTAGGGCCCGATGAGCACCACCGGGCGCTCGTTGGCCGGGATGTGCTTCGACAGGCCGTACAGCCGCTCGAGCGGCTCGGAGATCACGAGACCCAGGAGCCCCACGAGCTTGTTGACCGCGCCGGTCGCCCCGGCGCCGGTGAACAGGACCTCGTCGTCGGGCCCCGCGTTGACGGCCTTGTGGATCAGGCACCGCGCCTTCTCGCGCAGCGACGTCATGATCCGCCCCGTCGACGACACCGCGGTGTGCGAGTTGGCGTAGAACGGTCGCACCCGGCGGATCC
This sequence comes from Deltaproteobacteria bacterium Ga0077550, assembly GCA_001464385.1. Classification (GTDB taxonomy): domain Bacteria; phylum Myxococcota_A; class Polyangia; order Nannocystales; family Nannocystaceae; genus Xiheibacterium; species Xiheibacterium aquaticum. Next base: position 44,496 of record LNFB01000163.1, on the reverse strand, counting down.
AGCCCTCGACGAAGTGCAGGTACCGACCGGTCGCCGTGAGATCCGCGTAGCAGATCAGGCGACGACCGAACGGCGTCTCGACGCACGCGCGCCGACCAACCTCGTGACTGCGGATGAACGCCGCGACCTCTTCGAAGTCCACGGCGGCACTGTATCACCTGGGGCCGGCGGGCCCAGGTCGGGCCCCGCGCACGGTCAGATCGAGCAGAACGCCTCGTAGTCGATGAGCTCGATCTGCTCCGGCGGCTTGCTGCACACCCGGCAGCCCGGGTCCTTGCGCAGCTTGAGCGTGCGGAACTTGGTCGCCAGCGCGTCGAACACGAGCAGCCGCCCCGACATGGTCTCGCCGATGCCGAGGATGACCTTGATCGCCTCGTTGGCCTGCAGGGTGCCGACCAGTCCGGGCAGGACGCCGAGCACGCCGGCCTCCTGGCACGACGGCGCCATCCCCGGCGGCGGCGGGTCCGGATACAGGCAGCGGTAGCACGGCCCGCTGTCGGGCAAGAAGGTCGTGAGCTGCCCCTCGAAGCGGAAGATCGACGCGTGGATCACCGGCTTGCGCAGCTTGAGCGCGGCGTCGTTGAGCAGGTAGCGCGTGGGGAAGTTGTCGGCGCCGTCGACGATGAGGTCGTAGCCACCGATGATCTCGAGCACGTTCTCGCTCGACAGGCGGGTCTGGTGCGCGATCACCTTCACGTCGGGGTTGAGCAGCTGCAGGGTCTTGCGCGCGCTCTCGACCTTGGGCATGCCGAGCCGCTCGACGTTGTGGAGGATCTGCCGCTGCAGGTTGCTCTCGTCGACCACGTCGTCGTCGACGATGCCGATCGTGCCGACGCCCGCCGCCGCGAGGTAGAGGGCCGAGGGCGAGCCGAGGCCGCCGGCGCCGAGGAACAGCACCTTGGCGTCGAGGAGCTTGCCCTGACCGACCTCGCCGACCTCGGGCAGCATGATGTGCCGGCTGTAGCGCTTGATCTGCTCGGCGCTCAGGGTCCGCGGGCGATCGAACGTGTAGCCGGCGTTCTTCCACGCCCGGAACCCGCCCGCCATCGACGACACGCCGTGCAGCGCGCTGGCGGCGAGCGCCGAGCGGGTCCCGCCCGCGCAGTAGAGGATGATCTCGCGGTCGCGCTCCGGCACGGCGTCCTCGACCTTGAGCTCGAGGAAGCCGCGGGGGATCCACTGCGCGTGGGGGAGGAAGCCCTGCTCGTACTCGTCGCGCTCGCGGACGTCGATCAGCGCGGGGGCGCCCGCGCCCGCTTGCATGCGGGCGCGCGTGTCCTCGACGGAGATCTCGCGGATGCGGGTTTTGACGGCGTGGAGCAGGTCCTGGAAGCTCGGCATGGGATTCTCCGATGACGTACCGATGATCTCGATTGGGCGACAACCCGGGCCGAGACCCGGGAAACTTGTCTGATCGCCGCTCTCGGGTCAAACGCCGCGCCTCGACGGGGGAGTTACCCGGCTCATCGGGCGACAATCGGACCCTGGGGTCCCCAGCGGGCCGGGCGCCGGACCCCGGTCCATGGCCCCGACCGGGTTGGGCAGGTATATCCGGGTGGACGGGGCGGGTATATCCAACCTGCCCGAAAGCTCGACGCCGCGTGCCCGACAGCGCCCCCATCGATCCTCTCCCGGCCGACGATTCCGCCGCCCTGCGCTCCCTCGCGGAGGCGCGCGCGCGACTGGTCGAAGAGATCCACCACCGCATCATCGGCCAGTCGCACGTCATCGACCTGCTGCTGGTCTGCCTCTTCGCGCGGGGGCACGGCCTGTTCGTCGGCGTGCCCGGCCTCGCCAAGACGCTGCTCGTCAGCTCGCTCGCCCAGGCGCTCGAGCTCGAGTTCTCGCGGATCCAGTTCACGCCCGACCTGATGCCCGCGGACATCACCGGCAGCGAGGTCATCGAGGACGACGCGCAGACCGGCCGCCGCCACTTTCGCTTCGTCGCCGGACCGGTGTTCTGCAACCTGCTGCTCGCCGACGAGATCAACCGCACCCCGCCCAAGACCCAGGCCGCGCTGCTGCAATCGATGCAGGAGGGTCGCGTCACCGCGGGCGGCAAGACCCACCGGCTGCCGCCGCCGTTCCACGTGTTCGCGACGCAGAACCCCATCGAGCAGGAGGGCACGTATCCGCTGCCCGAAGCCCAGCTCGATCGCTTCATGCTGCAGATCATCGTCGGCTACCCCGACATCGAGGCCGAGCGCCGCATCGTCGCGTTCGACCCGACCGAGGGCGAGCCGCTGACGCCCGTGCTCACGCCGCAGCAGCTCATCGCCCACCAGGAGCTGGTGCGCCGCATCCCGGTGCCGGGCTCGGTGGTCGATCACGTGGTCGGATTGCTCCGGGCGTCGCGGCCGGACGATCCGGCCGCCCCCAAGGCCGTGCGCGAGCTCGTGCGGTGGGGCGCGGGGCCGCGCGCCGGTCAGCAGCTCCTCGCCGCCTGCCAGGCCCGCGCGGCGCTCGATGGCCGCGCCGCCGCGAGCATCGCCGACGTCCGCGCCCTCGCGGGGCCCGTCCTCGAGCACCGCCTGGTCCGCAGCTTCGCCGCCGAGGCGCGGGGCGTCGGCGCCGACGAGATCATGCACGAGATCCTCGCCGTGATTCGGGCGTGACCCACGTGCCAGGGGACGACGGCAGCTCGACGATGGGCGCGCTGGTCCCCGCGGACCTCGGCGAGCTGCTGCGAACGCGGGTGCTCCGCGTACGCCGACCGGTGTGGGGCCGCGGCCACGGCCGCCACGCGTCGCGTCGCGTCGGGCTCGGCCTCGATTTCCGCGACCACCGCGGCTACGTGCCCGGCGACGATCCACGGCAGCTCGACTGGCGCGCGGTCGCCCGCCGCGATCGCCTCGTGCTGCGCCAGACCGAGGCCGAGGACGAGCTCTCGCTCCTGCTCGTGCTCGACGCCGGCGCCAACATGGCCTACGGCGAGGGCGCACAGTCCAAGCTCGCGGTGGCGCGGGCGCTCGTCGCTGCGTTCGCATGGACGGCGATCCGCCAGGGGGATCGCGTCGGGCTCGTCATCTCCCAGGGCGACGAGGTCGACGCCGCCCTCGCGCGGCCAGCCGCGGGCCGCGACCGACTCGACGCGATCAGCCGCCGTCTCGCCGGCCTCGCGCCGCGGGGCCGCGCGCCGGTCCGCGGTCTGCTCGCCCGCGTCGCGCCGCGACTGCCCGCGCGCACGCTGATCGTGTTCGTGTCCGACCTCCTCGACCTCGCCACGCAGGTCGACGACGCCAGCGCGATCGAGGGCGAGCTGCTCGGGGGGCTCGCCCAGCTCCGCGCGCGCGGCCATGATCTCGTCGTGCTGCAGACACTGCACGCCGACGAGCTCGAGTTCCCGTGGGACGGCGCGCGCCTGGTCCGCTTCGTCGACCCCCGCGGGCTGCGGGTGGACGTCGAAGGCGCCGCGTCGAGCCTGCGCGCGCGCTACCTCGAGCGCCTCGGCGCCCACCTGCGCGAGCTCGAGGCGGCGTGCGAGACGAACGGGCTCATGCTCGCGCGCGTGCGCACCGACGCCTCGCTCGGCCAGACGTTCGCCACCCTGCTCGGGCGCCTCGCGGGCGACCCGGGCGCCGCGGTGGCGCCATGACGCTCCTCGCACCCGCGCTGCTGCTCGGCCTGCTCGGCCTGGCGATCCCGATCGCGGCACACCTGCTCGGGCGCGAGCCGCCGCGCACGATCCCCTTCGCCGCGCTGCGATTCCTGCTGCCCGACGATCCCACGGTCACCCGTCGACGCGCGCTGCAGAACCCCCTGCTGCTGGCGATCCGCCTGCTGCTGCTCGCTCTCGCGGTGCTGGTCCTCGCGCGGCCCGCCGCGCTCGATCCGAGCGGCGTCGCGATCGTGGCCGAGCCCCACGACGCGGTGATCCTCGTCGACGGATCGGCGGGCATGACCCTGCGCGTCGGCGAGCAGACGCTGATGCAGCGCGCAGCCGAGCGCGCCGAAGAGGTCCTCGGCGCGCTGCCGCCCGACACCCGCGTCGGCCTGCTGACCTCCGACCCCGACGGGCCCACGCTCGAGCCGACCGCCGATCTCGATCGCGTGCGCGACACGCTGCAGGAGTGGATCGCCGCGGGCGCGCCGCGGCCCGGGGCCTGGACGATGGCGGAGGCGATCCCGCGGGCCACGGCGCTGCTCGGCGATGCGCAGGCCGATCGCAAGCGCGTCATCTATGCCGTCTCCGATCCGACCCAAGGCGGACTCGCGGGGCTGACGTCGACCACCGACGCCGGCGTGCTCGTCGTGCCGCTGTCGGTCGTCGCCCCCGACGCGACGCCGCCGACGCACGTCGGCATCACCGAGGTCACGTGGGCGTCCGCCCCGGAGATCGATCCGCGGGCGGTGCGGATCACGGCGCGCGTGCATCGGAGCGGCGGGGGTGACGACGTGCTCACCGTCCTGCTCGCGCTGGCGATCGGCGACCAGGAGGTCACGCGCGCGACCGTCGATCTCGCGGCCGACGCGACGGAGTCGGTCGAGTTCACCCACGTCCTGCTCGGCGAGGAGACGTTCGCCGCGGCGACGCTCTCCCTCGACCTGCCGGAGGATCCCCTACCAATCGACGACACCCGCCACGCGTGGCTGTCCGCCGACGACGCCGTCGAGGTCACGATCGTCAACGGCGATCCGAGCGAGCTGCGGGCCCACGACGAGGTGTTCTTCCTCGCCACCGCCGTCGGCGTGACCGATCGACAGCAGCGGCTGCGGCTGGTGAGCCTCGCGCCGGACCAGCTCGAGTCCCGCATCCGCGAGCGCGGGGATCGTGCGCTCGCCGGCACCGACGTGCTGGTGCTCGCGAACACGCGGGCACCGACCGAGGACGTCTCCCCGGCGATCCTCGCCGCCGTGCAGCGCGGCATGGGCCTGTGGATCACGATGGGCGATCGCGTCGAGCCCGACGCGTACAACGCCCGACTCGGACCCGTGCTGCCGCTGCTGCTGCGCGAGGCCGTGCAGGTCGGCACCGCGCCAGGGCTCGCGCAGGCCCGCATCGAGGGCTTCGCCCCGCCGGATCTCTCGCACCCCGTGTTCCGCGGCTGGGGCGGCGAGCTCGGGCTGACGGGCGCGCAGGTCCGCAAGATCGTGCTGTGCGAGCCCGATCCCGCCCGGCGCGCGACGATCGCCCTCTCGTACACCAGCGGCGCCCCGGCCCTGGTCACCCGCGCGGCCGGCTCGGGGCGCGTCGCGCTGCTGACCACGACCGTCGATCGCGACTGGGCCGACCTTCCGCTGCGCCCCGGGTTCGTCCCGCTGGCGACCGCGGTGCTCGACTACCTCGGCGACAGCGGCGCGAACGCCCGCTCGGCCTCGGTGTTCGTGGGCGAACCCCGGGCGCTGCGCGGAGACGCCGGCCTGACGATCACCACGCCCGACGGCCGCGAGCTCGCGGTCGCGGTCGGCGACGCGGGGGTCGCGACCTTCGCCGAGACCTTCACGCCGGGCCACTACCGCGGCGACGCGGAGACCCCGATCACGTTCGTCGTCGCGGTCGACCCGCGCGAGAGCGACACGCACTGGCAGAGCATCACGGCGACCGACGACACCGACGGCACGCGCGCCGCGATCGCGCTGCCCCGCTGGCGCGTGCTCGTCCTGTTGATCGCGCTGCTGCTCGCGGCGGAGTCGCTGCTGCGCCTGGGCTTCGGCGCGCGTCGCCGCCCGCACCCCTAGAAACGCCGAAAACCGGCGCGGGGCCGGTTCTCGGAGGTCGTCACGTGGGGACGCGCTGGGCGCGTCGGGATCAACCGGTCGACGTGTCGGGATCCGGCGCGCCGCTCGACGACGAGTCGGCCTCGCCCGAGCTGGTGTCGGCCGGGCCCGCGCTCGACTCCGCGTCCGCCGAGTCGCCCGAGCTGGTCAGCTCGGCGGCGTCGACACAGGTGTTCGAGAGGCAGGTCAGGCCGTTGTCGCAGCCACCGCCGGGGGTGCACGGGCACGCCTCGGTGCCGGTCGGGCACTGCGGCCCGGGGTCGACGCAGAACTCGGAGAGGCAGTTCAAGCCCGGGTCACACGAACCGCCGGGGGTGCAGTGGCAGGTCTCGGTGCCGGCGGGGCACGAGTCGCTGATGCAGATGTTGAGGTTGGTGTTGCAGAAGAAGCCTGGGTTGCACGAGCCACCGCTCGTGCACGCGCAGCCCTCACTGCCGACCCCGCAATCGTTCCCCGTGGTGCCGAGCGAGTCGTCGTAGCGTTCCCCATCGGCGGTGATGAAGCAGCCCGCGAGGCCGAAGGTGAACGGCGCGACCAAGCCGAGGACGAACACCAGACGAGATGCACGCATCATGGGATCAGCCTAGAGCGTGAACGCCCCGTCTACAAGCCAGTTGTGATCGATTTTGCCGCTACGGCCGCACTGCTGTTGATCTGCAGCACGTCCGCGGTTGGCACGAACCGACGAGCCATCGCGCTCGGCCCCGGCGCCGTGTCACGGCGGCGCAGGGACGGTCATCGCGTGCCCTCACGACGCTGTCGTCGTGGGGTCCACCGCGCGGGGACGCTCCATCACCACGATCTCGAAGGCAGGGGCGTCGCCGGACACCGCCGGCTCGGCGAGCTCCTTGACGACCTCGACCCACGCGCCCGGTTCGAGCGCCGGGAAGAACGCATCGCCGTCCGGTGCGGCGCGAACGCGGGTCAAGTAGATGCGGTCCGCCCGAGGTAGGGCTTCGCGGTACAGTTCACCGCCGCCGATGACGAAGAGCTCGCGCTCGCCGGCGGCGGCGGCGAGGTCGATCGCCGCCTGCAGCGACGCCACGACCGTGCATCCCGGCAGGGTCAGCGTCGGATCGCGCGAGACGACGACGTTCGTGCGGCCCGGCAGCGGTCGTCCGATCGACTCCCAGGTCCGCCGCCCCATCACGATGTGATGGCCCAGCGTCCGGGACCGGAAGCGCTTGAGGTCGGCGGGCAGGTGCCACGGCAGGGTCCCGGCGCGACCGATGACCCCGTTGTCGGCGACGGCGACGATGAGCGCGATCTCCATGGACGCTCCGCGGCGTGATCCGAACGCCCCGATCAGACCGCCACCGGCGCCCGAATCGCCGGGTGCGGGTCGTAGCCCTCGAGCTCGAGGTCTTCGAGCGTGTACTCGAACAGCGAGGCAGGACGGCGGCGCAGCCGCAGCCGCGGCCGCGGCCGGGGCGCCCGCGTCAGCTGCAGTCGCGCCTGCTCGAGGTGGTTGAGGTACACGTGCGCGTCACCGAACGTGTGGATGAACTCGCCCGGCTCGAGGTCGCACTGCTGCGCGACCATGCACGTCAGCAGCGCGTACGAGGCGATGTTGAACGGCACGCCGAGGAAGAGATCGGCGCTGCGCTGATAGAGCTGACACGACAGCCGCCCGTCGGCGACGTAGAACTGGAACAGGCAGTGGCACGGCGCCAGGGCCATCGCGCCGAGCTCGGCCACGTTCCATGCGCTGACGACCATGCGACGCGAGTCGGGATCGCGCCGGAGCGTGGCCACGACCTCGGCCAGCTGATCGTGGACCTTGCCGTCGGGGCCGGCCCACGAGCGCCACTGCTTGCCGTAGATCGGGCCGAGATCCCCGCGCTCGTCCGCCCACTCGTCCCAGATGCTGACGTCGTGATCGTGGAGGTACCCGACGTTGGTGTCCCCGCGCAGGAACCACAGCAGCTCGACGAAGATCGAGCGGGTGTGGACCTTCTTGGTCGTGACCAAGGGGAAGTCGTGCCGCAGATCGAACCGGAGCTGCCGCCCGAAGACGCTGAGCGTGCCGGTGCCCGTGCGATCGGTTTTCGCGGTGCCGTTGGCGAGCACGTCGCGCAGCAGGTCGAGGTACGCGTCCACGGGGCCACCCTAGCAGGTCACCCGCCACGCAGCACGCGGTCGGCGAGCGCGGCGTGCTCGGGGTACGGCGGGCCGCTCGGTGTCTCCGGCACCGACGGCCCCGGGAAGCGCCGCTTGAACGCGGCCATGCGCCCGAGCGCGCCCTCGAGCTGCGCGTCACGGCAGCGCTCGAGCCGCGTGAGGACCTCGGTGACGAAGTCGAAGTTCCTGCACACGAGCAGCGCGTCGATGCCGGCGCCGAGCGCCGCTTCGACCATGTGCCGCGGCTCCCAGTGATCGGCGACGGCCTTCATCTCGAGATCGTCGGAGAACAGCAGGCCATCGAAGCCGAGGCGCTCGCGCAGCAGCGCGATCACGTCGGGCGAGAACGTCGCTGGCCGCACGCGGTCGACCGCCTCGAACACCACGTGCGCGGTCATGATGCTGGCGACGCCCGCAGCGATCGCCGCCTCGAACGGCGGCAGCTCGACCTCGAACAGCCGATCGAGATCGTGGGGCAGGCGCGGCAGCGCGAGGTGGCTGTCGAGGCTGGTGTCACCGTGGCCGGGGAAGTGCTTGGCACAGCACGCGACGCCCGCGGCCTGCATCGCCTCGATGAAGATCCGCGCCTGCGTCGCGACGCGGGCCGGCGCGCGGCCGAAGCTGCGATCACCGATGACTGGGTTGTCGGGGTTGCTGTCGACGTCGACGACCGGGGCGAAGTCGAGGCCGATGCCGCACTCGGAGAGCTCGGTCGCGAGTGCGCGCGCGAGCCCGGCGGTCCACTCGGCCTCGCCGAGCTCGCCGAAGCGACGCATCGACGGCCACTCGGTCCACGGCGCGCGCAGCCGCTGGACGCGCCCGCCCTCCTGATCGATCGCGACGCACAACGGCGTCTGCTCGGGGGCCCGCGCGCGCAGCTCCGCCACGCGCTTGCGGACGCCGGCGGGATCGTCGACGTTGCGGCCGAAGAGGATCACGCCGCCGATCCGCCCGGCGGCGACGAGCTCCGCGAGCGGCCGCGGGCACTGCGTGCCTTCGAAGCCCACGAAGAGCAACTGCCCCGGCTGCCACGTCGCGTCCATGCGGCGAAGGTACGTCGGGCGCACCGGATTTTCGGCGCCGGCCCCAATTCACCGCGGGACCGCGGCCAAATCGGCCGGTATCGGCCTACGCTCCCGCGATTCCCAGGCCCCCCGGGCGGGCCCGGGCGCCCCGCCGGCCGCGGCGTCGTCGCCCGCCCCCGGGCGGTTGACGTCGCTCGGCGGCGGCGGTTACCGTGCGGCGCCCTTAGATGACCAAATCCTCGAATCGGCGCTCCCGCACGCCACTGCGACACGCGGTCATCGGTGCGCTGGCGATCACGATCGGCGCGACGGTGTCGCTCCACGACGGCCTCGCGCACGCACAACCCGGACTCGGTGGGCCCGGCGGCGGACTCGGAGGCGGAGGCGGCGGTGGCCTCGGCCCCGGCGGCGGTGGCCTCGGCCCCGGCGGCGGACCCGGCGGTCGCAAGGAGAAGAAGGACGGCCCCGCCGAGGCCGCGCCGAAGGACAAGGAGGCGCTGCGCCCGATCGAGCCGGTGCCGGCGCAGCCGCAGCGGTTCCGTCGCATCCAGCTGTTCGATCTCGGCGGCTACATGCGCGTGCGCAGCGACTTCTTCCAGCGCCCGCACCTCGGGTTGCGGGCCTACAACCCAGACCTCGACGACTCGCCCAACAAGTTCTTCGCTCCGCCCGCCGAGACCCAGGACATCCTCGATGGCGGGGCGACCTCCTCGAACACCGCGGATTGCTTCACGCGGCTGACGGACAACGGCGTCTCGGCGACGCGCGCGGGGACGCGATGTCAGCGGCGCAACGGCTTCGCCAGCGCCAACATGCGCCTGCGCCTCGAGCCGACGCTGCACATCACCGACACGGTGCGCGTGCACGCGCAGATCGACGTACTCGACAACGTGGTGCTCGGCAGCACGCCCGACTCGTACGCCTACGACAACCCGTACGCGCCGATCGATCTGTACTCGCGGACCCAGGTGCCACCGTCGGCCGGGATCAACTCGTTCCAGGACAGCATCCTGGCCAAGCGCGCGTGGGGCCACATCCGCTTCGGCTGGGGCCTCGACCTCAAGTTCGGCCGCATGCCGTGGCACTGGGGCATGGGCATGGTCGCGAACCACGGCAACGGCGTGCCGCGCGGCGACCAGGCCGACATCATCCGCCAGGTCGATCAGGACTACGGCGACTCCGTCGACTCGATCCGCCTCGGCTTCGACTTCGGCAAGGACCGCCGCAAAGCCCACACCGTCGCGGTCTCGTGGGACTGGGCCTCGAGCGGCCCGACGGCGTCGCAGCTGCTCGGCCCCGCGTGGAGCTCGGGCGGCCTCGTCGGCCAGGACTTCTCGGCCGAGAAGTTCGACAACGTCTATCAGTGGAGCGTCTCGCTCGAGCGTCGCGACGACCCGGACATGCTCAAGCGGAAGATCTCGCTGGGCACGCCCGTCGTGAACTACGGGATCATCGGCTGGCTGCGGCAGCAGGACGTCGACAACGAGTACGGCTCGCCCGGCCTCGGCGACGGCCTCGGCACCAACCCCTCGTACTACAACGATGCGGCCGCTCCGCAGCCCAGTGACGGCGGCAGCATCAACCTCGGCAACGGCGACACCGACGACCTCGGGCGCACGGGCCTCAACAACTACGCCAGCATGCTGGTGCACCGCCGCGCGCTGTTGTTCACCCCGGATCTGTGGCTGCGGGTCAACTGGCGCGCGCTGCGGATCGAGTTCGAGGCCGCCGGCTCGATCGGGCGCTACAACATCCGCGACATCGACGAGGATCTCCTCGAGACCGAGGAGTACCGCGCGCTGGACTCGTCGAACCTCCAGAAGAAGATCGTGGCGAACTTCGGCTACGCGCTCGAGTTCAAGTACGGGTTCCTCCGCGACCGATTCCACATCGGCTTCGACCACGGCTTCGCGACCGGCGACGACTCGCCCCCGCTGGGCTACAACCCGCAGAGCCCGTTCTTGGAGGGCAACAACGGGTCGGTCGGGAACTTCCGGTTCAACCCGGCCTACAACGTCGACCTGCTGCTGTTCCGCGAGATCCTCGGCACGGTGTCGAACGCGGCGTACTTCAAGCCGTGGGCCGCGTTCTACTTCTTCAACCACTTCTCGGCGCGCGTCGACGTCGAGTACGCCCTCGCGATGCGCAAGCAGGGCACGCTGGGCAACCGCTACAGCTACGGCGTCGAGCTCGACGGCTCGGTGCGCTACCACGACGCGCGCGAGCCGATCTTCCTGCAGCTCCAGTACGGCGTGATGTTCCCGCTCGGCGGTTTCAACCGCGTGGTGAACACGGGCGCCCGCGAGGACGCGCGGGCGGTGCAGACGCTGCAGGCGCAGGTGGGGATCAAGTTCTAGCGGGCGAGAGGGCGGCGCAGCCGCCTTCTCACCCGCTCCGTGCCCGTGCCCGTGCCCGTGCCCGTGCCCGTGCCCGTGCCGGGACCCGCCCCACGCCCCCAGCCCGCCCCCGTCCCCCTCTGCGCGAAACCCCTTCCCCTGCGCGCCGCCCCTGCTAGCGTGAGTTGCTTGGCCGACTCCGCCTCCGATCGCCGCGCCGAGATGCGCTGGCCCGTCGACTTCGACGTCGACTACCGCATCGAGGGAACCTACCTCTTCGCGTCGATCATCGACTTCTCCGCGCTTGGCATCTTCGTGTGCACCGATGCACCGCACCCGCAGGGCACTCGCCTGCACCTGCGCTTCACGCCTCCGGTCGAGCTCGGCACCGCCGCCGGCAAGCCGTTCGAGCTCGAGGGCGAGGTGGTGTGGGTGAGCGACGAGACCGGCCACATCGGCATGGGCGTCCGCTTCCTCGACGTCGACCTCCCGATGCACCAGCGCCTCCTGGAGCTGGTCCGGGCGATCGCCTACCTGGACGTCGAGACTGGGAACTGATCCGGCCACATCACCGCGCGCGGGTCGTGCCGAGCCCGCGGGCAGGCCCTCGCGGGCGTCGCCGAATTTCGCCGGCTACACTCGCCTTTCCATGCGCACCCCAGCGGCCTGGTCCCTGTTGCTCCTGCTGGCGTGCAACCGCGTCGACACGCCGGCCCCCGCCGTCACCGCGCCCGGCGTCGACGGCACGGCCCTGCGCCCCACCGACGCCGCGCCGCTGCGTCGCGAGCTGTTCGCCACGGTGCTCGGCCGCCCGCTCGGTACCGTCGCGATCGTGCGCGAGCCCCTGGCCGGGGGCGGCGAGCGGTGGACGACGACCACCACGCTGACGCTCGCCCTCGACGATCCCGGCGAGTCGTCGAAGACCACCGAGATCGTCGACGTCAGCGACTACGGCCCGGGTCACGTCTTCCGCTCGTCCGAGGAGACGACCACGGAGGACGGCGTGGTCGAGTCACTGACCACGCGCGTCGACGGCGAGGTGCTGGTGGTCGACGTGCGCGGCCCGTCCCATCACAGCGAGCACCGCCTGCCGATCCCCGCGGACTTCACCAGCGACCTGCTGGTGTTCGAGCGCCTGCGCGCCGAGGTCGACGCCGGCGCCACCCTGCCCCATGGCAGCGCGTTCAGCAGCTTCGATGACGAGTCGCAGGCGTTCGAGCGCAACACGCTGACGCTGCTCGAGCGCGTCCGCTTCGAGCTCGCGGGCACGCCCGTCGACGCATGGAAGGTCGAGAGCCGCGACGGCGAAGACGAGCGCACCGTCGCGGTCCTCGACGCCGACGGTCTGCCGCTGCGGATCGAGGTCGGCGTCTTCGTCGCGCAGGTCGGCGCGGCCGCGCCCGCCCCCGCCGGTGAGCCGCCGAAGCTCAGCTCGTACCTCGACGTGAGCGGCCGCGTGCCGACCCGCACCGACCACTTGAAGGTGGCGGTGAGCGTCGACGGCGACGACGGGACCGACGCCGCCGTGTTCCGCGACACCGCCTACCAGGGCGTCGCCCGCGACGGTGGCCGCTACGAGCTCACGCTGCACGCGGTGCGCGGCGACGGCCTGGCCGCGCGCCCCCTGCCGCTCGCCGACGTCCCCGTCGAGGTCCGGCCGTTCCTCGCCCCGACGACCACCAGCCAGTCCGACGATCCCGATCTCGTGGCCCGCGCCCGGGCCATCGTCGGCGCGCAGACCGACGCTCGCGCCGCCGCGATCGCGATCACGGCGTGGGTCCACGAGCACCTCGGCAAGCGCGACGGCACCCGTGGCGCCGCGACGGCCGTCGAGACGATGGCCGCCGGCTTCGGCGACTGCACCGAGCACGCCGCGTTGACCGTCGCGTTGCTGCGCGCCGTCGGCCTACCCGCCCGCAACGCCGGCGGCTTGGTGCTGGTCCCCGGCCTCTTCACCAGCGACGCTGGCTACCACGCCTGGGTCGAAGTCTGGCTCGGCGACTGGGTCGCGATGGATCCAGCGCTCGGCAACACGGAGGTCTCGGCGCACTACATGCTGCTCGGATACGACGAGCCAGGGATGTCGTCGGGCGCAGGCGCGCTGTCGCGGTTGATCGGCCGCACGCGGATCGCCGTGGTCGAGTAGGCCGCGAGCTCCCGCGACCGCCGATCACCAGTCCGTGTCGCCACCATCGCCTCCGTCACCGCCATCGCCTCCGTCGCCGCCGTCGCCTCCGTCACCATCGCCTCCGTCGCCTCCGTCGCCTCCGTCGCCACACACTCCGGGGCAGTCGGACTCGGTCCCGCACTGGCCGTAGTTGCAGGCGCTGTAGTTGACGACCCCGTCGGGGCAGTTGCAGTGCACGATCGGGCAATCCCCGCTCGACTGGCACATCTGGCCGCCACCACCTCCACCACCGTCGTCGCCTCCGCCTCCGCCATCGCCTCCGCCGCCATCGCCTCCGCCGTCGTCGCCTCCGCCTCCGTCCCCGCCGTCGCCTCCGTCGTCGTCGCCGCCGTCGTCATCGCCTCCGTCGTCATCGCCTCCGTCGTCGCCGCCTCCGTCGTCATCGTCCTTCTCGCAGGCGACGGCGAGGGCGGCGGTGGTCAAGCATGCATGCAGGAACAGGGTGGAGAGCTTCATCGACCCCCACACGCCGGCCGAGTCGGCAGGTCGCGTGGTTTCTTCGTGGGTCGGCGAGAAAGATCGTGCGACCGCGCACGACCCGACGCGCGAGTGATCGAAAACGTCCGATCCCGGTCTACCCCATCGATGAAGCTCCGCACCCTCTCGCTCCTCACTGCTCTCCTCGTTCCGCTCGCGGCCGCTCCGAGCATCGCGCTCGGGAGCTCGCCCGACGCGACCGCACCGACGACCACGCCGACCAAGCCGAGCGAGGGGGCAGAGACCCAGGTCCCACCGGCCAACCCAGCGCCGGGCACCTGCTCGACCGACAACAGCGACCCGAACTACACGTGCAAGACGTGCACGTCGGCGGGCGGCGGCGTGATCACGGTGACGTGCACGCCGAAGGTGAAGAAGCCGGCCGTCATCTGGTGGTGATCGCCCGCGCCGCGCGGACGATCACGGCCGGAAGCGGACGTGGAAGTGGTTCGCGTGGCCCTTCCAGTGCCGGATGATCCCGTGGGATCGCCCGCGCCCGCGCGGGTACTGGAAGAGCTCGTCGAGGGTGTCGTCGTCGACACCCTTGCCCTGGGCATACTCGTACAGGAGCTTCTGGATGCGGTGATCCATGAAGATGTACGTGACCTCGTCGGTGTCGATGAAGGCCTTCACCAGGGCCCAGGTGCGGGGGACGTCGAGGTTCTTCGCGTTCGCGTGGCGGAACTTGGTCTCGTGGGCGTCCTTGCCGGTCAGCACGTAGCCGACGTCGACGTCGCGGCCGTGCTGGTGCGACAGGTGCGGCGGGAACTTGCCGCCGCCGCGCTTGCTGATGTCGCCGACGTGGACCTTGGGCCCGCTCGGGCTGCGGCGGCGGTACTCGGCGGCCGCCTGCTGGATCGCGGTGATGGTCTTGCTGGTGCCCCAGGCGCCCGCCTCCCATTTGACGACGTAGTTCTTGCCCGGCGCCAGCTGCATGCCGCCCTTCAGCACGCCGGTGTCGACGTCGCGCGGGCCGAAGCCGTCGACGATGCGACCATCGACCCACACCACGAGGCTCTGCCCCTCGCGCAGCGCGTTGGCATCCTCGAGCTTGCCCCGCTGGAAGCGCTCGAGCTCCTTGGGGCTGAGGCCGTACCGCAACGCGATGCTGCCCAGCGTCTCGCCCTTGACGACGGTGTGCGCCGATCGGGTGCGCTCGCGCGGCGCGATCTCGGGGCACACCCGGACCTTCTTGCCGACGCTCAGCATGTCGGGGTTGCTGCGGATGCTCGGGTTGAGCCGCAGCAGGTCGGTCTTGCGCACGCCGTAGCGGCCGGCGATCTGCCCGAGGTGCTCGCCGGGCACCACCTCGTGCAGGAACAACGGCGTCTCCATCCCGCACTCCTTGGCCTTGACGACCTTGGGTGCCTTGCCGGGCTTGGACTTGCCGACGTCGATCTTCTCGGGCACGACGCAGATCGACAACCGCTGCCCGAGCTTCAGCTTGTTCGGGTCGGCCGCCAGCGCCGCGTTGCGGTTGCGGATGTCCCGCTCGCTGACATCGTACTCGAGGGCGATCTGGGCCAGCGTGTCGCCGCTGCTGACGATGTGCTTGACGATCCGCCCGCCCGCGCCGCACTTGACGATCGGGCCGGTGACGTCGGCCTTCGTCTTGCCGTCGTCGTCGTCGGACGCGTCGCGGGATTTCTTCGACGCGGCCGCAGCGTCGGCGTCCGCGTCGATGTCGGCGTCGTCGACATCGTCGCAGACGGTGAGCACCTGGCCGAGCTTGAGCTTGTCCTTGTCGGCATGCAGCGCGCGGTTGAGCTCGACGAGGCGGCGCAGCGCGAGCCCGTGCTTGGCCGCGATGCCGCTGGTCGTGTCGCCGGAGACGACGGTGTACTCGCAGGACGCCTTGGGCTTCGCGACGGCGTCGGGGGCGAACCACAACGCCGCGAGGCCCGCCAACCAACCGAGGTGCGCAGCTCGCATGTGGGCCATGGCTTCGCACACGATCCCAGCGCGGTGCAAGGGCGGAGGATAGTGCAACCTCCGCGCGCGCTCGGGCGCGCATTCCGGCCCCGGGCGCGGCTCAGCGCTGCGAGAGCGCGAGCAGCAGGCGCCGCTTCACGACGAACCCCGCGTCGACGTGGTTGAAGAGCGCGACCTGCAGGGCGATCGGATGGATCAGCGCGGGCACGTCGGTGACGTCGAGCTTCGTGACGTCGTGGCCGTGACGCTCACACACCGCAGCGAGCAGCGCGCCCGGGAACGCGGTGAACTCCGCGAGCAGTTCGACGAGCCAATCGGCGGTCGCCGAAGACCCTGCGGGCGGGATGGGACGGGCGGGAGACAACGTCGAGCAGACCCTCGGGTCGTGCCCTTCGTCCGGAATCGAGCGGGCTTGAGGCCGCGGCCCGGACGCGCGACCCCAGCCGCCCTATTCCCACATGATGCGCGACGTGAACGCGATGGCGGCCAGCTGCGAGTTCAGCGACGCATGGCGATCGTCCGGCCGCACGGCCAGCCCGCGGATCACGATCGCCCGCAACCAGCCGGGGACGCGCGCGCGCGGCGGAGCGGGGCGGATGTTCCCCGCGAGCACGTTGTCGGCGACCTCGCGCGCCGTCGTCCCGGCGAACGGCCGCTCGCCGTACAGCCCCTCGTACAGCGCGACGCTGAAGGCGAACTGATCGGTGCGCGCATCGGCGCCCGCGCCCGTGAACAGCTCCGGGGCCATGTACGCCGGCGTGCCGACGAACAGGCCCGTGGTCGTGACGCCCGGCGCGTTGGTGACGGAGCGCCCTTCGCCCGCGGACCCTTCGACCATCGACACCGACGACGACAGCGACGACGACACCGATGACAGCGACGACGAGGTCGTCGTGACGTCGAGGCGCTCGCGGATCTCCCCGCGCGCGAGCGAGTCGGCGGGGTTCGAGGTGCTGGTCGTGGTGAGGTCGCGACGCGAGCGCGCCAGATCCCACGCGCCCGAGAGGCCGGGATCGAAGACGCCGGACGCCGCGGCGTCCCAGGCCGGGCCCTCGCCCAGCGTCGTCAGCGACTCACCGCTGGGCTCCGCGTGGCCCACCGACGTCGACAGCAGGTCGTCGGGCCCGCCGCGCAGCGGCACCGCCGGCACCGAGCCGAAGTGCGCCAGCCCGAAGTCCACGACCCGCGGCCGGTGATCGGCGCCGACGAGCACGTTCGCCGGCTTGAAGTCGCGGTGGATGAGGCCGACGCCATGCGCGGCCGCGAGCCCGCGGCCCGCGTGGAAGAACATGTTGAGCACCTCGCGGTAGGGCCGCGCGGTCGCGGACATCCACCGCGCCAGGGACATGCCGTCGACGAGCTCCATCGCCACATAGGCGGTACCGTCGTGCTCCCCCACGTCGAAGATGGCCACCACGTTGGGGTGCGCGAGCCGGGCGGCCGTCTGGGCCTCGCGTCGCAGCTGCTCGCTGGCGAGCGCGAGGTGCTCGGGCTTCACGCGATCGCGGCGCAGCAGCTTGACCGCGACCTCGCGCTCGAGCACCGGATCCCACGCAGCATAGACGAGCCCCATGCCGCCCACACCGAGCGGACGACGGACTTCGAAGCGGCCGATCCGGTGCGGCTCGTCGGGCGACTGGGAGGCGCTCACGGGCGTCGTGATGGTACCACCCGTCGAAGGGCCGGGCGAATCGGGCCGGCGCGGCCGTACACTGCCGGCTGTGAGCAAGCCGCCCCACGCGGTCGTCCTCGGGACCGCCGGCCACATCGACCACGGCAAGACCACGTTGGTCCGGGCGCTGACCGGGATCGACACCGATCGCCTCCCCGAGGAGAAGCGCCGCGGGATCACCATCGAGCTCGGCTTTGCACCGTGGCGCATCGACGACGAGCTCGAGGCGAGCATCGTCGACGTCCCCGGTCACGAGGGCTTCGTGCGCACGATGGTCGCGGGCGCCGGTGGCATCGACGCGGTCATCCTCGTGGTCTCGGGCGAGGACGGGGTGATGCCGCAGACGCGCGAGCACATCAACGTCTGTCGACTCCTCGGCGTCGGGGCCGGCGTCGTCGCGCTCACCAAGGTCGATCGCCTCGGCGGAGATCCGGACGCGATCGAGCTCGCGGCCGACGATGTCCGCAGCGCCCTCGTGGGCACGCCGTTCGCCAGCGCGCCCATCGTCCCGTGCAGCGCCGTGACCGGCGAGGGCCTGGACGCGCTGCGCGACGCCGTCGTCGCGGCGATCCGCCCGCTGCCCCGCCGCGACGCCGCGGGTCCGGTGATCCTCCCGCTCGATCGGGTCTTCTCGATCAAGGGCCACGGCACCGTCGTCACCGGCACGCTCCTGTCGGGTTCGGTGGACCTGCGCAACGACGAGGATTTCGTGCTCGTGCCCCAGGGTGACCGCGCCCCTCGGCCGTTGCGCGCCCGCGCGGCGCAGGTCCGCGCCGAGGGCCGCGATCGCGTGCTCGCGGGCAATCGACTCGCGCTCAACCTCGCCGGGCTCGAGCGCGACGACGTCGAGCGCGGCGACGTCGTGACGCGCGGCCCCGCGGTGGCGCAGCAGTCGTTCGTGCACGCGCGACTGTTCCACCTGCCCGGCCACGGCGCGACCTGGCGCAGCGGCACCACGCTCGAGCTGTGCGCCGGCACGGCCCACTGCTCGGCCGTGCTCGATCCGCTGTGGGTCTTCCCCGATCCCACCGCCGAGCCCAGCGACGATCGCGAGGTCTCGGTATCTCCGGGGCGCGAGGCCCTGGTCCGCCTGCGCCTGTCGACGCCATTGCCGATGTGGTCGGGCCAGCGCGTGGTCGTCCGCGCGTTCGCGGAGCCCGGCGGCGACTGGTCCGGCCGCACGGTCGGCGGCGGCGTGGTGATCGATCCACAGCCGTCGAGCGGCCGGGCCCAGCGTCCGCGCTGGATCGCGCTCGGCCGCGCGCTCGCCGGCGCCGACGGCTCGGCCCGCGTCGGCGCGCTCATCGAGGACGCGGGCGTGGTCGGCATCGACCGCGACCAGCTCGTGCGTCGCAGCGGCATGCGTGACGTCACCGCCGAGCTCGCCCGACGCACCGGCAAGGGCGGCGACGCCGTCCAGCTGTCGGGGCACACCCTCGTGCACGATCGCTGGCTGCGGCCCCTGGTCGATCAGGTGATCGCGATCGTCGATCGCTTCCACGCCGCCAACCCGCTGCAAGCGGGCATCGGCCGCGCGGCCCTCGAGAGCGCGATGGGGGCGAAGATCGGCCGCGAGGTCGCGGCGACGGCGGTCGATCGCGCCATCGCCCGCGGCGCGCTGCGGGTCATCGACGATCAGGGCGGCGTCGCCCGGCCGGGCAAGGGCCTGCAGCGCGGCGGCGAGCTCCCGGGGCACATGAAGACGATCCTCGCGCTCTACGCCCAGCGCGGGATCACGCCGCCGACGCTGCGCGAGGTCGCGGATGGCACGTCCCTCAGCGCGCGAGAGGTGCTCGAGATGGTCACGTCGCTGCAGCGCATGGGCAAGCTCGTGCGGATCAGCGGCGAGCTCTCGCTCGACCGCGACACCCACGACGACCTCGTCGGCAAGATCCGTGGGCACCTGCGCCAGTCGGGCACGATCGACGTGCAGGCGCTGAAGCAGCTCACGGGCCTGTCGCGCAAGTTCGCGGTGCCGCTGCTCGAGCACCTCGACGAGCTGCAGGTGACCCTGCGCCGCGGTGACACGCGCGTCCCCGGTCCGAAGCTCGACGCGTGAGCCAGGCCCCGCAGCGCGCCGCCCGCCCTGGGCAGTTCGCCCGAACGACGGCGTGCGCGGCCCCGAACGCGGCAAAATTGCGCAGGCGACGGGGTTGCGGGCGAGCGTGACCACCCGAACCGCCGTGGCATACTCGCCCACGATGCCCGTGCTCCCGCACCCTTCCGCCGTCGCCGTCGCCGTCGCCGTCGCCGTCGCCGTCGCCGTGCTGTGCGTCCCCGCGTGCGATCCCGGGGACGGCGACGACGCGGCGGGCTCCGGCGACGACGCGGCGACCACCGGCGTGACGGGCGGACAGAACTGCCGCGACGAGACCCGCGACGACGAGTACATGCTGGGCCTCGAGCGCTCGGGCGACCAGCTGACGGTCCGCTTCATCGACGCGGTGCCGTCCCCACCGGCCCGCTTCGACAACACATGGATCCTCGAGATCCTCGACGCCACGGGCACCCCGGTCGACGACGTGGGCCTCGAGGTCGAACCGTACATGCCCGACCACATGCACGGCGCGTCGATCGCGACCAAGGTCACCGCGATGGAGGAGCCCGGCCAGCTCGAGCTCGACCCGGTGAACCTGTTCATGCCGGGGCTCTGGGAGGTGCGACTGCACTTCACGATGCCCGACGAGTCGACGGACGAGGTCGTGTTCCGGTTCTGCGTCGATCCCTGAGCGGGGTCTTGCGCGCCCGTCGCGAACGCGGTGCACTCGGCGCCCCCGACCCCGTCGGGAGAAGGCACCGATGACCAGAACCATCCTGTTGTCCCTGGGTCTCGCCGTGGCCCTGCCCGGTGTGATCCTCGCCCGCTCGGCCTACGCCGGCGACGAGCCGACGGCGAAGACCACGGCAGCGCCGGCGGCGAAGACCGCCGCCCCGGTGGCCGAACCGGCGGCCCCCGAGGTCACGGACAAGGCCGCGCTCGACGACGACATCCTCGCCGTGATCGCCCTGCCGCTCGCCGCCGACGATGCCCGCGACGCGGGCGTCGACGCCACCGAGGTCGCGGCGGCGATCGACGCCGTCGACGCCGCCGGTGGCTCGCCCGCCGACGCGAGCGAAGTCCTCACCGCCGAGGCCGACGCCACCCGCAAGCGCGGCCCGAAGAAGGGCTTCGGCGTCTGGGTCCGCAAGCAGGTCGCCGACGGCAAGCACGGCAAGGAGCTCGCCGACCTCATCAAGAAGAAGAAGGCCGAGTACGAGGAGATGACCGACGAGCAGAAGGCCGAGGTCGACGCCAAGCTCGCCAAGCTGAAGGACAAGTGGATCGAGCACCGCAAGAAGCTCCACGAGCGCCGCAAGGAGCTGGTCGCGAAGGGCAAGAAGGCCGTGCGCCACGGCGAGGCCGAGCTCGCCGTCCTCGAGAAGAAGCTGGCCAAGAACGACAAGCGTCAGAAGCGGATCGAAGAGGCGATCGCCGCCGACCCGTCGCGCAAGGACGTGCTCGAGAAGCTGCTGAAGAAGTCCGAGAAGCGCGAGGACAAGCTCGAGGACCGCGAGGACAAGGTCGAGGACAAGGTCGACGGCGCAGAGGACAAGCTCGACAAGGCCGAGGATCGCAAGGAGAAGCGCGAAGAGAAGCGCGAGGAGATCAAGGAGAAGATCGAAGACGCCAAGGCCGGCCACGGCAAGAAGAAGCACGAAGGCAAGCACGGCGAAGGCAAGGGCGGGTGAACACCATGCGCAACACGATCCTCACGCTATCCCTCGCCCTGGGCCTCGGCCTGGGCGCCTGTGACGACTCCGCGAAGCAGGGCGACGCGAAGGCCAAGTCCGAGACCGCGAAGAAGGACGGCAAGGGCGAGAAGGCCAAGCGCGCCGTCCCCGACCGCAAGGCGGACGCCAAGGCCGACGCGAAGGCCGACGCCGAGGTCGACGAGCCGACGGACGCCGAGCCCAAGGCGGCCGACGACGAGGTCGAGAAGATCGGCCAGCTCGCGGCGCTCGCCCGCGAGATCGCGGCGAAGCCCGAGGAGGCCGACGCGATCCTCGAGAAGGCCGGCATGGACCGGGCCGGCTTCGAGAACGCCATGGTCGCGGTGGCCAAGGACCAGTGGAAGACGGACCTCTACGTGACGGCGCTGACCCAGGTCGACGCCGCGGCCCCGCAGGCGGGCTGAGGCCCGGCGCGCCGCCGCCGCCGGCCCCACCGCCGGCGGCGTGACCTCGCGGGGGATTGTGCTCCCCGTGACGAGGGTGGATCCTCGACGTGCTCCGGTGGGATCGACCCGCGTGTGTACGCGTGGATCCACGGTCATCGGACGCGAACATTCCGGGGGGAATCCATCATGTCCATGCGCCGTGTCTCTGTGTTCTTGGGTGTCATCGCGACCGTATCTGCCTGCGGAGGCGCATCGACGCCCGCCGACGGTTCGGCAGAGGCGAGCAGCGGTGGTTCGAGCGCCGACGGCAGCACCGGCACGACCGGCATGACCGGCGGCATGACCTCGGCCACCACCGCGGACGACGCGACGGCGAGCGCCGACGGCTCGTCGTCGGGCGGCATGACCTCGAGCAACGACGACGCGCCGCCCCCGGTCGGCTTCGATCTCGGCGGGCTCCCCGACGTCCCCGAGGTCGCGTGCTCTGCCAACGGCAAGGGCGGCGGCGGTGGCATCGGCGCCGCCGAACTCTCGTACATCTGGATCGCCAACACGTACCAGCAGCCGAACCCGACGATCTCGAAGATCGACACGGTGACGATGCTCGAGGAGGGTCGCTACCAGGCCAAGCCCGCCGGCGGCGATCCGTCGCGGACGTCGGTCAACCTCGACGGCGACGTGGCGGTCGCCAATCGCAACGGCGGCGTCGCCAAGTTCTACGCGCGCGAGTCGAGCTGCGAGGAGAGCAACGGCCAGCCCGGCATCCAGACCTCGACCGGGTCGAACGACGTGCTGGCGTGGGGCGAAGAGGAGTGCCTGGCGTGGTACCTGCCGCTGGCCTGCAGCTCCAACCGCCCCCTGGCGTGGACGCGCGGCGAGTTCAGCGAGCTCACGTGCGCGTGGGAGAACGAGAAGCTGTGGACCGTCTGCGACAGCGAGGTGTTGCTGCTCAACGGCGACACCGGCGAGGTCGAGGAGACGATCCTCGTGCCGGGCAGCGCGTTCGTGTACGGCGGTGCCGCCGACGCCGACGGCAACTTCTGGGGCCTCAACACCGGCAGCGGGAGCATCTTCCGCGTCGACTTCGAGTCCCTCGAGCTGCTGTCGTGGCCGCTCGGGCCGAACTCCGGCTACGGCATCACCGTCGATCCCGAGGGCCGCCCGTGGACCTGCGGCGGCGGCGGGGCCTCGCGCTTCAACATCGACGACGCGACCTGGACGGTCGCCGGCAGCTCGGGCATCGGCGGCTGCATGACCGACGGCGTCTCGACGCTGTGGCACAGCACCGGCAACGGCCTGCTCAACGGCTACGACATCGAGTCGCTCGAGATCGTCAACACGATCCAGCTCCCCGAGTACGTGCACGGCATCAGCGTCGACTTCCAGGGCAACGTCTGGGGCGTCGGCTTCACGACCAACAACGCCCACCGCGCCGACCCGATGACCGGCCAGGTCGACACCTACTCGGGTCTGACGAGCGCGTACACGTACAGCGACATGACCGGCCTTGCGCTCAACACCGCCGGTGGCGGCGGCGTCCCGCCGAACTGACACCGCGCTCAGGGCTGCGTCCACGGGTCCGACAGCGTCGGATCCGTGAGCACGCCATCGTCGCTGAGGCTCGCGAAGAACGCCATGAAGTCCGCGACCATCACCGCGTCGAGCTCGAAGCGACGCATCCGGATGTCGGCCAACGGCGTCGACGCCCGACCGCCGCGCGCGTAGTGCTCGAGCACGCCCTCGAGCGTGTCGATGCTGCCGTCGTGCATGTAGGGCGCGGTCTCGGTGATGTTGCGCAGGCTCGGCGACTTGAAGCGGCCCATGTCGGCGGGGTCGCCCGAGTAGCGCATGAGGCCCTCGTTGCCCGGGGGGTAGGCGCCCGCGCCGTCGAGGTTGTAGAGCCCGGTGTTGTGGAACGCGAGCGGCCGCTCGGGGAGGTCGGCGAAGTACGTCGAGTCGCTCCACGCGAAGTTGAAGTGGCAGTAGGTGCACTCGCCGGGGAAGTTGAACAGGTCCCAGCCGCGCTTGGCCGCGGCGCTGATCGCCGATTCGTCGCCCTCGAAGAACCACCGATCGAAGGGCGCTCGGCCAGCGATGATCGTGCGCTCGAACGAGGCGATCGCCTTGGTGACGCTGTCCAGCGACCTCGGATCGGCGTCGTCGGGGAACGCCGCCGCGAACAGCTCGTCGTACGTCGGATCGTCGGCGATGCGCGCGAGCAGGTCGGCCTCGTCGACCAGCCCGAGCTCGACCGGATCGGTGCCGAACATCGGGCCCTTGGCCTGCTCCTCGAGATCGATCGACGTCGGGTTCGCCCAGGCCAGGCTCGAGGCGTACGCGATGTTCACGAGGCTCATCGAGCCGCGCGGGTGGAGCTCACCGGTCACGCCCTCCGCCCGCGGCAGCCCATCGGTGAACGCCAGCTCCTGGCGGTGGCACGTCGCGCAGGCATACGTGCCGTCGGCCGAAAGCCGCGTGTCGTAGAACAGGTGGCGGCCGAGCTCGACCTTGGCCGCGGACATCGGGTTGTCCGCGGGCACGTAGGGCTCGGGGAAGCCCGGCGGCAGGTCCCACACCCACGGCTCGGGCGGCGGCGGGTCGTCGGGGACCCCGGTCGACGAGGTGTCGGGCGCGACGCCGGTCGAGCCGTCGTCCGCATCGCCGGTGGAGTCGGGCGACGCGTCCGTCGAGGTCACCGACGTCGAGTCCGCCGCGACGGGGCCCGCCTCGGCCTCGGGCGCGCCGTCCGGCTCGGAGCACGCGAGCACGAGCGCCGCCCCGAGGGCCGCGCCCGCGGGGCCGCGCCGCGACCCGGTGTGGCCCCGCGCGCTCATGCGGGCAGGCACACCGCGTTGTTCTCGGGATCGATGAGATCGCAGTTGCCCTCGCTGCATCCGTCGCAGAACTGGCAGCTGTCGATCGTCGCGTCGGCGCAGTCGGGGTCCGCGGCACCGCAGCCGCAATCGCAGCCGTCGTCGAGGCCGTAGAACGCCGGGTTGCAGACCCACTCCTCGGGGACCTCCGGCGGCAGCGGATCCCCGGCGTCGATCGTGACCGGCACGAGCAGCACGTTGTTGTCGAACGTGGCCTCGGGGACGACCTCGTCGGGGTTGATGGCCAGCTCGAGCGTGTAGTCGCCCGCCGGCACGTCGGTGATGTCGACCCACTGGCATTCCAGGCCGGCGTCGTAGATGTCCGCCCAGCCGACGCTGATGCCCATGTCCTGGCCGAAGCCGTACTGCGCGGGCCCGGCGTCGTCGGTGAACGGCGCGAGGTCGATCAACGCGAACGCCGACTTGTGCCCGGTGCCGACCTCGACGCCGTCGGCGTCGAGCAGGCGATAGCGGGCGTAGTTGGCGAACAGCCACGACCCGGAGCACGCGCTCTGCTCGAACAGCTCGGGGTTGTCGTTGTGGTTGCCGACGTGGAAGTCGGCGTCGCCGAGGTTGGGCGTGATCGTCGAGAATCGCAGCAGGCGGCGCATGCCGAACCCGGCGAGGCAGCCGTCGACGTAGGCACAGCTGTCCTCGGCGAAGTTGCGCATCTCGGTCCGCACGCTGGCGACCGTGTCCTCGAGCACGACGCTCATGTCGATGTCCGCGATGCCGGCCTCGCCGGTGGTGCCGGTCGAGTCCGCGCCAGTCGACGACTCGTCCGCGGCGCTCGTGCCGGACTCCGTGGTGTCGACGACGGCGGTCGTCGAGTCCGCACCCGACGACGATTCCGCCGACGTCGTCGTCGGCTCCGTCGGGCCCGTCAGCTCGGTCGGGTCGATCGTCTCGGTCGACGGCGCCGCCGTCGAGTCACCGCTGGTCGTCTCGGACCCGCCGGTGGAGTTCGAGTCCGAGGGGCAACCGAACAGGGGCACGAGCAGCGGCAGGAGCGAGGGGCGTACGCGTGTCATGGGGGGATTGTGCCGTGTGCATGGCGCCGCGGGGAACGCCCTTCGCGCCGCATGTGCAGTGGTTGCCCGCGCATTTCGGGCGGGCGCGCGTGCACCGTCGATCGAACGACCACATGTGCGCAACGGCTGCCGGCGCGCGCTTTTCTCCCCCCTCCCCCTGGGGTAACCTCCCGCGCCTTCGTCCCGACGAAGCCCCAGTGCCGCACATGGCCGACCAGCTCTCCGCCGATCTCGCCGCGCTGAAGATCCAGCGCGGTCCAGGGGGTCCCGCCTCGCCGTGGCCCAAACGCCTGCTCTGGCTCGGCCTGCTCGGCGCGGCCGGCTGGGCCGCGTGGACGTTCGGCAAGCCCGCGCTCGAGTCGCGCGTGTTCAAGGCCGAGGTCGAACTCACGCAGATCGTGGTGGTCTCGCCGGCCGAGTCCCAGGCCAAGGTCACGTCGTCCGGCTACGTGGTCCCCCAGCGCGTCACCAAGGTCGGCGCGAAGACGGTCGGCCGCATCAAGTCGATGAAGGTGATCGAGGGCCAGGAGGTCGAGGCCGGGCAGGTCCTCGCCGAGCTCGAGGGCGCCGATCTCCGCGCGCAGCTCAACTCGGCCAAGGCCCGGGTGCTCACGGCGCGCGCGCAGGTGCAGACGGCCAAGGCCGAGCTCGCGGACGCGCTGCAGAAGGCCAAGCGCGAGCGCAAGCTGGCGTCGCAGGGCATCGGCACGGCGGCCGCGGCCGAGGACCTCGAGTTCCGGGTGTCGCCGGCGCAGAAGCAGGTCGCCGCGGCCGAGGCCGGGGTCCGGGCCGCCGAGGCCGAGGTCGAGAACTTCGAGGTGCAGATCGGCTACCTCACCGTCACCGCGCCGATGACGGGCACCGTGGTGGCCAAGCCCGCGCAGGAGGGCGAGCTCGTCGGCGTGATGGCGTCGTCGCTCGTCGAGCTCGCCGACTTCACCTCGCTCATGGTCGAGACCGACGTGCCCGAGGGCCGGCTGCACCTGCTGAAGGTGGGCGACCCCGCCGAGATCGTGCTCGACGCGTTCCCCACCGAGCGCCACCGCGGCCGCGTCGCGGGCGTCAGCCCCAGGGTCAACCGCGCCAAGGCGACCGTCACGGTCAAGGTCGCGTTCATCGACCCGAGCAAGGGCGCGCTGCCCGACATGGCGGCGCGCGTCAGCTTCCTCGAGGCCGAGCTCGACGACGAGGCGCGCAAGGAGCCGGCCCGCGTCATCGTGCCGGCCAACGCGATCACCGAGCGCGACGGCAACAAGGTCGTGTTCGTGGTCGAGGACGGCGCGCTGCGGATGAACACCGTCGAGCTCGGCGACGAGTTCGGCAACGGCTTCGAGCTCGTCAGCGGCCCGCCCGCGGGGGCGCAGGTGGTGCGCGACCCGGGCAGCGAACTCCAGGACGGCCAGAAGGTCAAACAGAAGGGCGAAGCGACATGAGCGAAGAAGCAACCTCCGCGGAAACCTCCAAGGCCTCGGCCAAGGCGTCCGACACGACCACCGCGAAGCGCTCACCGATCATCGTGTGCCGCAAGATCGTCCGCTCGTTCTGGCGCGCGAAGGAGCGGCTCGACGTGCTCGACGAGCTCGACCTCGAGATCGCCGAGGGCTCGTTCGAGGCGCTGATGGGCCCGTCGGGCTCGGGCAAGACCACGCTGCTCAACCTCATCGCGGGCCTCGATCGCCCGACGTCGGGCACGCTCACGGTCGCCGGCACCGAGGTCAGCGCGATGGGCGACGCCGCGCTCGCCCGTTGGCGGTCGCAGACGATCGGCTTCGTGTTCCAGCACTTCAACCTGATCCCGGTGCTCACGGCCCTCGAGAACGTCGAGCTGCCGCTGCTGCTCACCTCGCTCGGCTCCTCCGAGCGCAAGAAGCGGGCGCAGATCGCCCTGCGCGTCGTCGGCCTCGAGGACCGCATGCACCACCGCCCGCAGCAGCTCTCGGGCGGTCAGGAGCAGCGCGTCGGCATCGCCCGGGCCATCGTGCACGACCCCAAGATCATCGTCGCCGACGAGCCCACCGGCGAGCTCGACCGCAAGAGCGCCGACGAGGTCCTGCACCTGCTCGAGCGGCTCAACAAGGAGTTCGACAAGACCATCCTCATGGTCACCCACGATCCCGCCGCAGCCGAGCGCGCCACGGTGCTGCGCAAGCTGGACAAGGGCAAGCTGCTATGACGCTGTCTGGGCTCTCGATCAAGAACATCGGCCACAACTGGCTGCGGACGATCCTCACGGTGGTCGGCACGGCGATCGCGATCCTCTCGTTCGTGCTGATCCGAACCACGCTGTCGGCGTGGGAGGCGGGGGTCGACAACGCCGCGCAGGACCGGCTGTCGACGATCCACCGCGTCACCTTCGTGATGCCGCTGCCCAAGCGCTACTTCGACGAGTTCAACGGCGCCCGCGGCCGCATCCCGGGCGTGAAGGCGTCGACCTTCATGAACTGGGTCGGCCACAAGCACCCCACGCGCGAGACCGAGTTCTTCGCCACCATGGCGGTCGACAGCGGCACCTACTTCGACGTCTACCCCGAGATGTCGGTGCCGCCGGATCAGCTCGCGAACTGGAAGGAGAACCGGCAGGGCGCGATCATCGGCGAGGCCCTCGCGAACCAGTTCGGGTGGAAGGTCGGCGACGACGTCACGCTCACCGGCACGATCTACCCCGGCGACTGGAAGTACAAGATCGAGGGCGTCTACGAGGCGACCAAGAAGTCGGTCGACCGGGCGCAGTTCCTGACGCACTGGGACTACCTCAACGACTCCCTGCCCGAGGGCCGGCGCGACATGATCGGCTGGGTGGCCTCCACCGTCGACGACGCCTCGCGCGCCGCCGACATCTCGGCGGCCATCGACGCCAAGTTCGACGATCAGGACATCCAGACCCGCACGATGAGCGAGAAGGCGATGACGATGGAGTTCCTGGGCGGCGCCTCGGCGATCCTCTCGGCGCTCGACATCGTGTCGTTGGTCATCCTCGGCATCATGATGCTCATCCTCGGCAACACCATCGCGATGGGGGTGCGCGAGCGGACCCACGAGTACGGCGTGCTGCTGGCGCTCGGGTTCCGGCCCAAGCACATCGCGACGTTCATCCTCGGGGAGGGACTCTTCATCGGGCTGCTCGGCGGCGCCCTGGGCCTGCTCATCTCGTACCCCATCGTCGAGCAGGGCCTCGGCCGCTGGCTCGAGGAGAACATGGGCGCGTACTTCCCCTACTTCTCGATCCCCACGTCGGTCTCCGCGCTGGCGCTCGGCATGGCGGTCGCGCTAGCCGGCCTGGCCGCGCTGGTGCCCGCCTACAGCGCCAGCAAGCTCGACGTCATCACCGCGTTGCGCCGCATCGGCTAGCCCAGGAACACGTCCCATGGTCCCGATCCGCTACAACGTCCGCAATCTGCTCGTGCGTCGCACGACGACGATGGCCGCCGCGCTGGGCGTGGGCCTGGTCGTCTTCGTCCTCGCCGCGTCGCTCATGCTCAACGAGGGCCTCGCGCGCACGCTCGACCAATCGGGCTCGGCCGACACGGCGATCGTGCTGCGCAAGGGCTCCGACTCCGAGATGCCGAGCTCCGTCGAGGACAAGGCCATCTCGCTCATCAAGGTCGCACCCGGCGTGAAGTCCTCCAGCGACGGTCAGCCGCTGGTGCTCGGCGAGGTCGTCGTGGTGCTGTTCCAGGACCTCGCCAACGGCAAGGGCAAGAGCAACGCGACCCTGCGCGGCATGCCGCTCGACCGGGTCCAGGTGTTCCGGCCGGAGGTGAAGATCATCGAGGGCCGCATGGCGGCGCCCGGCACGGACGAGGTCGTGGTCGGCGCGCGCGTCGTCGGCCGATTCAAGGGCTTCGAGATCGGTCAGAGCCTCGACCTCCGCAAGGCGCGGCCGGTGAAGGTGGTCGGCATCTTCGAGGCCAACGGCTCGTCGTTCGAGTCCGAGGTCTGGGGCGACATCGAGTACGTCCGCTCCGCGTTCGGCCGCGAGGCGGTGGTGTCCTCGGTGCGTGTCAAGCTCGAGTCGCCGGCGGTGTTCGACGGCTTCGAGGTGGCGGTCGAGCGCGACAAGCAGCTCGGCCTCGAGGTGCTGGCCGAGCCCGATTTCTACCGCAAGCAGTCGGAGAACACGTCGATCTTCATCATCGCGATGGGCACGCTCATCGCCGTGTTCTTCTCGATCGGCGCGATGATCGGCGCCATGATCACGATGTATGGCTCGGTCGCGCACCGCAAGCGCGAGATCGGCGTGCTGCGGGCGCTCGGCTTCTCGCGCAGCGCGATCATGTTCTCGTTCCTGCTCGAGTCGGTGCTGCTGGCGCTGCTCGGCGCGTCGCTCGGCACCCTGGCCTCGCTCGGCATGGGCCTGGTGAAGTTCTCGATGCTGAACTTCACGACGTTCTCGGAGATCACGTTCCAGTTCACGGCGACGCCGGAGATCATCCTCCGGTCGATCATCTTCGGCGGGGTCATGGGCGTGCTCGGCGGGTTCCTCCCGGCGATCCGTGCCGCGCGCACCGCCCCCATCGAAGCGATGAAGGGGTGAGTCCATGCGCCGCTTCCTCCTGGGTGTCCTCATGACGACCGGCTGTCACCGCGATGGGCACGCGCCCGATGACACGGCGCCCCCGCTGGGCGGGCCGCCGCACGGCCACGAGCACAGCCACCGGATGCACGCGATGAACCACCGCTTCGAGGACGCCGAGCAGTGGGCCAAGCGGTTCGACGACCCGTCGCGCGACGCGTGGCAGAAGCCCGACGCGGTGATCGCCGCGATGCGGCTCGCGCCCGGCGACGTCGTCGCGGACGTCGGCGCCGGCACCGGCTACTTCGCGATGCGCCTGGCCAAGGCCGTCCCCGACGGCAAGGTGCTGGCCTCGGACGTCGAGCCCGACATGGTCCGCTACCTCGAGGAACGGGCGAAGCGCGAGGGCGTCGCCAACGTCGTCGCCGTGCTCGGACGCGCCGACGATCCGGCGCTGCCCGAGCCCGCCGACGTCGTGCTCCTGTGCGACGTCGCCCACCACGTCCAGGGTCGCGTCGCGTTCTTCGAGCGCGTGCGCTCGCAGCTGCGGCCAGGTGGTCGGATCGTCATCGTCGACTTCGAGCCCGACGCGCCGGACGACGCGCCGGGTCCTCCGCGCGAGCACCGGCTCTCCGCGGCCGCGCTGACCGCCGAGCTGGTGCAGGCCGGCTTCGAGGCGGCCTCCGAGGACCACGACCTGCTGCCGTTCCAGTACGTGCTGCAGGTGCGCGCCCGGAGCTGACGACGAACGCCCTCACAGCCCGTCGAGGGGATCCGTGCCGTCCCCGACGACGATGGGCTTGCGCGTCGGCGGCGTCTCGCCGGTCGGCACCTTCACGGCGGGCGGCTTCGCCTTCGAGTCCTTCGGCTTCGTCTTCGTGGGCTTCGTGGTCCCAGGCTTCGGTGCCGCGTCGAGCTCGCGATCGATCGCCTCGACGCGCGCCGTGATCGCGTCGCGCTCCGCGTCGCTGGCGGCCGCGGCGAGCTTGCGCTCGAGCTCGCTGCGCTCCTGCTCGAGGCGCTGCTGCTTGGCCGCGAGCGCGTCGAGCCGCCCCGCCACCGCCGCCATCTGCTGCTCGTAGCTGCTGCGATCCGCCGCGTTCGCCTGCGCGAGCCGCTCGGCCTCGCCGCTGTCATGCCACGTCTTCACCGCCGCGAAACCGAACACCGCCACCAGCACGGGGATCACCGCGTAGGGCCACCGCGGCGTCGAGGCCCGCTCGGCGGCTCGCATCTGCCGCTCGAGCCGCGCGGCCTCGGCACGCAGTCGCTCCTGCTGGTCGATCCGAGCCTGCGCGGCGATCCGATCGACGCGGCGCTGCTCCTCGAGCTCGAGCGCTCGGCGCTGCTCGAGAGCCCGTCGCGCTGCCTCGCGCTCGGCCGCGGCGGTGAGCATCGCATCCTCCGCCGCGCGGCGCTGCGACTCCTCGTGCTCTGCCGCCCGTGCGCGCGCCGCCTCGACGCGCGTCGCCTCGATCTGCGCCAGCCGGTTCGACTCCATCGCGCGCAGCTCGGCGAGCGCGAGGAGACCGGAGTTCTCGGTGGTCATGATCCTGTTCACGCGCCAGCCGGTGATTCGTTCCAAGCGCGGCGTGCGGGCCCGCTGCGGCACGGCCGCCCACCGGCGCTGCGACGGCCAGGTCATGACACCGATGCCGCGATCCGCCGCGCACGCGCCGGCTGCGGGCCTCCGTTCGCCCCGGTCCGAGGGCACTTCCACGGCGCGCCTGCCCGGACGTAGCATCGCTGCATCCATGTCGAGCCCACGATGCCTTCGCACGCTGCCGTGTCACTTCGCCGCGTTCGCGTTCGCCTGCGCGTTCGTCTCCGGCTGCGGTGACGCGTCGAGTCCGGCCGCGGAGTCCACCGGCACCGGCGAGCCCGCGAGCACCAGCGACGGCAGCGAGTCGGGCTCGGGCGAATCGACCGGCGCGCCGATGGACGACTGGCCGTACGCCCACGGCTACATCAAGCTGGAGTTCGAGGTGCCCGCGAGCGCGGCCGACCCGGCGATCCTCGACAACACCGCGACCGTCGTCGTCGCGATGGAGTACGGCGAGTGCCTGGTGTCGTTCTACGAGGCCAACCCCGACCTGCAGCAGTTCGGCGAGCAAGGCGGCCCGATCTTCGGCGACTCGATGATGGGCGGCGAGGCCTGGGAGGACCTGCTGTGCTCGCCGCTGTTCGGCACCCACGCCGAGTGCAGCATCGTCTGGATCACGCAGCGCTTCGACGTCGTGCAGAGCCTGACCATCACCTACGAGACCATGGCCGAGCTCGGGGCCAAGCCGCTGCTGTTCGGGCCGATCCCGACGGCCGCGACGGCCGGGTGCGCCGAGGGCCTGCGCCCGTCGATGACCGTCCCCGACGCGATGTCGATCCGCGGCATCGACGATGCCGGCGCGGATCTCTGGCATGGCACGATGTGGGCCCCGACCGAGCCGGCGAGCCGCGACGACGACCCCGTCGTCGTCACGATCGAGCCGGTCGGCGAATGACGATCCGGGTCGGCGTCGGCCGACCGAAGTAGATCGACAGCGCCGTGACGCCGCGGACGCGCCGGGCGATCCCGGTGAGCTCGGCGACGATGCGGCGCAGGAGGCCGACGTCGCCTTGCTCGCCGTCGCTGCAATAGTCCTCGCGCACCGCGACGAACAGCACCTGGAGGGTGTCGCCCTCGCGCAGGTACACCGCGGCGCCGATGGGGGTCGCGCGCTCGCCCTCGACCGCGACGGCGAACAGCGTCTGCGGCTCGTGCTGCTCCATCGCGATGCACAGGCGATCGGCGATCACTCGGATCCGCGGCATGCCGTAGCGCGCGGTCACGACCTCGACCGCGCCGACGACCTTGGCCTGGTTGTCGTTGAAGTACAGGATGCGCTCCACCTCGTCGCGGTGCTCGACCGAGATCGACGAGGTGAACACGACGTCGGGCATCGACACCCGCGAGTCTACCCGACAACGCGCGGGCCCGAGCCGGCGTGCGTCTCACACACGTTTCACAGGCGCGGTGCGGGGCGAGCTGGCATGCTCGGCGGCATGTCGCCTCGCCCTGCTCCGCGCCGTGTCCGACCTCTGTTCCTGGGGAGTGCTGCGCTCGCGCTGCTGGCGTGCGGCAGCCCTGCGACGCCCGAGTCCGCGAGCAAGCCGGCCGAGGGCGGCACACCGGCCCCGACGCCCGCGGGCCCCGGCAGCCCGGCCGCGCCCACCCCGAGCGCACCGACGCCCGCGGCCGAGGGCCCGATCGCGACGCTGCGCACCGGCAGCTACGGACCGGCGACCATGGCCGCGCTGACGGGCAACATCGTCCACAACCTGCCGGGCGACGCGGAGTACTACGAGCTCGAGCTCACCGTGCCGCCGGGCGACGGCCGCACGGCCGCGCTCGCGGCGATCGATGGCGAGGCCCAGACGCTGCTCACCGTTCGCCACGACGGCGACCGCGTCCGCGTGATCCTCCGTCGACCGATCCCGAGCACGGCCCCATCGACGTCCTTCGCCGGCATGGTGTGGTTCCGCGGCTACGAGGGCGGGAACAACCGGTGGTTCGCGGCGCCGTTCACCGCGACCGGCACCCCGACGAAGGACGCAGAGCTGCCGCGGCGCTTCGCCGAGGCCCTGTCGACCCAGCTGCGCTCCGGCGACGACGGGGCGAGCTCGCCGTTCCACCACTTCGCCGCGGGCCGGGTGCACGCCGCGGTCGGCTCGGGCGCCGCAGCGCCGGCGGCCGTGCTCGCCGAGGCGAGGGCCCGCGAGACGTCCACCGATCTCTCGCAGCTGATGTACACGACCACCGCGGCGACCTCGCTGCAGGAGGCGCTGCAGTACGAGAAGGGCCTCGGCATCACGACGGCCACCGGCAAGCGCGACGTGGCCATCGCCGAGGTGGCGGGCCCTGCCCTCGCCGATCACCCGTTCGAGGCGATGCGCGCCGGGCTCTCGACCACGACGCCGCCGTCCGAGGAGCCGCTGGCCGCGGCGGTGCCGGCCGAGTTCTGGTACGTCCGGTTCTCCGACATCCGCGACATGCTCCGGATCCTCGACGAGGCGTCGACGTGGATCACCCCGGTGGCCCACGCGATGGAGGAGCGGCCGCTGGTCCGCGACCTCGCCGAACGCTACCAGCGGGAGCTTGGCCTGGGCCGCAGCGGCCTGGCGAAGGCCCTCGGCCACACGGCGGTGTCGCGCCTCGCGATCACGGGCAGCGATCCTTACCTGCGCGACGGCAGCGACGTGACCTTCGTGTTCGAGGTCGCATCGCAGGTCGTCTTCGACGCCGAGCTGACCAAGCACCTGACCCGGTGGCAGACCGAGATCCCTGGCGTCGCGCGCACGGAGGTGATCCACGGCGGCCACACGATCACGATCCACGCCGATCCCCTCGGGCAGGTGCGACAGCACCGCGCGCAGGTGGGCAACCTCGCAGTGGTGTCGAACAGCGAGGCCGCGTGCAAGCGCGTGCTCGATGCGATCGACGGCCGGACGCCCAAGCTCGCCGACGAGCCCGACCTGCGCTACATGCTGGCCCGAGAGCCCGGCACGCACGACGCGTTCGCCTTCATCGGCGACAGGTTCGTCGCCGAGGTCGTCGGGCCCAGGCAGAAGATCCAGCAGGCCCGCCGCATGCGGGCGGCCGCGGAGCTGGCGACGCCGGGGTACGCGGCGCTGCTCTACGGCTGGCTGCACGGCCGCGCGCCGACGTCGAGCGCCGAGCTGACCGCCGCTGGCGTGCTCCTGCCCGCCGAGCTCGCGCACCACGACGGCGCCGCGATCGAGTTCGCGCCCGGGTCCGCGGCGCGCTCGATCTGGGGCCGCACCGACGCCCTGCGCCCGCGCATCGACCTGCCGGAGGTCACGAAGGTGACCGCGGCCGAGCGCGACGCGTACGCGCAGTTCTCCCGCGAATACCAGGACTACTGGCGACAGTTCATCGATCCGATCGCGGTGCGCATCGACCTCGAGGGCGACAGCGCCAGCATCGACGTCCGCGTGCTCCCGCTCATCGAGGGCACCAACTACCGCGACGTCGAGGACATCGTCGGCAAGCAGCGCGTGGTCGTGCCCGCGATCGACGATGGGTTGCACGCGGTGTGGGCGGTCGGCAAGGACACGCGGCTACGCAAGGAGCTCGACCGCATGTCGACCTCCTTCTCGGGCAAGGCCGACCTCGGCATCGGCTGGCTCGGCGAGTGGGTGATGCTCGGCACGCTCGATCGCGCCGCGCTCACCGACGCGATCGCGCTGTTCGAGGACGACGTGCAGACGCCGCGGGCCGAGGCGCCGGACGAGCCCGCGATCGCCCAGGCGCTCGGCAAGGTGCCCGTGTTCGCGGCCGCGGACATCAACAGCACCGCCGGGCTGGTCGCTGCCCTCGCCGCGCTGCGGGTCATGTCGAACGAGGTCGCACCGGGGACGATCACCTGGGAGAACATCGCCACCTACCGCGACGTGCCGATGGTGCGGGTCGGCATCGCGCCGACCGCCGGGGACGACGTGCGCCGGTTCGCCGACTCGCTCGCCGTGTACTACGCCCAGGTCGGAGGCGCGATCGTCTTAACCCTGCAGCGCTCGACCCTCGAGGTGCTCATCGACCGCTTCTCCGACGAGACCCGACGGCCGGTCGCGGCCGACACCGGCGGCGCGCAGCTCGTGATCGAGGGCCACGTGCGACCCCAGGGCGGCGGCTGGACGGCGCTGCTGTGGGCGCTGCAGGGCCAGGCGCAGATCGGGCAGGCGGCCGCGCGGCACTACGCAGAGGCGATCCTGCGCGGTGATCCATCCGTCGCGACCGACCCGGCGAGGTTCCGCGCGCTCGCGCTCGCGTACTTCGGCGGCGTGCCGGTCACGCCCGAGGGCCGCGTGGACTACGGTCTGCGCGACGATGGCGTGTTCGATCCGATCCACGGCAGCGCGATCAGTCCCGCCTTCCCGCCGCTCCCCGTCGCGGACGACACCCCGATCGCGGCGCTGATGATGCGACTGTCCTCGCTGCGCGCGTCGGTGTCGTTCGATGACGAGCCGACCTCGGCGACACCGCCGACACGCAGTCTCCACACACGCTTCGAACTCACCCTCGGCGCCGCCGCCGAGTAGTCAACGCATGCGCCACCGCACGCGCACCCCATGCGCGTGCGCAGCCGATGCCGCATGCCGTGCGCGCGCGGTCGCTCACAGACCGCGGGGATCGCCGTGCTCGCGGTACCCCTTGGTCCGCCGCACGATGGCGAAGAACAGGGTGCCGAGCACGGTCCAGAGCAATGCCATCACGAAGATGCCACCGACGTCGACGAAGCGAAGCGCGAGGAGAGTCGTCATGCGCCGCTACTACTGCAACAGCGGTGCCGCTTTTTCGCCGCGGATTCTCCAGGGGTGCTTGCGTGAGATGACGCAGGAACTGCGCTGGTGACGGGGTGGGGCGCAGGCAAAAGCTCGATGGGTGAACTCCTTTGCGTCGTCTGCGTTGTCGGGATCGCTGTTGGCGTTGGCCGAGGACAAGGTCCCCAACGAGGCCGCCCTGCTCCTCGGGCCCTCGATCGGCTGGTGGATGCTGTTCGGGGCGATCTGCGTCGCGCTGATGTTCATCGTGCAGGGCTCGCGCTGGCGGCAGTGGTGGCTCGTTCGCGAGGACCCGCGCTCGATGGCGCTGCTGCGCATCGTGTTCGCGTTCTTCACGATGTGCAACATCAACGGGCTCTGGGAGTACTTCACGTTCCTGTTCACGGACGAGGGCATCTTCCCCGCCGACGTCGCCCGCCAGGTGTTCGCCGCCAAGCAGTTCGAGGGCTTCGGCGACGGCATGATCGCCGCGGAGCCCTGGGGCTTCTTCGACATCCACGGCGTGTTCCAGTACCTCGCCGGTCCCAAGTACTCGCTGCTCTTCTTCTGGGACACGCCGACCGCCTTCTGGATCCACCTGTGGGCGTTCGAGCTGGTGACGTTCTTCTTCATGATCGGGTTTCGCACGCGGACGATGGGCGTGCTGACGTTCCTGCTCATGAACAGCCTCATGCAGCGCAACCCGCTGTTCTGGGAGGGCACCGAGCTCGTCTATCGCTGCTTCCTCGCGTACATCGTGCTCGCGCGATCGGGCGAGGCGTACAGCGTCGACAACTGGCTGCGCTGCCGCAAGCTGCGCCGTCAGGGCCGGCTCTCGGAGCGCGGCGGCCCCGGTGACGGCGCGGGCGCGGCCCCGAGCGAGGCGCACCCCGGCGGGCTCGAGGCGATCTATCGGCTCATCCCCGCGTGGCCGCGGCGCCTGGTGATGCTGCAGCTCGCGACGATCTACACGTACACCGGCATCGTGAAGAACGGCGCGGTGTGGGCCAAGGGCGACGCGTTCTACTACGCGCTCAACATGGACCACTTCTACCGGTTCTACCCGCAGGCGATGTCGTCGGTGCTCGGCACCAACGTCATGCGCCTGATGACGTGGGTGACCCACTGGTGGGAGGTCATGTTCCCGGTCGTGATCGTGGGCATGGTCGCGCGCTGGGCGATCGCCGAGCGCCTCGCGCCGCTCTCGCCCTGGCGGCGCTGGGTCGTGCGCGCCTGCTGGGTGGGCGTCGCGCTGTGCTGCTTGATGGTCACCGCGATCGCGTGGCCCGTGCACTTCGTGCCGTTCTCGGTCGGCTGGTTCATCGGCGGCTGGATCGCGCTGATGAGCCTCATCGCCTGGGGCTGGTGGCGGATGGCCAACCGCCCGTTCCGCATCTCCAAGATCTTCGGCCGCACGCTCGCCCGCACCTATGTGCTCGACGTGCGGTGGTTCGCGACCTGGTTCTTCGGTCGCCGCGTGTGGCTGTTCCTCGCCGTGGTGTTCCAGAGCCACGTGTTCTTCATGATGAACGTCGGCCACTTCCAGACCGGCATGGTCTCGGCCGGGATCGCGTACCTCACCGGCCTCGAGGTGGCGCTGATGCTCCGCGGGATCGGCCGGCGCCTCGGTAAGCTGGGTGTCCCGATGCCCGCCGACGTGCGCCGCGGAGATCCGCCGCTGCCCGCCGAGGATCCGCTCCTGCCGCAGCTCCCGCGCGACACGGCCGAGCAGCCGCTCGGCTCGATGCTCGCGGCGCTCGGGCTCGTCGTCCTCGGCATCGTGCTGCGCACCACTGTCCACCCGAGCTTCTGGTGGCTGACGTGGGTCGCCGCGCTCGGCGTCATCGTCGTCGCGGGGTTGCGGGCCGGCGGCGCGGCCAAGCAGGCCGGCACGCGCACCGGCAGCGAGGTGCCGCCGTGGGCCTACGGGCCGCTCGGTCGCATCCTCATCGGCTCGCTCATCGCGTGGCACCTCGGCGCCGTCGCGACGTGGCTGATGCCCGAGAAGGACTGCCTGAAATCGTTCCGCGATCCGGCCCGCGGCGTGTTCGCCAAGTGGCTGACCATCACCCAGACCGATCAGGCGTGGGGGATGTTCGCGCCCAACCCACCGCGCAGCAACGTGTTCCTCAAGGTGCTCGTCACCGACGAGAACGGCGACGTCTGGGACATGCGCACCGACGTCTACGCGGCCGAGCGCAAGCCGATCCCGTGGATCTTCAACGACCGCATGCGCAAGATGAACCGCCGCATCATCGGCGGCGAGTCGGGCCCGACCGAGTGGTACCGCAAGTGGTACGCCCGCTACGTGTGCCGCGAGTGGGCGCTCGACAACCAGGGCACGGCGCCCAAGAAGGTCGAGCTCGTGCGGATCACCTACAAGATCCCGTCGCCCGAGCAGGTGCGCAAGAACGGCTGGTACTCGCCCGAGGGCCTGCTCGAGCGCGAGGGCACGGAGTCGATCGAGTACACCGAACGCTGTGCGGGGGCCGTGCTGGGCCAGCTTCCCAACTCTGTGCGGGAGCGCTACGGTCTGGATCCGCTCCCCGAGAAGCAGCCGTTCAAGCCGTGGATCAAGCACCGGCGCGCGGCGTGGGACAAGAAGCACCCCAGCGAGCCCGAGGCGCAGGACGACGCGGCCTTCGGCACCCAAGACGGAAAAGGCAACCAATGACGATCGCCACCATCCGCGAGTTCATGACCCCGACCCCGGTGTGCATCGCCCCGGATCTCCCACTGACCGAGGCCCGCGCACGGATGCACGAGCTCGACGCGCGGCACCTGCCGGTCGTCGAGGGCGGGCACCTGGTGGGGATCATCAGCGACCGCGATGTGGCCCTGGTCGACGCGGTGCTCGGGAACCCGGAGAAGATCACGGTGCGTCAGGCGATGACGGCGCAGCCGTTCACCTGCGGGCCCGGGGCGCACCTGCACGCGGTGGCGGCGGAGATGGCGGAGCACCGGTACGGGAGCGCGGTGGTGGTGGATCCGAGCCATGCGACGCAGGTGCTCGGGGTGTTCACGACGACGGACGCGCTGCGGGCGTTGGCGAAGCTGACCGGGCATAGCTGAGGGGTTTCCCGAGGGCGGCGCGCGCCGAGGGTCCGCGGCTTGCGGGCGGATGGTCGCGCTGCTACCCAAGGGTGGGCGCGAGTCGTGGGGCGACGTCTCGGAGATCGATCCACCGCGTGTGGGGTGGTGCTGGCGCTCGCCTGCGAGGCCGGCGGCGGTGACGGGCCGGATATTCGCGGCGAGTACGTGGATCTGTACCTCGGCGAGGGGATCGAGGTCTGCGGCCGACAGGTCCAGGCCTATGATCGCTTCGTCGAGGAGGCGCACGCTGTGTACGGTGGGGAGCTCCCCGTCGGGTTCCAAGCCGCATTGCACGCGTCCGACTCCGATGAGGACCTGCCATGCGATGGCCTCGCGGGCTGTGCCCGTGGCGGCAGCGCGTGGTTCTCGAACATGCGAGGCGCGTATCACGAACTCGTACACACGCTGCAATCGGACATCGACGGTGACTCGCTTCGCTCGCTGAAGGAAGGCACCGCCCAGGCCCTGGGTCCCCCGTTCGCGGTCGCGTTCGACGCGGAGCAAGTCGCCGCATTCTCGCAGGCCCCACTCTTCTCCACCACCCTCGACCGCGAGAACTACGACATGC
This sequence comes from Deltaproteobacteria bacterium Ga0077550, assembly GCA_001464385.1. Classification (GTDB taxonomy): domain Bacteria; phylum Myxococcota_A; class Polyangia; order Nannocystales; family Nannocystaceae; genus Xiheibacterium; species Xiheibacterium aquaticum. The sequence goes on along the minus strand of LNFB01000163.1, from coordinate 4,477 downwards.
TCGCGGTCTACTCGCGCTTCCTCCTCGAGCGCTACGGCCCCGCCCGCTACCGCGCGTTCTTCCGGGCGATGAGCGACGCCTCCGCCGACATCGAGGCGACCTACCGCGAGCGCTTCGCGGCGACCTTCGACGAGCCGTTCGACGACGCCTGGGCCGCGTTCATCGCCGAGCCGCGGTGCGCGTACGACTTCTGGTACTGCAGCGACGACAGCACCACCTTGGTCGAGCTCCCCTTCGAGCTCGACGGCCTCGACTGCGACGACCCGCTCGCCACCGGCTTCGACGTGCCCAGCCAGGATCCCAAGGACGCCAGCTTCGCCCGCGAGAAGCTCTTCGCGTTCGACCTCGCCTCCGCCGCGACCGTCGCCTTCGAGTTCGAGTACGTGTCCGTGGATCTGGCTCGATGCGGCGACTGCTCGCAGCAGACGCCGACCGCGGGGCTCTCCGCCCTGCCCGCCGAAGCGCCGACGATCGTCGAGCTCGAGCTCGGCGCAGGGCGCCACTCGATGATCGTCCGCGACCGCCCCGGCGGCGCGCCGCTGCTGCGCGTGTACCCGGTCGAGTGACGAGGTTCTCCCCCGACGAGGCGATCGCGCTGCTCTACGCGGGCACGCGAGCTTCGTGAGCGGCGACATCACGGACCGCGATCACACCGCGCAGGTCCGTGCCGGGGGGTATCCGACATGGATACCGGCGAGGTCACGCCGCTGGCGTAGCGAAGGGATGCGGCCGCTTGGCGGGCGTCGTCGGAGCTCCGAACCGACGCTATAGTTCGTCGAGTGGCGGCCCGCGTCCCTCGGTCGATCGGAGTGCCGCTCGCCGCGGCGCTCGTGCTCTTCGGGTGTCGGCCGCCGGTCGAGCAGGCCCCCGCTCGCCCCGCGCCGATGATCGATGCCGCCGACGCACCCGCCGCGCGCAGCCGCGTGACGGTGCGCGTCGACCCCCGCGTCGAGGTGTTCTCGATGCTGCAGCGCGTCGCCGGGCTCCCGCCGTATGCCCCCACCAGGGCCGATCCGACGCCCTACGAGCGGCGTGTGGACGCGAAGCTCGCGACGCTCGCGGGTCATCCCGCAGTCGCGAGCACACAGCGCCTGGCGGAGGAGCACGGGATCGGCTTCGATGGCCCGATGTGCCTCGCCGTCCACCTGAGCTGGCCGGGGCTCGAGCCACGCGTTCCCCTGCGCCCGCTTCCGCCGGGACTGGACGATCGCTGGCAGGACGTCGACGTGCACGCGTACCTCGGCGAGGTCCGAGCGTTCGTCGCCGCCGGCGACCTCGAGGAGTTCTTCGCCCAGGAGCGCGCCTTCTTCGATCGCGTCGAGGCGAGTCTCGATGGTTTCGTCCGTCGATACGACGACGACACCATGGACTGGCTCGAGGCGTACTCGGGCACCCGGGTCGACGCCGTCGTGTTGGTGCAGGGCCTGCTCACCGAGAAGGGCAACTACGGTCCCAGCGTGCGCCTCGCCGACGGCACCAAGGAGGCCTACGAGATCGTGGTGCTGTGGAAGCCCGACGAAGAGGGGATGCCGCGACCCGAGCAAGAGCTCTTCGTCTTCGTCGTCCACGAGGCCGCCCACAGCTACCTCAACCCCGTGTTCGATGGGTACACCGACCTGTTGCAGCCGAGCACCGAGCGTCTCTTCGAACACACGCGCGCCCAGATGGCGGCCGTCGGCTACGGCGACTGGACCACGCTCCTGCGCGAATCGATCGTCCGCGCCGCGACCCGGGCGTACCTCGAGCACATCGGCGCTGACGAAGCGGCCGCATTCGCCGAGGCCCACGATCGGCAGCAGGGCTTCACCTGGGTGGGAGACGTCATCGACGTCCTCGACCCACCCCTGGATCGCGAGGACGCGACCCGACTCGCCGAGGTCTTCGACCGTCACACGCCCCACTGACGGCGTCGGCCTCGATCCGCGCACGCGGCTCCCGCATGCGAGGCCGCCGTCGATCCGTCGCGACCGTTCACCCGTCGTTCTCGACGGCTCGAGCGATCCGATCCGGACGAGCTCACCGCGCGCCGGCAGTCTGGACCCGTGGCGCCCGTCGATCCCCTGCTCCCCGTCGCGATCGTCCGGAGGCTCCTGCCGCTCGTCGGGGGCGCCGCGGGCCTGCTCTTCGGGATGGTCGCGCTGCCCTGCGTGCTGCGACTGCCCTCCGGTCAGTGGATCGCGGGCGCCCTCGCGACCGCGGTGATGTGCGCCTTGGCCGTCGAGCGGGCGATGTCCCGGCCCGAGCGGGCGGGGCTGCGGCGCACGCTCCTGGTCGCCGTCGGCTTCGGGCTGCTGAACGTTCCGGTCGCGTTCCTCGCCGCGAGCGTGGCCGGCGGCGAGGTCGTCCCTGCGATTCCCATGGCTGCGATCGCGGCCGTGGTCGGTGCGCCGATCGGCGCCGCCCTCGGCCTCGGGTTCGGACTCGCGGTGAGCGACCCGGTCCGTCGATTCGTCGAGGCGTTGCGCGAGCCCACGCCCGACGGCCTCGATCGCTGCGTCGTCGTCGCTGGGCTGTGGCTCTCGATCGCCGCCGCGCTCCTGGTCGGCGTCGACCCGATGGCGGTGTGGAGGCACGGATGGCCCGCGCTCTCCCCCGGGAGCGAGCCGCTGCAGGTGCGGGGAATCCAGGTGCTCGCGGCGGTGCTCGTGACGATGGGGTTCGCAGTCGCGATCGCAGCAGCTCGGCGCCGCGCGGCGCGGCGGCGCGCGACGACCGTTGTCCGCCGCTCGCGACACGGCAGTTCGATCGACACTCCCGCGCCACGGCTTCCCCCGTGAGGGCCGTGACGCATCGCGCAGCCGCTCTGCCGCATGTGTCTACGGGATCGCAGATCGATCGCGAACGCGGTGCTCTTCGCTCGCGGATCGTCCGCACGACGCGGGCTCGAGCGGGTAGCGTGGTGCAATGCCGATCTGCTGCATCCGCGCGCTCGGGCTCGCCGCGACGCTGTTGTTCGCCACCAGTGCGGCCTACCCGAGCGCGCCCGAGATCGCGGCGGCGCCGGAGTTCGTCGATCCGTTGCCGGCCAGTCGCGGCTTCGACCCGGTCGTCCCGTTCGAGCCGCGTGCCCGCGTCGAGCTGGGGCGCGTGTGGTGGACCGCGCCGCGGGCCGAGTCGGTGAAGCAGGTCGCCGAGCGCTTCGGCATCGCCCACGACGATCTGCGCGCCCTCGATCCGAGTCTCGCCGACGGCAGGGTCGCGGCCGGGCAGCGTGTGCTCGTGTATCGCCACGACCCCGCGGCGCCGTCGCGCTCGGTCGGCGCGCCGAACCGCGGTCGGCTCGAGCACGCCGCCCCGTTCCCCGAGGGCGACGGCTGGGCCCTGCGCGCCTACCGGCCGCGCACCTGGGCGACCCGCCACGTCGTCGTCGAGCTCGCCGCGTCGATCGCCGAGTGGCGCGAGCGGTTCCCCGAGGCCCAGCCCGTGCTGCTCGGCGAGTTCTCGCGCCGTGGAGGCGGGACGGTGCGCCCGCATCGCTCCCATCGCAGCGGCCGCGATGTCGACGTGGGCTACGTGCTGCTCGTGCCGCCGGCGGCCCACAAATTCACCGTCGGCACGCCGCGCACGATGGACGCGGCGGCGACGTGGGGACTGGTCCAGCGGCTGCTCGCCAGCGGCGCGGTCGAGTCGATCTTCATGGCCGAGAGCGTCCAGAACCAGCTCTTGCCCCACGCGCTCGCCAGCGTCGCGCCCGAGCGGTTGCCGTCGGTGTTCTCGGTGTTGGCCACGGATCCGCGCGCGAAGAAGCAGGCGATCCTCCGCGCGTGGGGCGGGCACGACGACCACATGCACGTGCGGTTCGCGTGCACCGACGACGACGTGGGCTGCCGCGACGCAGAGCGGCGGAAGAAGGGGAAGAAGAAGAAGGGCCGCAGCGCGGCGAAGCGACGCGGCGCGAAGGGGCGGTGATCGAGGGTCACCACAGCGCGACGATCGCGGCGCGGTCATGCACCCGCGGGGTCGGACGCGCGAGCCGCTCGTACTCGGCGAGCGCCTCGGCCAACGTCCACCCCTGGAGTCGACGGATGCACGCGCCGACGATCCCGGCGCGGTGACGACCTCCGTCGCAGTGCACCAGCACAGGTCCGTTGCTCGGGTCGAGCGCCAGCAGGGCCGCGGCCTCGACCGCGCGGGGATCGATCGCCGCGTCCGCTCCGAGGTCGACCCGCAGGACCACGAGGCCCCGCGCCCGCGCCTGCGCCCGGGTCTCGGCGCGCATCGGCGTCCGCTTCACGCACAGGAGGGTGCGGATCGCGAGGCGCTCGACCTGCGCCCACTGCCGTTCGGATCGCGGCTCACTGGCGCGATAGACATGGCGCTCGATGATCGTGCCGAGGTGGCGCAGGCCCAGCATCGACGCGAGCGGGCGCCGCTCGAACGCGACCGCGCGCAGGCCCGACGCGAGCTCGAACATCGCGTAGTAGGCCGGGAGGAACCACGGCCGCGCGACGCCGTCGGGCGAGTGCAGACCGGTCGC
>LNFB01000162.1 GCA_001464385.1 Deltaproteobacteria bacterium Ga0077550 | reverse complement strand
TTCCACAAGCACGCCGGCAAGCTCAACGCCGGCCTGCAGATCCACGTCGACGACGCCGCGTACGACCACGGCGAGTTCCGCCCGTGGCGCCTGCTCGCGCTCGCGTTCAAGGCCCTGCGCCAGCTGCGACCGGACTACCCGATCTGGCGGGACTTCCCCTACGAGTACGAGCGCGACCGGCTCGCGATCGATCTGATCAACGGCAGCGCGCTGCTGCGCGAGTGGGTCGACGATCCGCAGGCGACGCCGGGAGACCTCGATCGCGTCGCGTCGACCGACGAGGCCGCGTGGGCCCGGACGCGCGCCGAGTTCCTGCTGTACTGACGTGCCGCGGCCGCGTCGGCTATCCTCCTGCCGATGGCGAAGTCGGCCGATCCCGCGTCGTTCTGGGCATGGTTCTCGCGTCGCCACGCCGATCTCCGCGCGGTGGTGCGCGACGACATGACCGGCGACGAGCCCGTGCTCGACGAGCTCTTGGCGGCGCTCCAAGCGGTCGACCCCGAGCTGTGGTTCCTGCTGGGCGGCGACGCCGAGGGCACGCTCGAGCTGGTGATCACCGCCGAGGGGAACGACGCCGCCTTCCCGGCGGTGGAGTCGGTGGTGGCGGCCGCGCCGACGACCCCGGGATGGAGCGTCATCGCGTTCAAGCCGCCCATGGGCTTCGAGTTCGAGGTGAAGCACGAGGCCGCGCGCATCGACGGCAAGACGGCCTGGTTCCAGCCCCTGTCCACCGAGGAGGGCGAGTTCGCGGTGCGCATCGCGTGCGACGGCTACGTCGAGGCCAAGGACGACGACTTCGCCTATGCCGCCGAGATGCTCCTCGACTCCGGACTCGGTGAGTTCGTCGCCCAGGAGGTCCACGGCATCGACGTCGTGCGCACGCCGAGTTCCCCGAAGACCAAGGGCTTCCTGCCCCTTCGGGAGCTCGCCGAGTACATGGCGTTCCGCCGATCCAAGGCGGCGACCTGATCGGCGCCGAACCTGGGGATCGTTTGGCCGGCGCGCCGCGGCCGGGTAGACTCGGGGACGATGCGCACCCGTCCGGAGCGGCCGCATGATCCCGCGGCCGGTGCGCTCGTCCCCACCGTGCGCCGCGCGGCGCCGGCCGACGCGCCGCGCCTGGCCTGGATCCGCACCTCGACGTGGCGAGCGACCTACGCCGAGATCATCGGGCCCCACGCCCTCGAGCGCATCTCCCGACACGACGGCGAGCGGATGCGCCGGGCCGTGGCGCAGCAGCGTGCCGGCCACGCGGTGTGGGTGATCGAGGATCACCAGGGCACCGTGTTCGGCTACGCGTGGATCGGGCCGCAGACCGATCGCAGCGTCCACGTCGCCCGCGCCGAGCACGATCACATCGCCTTCCTCGGCGAGGTCTACGAGCTGTACCTCCACCCGCGCTGGCACGGCCGCGGCGCCGGCACGACGTTGTTGGTCCACGCGATCTGGGATCTCGTCGACGCCGGCCTGCACCCCGTGATGCTGTGGGTCCTCGGCGAGAACACGGCGCAGCGCTTCTACGAGTCGACCGGCGGGGTCCGCTTCGCGACGCGCGAGGTGGAGGTCGGCGGCCGCGCGATGCAGAAGGTCGCGTACGGCTGGCACGAACAGCTGCCGCTGCCGTGATCGCGGCGGGTCAGGGCGACCACCCCACGACCACGCGCAGCCGGTCCGCAGGCCGCCACGTGTCGGGGCGCACCACCGTCACGAGGCTGCCGTCGGGCAGGAGGTCGAACGAGCGGCGGGCCGGATCGTCGACGTCGTCGATCGCGAAGCGCACGCGCGGTCGCGAGGCCTGCGGCGGCTCGCCGGGCTCGAACGACGCCTCGAGTACCTCGGCCCCGTTGCGGAACACCAGGGTTCGCCCGTCCTCGGACCACCGTGGCCAGCGCCCGCCATGGGCGCTGATCTGCACCCGCGTGCCGGCGCCGCGGAACGCCTGCACGTAGACCTCGTCGCGGCCCGAGAGGCTCGCCGTGAACGCGATCCACCGTCCATCCGGCGACAACGCCGGCTGCGCCTCGGTCTCGTCGACCGTCTCGGTGACCCGCGTCGGCGCGCCCGACCCGTCCGCGGGCATCCACATCACGTCGGCCGAGCCCGTCTGCGGATCGCGGTCGTCGAACACCAGTACGGTGCCGTCCCGCGACAGCTCGAGGTTGGCCGGACTCACGCCGACCCACAGCGTCTCGTCCTCGCCGAGGCCATCGGTGCGCCGCCGCACGATGGCCGCCTCGGCGCCCCGCGTGATCACGAAGAACACGTGCCGAGCATCGGGCGCACAGACGGCGTGGTCGGCGTCCCATGTCGAGGTGACGCGGGTGTCGATCTCGCGCGCGAGGTCGTGCATCCACAGCGAGGCGTTCGCCGAGTCCACGCGGAGCAACAGGCGCCCGTCGGGAGCGCGCCGCACCGACGTCGTGGCGCGCACCGGCACCGGCAGCGGCGTCGGCGAGCGGTCCTCGGCCACGCGGACCACCCGTGTGTCGAACAGCCCGCGGCCCCCTTCGAAGTACGCCAGCGTCCCCCCGCCGACGTCGAACGCCGCCGCGCCCGTGTTCGACGCGGTGACCATGCCTTCGACGAGCGACACGGGCGGCCCGGTGATCGCCAGCGCGATCGGATCGAACGGCATCGCCCACAGCGCCCCATGCCTCGGCACCAACAGCGTGCCGGGGGCGACGAAGCGTGGCGCACCGCCGGTGGTGATCGCCGTGCGCTCGCCGGTGTGCAGCGAGACCGCCTCGATGGTCGCGTCGTCGAAGCTGTCGGTACGCGCGTGGCTGGACACGAACAGCACCGCATTGGCCTCGGGGAGCACGTGTGGGAAGCGATGGGACTTCTCGCCGGGCCCGAGCGTGGTCAGCGGCTGCGGCTCGCCCCCCGCGGCACCGACGACGAACAGACCCGAGAACCACGACGGCGCGTAGACGATCCGGTCATCGCGGGTCCACGTGCCGCCGCGAAAGCCCGCCTGGACCCCGCACAGCGAGACGACGTCGCCGCCCGCGAGCGGACGGCGGGTCAGCTCACCACCCACGGCGTACGCGATCGAGGCGCCGTCGGGCGAGAACATCGGCCCCTCGGCGTCGACGGTGCCATCGATCGGTGTGGCCTCATCCTCGTCGAATCGCCGGAGATAGAGCTGGGACGTGCCCCGGGTCCCCACCGGCGGCCTGCCTTGGTAGACCAGCGAGCGACCATCCGGCGCGACGGCGACCATCGGCCCCTGGAACGCCGCGAACGGCTCGGTGGGCGGCACGTCCACGGTGAACCGCACGCTCGGCGGTCGCACGGGCTCGGCGAGGGCGACAGGCACGCTCGTCGAGGGCGGACTCGGCGGCAATGAGGCCGCGGTCGCCAGCGCGACGCCGACCGTCGCGGCGCCCGCGAGGGCCCACCCCCAACGCAGCCGTGTCACCGCGACGTCGCGCCATGGCGATTGCACGACGTCGAGGGCGTCGAGGTCGGCGAGGAACGCCGCAGCGCTCGGCGTTCGATCGCCCGGACGCCATCGCACCGCGCGATCGATGATCCCGGCGACGGCCGGCGCGAGTCGATCGAGGTCGCTGCGCCATGGCGCCGCGTCGAGCTCGTCGGCGCTCGCGAGCGGCGGTGGCTCATAGGCGGTCACGACCTGGTACAGCAGCAGGCCGAGCGCCCAGACATCGGTGCGGACGTCCTGCGCGGCGCCCTCTCGCTGCTCGGGGGCCATGTAGCCCGGCGTGCCCGCCCGCGCGGCGTGCGTGGGGTCGAGGGGATCGGTCGGCCGCAGCATCGCGGCGAGCCCGAAGTCGAGGACCCACGCGTGATCGTCCTCGGTGACGATCACATTGTGCGGCTTGAGATCGCGGTGCAGCACGCCCTCGGCGTGGGCGTGGGCCAGCGCGGCGGCGACCTGGCGCATGACGGCCCTGGCCACGGGCAACGGCAACGGACGGCGGAGGCGGCGGGCGAGGCTCTCGCCGTGCAGCAGCTCCAGCACGAGGTACGGCGCGCCGTCGTGCACGCCCACGTCGTGGAGCGTGACGATGCTCGGGTGGCGCAGCCGTGCGGTCGCCCTCGCCTCGCGCTCGACGAGCGCGGCGCGCTCGGCCGCCGAGACGTGGGCCCACCGATCGACGCGCATCACCTTGATCGCCACTTGACGGTCGAGCCGGAGATCGATCGCGCGATAGACCACGCCGATCCCACCCCGACCGATCTCGCCGACGATCTCGAACGCACCGTCGATCACCGTCCCCACCACCAGCCCGCGCGACTTCGGGGCGTCGGGCGCGTGGGCGACTGCGCGGAGCAGGCTGTCGACGGTCGTCGTCGGCTCCGGCATCGCCGCCGCGAGACTACGCGAGCCCGGCTTCGTGGGCCAGCGCGCGGATGCGGGCCTTGATCCGCTCGAACCGCTTGCGCAACGACGCCGAGAGCCGGTCGGGATCGACGCCGTCGTCGGCGAGGACCTCGGCGATGTCGCGCCAGGGCAGCTCGCGGTCGACGCGGAGCACCAAGAGGATCTGATCGTCCGGCTCGAGGCGCGCCCGCAGGCCCGCGAGCCCCTCACGCACCGCCGCGAGCTGAGGCAGGGACGTCGCGCGGGTCTCGTCGACGAGGCGGTCGATGGCGGAGGGGCGTGGCAGCAGCTCGTCGCGCGATTGTCCACGGTGGACCCGCGACATCGCCCGGCGCGCCAGCACGTACAACCAGGTGCGCAGCGACGAGCGCCACTCGAACGACGGCAGGCTCCGCCACAGCGCGGCCGCCAAGAGGCTGAACGCGTCGTCGGCGTCCTGCGGATGACTCATGGTGCCGTGCAGGAACCCGAGCAGCTCGCCCCCGTACTCGCGCAGGACCAGCTCGGTCGTCTCGTCGACGCGCCCCTGCGCGAGCAGGCTCCGCACACGTGCGTCGAACGCCTCGCGTCGGCCGTCGCTCGGCGGCTCCGCTCTGGGTGCAGGCATGGCGGACGATGGTGCCGCGTCGCGACGGCCTTGTGACGCGATCGTCGGCGTTTTTCTCGGTCACGCCGTCACAGACCCCGCGCGGGCCGGCACCTCCGGGTCGACCCGCTGCCCGGGTCCGGCCTCCGCGCCGCAGGACCACCGATGCAACGACCGCTCCCCGCCCACTTCCTGGCGCTCACCTCCCTCGCGCTGGGCTGCACCGCGTCCGACCCGGACGCCCCTGACGGCGACGCCTTCCGCGTCGAAGAGGGCATCCTCGACGTCGACGACTTCCCCGGCGTCGGCCGGCTGACATGGACCCGGCCGGACGGGACGGGCGGCGCGTGCTCGGGCACGCTGGTCGGCCCGCGCCACGTGCTCACCGCCGCCCACTGCTTCGACGGCGTTCCGGGCAACGTGAGCATCACGTTCGACCTCGCCGCCGACACGACCGTGGGCGACACCTCCAAGCAGTTCGTGCACACGGCCGCGGTGTCGGGCGTGGTGCAGCGGCCGGCGTACTTCGCCGGCAAGACCTTCGATCCCGGGGACTCGAACCACACTGCGCGGGACGTCGCGATCGTCGTGCTCGATCGCGTCGTGCCCGCCGCGATCGCCCGACCGCACCGCGTCGCGGGCGTCAACGGCACGCCGTGGTGCACGTTCCCCGACGACGGCGTGGGCACGATGGTCGGCTACGGGCCGACCCAGGTCTACGTCGACCTCGGGCTCGAGGATCCGATCGTCCAGGTGAACGCCGGCAAGCGCAACTATATGTGGGCGCCCGACTGGGAGGACAGCACGTCGGGGGACGGCCGCGCGGCGCGGTGGATCAACGACTTCTGGGCCGGCGGCGCCCAGGAGGGCTCGAACCTCCCCGGCGACTCGGGCGGCGCGCTGTTCGAAGGCACGCCCGTCTCCGTGTTCGAACCCCCGGCGGTCTGCGGCGTCGTGTCGAGCTACACGTGGGCGCCACTGCTCGAGGTGCGTTCGATCGCCGCGGCGCCGCAGCGGGGCGAGACCGCCGAGTTCGTGCAGTCCGCCCTCGCCGGCGTCCGCTACGACTGCTACCGCGACGATGGGGCGCCCGACGACGTCGACGGTGACCACCTCGCGGACGGCGGCGGCTGCGATCTCTGCGTCGGCGTGCGTGACGAAGAGCAGCGTGACACCGACCGCGATGGGGTCGGCGACGTCTGCGACAATTGCCCGGAGGCCTACAACCCGCGCCAGCACGATGCGGCCGCGTTCGGTCAGCTCAGCGCCGCGGGCCTCGACCCGACGGGAGCGCTTCCGGGGCCCGCGGGCGCGGACTTCGAGCCCGATCCCACGTGGGCGTCGCAGTTCCCCGGCAACGCGTGCAACCCCGATCCGATCACGACGCTGGGCTCGATCGAGGGCGCGTCGCTGGTCGCGGGCGGCCGCACGATGCCGCAGCAGGTCCACGGCATCTGCTACGGCGGATCGAGCCACCACTGGATCGAGGCGCAGCCCCTCGCCAACAACGTGCTGCGGGCCGAGAGCTTCGTCGGTGGCAACACCACGCAGCTCGGGAACACCCGCATCGCGGTGTGCTCGGCGTGCGACGGCGATGACGCGACGTGTCTCGCGACCCAGTGCAGGCGCTCGGCGAACCCGGCGAGCACCGGGATGCTGGCCATGTACGGCTGGAACCCCGCGACGATGCTCGACCGCGACACCGGGGCGCCGGCGACCGCCACCGGCAGCTTCGCGTGGGGCGGCGGCGTGCTGCCGACGCGACACGCGGCCGCCGGCCCGGTGCCGATGACGGGCTTCCCGACGCCGATCCCCGTGAGCCCGCCCCCGGACATCCGCGCGCTGGCGTGGGCGTACTGGGAGGACATCGCCGCGTCGCTGCCCAACCCCAACTATGGCACCGGTGTGCTCGGGTATCCGCTGTTCTGGGCGTGGACGCGCAACTACGACGCGTCGGTGCGTCCGTCCCCCCTGGCGGCGGTGACCCAGACGAGCGCCGCGAAACGACGACAGTCGATCCATCGATTCCGCCTCGAGGAGTCCTTCGAGGATCAGCACTTCGAGATCTGCCCCGAGATGCTCGCGGGCGTGCTCGTCGAGCGCGGCCACCGGATCCCGCGGCTCGACGACAGATGCATGGACTGCCCCGACGTGGCGACGTTCCGGCTGCCCACCCCGAACGACTACCGCGGGCTCGAGTACGCGGACGTCCTGACCGGCGTCCGACCGTTCGGCGACATCGCCGACGCCGCGGTCGCCGAGGTGCTCTCGAGCCCGGACTTCGGCATCGCGACCGCGACCGATCACGCGACCGCGGGCGGCCCGCTCGATCGCGCCGTGGTCTTCAAGCGCGACAGCAACGAGGTCGTCGGGATGCTCTTCGTCGACGCCGGCAACCGCCTCGCGATGCGGCTGACCAGCGATGCGTGGGTCGATCGGCCCCCGCCGACGCCGCTCGTCGAGTCGCCGTCGCACGCCGCGGCCATGTCGGCGCGGCACGGCGAGGTCGCCTTCTTCGACGCCCGCATCGAGGGTGCCGAGCACCAGCTCGGCATCCGCCGCGTCCGCCTCGCCGACGGCTTCACCCACACCGCGGCCCTCATCCCCGTCGGCGACGAGGTCTTCGGCGAGGTGGTCGACGCCGTCTACCGCGCGCAGGACGACGCCTACTTCGTGCTGACCCGCGGGGCCGACAAGGTCGGACTGTTCCGGGTCGGACGCGACAACGCCGTCGCGCTGGTGTGGGCGTTCGCCGACGCGGGAGCCGACGGATCCGCCGACCTCGCCACCAACGCCGACGGCCTGTTCGCAGTGACGCGCCGCGGCGAGCAGTCGTGGGCCACGGTCGCGCTCGCGGTCGACGTCGAGACGCTCGCGGTGCAAGCGGTCGCGCACGCGGTCGGCGAGGGCAAGCTCCTGCTCGGCGTCGCGCCGGTGCCGTCGGGTCTGCTCGTCGAACGCAGCGACAGGCTCGAGGCCGAGGTGTATCCCCTCGAGCAGTTCGCCGTCCTGGACGACGCGTGGCAGGGCCTGTTCGAGTGATGCTCGGGGGGCGATACGGGATCGCGCTGGCGACGCTCCTCACCCCCGGTTGCCCCGGGGCGCGCGACGACGCGTCGAGCGACGTCGAACGCGGCGCGGACGCATCACCCGTGGCGCCCTCGGTCCCACCGCCGCTCGCGCCCACGCCCACGCCCTGGCGACCGATCGCGGGACTGCCCGCCTCTTGCACCGCCCGCGTCGCCGTCGACGCGCGGGCGGTGCCCTCCCTCACCCGACGGCCGTGCAACACCGGCCGTGTCGGCTGCGAGCGCCACGAGCTCGAGGCCGGCGCGCGATGGCTCCGTCTCGGATTGTACGAGCCGATCTTCGCCGACGTCCGCGGCGTGCACGTCAGCTATCTCCGCGCTGCACCACTCGACGATCCCGACCACGGGTCGCTGTCCATCGTGCAGCGGCTCGACGGCGACGCGCGCGTCGAGCTCGCGTTCGCATCGCCGCGCGACGGCTGTGCAGTCGTCGCACACGCATCTCCGCAGGGCATCGCGCTGCGGGCGATCGTCACGGCGCCGGCGGACTCGCCCCATCATCTCGCATGGTCGTCGTGGGAGGCACCGACCGCGCTCACGTTCCTCGCCGCCCACCCCGGCGACGACGCGCCGCTGTCGCAGCATGCTGCGCGCTCCGACGGCGTCATCGCCGTCGAGGCGATGAGCCTCGACGGCAACATCCGCGCCGCGGTGTTTCGCCCCTCCGACGGTCGCTTCGCGCCGCTCGGCCCCGAGCTCGCGGGGCTGCAGCGTCCGCTACCCAGCGGCGATGGAATCCTGGGGCTCGACGACGAGCGCGCCGCCCTGGTCCACGTCGCCGCGGACGGCACGGCGCGGACGCGGGTACAGCGGCACGAGGGCGCCCGCATCGTCGCGTTCGCGCTCGATCGTACCGCCGCCGACACGGTGACGTGGCTCGAGCAGGCGGACCCCGCGGACCTTGCCGCGTCGTTGTGGACGCAACGCGCCGACGAGGCCATGCCTCGCCGCCTGAGCGCATCCGCGACACCGGGCCCCGTCGTCGCCAACGCCGGCTGGATCGCCACCGTCGCCTCGCCGGATCTCGTGCAGATCGTCCGCGCAGCCAACGGCGAGACCCGCGACGTCGCGCGCGAACCCGACGCTGCCTGGGTCTACCCGCTGTGGGTCGACGACGCCGCGGTGTGGATCGCCACCTCCACCGTGTTGCCGGGCGAGCCCGGCTTCCCCGTGGTGTCGGGGTTGGTCCGTGTCGAGCACGGGGGTGAGGGTGCAGCGTGGCTGCGGTGATCGAGGGCGCTCAGCGACGCCGGCACCCCTACCCCAACCCCGCCAGCTTCAAGACCTCGCGCGACCGCTTGCCCAGCTCGCCGCGCGCCTCGGTGTAGATCAGATCCATGACCGCATCGACGTCGCCATCGCCCTGCCACGCGTGGGACACCGCGCCACGCGGGAGCTCGCGTCGCAGGATGCGGAACACGTGCCCAGCGACGAAGAGATCGTCGACCAGACCGAACGGCCCGAACTCGGCCTCCGGCAGCACGTCCTCGGGAACCACGAAGTAGGCGAGCACGGCGTTGACCATGCTCCGGGCGTCGCGCGACAGCGTGGTGTCGCCGAACAATCGCGCGTAGAACTCGAACACCGCGGGTGCGGCCGCGACGGCGCGCTGGGCCGGGCCCTCGTATGCATCGACGAAGGTCCGCAGTGACGCGAGGTAGTCCGGCGCGTCGAAGCCCATGACACCACGGTATCCGAGGGCCACGCACGCGGCAAACGAGCGGGGCGGTCACCGAGCCGTCGGTGCTGCGGTCACAGTGGCTGCAGCGGCGCAAAGCCGTGTGCCCGCACCCAGTTGACGTGCACGCCATCGCAGTCGTCGACGTGGGTGCAGCCGCGACAGCGCAGGGACTTCACGCGGTCGTGACCTTGGACGAAGCGGCGCGCGTAGCGGAAGATCTCGAGGCCGCCACCGGGGGCGAGCATCGCGGTGTCGAGGGTCGGCGGGGCGCGGCGCGGTGCCCGTCCGATCAAGCACGCTGGCGCGCCCTCGATCGGCACCGCGTCGAAGTCGTCGAAGCGCGACCGCATGGCCGCGACGAACGCCGGGAGATCGACGTCGTGCTCGAGCGCCTCGCTCGCGAGCTCGTGGCTCGGCTGCACCAGCGCGAGGCGAGCCGGCCACGCGGGCTGTCGCGCGAGCCACTCGGCGAGGGATCGATCGAGCGTCGCGAGCACCTCGCCGACCTCGGGGATCGCCAGCGCCGCCTCGGTCGCAGCGACGCCGCGGGTCCGGACCTGCGCGAGCACGCGGCCGTCGAACCGGCCGTCGACGAGCGCCTCGGCGAGCCCCGCGAGTTCATCGAGCTCGAGCGCGACGCGGCCGATCGTCGGCAGCGCGCCCAGGGTCGTGCGCGCCGCGCCCACGTCGGGCGCGACGATCCACGCCGTGCGGGCGCCCGACTCTTCCACGCGCGTGGCGAGATCCATCGCCCGCGGCACCACTGGCGCCGCGCCGAGCACCGGCAGCCGCCGCGCCTCGCGGACCTTCTCGGCGCTCGCCGGATCGCCGCCGAACGTCTGGGGCAGCCGCGCCTCCCAGCCGGTGTCGACGCGCACCACCTCGAACAGGTTGCGCACGGTCGCGTCGCGCACGCCATCGAGGTGATCGCACAGCCGCCGCACGTAGCAGTGCCGGCAACGATCGGGCTCGCGACACGACAGCGGGACGCCTTCGTCGAGCCAGCGCGCGTACTCCTCCTTGCGACCGCGGACCTCGTCGCCGAGCTTGTACGGGTCCTGGATCAGCTCCTCGAAGCCCTCGAGGTGCTCGACCGGAAAGCGGTTGAGCCACACGTGCATGTCGGGCTGCCGCGCGAACGCGAAGGCCTCGAGCAGGTACGGCCGCGCCTGCTCGAGGTCGTAGAACAGCGTGTCCTTGCCCTCGCGGTAGGCCCGGCCGAACGGGATCACCTGTAGCAGATCGAACTCCCGCACGCCCATCGCGGTGAACCGCCGCAGTATCTCGGGCAGGTGCTTCACGTTGGCCCGGTTGACGCAGACGTCGATGTTGACGATGACGCGGCCGTCGTCGAGCGCGTGGCGCAGCCCCTCGATCTCCTCGTCGAACGCCCCCTTCACGCCGACGAGCGCGTCGTGGATCTTCGCGTCGGGCCCGTGGATCGAGAACGTGATCTCGCCGAGCCCCGCATCGATCGCGCGCGTGAGGAACTCGCGGTACGCGAACATGCGGCCGTTGGTGACGGTCTGCACCTTGCGGTAGCCGGCCGCGTGGCCGAGCCGCACGAAGTCGACGAAGTCGGGGTGGATCGTCGGCTCGCCCCCGGAGAGGATCAGGCGCTCGGCGCCCTTGCGGCGGCCGTCGAGGATCTGCGCCTTGACCTCGGCGCGTCCGCGGATGCGACCGTCGTGGGTGTCCGCGTCGAGGCAGAACACGCAGCGGTCGTTGCAGTCGAAGGTCAGACGCACCCAGTTGCGGACCTCGTGGGCGGCGTGCTCGTGCTGGGCGCGCTTCTGGCCGAACCCGACGGTCTCCTCGGCGTCAGGGCCCACGGCGGCGAGTGTACCCGGCCGGGGCGGTCCGGGCGCCCGGCCGCCGCGTGTTCGGGATCCCTGCGCCCCGCGGCCGGCGTTCCGACGGCCGCCCCGGTCTGCGCCGCATTCCCCAGGGGACGCCTGGGCCCCGCCGACGGGGTTGCCAGCCAGCCCGCCGCGCGAGGCGCCCGGTCGGCCCGGCCCCGCCACGGGCCCCCGGTTTCCAGGTCACGCGCGGACAGGAGGATGAGAACACGGCGTCCACCGACTCAGCGCTCCCGAGATCCCGCCTCCATGTTAACCACGAGACATGATCCAAGGCTTTGCCCGCTGGGTGCTCGTGGGGGCGACGATCGGGCATGCCGCCTGCGGCGCGCCCGCGCCGGGCGACTCCGGCGCGCCGGCGAGGAAGCAGGAGGTCGAGACAACGGTCGCCATCGACGAAGGTGCGAAGCCTTGGCCCACTGGTGATCTCGTCCGAGAGCCGATCACCATTGCGTTCGCCGTGTACGCGCTGCCCGGCATCGAGGTGGATGTGCTGGAGGCCGCGAAGCGGCTCCACGCGAAGGCATACGCGCACCTTCCGGCATTCGAGGGTCCCGATGCCATGGCGGCGAAGCCGGGGCTCTGGATCTCGACGCCACCGCTCTCCGAGTTCGCGCCCCCCGATGCCGAGTCACTGCGATTCTTCGGGCGCGGGCTCTCGCCCGAACAAGTCATCGGTGTGCAGACCTCGCCGATGGTCGTGCTGCTCACATTCACCAGCGACGCCGCGAACGCGAGCCGTGTGCACGGGGATGCGATCGCGATGCTCGCGGTGCTCGCCGAGAAGACAGGCGGACTCGTCTGGGACGAGAACACGCGTGAGCTGTTCACGCGCGCGGCATGGCGGGCGCGCGAACAGGCGGCGCTCGCCGACCCGACGCAGATCTCGAAGCACTTCACGTTGCATTCGTATCGCGATGACGAATTCCTGCGCATCGTGAGCCTCGGGCTCGAGAAGTTCGGCCTGCCCAACATCGCGGTGGCGAACGTTCCCGTGGCGTCGTCGGACGGGATGGCGAAGCTGGTGAATCTGGTCGCGACGGCGATGGCTCGCACGCCGCGAATCGAGCGCGAAGGGGTGATCGAGGTGGAGATCGCCACGCCCGTAGATGCAACGAAGCCTGCGCCCCCCGTCCGCGCCGACGTGCGGCTCGCGGTCGGCGAGCCGCACGAGGGCGATGCGCCGGGCCCATTGGCGCAGATCGTATTTCCTGGGCCGCGCGCGACCCTGCACGAGCGCCAGGACGCACTGCTCGACCTCGTCCTCGGCCTCGAGGATTCGATCGTCGACGCCGATCACGACGCCGAGCTCCTCGCTGCGTCGGCGCGCGCGAAGCAGCAGCTCGCCGCCATGAAGCCGCGCTTCGCCAAGGGGATCCCGGACATGGAGCTGCTGATGGTGAAGGCTCCATTTGCGACCCCCGACGGCGGCAACGAGTGGATGTGGCTCGAAGTCGTGCGCTGGGAGGGCTCGACGATCAGCGGCATCCTGCAGAACGATCCATTTCGGATCCCCGGCTTGAAGTCGGGCGCCAACGTCGAGGTCGACGAGGACTCGGTGTTCGACTACACCCATCGCGCCGCCGACGGTACAGAGCGTGGCAACGAAACCGGTGTCATCCTCCAGCGCCGTGAGACCGGCAAGTAGCGTCCTTCGCCGACAGATCGCGAGGTCCAGGCCCGCTCAGCCACTCGGTCGAGCAACTTCGCGTTCGCCGACATCCATCGCACGCGCTGCGCCGCGCGTTGCCCCTCCCACGCACCCGTCCCAGTTGCGGACCTCGTGGGCGGCGTGCTCGTGCGGGGCGCGCTTCTGGCCGAACCCGACGGTCTCCTCGGCATCGGGGCCCACGGCGACGAGGCGGCCGGGGCGGTCCGGGCGCCCGGCCGCCGCGTGTTCGGGATCCCGGCGCCCCGCGGCCGGCGTTCCGACGCCCGCCCCGGTCTGCGCCGCATTCCCCAGGGGACGCCTGGGCCCGTCGACTTGGCATCAGCATTGCTGTGCGCGGACCATCGCCCTGCCGCCGATGCTTCCCCCCGCCCCACGACCGCTGCCTGGCCCTGCTGCTTCGTGTCACGCTTGGCATCGCGCGATGCCCGACACCCCGCCCACCGACGAGCTCACGCAGGGCGTCGACGAGATCCGACGCCGGGTCCTGCTCCGCCTGGTCCACCGCTTCCGCGTGGTGAAGTGGGTGATGGGCCCGATGCTGCTCGGCGTCGTGGCGTGGATCTTCTATCAAGACGGCGCGCTGTGGCGATGGGTCACGCTCGCGGCGTGGGCCGGCCTCGCGCTCGCCATCGGCGTGCGATTCGGCTTCGGCAACACCAAGGGCGTCGAGCGCTTCTGCGACCGCGACTTCCGCCCGAGTGAAGCCGCCCCGCTCGCGCTCATGCACCTGCTCGTACTCGCGGCCACGGGCGGCCTCGCGAGCCCGCTGCTCCCGGTCCTGTTCGCCGGAGCCCACAACGCTGCGCTGTTCGGCGGCTCCCGGGCGGCGCGGACGGTGTTCGCGCTGCACATCGCCGGGCTGTGGGCGCTGCTGGCGATCCACCTCAGCGGCATCGTGCAGATGGTGCCCACGGCACTGATCGACACCGGCTTTCCCGGCGCGACGTTCCTCATCATGCTCGCGTTCGTGCTGACCGCCGCGCTGTCGGCCGCGCACCTCATGGGCCTGCGGACCCGCGAGGCCGTCGACGAGCAGCTCAAGCAGGCCCTGCTCGCGCGGGCCGCCGCCCTGGGCAACTACCGCGAGCGCGCCGACGAGCTCACCACGCTGTCGGCCGAGATCGCCCACGAGCTCAAGAACCCGCTGGCCACCGTCAAGGGCCTCGCCGCGCTGCTCAGCCGCGAGGCGAAGGGCAAGGACGCCGAGCGCGTCGCCGTCCTGCGCCGCGAGGTGGATCGCATGCAGGGGATCCTCGACGAGTTCCTCAACTTCTCGCGGCCGCTCGCGCCGCTGACGGTGCGCCGCGTCGATCTCGGCAAGCTCGGCCGCGAGGTGATGGACCTCCACGAGGGCATCGCCTCCGAGCGGATGATCTCGCTGTCGCTGCAGGTCGGTACCCACGTCGGCGCGGTCTGTGACGCGCGCAAGGTCAAGCAGATCCTCGTCAACCTGCTGCAGAACGCCCTCGACGCGGCGCGGCCCGACACCCAGATCGACCTCGTCGTACGGCGCACCGGCACCGGGCGGCAGCTCGGCGAGTCGGTCGAGGTCCACGTGCTCGATCGCGGCACCGGCGTGCCGGCCGCGCTCGCGGAGCGCATCTTCGAGGCTGGCATGACGACCAAGCCCACCGGCAACGGCCTCGGCCTGCCGATGGCGCGGGCGCTCGCGCGGCAGCACGGCGGTGAGCTGCGCCTGTGCGATCGCCAGGACGGCCCGGGCTGCGCGGCGATCCTCGCCCTGCCGGTCGAGGGTCCGCGGATCTTCGACGGCGAGCCCGCGCCGATCGAGCTGACGCCCAGCGTCGACGACCTCCACGATCCCGAGACCCCGGCGGCGGCCGGCAGCGTCCGCGAGCCCCGGTTCGACGGCGCCCTCGGGGTCGCGACGTGAGGCCCCACGCGCTGGTCGTCGACGACGACGACGGGGTCCGCTACACGCTGGTCGGCATCCTCGAGGAGGAGGGGATCACGGTGTCGCAGGCCGCGAGCGCCGAGCAGGCCCTCGCGGTGTTCGACGATCCGGCCACCGCGGAGATCCACCTCGTCGTCACCGACATGCGCATGCCGGGGATGAGCGGGCTCGAGCTGCTCGGCGCCCTGCGCCAGCGGCCGCGCGCGCCGAAGGTCGTGATGATCACCGCCCACGGCAGCGAGCGACTCGCCGTCGAGGCGACGAAGGCCGGGGCGTACGACTACTTCCGCAAGCCGTTCGAGCTCGAGGAGCTGGTCGCGGTCGTGCGCCGCGCCCTCGAGACCGTCCGCCTCGAGGCCGAGAACGAGCAGCTGCGCTCGCGGCTCGAGCTGTCGAAGACCATGGTCTTCGTCTCCGAGGCGATGACGCGCCTCGCGGTGATGGTCCACCGCGTCGCGCCGCGCGACGTCACGGTGCTCATCCGCGGCGAGAGCGGGACGGGCAAGGAGCGCGTCGCCGAGGCGATCGTCGCCGCGTCGCGGCGCGCGGGTCGGCCGTTCGTGCGCTTCAACTGCGCTGCGCTGACGCCCGAGCTCGCCGAGGCCGAGCTCTTCGGCCACAGCCGCGGCGCGTTCACCGGGGCCATCCGCACGCGATCGGGGATGTTCCGCGAGGCCGACGGCGGGACGATCCTGCTCGACGAGGTGGGCGAGCTCGATCTGGCGACCCAGGCCAAGCTGCTGCGCGTGCTGCAGGAGCACGAGATCCGCCCCGTCGGCGAGGATCATGCGGTGCCGATCGACGTGCGTGTGATCGCGGCGACCCACCGCGACCTGGCCAAGCGCGTCGAGGAGGGGGCCTTCCGCGAGGACCTCTACTACCGCCTGCGCGTCGTCGAGCTGCAGGTCCCACCGCTGCGCGAGCGGCCCGAGGACATCGCCCCGCTCGCGCGCCACTTCCTCGAGCGCTTCGCCCTGCGCTTCGGCGTGGGGCCCTTCCGCGAGCCCGAGTCCCTCGTGCCGCGGCTGGCTGCGCTGCCGTGGCCGGGCAACGTCCGCGAGCTCGAGAACGCGATCGAGAGCCTCGTCGCCCTGTCGGACGGCGACGACCTCGATCTCGATGCCCTCGCCCCGGCCCCCCTGCCGGCGACGCTGCCGAACCCGACGACCGGGGTCACCGCGAGCGACGTGCGACGCGTCGACGCCAGCGCCGTCGACCTGCAGGGCCTGCGCGAGCGCGTCGACGCGTTCGAGCGCCAGCTGCTGCTCGACGCGCTGTCGTCGGTGGCCGGCAACCGCACCGAGGCCGCGCGGCACCTCGGCATCGGCCGCGCGACGCTCCACGACAAGCTGCGCAAGTACGGCATCGGGGACTGACCCGCGGCGGGACGCCCGCGTGACATTCCGGCAGTCCGCGCCGTCCGCCGCGTCGGACCGCCGAACGAACCGCCGGGACCCCGGACGCGCGAGGCCCCGCACGCCGGAGAACTCCCGCAGTCCTTGCACCACGGTGTTGGCACGGAGCGTGCTCAGTGCCGGCGCATGCCCGCCGCGACGCGAACCCCGAGTGCGCAGATGGATGCCTACCTCGCGGGCGATGATCACGCCCTCGGCAACCTGTTCCGCCTGCTCGCGCCGCGGATCCGCCGCGTCGTGCAGAGCCGCATCGACGACCCCGACCTCGTCGACGACATCGTCCAGCTCACCTTCGTGAAGGCCCACCGCGGACGCCACGCGTTCCGAGCCCGCCACGGCGCCGGTGAGGGCGGGCACGGCGACGACGCCGTGATCGCGTGGTACCTCGCGATCGCCCGCAACACCGCCGTCGACGGCGTGCGTTCGGAGCGGCGCCACCAGCACCGGCGTGTCCGTCCGATCGACGCCCACGAGCCCGAGGCCTACGAGGAGGTCGCCGCGATCGGCGACGACCCCGAGTCCGCGTCGATCGAGTCCCAGGATCGCGACGCGATCCGGCAGCGGGTCCGCTCCGCGATCGAGGCGCTGCCCAAGGGCCAGCGCGACGTGGTCACCCTGCACAAGATCGACGGCCTCTCGATGCAGGAGGTCGCCGAGCGCCTGCAGGTCCGCTCCGGCGCCGCGCGGGTGCGTGCGCACCGTGCCTACCTCGCGCTCGGTCAGGCCCTCGGTCACCACGACAGCCCCAGCGCGGCTGCCTGACGCCGCGTCCGTGCGCGGGCCTCCGCAGGCCTTGCGCGCCCGGCCCGGATCGGGCTCATGATGGTGCGCTGCCGTGCTCGAGGCCTGGACCATCGGATTCGCCCTCGCCAGTGGCTTCGTCCAGCCGCTCGACGACGCGATCGTGTTCCTCGCCCAGGCCATCGACTCGGTCGAGGGCGAGGCGACCACCGGCGACGAGGTGACCGCGTCCGACGCCGCTGCGCTGTTCGTCGGCCACGCCGGGTTCGAGCGGCTCGAGGCGCCGCGGTGGGTCCGGCACCGCGTGCGACCCGGCGAGCGCGCGACGTCGATCGCGGCCCGCTACGGCGCGCGGATCGAGGACGTGATGCGGTGGAACCACCTCGATCCGAACGTCCCGGAGCTCGACCGCCGTCACCTGCGGGTGTTCACCGATCGCGTCGTCCCCGAGGTGCGCAAGGTCGCCTATCGCGTCGGGCCCGACGAGACCTGGGACGACGTGGCGGCGGCGCTGCGGCTCGAAGAGCACGCGCTGCGCGTGCAGAACTACCGCATCCGTACGCCCGCCGAGGGTGACGTGGTGCAGGCCTGGATCGACCCGCTCGAGGGCCCGAGCTTCGCCGCGCCTGCGGCCCCGATCGATCAGCCGCCGCTCGAGCTGCACGGCGAGGGCCAGAGCATCGGGCTGCCGCAGAAGGGCAAGCTCGTGGACGCGGTGCAGCTGCCCGAGCATCCGCTGTGGATCCGCGGCAACCCCGATCACCTGTGGGCGAGCGCGCACGCGATCGAGATCATCCACCGCGCGTTCGCGACGCTGCGCGGCGAGCTCGGCTACGCCAGCGGGATCCTCATCGGCTCGATCAGCCGCCGCAAGGGCGGACGCATGCCGCCGCATCGCTCGCACCAGTCGGGCCGCGACGTCGACATCCGCCTGCCCCTGCGCCCGGGCGTCGGCAAGACCAAGGCGCCGACGCCCGACGAGATCGACTGGTACGCGAGCTGGGCCTTGATCGAGGCCTTCGCCCGCACCGATCGCGCCGAGGTGGTGTTCGTGAACGAGGCCCACCACGGCCGGCTGTACGCGGCCGCGCGGGCGATGGGCGTGCCCCGCCTGCGCGTGCACGAGCTGCTGCGCTGGCCGGCGTGGCGCGGCGGGGCCGAGCCCATCGTGCAGCACGCCGACGGCCACAACGCCCACCTGCACGTGCGCGTGCGCTGCGGCGACGACGAGCCCAAGTGCGAGACGAAGGCCGGCGGCAGCTGAGCCCGGCTCACGGTGACGGCGGCAGACCGGCGAGCTCGAGGCGCACCGGCGCGAGCTCGCCCTCGTCGATCCCGGCCCGCTCGCCGTGGACGACGGCCTGGGCGAGCTCCGCCCGCGCGCGCACGCGGTCACCCACGGCGAGGTGGACGGCGCCCAGCGTGCCGCGCACCGCGAAGAGCTCCGCGTCGTCCAGCGGAGAGCTCGTGAGCAGGATGTCGCGGGCACGCACGAGGTGCGCCTCCGCCTCGGCTTCGCGACCGTCGGCGTGGGCGGCCTCGCCGAGGTTGGCGAGCGCCATCGCGACGTGCGGGTGGCCGGGGCCGAGGGCGCGCTCCCAGATTTCGCGAGCGCGCTCGAGCTCGCTGCGCGCCAGATCGGTCTGCCCGAGCTGCAACGCGACCAATCCGACGTTGTTGTGCGCCATGGCGACGTCGGGGTGGCCGTCGCCGAGCGCGACGCGGAAGATCGCCGCCGCGCGCTCGTAGTGGGCGAGCGCCTCGGGCCAGCGGTTCATCGCGTACTCGACGTTGCCGAGGTTGCCCTCCGCGGCCCCGAGTCGCGGGTGCTGGGGGCCCAACGCCCGCTCGATGATGGCCGCCGCGCGCTCGAGCTGGGCCCGCGCCGCCGGAAGCTCGCCGACGTGCTCGAGCGAGGTGCCGAGGTTGACGAGCGTCGTCGCGATCTCGGGATGCGCGGGGCCCAGCGCCGCCTCGCGGATCGCCAGCGCGCGGGTGTGGAGCTCGACCGCGTCGTGGGCCCGGCCCTGCGCCTTCGCGATGATCCCGAGGCTGTCGAGCGACGCCGCGACCTCGGGGTGATCGGGGCCGAGCACGGCCTCGCGGATCGACAGCGCACGCGTGTGCTGATCCGCCGCCGCGTCGAGGTCGGCGCGCCGCAGGAACACCTCGCCCAGCGCATCGTGCAGCCCGGCCGCGTCGGGGTGGTCACCGCGTCCGGCCGCCTCGTGCAACCCGACGGCGCGCTCGAGGCCGGCCTGCGCCTCGGCGTAGCGCCCGCGCGCGCCGTCGATGGAGGCCACGACCGCGAGCAGCCGCGCCTCCTCGAGTCCTCCGGCGCCGACCCGCGAGACCCACGCCCCACCGTGCTCGATCCACGGCTCGGCCGCCGCGAAGTCGGCCTCACGCGTGCCGAGGATCCCCGCGAGCGCGGTCGCGGCCGAGAGCGCCGCGCCATCGTGACCGGACGCGAGCGCGAGCGCGTACGCCCGCCGCAACACGGCGACCGCCCCGTCATACGCGCCCGTCCGCTCGAGCAGGGCGCCCTCGCGCAGCAACACCTCGGCGCGCAGCGGATCGTAGGCCGTCGCGTCGGTCGCGGGGCGCCGCGCCTGGAGTTCGGTCAGCGCCGTCGCGTAGTCCCCGACGTCCTCGAGCGCCTTCACCTCGGCGAGCGCACCCCGCAGCGCGCGGACCTCGAGGGCCGCGGCCGCGTCCTGCGGGATCGGAGCGACCAGCCGGACCCGATCGGGATCGACGCACGCCGCGGGATCCGGCAGCGCGAACACGGCGTCGAGCGCTCGCGGCCCGAGCGTCGTGCCGCGCTGCCGCAACAGCTTGATCGTCGCGTCCATCGCCGCCTGGGCGTCGTCGAGGCAGCGTCCCGCCACGTCCAGCGCGACGGTGGCGCGGCGATCGTCGCTGCACGCCTGGGACACCGCGTCGCCGAGCGCTGCGGCGTAGACGTCGAGTCGGTCGACGACGCGCGCGGCGATGTCGGTGCTCGCCGACGTGGCGTCGACCGCGATGGCCTCGCGGATCTCCGCACGGGCGCCCGCATCCCAGGCGGCCCGCGCCCGATCGGGATCGCAGGCGCCGGTCGACGCGCGACGCCCCGCGAGGAAGCCCGCGGCGGCGACCATCGTCGCGGTGCCGACGAGCGCTGCGACCTGGACTCCGCGGCGCTGGAGCCTCGACCCCATGCGCTCGACGAGGGCGTGCATCGACGGCCAGCGCTGCTCCGGGTCGGGCGACAGCCCCCGCGCGATGACCTGCACGATCCGCCGCGGCACACCCCGGCGCACCGGCTGCGCCGGCGGGCCCGCGAGCTTGCGATCGAGCAGCGCCGGCGGGTCGCGCTGGGTGAACGCGTGGGCGCCGTACACCGCCTCGAACAGTACGAGGCAGAAGCTGTACTGATCTCCGCGGGCGTCGGTCCCGCGCCCCGACTGCTGTTCCGGCGACATGTACACCGGCGTGCCGACGACGTGTCCGACCTCGGTCAGCAGATCGTCCGCAGAGCTGCGCGGCACGACGAGGCCCTCGCTGGAGTCCGCGTCGCGGGGCTCGTCGCTCACGCGCGAGATGCCGAAGTCCATCACCCGCGCCCGACCATCCGCGCCGACCATCACGTTGGCCGGCTTGAAATCGCGATGGACGATGCCCGCGGCGTGGGCCGCCGCGAGGCCTCGTCCGGCCTCGGCCAGCACCCGCAGCACCTCCATCATCGTACGCTCGCCCTCGAGCCAGTCGCGCAGCGTCGATCCGGCGACGAACTCCATCGCGACGAACAGCGTCGTGCCCTCCTGCTCCACGTCGTAGACGGGGACGACGTTGGGGTGACTCAGCCGCGCCATGAGCCGCGCCTCGCGGACGATCCGGGCCGCGGCCTCGGTGCGGCGCTCGTCGAGCGCGTCGACGCGGAGGCACTTGAGCGCCACGATGCGCTCGAGCTTGGGATCGTAGGCCCGGTACACGCGGCCCATGCCGCCGCGCCCGACCTCCTCGAGCACGACGTAACGGCCCAGCGTGCCCGGCGTGGGCTCGACCGCCTGCGCCGGTGGGCGCCCACCGACGAGCACGGTGTCGAACTCGCTCGGAGAGAGCGTGTCCGGGGTCGCACCGACATCCACCGTCGTAGATCCTAGCCCCCGCGGGGCGCCGGGCGACGGCCCCGCCATCGAACATCGTTCCCACCGACGCGCGTCTGCAGGGGCGCACGCGCGCGGCGGCGAACACTCGGACGGGTCGGCGGCCTCGACGAAATCGCCCGTGCTACGCTCGCAGCACGTGACGACGTCGATCCTCGTCGTGCATCCGCCGATGTCGGTCGCGCGCGACTTCATCGACTACCCCTACTTCGCCGATCTCGGCGCGGTGCAGGCGGCGACGGTGCTCGAGGCGGTCGCGACGGTGACGTTGGTGGACGCGTTCGCGCTGGCCGGCGCGACGCTGCGCTGGCGCGGGGACGGCCGCGCGCACCTCGGCGCGACGGTCGACGAGGTCCTCGAGGCCGCGGCGGGGACGTGGTCGATGATCGTCGTCGCGCTGACGCCGTTCCACCGGCCGCCGCGGCGCGACGACACCCTGGGCGACACACTCGCGGGCCTGAGACGGCGGCACCCCGCCGCGGTGATCGTGCTCGCCGATCTCTACCAATCGGGCCAGCACTACGTCGCGACCGCGGCCGACGACGTGCTCGCGAGCTACCCCGAGGCCGACGTGCGCCTCGAGTACGAGGCGGAGGTGGCGCTGCTCGAGCTCGTCGCGGCGCTCGACGCCGGACGCCGGGCGCCGCGGCACGTCCTCGGGATCCGACCGCCCGATCTGGACGCCGTCGCGAGGCCGCGCTGGGATCGCGTCGACCTCGACGCCCGCGATCGGTTCCTTCGCGACGTGGTCCGCGGGCTCGGCCGGGGCCACTGGGCGTTCCCGATCGACGGCGGCCGAGTGCTGCCCTGGATCAGCGCGCGCGGCTGCCCCTACGACTGCGCCCACTGCAGCAGCAACCCCGATCGCGCCGTCGGTGCGCCGAAGACCCAGCGCCGCCTGTCGCCGTCGCGGATGCGCGACGATCTCGCCGCGCTCGCGGCCCTGGGCGCGACGGCGGTCCACGTCCTCGACGAGATGGTCAACGTCCATCCGCGACACCTGCCCGCGCTGCTCGACGCCGCCGAGGCCGCCGACGTCCGGCTCGAGTTCCCCAACGGCATGCGGGCCGATGGCCTCGCGCCCGAGCAGCATGTGCGCCTCGTCGGGCGCATCACCACGCTCAGCGTCAGCGCGGAGAGCGGCTCGCAGCGGGTGCTCGACACCATCGTCGGCAAGCGCCTGGATCGCGGCGCGATCACCCGCGTCGCCGAGACCTCGGCGAAGCTCGGCCTGCCGACGATGGTGCACTACATGATCGGCCTGCCCGGCGAGCGGGCCGAGGAGATCAACGAGACCCTGGGCTGGGCGCTCGAGCTGTGGGATCGCCATGGGGCCGAGCCTGCCGTGCAGTTCGCCACGCCGCTGCCGGGCACGCGCCTCGCCCGTGGCGCCTCGCTGCCCGTCGTCGACGACTGGGGCCCACGATTCCAGCGCGAGCCGTCGGCGCTGCCCGACGCCGTCGGCCTCGACGTCCTGCGCGCGTTCAAGGACACGTTCGACGCGCGCGTCGCCGCGTCGCGCGGGCCGCAGAAGCTCATCCTCAACGCCACGTACGTGTGCAACAACCACTGCACGTTCTGTGCGGTGGGCACCCGCACGCAGATCGACGGCCACCCGACGCGCCAGCGCGAGATCCTGGCCAAGTACCGCCGCGCCGGCGTCGAGCTGCTCGACATCGACGGCGGCGAGCCGACGCTCAACCCCGAGCTCGTGCCGCTCGTCCGCTACGCGCGGGCGATCGGGTACACCCGGATCAACGTCACGACGAACGGCCGGCTGTGTGCGTACCCCGAGTTCGCCGCGCGGCTCGTCGGCTCGGGCGTGACCTCGCTGCTCTTCTCGATCCACGGCGCCGACGCGCGCACGCACGCCGCCCAGGTCGGCGTCGCAGAGGCGTTCGAGCAGACGCTCGCCGGCCTGCGCAACTGCGTGCACGCGGCCGCCGGGGCCCTCGAGATCGGCGTGAACATCACGCTCACCAAGGGCAACGTCCGCCAGCTCGGCGACGTGGCCCAGCTCGCGCTCGACGAGGGCGCGCCATGGCTGAACATCCAGTTCCTCACGCCCTTCGGCCGCGCGACCCGGATGGTGGCCCCCGACACGCAGGCCGCGGCAGCGCACACGATGCGGGTCATCGATCGCTTCCGCGACCGCATGAAGCTGCAGGTCATCAACCTGCCGTACTGCTTCATGCCCGGCTACGAGGCGTTCATGGCCGGCGACCTCGGCAAGCGCGGCCGCGACATGGTCTTCGTCAACAACGACGCCGTGAACCTCGCCGCGTACCTCGCCGAGCGCCGCGTCCGCAAGCCGGTGTGCGCCGCCTGTACGCACGCGTGCTTCTGCGGCGGGTTCTACGAGCTCGACGACGTCCCCGAGCCGCCGTGGCTGGTGCGCGCGGAGGATCTGGTGCGGCGCGTCGAGTCGTAGGCCCCGTCGACGCACGAGCGGTGCTAGTCTGCGAGCGTCCATGCGCGGCTCCACCTCGGCGATCGCGGCGTCGCTCCTCGTACTGCTGGCGTCGGGCACGGCCGCTGCTGCCGACGGCCTGCGTCCGCGCGCCCTGATCGTGTGGTCCGACGTCGCGTGCATGACGGTCGTCGAACGCGACGTCGACCCCGTGCTCCACCTCGAGTACGGCATCTCGTTCGAGGACGTCGGCCACACCTCCGACGAGGTCGAGACCGGCCGCCGTCAGCAGATGGTCGGCTTCTGCCGCCAGCACTCGCCGCAGTCGCCGCTGCCCACCTGGCTGACGCAGTCCGACGTCGACGACGCCGCCAGCATCCCGCTCATCGACCCCGCCGACATCCCGCCCGACGGCATCCTCGATCTCGCCCCAGCCTGGGCCGACTGCACGACGCGCATCGTCCCCGATGACATGCGCCGCCCGATCACCGAGGCCGCCGCGGCCGAGGGTGTGGACTGGGACACCACGGGCCTGGCGCGCGGCGGCTGGTCGATCGAGGGCTACACGTGGGATCCGCCGTTCAACCTCTGGGCGCCGCGGCCGGGCGTCGTCGCCGTGTTCGACGACGCCACGGCGCAGGACAACCCGCCCGTCGCCGCGATCTCCACCGGCGAGCTGAGCATCTACTCCGACGACGTCGCGATGATCGAGGGCTGCGTGGTCGCGACCCCGGGCACGACCCTGTCGGCGGCCTGGGCACAGACCGTCCCCGGCGACGAGCAGGTGTGGACGCCCTTCGTCACCGACGAGCCCGTCGAGGGCAGCGCGTTCACGGTGGCCTTCACACCGCCGGCCGAGATCGTCGGCGCAAGCGCGAACCTCCGCGTCGAGTTCGTCGACGCCGCGGGGCAGTCCTATGTCGCGTACATGCGCGAGGCGATCGCCGTGCTGCCGGGATCGGGCGGGGGTTGTGCGAGCTCCGGCGGCGGGTTCCTCGGGGATCCGGGCTGCGACGACACCAGCACGACGGCGGCCACGGAGACGAGCGGCGATCCCCCGGCCACGACGGAGACCGGCGACGAGGCGCCGAGCACCCCGGCCGATCCGCAGGGCTGCGGTGGGTGCTCGACCACTCCGGCGACGACTTGCGGCATCCTCGTGCCGGTGCTCGCCGCGGTGCGACGCCGAAGACGCCCGTGACCTCTCCCCCGGCTCCGCCGCGATTCCACGCCGACCGCCCCGAGGGCCGCGACGTCATGGGCTTCGGCCCGGACATCGAGGCGCTCGCGCGGCTCGTCGCCTCCGACGCGCTCGACCCTCCGCTGTCGATCGGGCTGTTCGGCGAGTGGGGCTCGGGCAAGAGCCACTTCATGCGGCAGCTCCGCGAGCGCGTGACGACGCTGGCGCGGGCCGCCGCGGACGAGCGGCAGGTCGCAGGCGCGAGGCCGCCGCCCTACGTCGCGCACGTGGTGCACGTCGAGTTCAACGCGTGGAACTACGTCGAGGTCGATCTGTGGGCGAGCCTGGTCGCGCACATCTTCGATCGGTTGCACGCCCACGTGACCCGGGCCGACACCGCGGAGCAGCGGCGCTGGGAATCGCTGCTCCACCGGCTCGACGACGCCGAGCAGCGCCAGCGCGAGGCCAAGCGCGCGCTCGAGCTGGCCCAGGCGCGCCTCGACGAGCGCCGGCGCGAGCAGGCCGAGCGCGAGCGCACGCTGCTGGCCCAGCTCGCGATCCTGCGCAAGCACTCGACGTTCGGGCCGCTGATCCGCGACGTCGAGCGCGCGCTCGGCCTCGAGGTCGCGCACGATCTGTGGGACGCCATCGTGCTGCGGCGCGAGCGGGCGCAGGCGATCGTCGAGGCGATGCCGTCGTCGCTGCGGGCGGCGCGATCGCTGCTGCGACGCCCCGCGGCGCCGTGGCTCATCGCCGCGATCCTGCTCGTCGGCGTCGGGTCCATCGTGGCGGCGCACCTCGAGTGGTTCCCCAACCTCGCGGCGCTCGCCGCCGCCGCGGTCCTGCTGGTGCGGTGGATGCAGACCGCGATCGACAAGACCGACGCGGTGATGCGGACGATCGCGCGGTTCCAGGAGGCGATCCTCGAGCTCGACCGCCTCGAGGACGAGGCCGACCGCGCCACCGTCGAGCGCCTCCGCGAGTGCGCGCGCGCGGTCGAACAGGCCAAGGCCGAGCACGAGGCCGAGGCCGGTCGCGTCGAGGACCTGCGCCGCGAGATCGCCCAGCTCTACCCCGGCGAGCGCCTCGCCGACTTCCTCGCCGAGCGGGCGAGCAGCCGCGACTATCGCCGGCACCTCGGCCTGCCGGCGCTGGTCCGCCGCGACTTCGATCGTCTCGGCCGCCTGGTGCGCCCCGACACCCGGCGGATGCCCTTCGCCGAGCTCGCCGAGCTCGCCGCGGGCAAGGTCCCGGCCGCGCTCGAGGCGTTGCTCCGGATCGACGCGCCCGTCCGCAACCCGATCATCGTCGGACGCGACGACACGTGGGAGCTCACCGACCACGACGGGGCCCGTCGCGTCGAGATCACCCGCGTCGGGACCGAGGCGATCGTCGAGACGTCGTGGCCGGACCACCCGACGATCGAGCGGATCGTCCTGTACATCGACGATCTCGATCGCTGCCCACCGGCGCGGGTCGTCGACGTGCTCGCCGCGGTCAACCTGCTCCTGGCGTTCCCGCTGTTCGTCGTCGTCGTCGCCGTCGACGAGCGCTGGCTGGTCGGGTCGCTCGAGCAGCTGCGCACCGGCAACCTCGAGCTCGGGGCCTTCGGTGGGGCCACCGGCGCCCGCGACTTCCTCGAGAAGATCTTCCAGATTCCGTACCGCGTCCCGACGCTGACGACGGCGGCCGCGATCGAGCTGGTCGACGAGCTGGTCGCGCCGCAGGCCTCGTCCCCGGCGGAGATCGCCCTCGATGTGGACGCGACGGCCCTCGACGACGTCGAGCGGGCGTCGCTGCGCGAGCTCGCGGTGCTGGTGCAGCGCTCGCCCCGATCGGTGAAGCGCTTCGTCAACGTCTACCGCGTCGTCCGCAGCACGCTGGGCGCGAGCGAGCACGCACTGCTGCGGGGCGACGACGGCGTGGCGTTCGGGCCGATCGCGATCCTCATCGCGCTCATGGTCGGCGATCCGCGGACCGGGGCCTCGCTCGGCGAGGTGTGCTCCGGCGCGACGGGGACGGTGCGCGAGGCCTTCGCGAGCTGGCTGCGCGCGCCCGATGGCACGCCGCGGACGCCGGCGATCACCGCGGTGATCGAGGGCGCGCTCCGCCGCCCGGGCTGGGCGGCGACGCAGTGCATCGAGGCCCGCGCGCTGGTCGAGCGCGTGCGGCGGTTCTCGTTCGGCGTGATCGAGTGACGCGCGCCGCCGAGACGACGCTTCGCGTTCATCCGCAACTCAGTCGCAGCCGATCGGCTCGGTCGAGATGACGAGGTCGTCGATCGACCGCTCGAGGTCGGTGGGCGCGCCACCGGGCCACAGGTTCTCGAGCGTCACGAGGTTGATGCCGTAGGCCGCCCAGGTGCCGCGCCAGTCCAGATCGTACGCGCCGTTCTCGAGCGCCCCGTCGACCCAGAACTCGAACACACCGTCGGCGGCGCCGGGGGTGTTGAGCACGACATGGGCCTCGACGCAGCGCCATTGGTCGGCGTCGGCCGCGGAGAAGAGCGGCGTCGCGCCGACCAGCGGGCCGAGGCCCTTCTGGCCGTTGACGTCCTCGAACCCCACGCAGGCGACCGCGTCACCCTCGACACAGCTGATGGGATCGGCGAGCAGCACGACGTTGTCGCCGTCGGATCGCAGCCGAGCGACCATCGCCTGCGTCCACTCGGCCGACGCGAACACCGACGCGCTGGTGAGGTGGCCGAGGCCCGCGTCGGGCCAGCCCGCCTGGGTCTTCACCCGGAAGCGCCAGTAGATCGACTGGAAGTCGCCGTCGGCGGCGGCGTTCGGGGTGTCGCCGTAGACCGCGGGGTTGCGGCCAATCGCCGCGCTGAGCCAGCCCGCACCTTCGACCCCGGCGCGGTGGATCGTTCGCATCGAGCGTCGCCCGCTCGCCGCATCGCCATCGCCGAGCACGAACGCGCCGTCGCCGTCCTGATACTCGAAGAAGATCTTCGAGAGGTCGTCGACGCCCTCGAAGTCCTCGCAGAGCACCCACGACGGGGGCAGCGGCTCGGGGCACACGGGGAACCCGGCCGAGGGCGCAGGCGGATCACCGCTGCTCGAGTCACCGCCGCCGCTGGTGTCGTCGTCGGGCGTGCCCGCCGTGCCGTGGGGGTCGTCCTCGTCGTCGTCGTCACCGCTCTCGTCCTCGGCCGAGGAATCCCCGGACGAGTCCTGCACGCTCCCGGTGGTCACCGGGGCGTCGGCGGCGATCGAGCTGCACGCGGGGAGCAGCGCCGCCACGGCGAGGGCTCCGCGTCGGAATCGGGGCGTCTTCATCGCAAGAACAAGGTTCCAACAAGATAGCAGCGAACCTCGGGGCGACGCCAATGCGACGCCCGTGCGGCGGGTCTCGGCGCGCGCGCAGCGGATCGGATCGCGACACGGTTGTCGCGGCGGGACGGGTGTGCAGGGGTGGGTGATCGCGCGGTGATCACGTCGCGTCTTCGTCGAGCAACGCGGTGATCGTCGCGCGGAGCTGGGCGTAATCTGCGCGGCACTGCGCGTGATCGTCGGGCCCCCCGGGGTGATACTCGGGGCCTGGGTGGATCCACCGGATGATGCCGCGCTGATCGAGCACGAACGTCGCGCTCGTCGCTGCGCGCTCGCGGTGCGACAGCCACCACGCGTCGACGGTGCGCCACTGGCGATCGAGGCCGATCGGGACGCGGAGGCCCCACTGCTCTGCGATCGCGGCGAGGCGACGGGACTCGGCGTCGAGATCGATCGCCGCATCCGGCTTCGGCCGCGGCTTCGGATGGTGCAGCCCGAGCACGACCACGCCGCGCGGTCCGAAATCGCGATCGAGTTCGACGAGCGCCGGTGCGGTCGCGCGGCAGTAGGGGCAGGTGTCGGTCCAGAACCGCACGACGACGACGTGCCCGGCGAGATCGGCGAGGGTGACGGCGTCGGGCGCGGCCGGCTCGCCGTCGACGATCCAGCCCTGGACCTCGAAGGGCGACGCTGGCACGCCGATCAGATCGTCCTCGGGATCGGGCGCAGCCAGCGGCGCCTCCTCGGGGGGCTGGCTCGCCTCGCTGGCGGCGCCGCAGCCGATCTCGGTCAGGACGCAGGCGAGGGCGAGGGCGGCCAGTCGGGCGATCACGATCGCGAAGGTACGCGATCCCACCGCGGTGTTGGTCCCTCGGCGTGATGGCGCTGCGGCCCGGACGCCATGCACAGCCCGCACCTCGGTTTTCTCACCCACGCGCGCGCGCTGCTAGCGTGTGCGCCCTACCAGTTTTCCTCGAACGGCAGATTGACCATGAAGCACGACATCACCCGCAAGCACTTCCTCCACCTCGGGCTCGGCGCCACTGCGGCGGCGCTCCTGCCCGGCTGCGGCGACGACGGCGGCACCGACACCGGCGCCGGCACGGCCGACAGCACGGGGACCAACCCGACGACGGGCGCGACCGATCCGACGAGCGCGACGGATCCGACGAACCCGACCGATCCGACCAATCCGACCGACCCCACGGACCCGTCGACCGGCACCGATCCCTCGACCGGCCCGGCCGACTCGACGGACTCCGAGCCCGGGACGGAGAGCAGCAGCAGCGGCGGCGGCGAGTCCTCGTCCTCGGGCGGCGGCGAGAGCACCAGCACGGGCGAGCCGTTCATGGGGTGCGCGGGGGATCCCGCGGTGGAGATCGGCGGGCACGCTGGACACGTCCTGGTGGTCTCGCTCGAGGAGGTCCAGGCGGGGAAGCAGGTGGTCTACAACATCATGGGCGCGAGCCCGCACAACCACGTCGTGACGGTGACCGCGGAGGACTTCGCGACCCTGCAGGAAACCGGCTCCGTCATGGTGGTGTCCACGGACTTCGGCGGGCACTCGCACGCGATCACCCTGAGCTGCAAGTGAAGGCTTCGGGCTGCAACGACGCAAGGGCCACGGCCGAGTAAGATCCAGACATGCTTGCCGCTGCTCCCCGTCCATGGATCGCCGTCC
>LNFB01000161.1 GCA_001464385.1 Deltaproteobacteria bacterium Ga0077550 | reverse complement strand
GCTCGCCGTCGCTCACGGCGAGCGCCAACCACAGATCGGCGACGTGCAGCGCCTCGGCGCGCTCGAGTGATCCGCCCGCGAGCGCGCCGAGTCGCGCGACGAACCGCGCGACGAACCGCGGGGCCGATCCGACGACGCCCGGCCGCCGCGCGCGGGCGCGATCGACCAGCGCGAGCACCCGCCGACCGGCCTCGTCGTCGCACGGGGCGGGCGGCGGATCCTCGGCTGCGCCGAAGAAGGCCGACGCCGCGGCGCTCGGGAGCATTGCCGGAGTATAGCGACGGGTGTAGTGGAGTGAGCAACGCGTGGCCTGCCTCGACGACAACGCGATCGCCGACCTCGTCGACGGGCCCCCGAGCGCGCCCGACCGGCGCGCGATGCTGCGCCACCTCGAGGCGTGTCCGCCGTGTCGGCGGCGCGCGCGATCCGACTCCTCGCGCCGGGCGAGGCGACCACCGCGGCGCCCGCCGACTTCACCGTCGGTCGCTACGTCGTGCTCGACTGGATCGGCGAGGGGGCGATGGGCGTGGTCTACCGCGCGCACGACCCCCGGATCGACCGCGCGGTCGCCCTGAAGGTGGTCGCGTCGGCGCTGTGCGACCCGGCCGAGCGCGGCCGTGCGCTGCGCGAGGCCCGGGCGATGGGCCGCGTGAGCCACCCCAACGTGCTGACGGTGTTCGACGCCGGCGAGCTCGACGACGCGGTGTTCGTCGCCACCGAGCTGGTCGAGGGCGCGGACCTGCGGGCGTTCCTCGAGGCGCACGATCCCGACGTCGAGGCCGTGCTCGCGCTCTTCCGCCAGGCGGCGCTCGGCCTCGCGGCGGCCCACCGCGCGGGCGTCGTCCACCTCGACGTGAAGCCCGAGAACCTGCTGGTCGACGCGGGCGGCCGCGTGCGCGTCGCCGACTTCGGCCTCGCCGCGGCCATCGGTGCGCCGTCGGGCGGCGCGGGCACGCGGGGCTACATGGCGCCAGAGCAGCGCGGTCACGGCACCGTCGACGCGCGCGCCGATCAATACGCGCTGTGCTGCGCGCTGGTGGAGGCGCTGTGGGGCGCGCGTCCCGACGCGGGCGGTGACGTCGTCCTCGCCGCGAGCTGCCGCCGCGGTGCAGTGCCGGCCGCCGTCCGACGCGCGCTGCGTCGCGGCCTCGCGCACGCGCCGAGCGATCGCTTTGCGGACATGGATGCGCTGGTCGACGCACTGACGTCACGACCCCGTGGACGAGGGCGATGGGCCCTCGCCGGTGCGGCGGTGGTGCTCGCGGTCGGTGTGCTGGTGACGAAGGCGCGGGACACAGGGCCCGAGCCGGAGGTTGCCGCGGCGGCACGCGAGGTTCCCGATCCCGATCCTGCGCTCGAGCACGCCCGCGCGCTGCGCCTCGCGGGGCGGCACGACGAGGCGCGCCTCGAGGCCGAGCGCGTCGCCGCCGAGGCCCGCGACGACGGTGCGCTCGCGCGCCTCGCCGAGGCCGAGCTGCTGCGCGCCAAGGAGCTCGGCCCGACCGCGCAGCACCACGAGGCGATCGAGGTCCTGCTCGGCGCGGTGCGGGCCGCCGACGCCGCGGGCCGCCCGGATCTGCAGGCAGAGGCGCTGCTCGTGACCGCCGCCCTCGAGGCGCAGGATCCCGCCGCCGTGCCGCGCGCGACGCTGCTGCTCGACCAGGCCCGCACCCTCATCGCGCAGAACGACCTGCAGGGCCGACTCGGCTTCGCGGCGGATCACGTCGCGGGCACGATCGACACGCACGCGGGGCGGCTCGGTCAGGCCGCCGATGCGTTCGCGCGGGCCCTCGACGGGGCCACGCGCGCGCTGCCGACCGATCATCCGTTCCTCGACCAGTACCGCTGGAGCCTCGCCCTCGCCCTGGGCAACCTCGGACGCCACGACGCCGCGGCCGCGCTGTACGTGCGCGCGCGCGGCGAGGTCGAGCGCGCCCTTGGATTCGGCAGCCCGCGCTTCGCCGCGCACCTCGCCGCCCTCGGTGCGCTCGAGTTCAACACGGGCGAGTTCGCGGCCGCCCGCGCGGACCTCGAGGCGGCCCTGGCGATCCTCCGCGCCCAGCTGGGCGATGGGGCCCAAACGACGCTCGACGTGCGCGCCGATCTGGCGCAGTGCCTCGAGCGGCTGGGCCAGGTCGATCGGGCGCGCGATCACCTGAACGACGCCGTGGAGCACACCCTCCCGGCAGGGGCGCCCGCGTCGATCGCCGAGGCGTTCGCCGACCTGGGCGACCTCGAGCTGCGCAACGGCGAGCTCGCCGCGGCCGGTGCGGCCTACGAGGCCGCGCTGACGTGGGCACGGCGCGGGGCCCCCGGCTCGCCGACCGAAGCGCGAATGCTCACCCGCGTCGCGATCGTCCGGCTCGATCGCGGTGCCGACGCTGGTGTTCGCGAGCTGCTCGAGGCGGCGCTCTCGATCCACGAGGTCGACGGCGAGAGCATCATCGATCTCGCGGAGACCGAGTTCGCCCTGGCGCGCGCGACGTGGTCCGACCGCTCGGATCCCGCGCGGGCGATCGCCCTCGCCGAGCAGGCCCGCGATCGCCTGCGGTCGAACGGAGTCGTCGAGATCGGTCATCGCGACGAGATCGAAGCGTGGCTCGGCGAACACCTCGGCGAGCCGTGAAAAAAACCTGCGACTCGGCGTCGGCGATCCGTACTCCCCGCTCGGGTGGTGAAGCCTCCCACCCGACGGACCACCATGACGCTCCACGATCCCCGAACCCTCGCGCTCCTCACCGCCCTGTCGATCCTCGCCTGCGATCCCGGCGAGTCGGAACCAGACGACGACGACGCAACGTCGACCACCCAACCAGGCGGCGGCGCCGACGTTCCGGGTGGCACCGAGCACGAGCAACCGACGTGCGAGGCCGAGGGCCTGCGCTCGCTGGTCCGCCCGGTCGATCCCGCGGACCCGTACGGCGAGACGTTCACCTACTACTACCAGTGGATCGATCGCCCCGGTGACGGGCCGACCATCGTGCACATCCCCGGCGGCCCGGGGCTCGGATCGATCGGGCACCTGCCCGAGGGCATCCCCGACGACGTCGACGTCGTGCTGACCGATCCGCGTGGCGTCGGCTGCAACGCCGACGGATCGCCCCACGAGGCCGCGTTCTACGGCACCGAGAAGTTCAGCACCGACGTGCTCGCGATCATCGAAGATCTGCGGCTCGACGACTACGTGATCTACGGTCACTCCTACGGCACCGTGCTGAGCACGGTCGTGGCCGCCCGCACCACCGAGGCTGGCGTGCAGCCGCCGCGCCTCGTGGTGCTCGAGGGCACGCTC
This sequence comes from Deltaproteobacteria bacterium Ga0077550, assembly GCA_001464385.1. GTDB lineage: Bacteria > Myxococcota_A > Polyangia > Nannocystales > Nannocystaceae > Xiheibacterium > Xiheibacterium aquaticum. The sequence continues at coordinate 87,371 of LNFB01000161.1, read as the reverse complement.
GGCCACGCGATGGCGTCCGACGACGTCGCGTATCGCGAGCTGTGGCCGAAGGTCCGCGACGCGCTCCCGCCCGACGTGCAGGCGAAGCTCATGGCCGATCCCTTGCCGCTGGGGAAGGCCCCCGGAGTGTGGGGCGAGACGATCACCACCGTGCTGTCGCAGTACTCCCAGGAGGTCCTGCTCGCCCTGCTCGGCTCGCTCGCCGACGGCGGCGACACGACCGAACTCGAGGGCCTCATGACGGCGATCACCGGCGGACCGCCGATGTGGGAGGACGAGGTGATGATGGGCCTGTTCCAGCCGGTGGCCTGCAACGAGATCGCCGAGGACTCGTGGTTCGCGTTCGAGCTGCAAGGCGGCGAGGTCGTGCCGACCCGCAACGTCTGCGAGGCGATCGATCTCGGCGAGCCCTACGACGCCGGCGACTGGCCGATCCCAGCGCCGATCGTCTACGTGCAGGGCGACCTCGATCCCGCGACGGTCTACAGCGGCGCGCGGGCCCACTTCGACACCCAGACCGCGACCGATCGCACGTTCGTCACCGTGAGCGGCGTGGGGCACACGCCGCTGCAGTGGCGCATCGCGGGGGGCTGTGGCGCGAGCATGTGGACGGCGATCCTCGCGGGCTCCGATCTCGCGGCGACGCTGACCGCCTGTGGCGTCGACGGGATGGTCGAGCACGCGGCCGCGGGCGGGTGATCGCCGACCCGATGAGGGTCGCGGCGGGTGACGATCCGCGTCGTCGCCCCGCCGCGAGCGCTGCAACTCCGCGGAACTCCGCAGCGCCCGAGCACGGCACCGGCCGTGCTCTACCGGCGTCGATGGCCACTTCACACGCCCGATCCACGCTGCTCTGCTGCCTCGCCGCCCTCGCCCCGGCGTGCGCGATCCTCGGCTCCGACGACGACGGCGCGACGTCCCTCGACACCGCCGACGACGGCACCGGCGACGATGCGTCGAGCGGAGACACGGGTGTCGAGCCCGGGACGTCGGGGACCGCGGAGGGGAGCACGGACGCGGATCCCTCGGACTCGGATCCCTCGGACAGCGCCGCCGACTCGACCGGCGGTGACGTCGACGCGCTGCCGTCGGCGGTCGCGATCGCGATCGCGAACGGCCGACTCCACGCGTGCGCCCTGACCGACGCCGGCATCGTCCGGTGCTGGGGCAACGCCGAGTCGGGGCAGCTCGGCAACGGCGCGCCCTTCGACACGACGGCCTACCGCGTGCCGGTCGAGGTCGAGGGGCTCGCTGGCGTCACCGCGATCTCGTCGTTCTCGGATCACACCTGCGCGCTCGATGGCGACGGCGCCGTGTGGTGCTGGGGCGACAACGAGTTCGGTCAGCTCGGTGACGGCACCACGTCGCCGTCCAACGTGCCGCTCGCGGTGCCGGGCCTCGCGGGCGCGCGGGCGGTCGCCGCGGGCTGGGAGCACACCTGCGCGATCACGGCCGACGGCGGCGCTGCGTGTTGGGGCAAGAACGACTACGGCCAGCTCGGCAACGACACGAACGTGGACGCGGGCGCGCCGGTCACGGTCGTCGGCCTGACCGGCGTCACCGCGATCGCGGCGGGCCGCTACCACACGTGCGCGGCCACCGACGACGGCGCGGCGTGGTGCTGGGGCGGCGACACGTTCGGCGAGCTCGGCAACGACGAGGCGACCTCGGCGTCGTACGTCCCCGTGATGGTCGCGGGCCTCGGCACTGGCGTCACGCACATCGCCGCCGGAGACAGCGTCGGCTGTGCGATCACCGACGGCGGCGCGGCGCAGTGCTGGGGCGTCAACGGCGACGGCCAGCTCGGCAATGGTCAGTCGGGCAGCTTCGTCGAGAGCCACACGCCGACCGCCGTGGTCGGCTTGACCGCGGGCGTCACCGCGATCGCGCCGGGCTTCGGCTACACCTGCGCCGTGGCCGACGGCGCGGCCAAGTGCTGGGGCGACAACTTCGACGGCAACCTCGGCAACGGCGAGGGCCCCGGCTACCAGAGCCCGACGCCCATCGACGTCACCGGCCTCGGCAGCGGCGTCGAATCGATCGGCACCTGCTCGGGCCACGCCTGCGCGATGACGACGGCAGGCGCCGTGTGGTGCTGGGGGAACAACGACGGCGGCTCGCTCGGCGACGGCGGCACCGACAGCACCACGACGCCGGTCGCGGTCGTCAGCCTGCCGTGACGATCGCGGGGCCCAAGGGCCGCCCGCGTCAGCCGCATCCGCCCGCGTCAGCCGCACCCGCCCGCGTCAGCCCGCGTCAGCCCGCGTCAGCCGCAATTGAAGCCGCCGATGCCCTGCATGCAGCTCAGCTGTCCGCAGCAACCACCGTTGACGCCGCCGTTGGGCTGGCACGGATCGCCCTCGACCCCGCAGGGCACGCACGACAGGCTGTCGCCCTGCGCGACGCACTGGCTGCCCTCGCAGCACTCGGCCTGGCCCTCGGCGCACGCTTCGCCCGCAGGCACGCACGCCTCGCCCGTCGAGCTGCTGCTCGCCTCGGCGCCGCTGTCCGACGACGAGCCGACGTCGCCGGTGGTCGCAGGGCCGCCGTCGCTGCTTCCGGTGTCGGCGCCGCTGTCCGACGAGGACGCGGTGTCGCTGGGATCCGTCGAGGAAGCGCTCGCGGTGTCGCTCGCGCTGTTCGAGGTGCCCTGCGACGCCGACGCGCTATCGGACGCGCTCGCGCTCGCGGTGTCGCTCGCCGACACCGTCGCGGAGCCCGAGCCCCCGCTGCTGCCCGCCTCGCCGGTCTCGACGGGATCGCCGTCCGTGGTGCACGCGACCGCGGAGGTGGCCGCGATCGTCATCGTCAGGATCAGGGTCGGGCGTAGGGTCATGGGTCGTCGCATGCGGGGGAGTTCCGCGAGGTCGTTCGTTCGGCTCACATGATGTTCCCGCAGCTCGTTGCGGGCAGCCGGTCCGCCTCACAGCGGGAACGCCAGGCCGACGATCCCACCGCCGCTGGGCAGCCCCCAGGTCGCCACGCGATCGCCCGCGATGCGGATGCCGATGCGCGGCACGGCGACGCCGATCGTGCCGTCGATCCAGATCCTCAGCCGCGGGTGCACCGCGATGCCGAGGCCCGCGTCGAGCTCGACCATCGCGCCCACGACGAGATCGCGGCGCCCGACGTACGGGGCGCTCGCCTCCCCGCGCATGCCCGCGAACACGGCCCCGACGTGGAGCCCGAGCGAGGCGACCATGGTGCGGTCGGGTCGCGTGAGTCGGACCCGCGGACCGACGCCGAGCCAGCCGACGAGCAGCGTCGCGCTGCCCTCGGCGCTGCCCGTGCGAACACCCGCGAAGGGGGCCCACCCGCGCACGCCGAGGCCCACGCGACCGCGGGGCCAGATCTCGAGCGCGAGCACGCCGTGGGCCATCGCGCCCAGGCCACCGGCCGAGCCCGACACCGCCGGCCCGACGGCGAGCACGAACCGCGAGGGGGCCGGCCGTGCGGCCGAACGAACCACCGGCGTCGGCGCGACCTCGGCCGCTGGCGGCGTGGGATCGGCCTCGAGCTCGCGGAAGCTCGCGCGCAGCAGATCGATCGCACGCACCGCGGTGATGCGCGCCGCGTCGCTGGCGTCCGCCCCCTCGACGCGCACGCGCCTCACCGAGGTCTTGCCGGTGACGCGATCGACGACCCACAGGTCGAGATCCGTCGCGTGGGCGTCCACGAGGACCGCCGCGACCACGTCGAGCCGGCGGGCGAGCTCGGACAGTGCGGCGGGATCGGGCTGCGCGGGCGCGTCCGCGTGCACGACCTCGAAGCCGAGCAGCTGCAGCTCGGCCTCGAGCTGCGCGGCGACGGCCGCGTCGCGATCCCCGAGCACGGCGATCCGCGTGGCCTGGGTTTGCATGGTCGGCGCCGCGTCGGCGTCGCGCGTCGGGACCACGGTGACGATCGCAGCCACGAGCACCGCGGCGAACATCGCCCACCGCAACCGCGCGCGCGTAGGCCTGCGGCGACGGGGCATGATCAATCCGGATCGACCGCGCCGAGGCGCCGCGCGAGATCGGCGTCGGGGCCCCCGGGCCAGCGCGCGACGTAGCGGCCCGCGGTCGCCCGGGCCGCACCGACCTGGCCCGCCTCGTGCTGCGATTCCATCAGGCGCCCGGTGGCCTCGCGCGCGATCGATCCCTCGGGGCGCTCGCGGAGGTAGGTCGTGAACCAAGGGACCGCGTCGCGGTGGGCACCGCGAGCGAACGCCATGCGTCCGCGCTCGAACGCGGCCATCGCCGCCGCGTCGGTGTCGGGGAAGCGGCGGCGCGCGGCGTCGAGGGCCGAAGCCGCGCGCTCGGGACGTCGCGCGAAGCGGGCGACGTCGGCGAGGCGCAGCAGATCCTTGGCCGGCAGCGACGCGCAGAGGGTGTCGAAGCCCTGCGCCTCCGCGGCGGCGAGGGCCTCGCGGTAGCTCGCGGCCTCGGCGAGGGTGCGCCAGTCGGCGCGGTCGTCGATCGGCGCCGATGCACGGGGGCGCGCCGGGACGCGGGGCTTGCCCGCGGGCACGGGACCGGGTGCGATGGAGGGCGCCGCATCGACGACGGGCGCGGCGATCGGCGTCACCGACGGCGGCGCGATCGGGTCGGCCGCGGGCGAGCTCGCCACCGCGACGGTCGACGGTGGCGGCTCGCCGATCCGCAGCGACTCGCCCGCGCCCACCGCCCGCTCGCCGTCGATGCCCGGCCCGCGGACGATCACCGCCCCCTCGTGCAGCGTCAGCGCGAACACCTCGGCGTGCGGATCCCAGGCGACGTCGAAGCGCGTGCCGGTCACGTCGACGAGGTACGGCCCCGCGTCGATCCGCCACCGCGACGCGGCGCCCGGCACGATCGCGACCTCGGCCGCGCCGGCCTCGAGCACCACCTGGGCGCCATCGCGGTGCAGGTGCACCACGCGGGCGCGCGAGCCGGCGTGCAGATCGATCACGCTGCCGTCGGAGAAATGCAGTGACTGCGGCTCGGTCCCCGGCGCCGCCAACCACGCCCCCGCGACCCCAGGCGCGTCCTCGGGCCCGATCGCGAACGTCAGTGCCCGCGGCCACGCGATCCACAGCACGAGCGCCGCCGCGACCCCGACCACCGTCGCGACCACCCACGGGACCGAGGGCGCACGCTCGTCTCGATCGGCCCGCGCCAGCAACCGCTCCCGCACGCGCGCGCGGGCCTCGGTCGGGTCGTCCCGGCGCACCCCATCCTGCGCAGCGACGAGGGCCCGACCGAACCCGAGCAGGCGTTCGTCGTCCATCACCGCGCCACCTCCTCGATCCACCGACCCAGCAGGCTGTCCCGCGCCGCGAGCCGCTCGAATCTCACGCGCGCCTTCACCAACCGCCGCTTCACCGTGGCCAGCGAGGTGTCGCAGGCATCCGCGACCTCGTCGAGTTGCATGCCCTCGACGAAGCGCAGGCAGAACGCGATGCGCTCGTCGGTCGGCAGACGATCGAGCGCGGCGTGGGCTCGACGCACCGCCGTTTGTTGCTCGGGGTCGACGGCATCGGGGGCGTCGGGCAGCTCGCCGGGCGTTCGCAGCCCGAGGATCCGCCGCGTCGCGCGGCGGCGGATGCACTTGCGGGCGGTGCGGACCGCGATCTGCAGGAGCCACGGCCGCAGGCTCGCGCTATCGCCTCGGTATCGGGTGACGCCGATCATCGCCTGCACGAACACGTCGTGCAGCAGATCAGGCACCTCGGTGTCGCGACCGAGCACCCGCTCGAGGACCCGCTCGATCGCCGCGCCGTGACGATCGAACAGGATCCCGATCGCCCGACGATCGCCCGCGCGCAGCCGCTCGACGAAGGCGCGATCGTCCGCCGTCGGCAGGTACGCCAGCGTGTCGGTCCTCGAGTCGTTCGCGAGCGCGGGCATCCGCGGGGTCCGGGATAGGTTCCCCGATGCGGGCCGAACGGCTCGGGAATTTTTCTAGAACCGCAGCGCGAGCCCGCGGCGGGTGGGGCCCACCGACCACGCCACATCGCCGCGCCCCCGGCGACGGGCGCGGCGGGCCATCGGCAGCGCGACCGCGACGGTCACCCGCCCCACGGCCGCGACCACCGCCCCGCCGATACCGAGCGCGTTGCCGCGGTGGATGCGGGTGCGCGCGAGGTCGCGGCGCTCGGGGTCGTCCTCGAACACGCCGACCGCCGCGTTCGCGGAGCCGAAGCCGCCCGCCACGAGGGCGAGCCCGAGGGCACCGACGCCGGCCCCCGTGGCCGCCACCGCGATCCAGCGCTTGCGTCGACGCTCGCCGTCCTCGTCGTCGGGGTACGGCGCGTCGATCGGATCGGGGTCGGGCGACACGACCGGCGGCGGCGGCTCGACCCGCGCGTCCTCGGCCGCCTCGGCCTCGCGCGCGCGCTCGCGGGCCGCCTCGGCCTCGGCGAGCGCGGCGAGGTCCGCGTCGAGGGCCGCGATCGCGGCCTGGGCCTCCGCGCGCATCTCGGCGTCGTCGGGTCCGAATTCGCCGAGGCCGTTCTGCAGGACCTCGCGCGCGACGGCGAGGTGCTCGGCGTTGCCGTCGATCCGATGGGCACCGCGGTGGGCGTCGTGCAGGGCCATGCGCACGCGCATGCGGAGGGTCCGGGCGTCGGGATCGGTCGCGATCTGCTGGAACACGCGGGTCAACTCGTCGATCGCGGCCGCGTAGTCGCCGGTGCCGAGCTTCGCGTTCGCGTCCCGCCACATCGCGCCGACATCGGGTGCGGTCGCCGGGGCCGGCGCTGCGGCCCACAGCGGCTGCGGGAGCGCCGTCGTGATCGCGAGCGCGAGCCCCACGAGCCGCGCACGCGTGGTCATCGACGCGGTCGGGGCGGATCGAACGGACGGCACGCGCCGGGATCGTACAACGGCGTCGGGCCCGCGACCACGCCGTCCCGACGCGACCGAACGACCCGCCGCCGAACGGCCCATCCCAACGGGCCGCCGTCCGCCGTATAGTGCTGAACTCGTGCCGACCCACGAAACCGGCCCCAGCGCGGGCTCCCTCGGGAGCTCCGGGTCCGGCGTGCGCGAGCCCGAGTCGGGGACCGCGCTCGACGAGACGGTCGAGACCGAGTTCGAGCGACCCACGCTCCCGGCGGGGACGATCCTCGCCGGGCGCTACCGCATCGACGCGCTCCTCGGCGAGGGCGGCATGGGCGACGTCTACCGCGCCCAGCACCTGACGATCGACAAGCCGGTCGCGATCAAGGTCCTCGCGCCCGAGCAGGTCCGTCGCAGTCGCATCGTGAGTCGGTTCCTGCAGGAGGCCCGCGCGGCCTCGCGGATCCGCCACGACAACGTCGTCGACATCACCGACTTCGGCGACAGCGACGGCCTCGTCTTCTTCGTGATGGAGTTCCTCGACGGCGAGGATCTGTCGCGCCTGCTCAAGCGCGAGGGCCGGCTCCCGTGGGCGCGCGCGCGCGGGATCATCCTGCAGATCCTCGACGCGCTCGCGGCGGCCCACCGCGCGGGCATCGTCCACCGCGACATCAAGCCCCACAACTGCGTGATGACGCAGCGCGACGGCCGGGTCGACTTCGTGAAGCTCATCGACTTCGGCATCGCCAAGCTCCGCGACGCCGGGGGCTCGGGCGAGCAGCTCACGCGGACCGGGGCGATCGTCGGCACCGCCGAGTACATGTCGCCCGAGCAGGGCTCGGGCACCGAGCTCGACGGTCGCAGCGACCTCTACTCCGTCGGCATCATCCTCTACCGCATGCTCACCGGCGAGGTGCCGTTCGCGGGCGGCAACCCCATGGCGGTGCTCTACCAGCACATCCACGGCGTGCTGCGGCCGCCCTCGATCGCGTGCCCCGACGCCGGCATCGGGCCCGAGCTCGACGCGCTGGTGACCAAGGCGCTGGCCAAGGATCGCGAGGGGCGCTTCGCGGACGCCGAGGCCTTCGCCGCCGCGGTGCGGGCGGTGTCGGAGGACGGCGGGCTGGCGCGGCGACGCCAGAGCGGCCGCGCGCGGGCGTGGCTCGCCGCGGGCCTCGCGATCCCGGCCGTCGCGCTCGCGGGCTGGTGGTTCACGCGGACCCCCGCGACGCCCGCAGTCGCGCCGAGCACCGCGGCCGCAGCGATCGCCGAGCCATCGACGCCGGTCGAGCCGCCTGCACCCGTCGAGCCATCGGCACCCGCGCGACCGTCGACGACTGTCACGCCGTCGACGACGAACGACCCGCCGACCGCGACGCCCCTGATCGCACCCGCACCCGCGTCGACCCCGATCGCCGAGCCCACGCCCGCGCCCTCGGTGCCGACCTCCCGCACGGCCAAGGCGGTGCGCTCCGGCCTCGAGAAGGTCGGCGACCGCGTGCGCGCCTGCGGCAAGAAGGCCGGCCTGTTCCCCGGCGAGGCCGTCACCGTCGGCGTGGTGATCGCCCCCTCGGGCAAGGTGACGGCGGCCGAGGTCAAGGGTGCCTTCAACGCCGCAGGTGCGCAGTGCATCGAGGCGGCGGTGCGCTCGGCGAAGTTCACCGCCGCGGCGCGCGAGCAGAAGCTCGATCACCGCTTCGTGCTGTGATCCGCGCCCTCGTCACTCCATCGCGGCTTCGAGCCGCTCGCAGATCGTCCGCAGGATCTTCACGCGCGCGAAGCTCTTGTCGTTGGCCTCGATGAGGTCCCACGGCGCGAATTCGGTGCTGGTGCGATCGATCATGTCGGTGACCGCCTGCTCGTACCGCGGCCACTTCTCGCGGTTGCGCCAGTCGTCGGGGCCGATCTTGTGGCGCTTGCGGGCCTCCTGCTGCCGCTCCTCGAACCGACGGAGCTGCTCCTCCTGGGTGATGTGCAGCCACAGCTTGACGATGATCGCCCCGCGCTCGACGAGCTGCTCCTCGAAGTCGTTGATCTCCGAGTACGCGCGCATCCAGTCCGAGGTGGTGCAGAACCCCTCGACGCGCTCGACCAACACCCGGCCGTACCACGAGCGATCGAACACGACGATCTTGCCCAGCCGCGGCAGGTGCCGCCAGAACCGCCACAGGTACGGCCGCGCGCGCTCCTCGTCGGTGGGCGCCGCGATCGCGACGACCTGGTACAGCCGAGGATCGACCGGCGCGGTGACCCGCCGGATCGCCCCGCCCTTGCCCGCCGCGTCCACGCCCTCGAACACGACGACCAGCGAGCGGCTGGCGAACTTCGCCCGGCGCACCAGCTTGGCCAGCCGCCCCTGCCAGTGCTCGAGCTCGCGTTCGTACGTGTCCTCGTCGACGGTGAGGGTCGAGTCGAGGGCGGCCAGCACGCTGTTGCCGTCGATCGCGGCGACCGGGTGCATGCTCGTGTCGCTCGGCGCCGCGCCGACCTCCTCGTTGCACAGCGCGTCGAGCAGCGCGCGCCCGACCGTGATCCCGCGGTAGCGCTCGTCCTTGCCGGGCACCACGATCCACGGCGCGACGTCGGTACTGCTCTCACGGACCGCCCGCCCGGCCGCCGCGACGATCTCGTCGTAGGCCTCGAAGTTCCGCCAGTCCTGCTTGGTCACGCGCCAGCGGGTGAGCTTGTCGGCCTCCAGCTCGCGGAAGCGCTTGCGCTGCTCCTTCTTGGTGATGTGGAACCAAAGCTTGAGCAGGACGAAGCCCTCGTTGGCGAGCATGCGCTCGAAGCGGTTGGCCCGATCGATCGCGCGATCGAACTCGGCCGCGTCGATCTCGCCGGCGACGTACGCCTGCAGCGGCGCGTTGTACCAGCTGTCGAAGAAGATCCCGACCTCGCCCTTGGGCGGGAGCACCCGCCAGTAGCGCCACAGCGGCGGTCGGTCGCGCTCCTCGTCGCTCGGCTCACCGAACGCGAACGTGTGCACGCGCCGCGGATCGAGCCACGTGTTGATGAGCTGCACGGTCTCGCCCTTGCCGGCCGCGTCGACCCCGGCGATGACGACGAGCACCGCCTGCTTGCCCTGCTCGCGCAGCACGAGCTGGGCCGCGAGCAGCTGCTCGCGCAGCTCCTCCTCCATGCGGTTGTACTCGTCCTTGCTGATCTCGTGATCGACTTCGGCAGACTCGAACATGGGCGGCGCCACTGTAGCAGGGCGCGGCCTCGTGCCGGCGCCGATGCGCGCCGCCGTGGTACCCTGGCTCCGCCGATGCCGGGCCCCCGACACGACGACACCTCCCCGGAGCCCGGGGCCGACGCCGACGACGACCTCACGCCGCGCTCGATGCAGGAGCGGGCCTACATGCACGAGCTCGGCGCGCGGGTGCGGACGCTCCGCGAGGAGCGCGGGCTCACCCAGCAGGCGCTGGCGCAGGCGGCCGGCATCGCGACGGACATGGTGTCGCGGCTCGAGAACGGCCACTACAGCAGCCCGGGCCTGCGCACGCTGGTGCGCCTGGCCGCGGGCATGGGCACGCAGGTCGCCGCGATGCTCCCCGATCTCCCGTCGGCGACGCGCACCGCCGAGCTGACGGCGCGGGCGCGGCTGCAGGCCCTGGTCGCCCGAGCGTCCACCGACGAGCTCGAGCTGGTCGCCGACCTGGCCGCCGCGGTCGTCGGCCGCCGCGGCTGAAGCGACGCTGCCGCCCACGGCGGGCGTATCATCGCGGTCGAAGATGACCGACTACGACATCACCGTCATCGGCGGCGGCCCCTCGGGTTACGCCGCGGCCATGCGCGCGTGGGACTTCGGCAAGCGCGTGTGCCTCATCGAGCGCGGGCGCCTCGGCGGCACCGGCGTGCACAACGGCGCGCTGTCGTCGAAGACGATGTGGGAGCTCTCCCGCGACTACCGGGGCGCGACGCGGCGCGATCGCGGGTTCACGTCGACCGGCGTCGAGGTCCACTTCGAGGCGGTGTGCCAGGCGGTGCAGCAGGCCACCGCGACCAAGGTGCCAGCTCCGCGAGCTGGCGACGCCGATGCCCGGGTTCCCCGGCTCGATCCACTGGGTGCACGGCAACGCCAAGTTCATCGACGCCCACACCCTCGCCGTCGAGGACGTCGACTCCGGCGAGGTCCGCCACATCCGCTCGGCCCACTTCGTGATCGCGACCGGCTCGCGGCCGCGCGCGGTGGCCGGCATCGAGGTCGACGGCGAGGCCATCCTCAACTCCGACCACATCGAGTCGCTGTCGAAGTTCCCCAAGAGCCTGGTGATCCTCGGCGCCGGCGTGGTCGGCTGCGAGTACGCGACGATCTTCGCCAACTTCGGCCAGACCAAGGTCTACGTCATCGATCGCGCCGAGCGGATCCTGCCGTTCGAAGATCTCGACGTGTCGCGGCTGTGCTCGAACAACCTCGAGCGCAAGGGGGTGACCATCCACCACCGCGCGAGCCTGGTGTCGATGCGGCGGGTCGGCGAAGGCGTCGAGTACACGCTCGAGCACGCGACGGGCGGACGCGAGACGATCACCGTCGAGAAGGCGCTCGTCTCGGTCGGTCGCGAGCCCAATGCGGTCTCGCTCGATCTGGGCGCCGCGGGGGTCCAGCTCGGTCCCCAGGGCCAGATCGTCGTGGACGACACCCAGACCTCGGTGCCGCACATCTGGGCCGCCGGCGACGTCACCCTCGACATCGCCCTCGTGAGCATCGGCGAGATCGAGGGCCGCCACGTCATCGAGCGCATCTGCGGCGCGAGCACCACGGCGCTGTCGTACGACAACCTCTCGACGATCATGTTCCTCGACCCCGAGGTCGCGGCGATCGGAATCAACGAGCAGGAGGCCCAGAAGCGCCGCGTGCCGTACCGCGTCGCGGTCTACAGCTACGGCCTGGTCAACCGCGCGATCGCCATGCGGGCGACCGACGGCTTCGTCAAGCTCCTGGTCACCGACGACGACGACATGCGGATCCTCGGCATGCGGGCGCTCGGCGTCCACGCCTCGACCACGCTCGAGGCGGTGTCCTTGATGATGCAGTCGGGCCGTTCGGTGCGCGAGCTCGCCGAGCTGCTGCACCCGCACCCCGCGGTGACCGAGGGCCTGCAGGACTGCGTGCGCATGCTGATGGGGACCAGCATCCACAAGCCGTCGGTGTTCCGCAACGAGCTGCGGCTGTCCCGGGTCACCTACGCCGACGACGGCGCGCCGCGGCAGACGTAGCGGGCTCTCACGGCAGCGACTCGACCGGCCCGTAGTCAAACAGTGCGTCGGTGGTCGCGACGTAGTGCACGGCGATCCACTCGGGCGGCCGCGCCACGGGCTCGAGGCGGAGCTCGTCGATCGTGCCGTCGAACCACCGCTCGGCCAGGAGGCTGTTGCCGATGAGCAGCGCGTTGTCAGCGTCGGGCGACGCCTCCGAGACCACCGGCGCGTCCGCGGTGACCTCGAGCTCGACCCCATCGATGTACAGACGCGGCGGCTCGCCGGAGCTCGCGTCGAAGCTCGCAGCGGCGTGGTGCCACTCCCCGAGCGTGAGCGAACCCGGCGGCGTCGACCAGATCACCTGGCCGGTCGGGTAGCCGTGGCGCAGGCGGAGATCACCGCCGTCGTCCCCCGAGGCGTAGAACATCCAGCCCCCACCACCGCCGCCGCTCTTGTCGGCGATGCGCCCGCGGCTGGTGCCGCCCCAGCTCTCGGGGAAGATCCACGCGGAGAGCGTGCAGCCGGTCAGGCACAGATCCGCGATCGCGGGGGTGGGCTCGACGTCGAGGCGCGAGTCGGCGTCGAAGAATGTCTGCGCCTCGCCGAGGATCCCGACCCCGGTGAGGGTCGTGCCTGCGGCGACGCCGGGCATCGACTGCCCGGTCGCGTCGAGCAGCGACGCCCCGAGGTGGAACACCGCGGCGTGCCCGGCCCACACGGCGGTCGGCGAGTCGTCGGTCCCCGGGTCGGGGCCGCCCCAGTACAGCGCGAGCGTCGGGGCCGTCGCGTCGTCGGCGAGGTCGACGCGGACCCAGACGATCGACTCCCCCGCGGGATCCCACACCTCGATCTCGAACGGCAGGGCGACGCCCGACCCGTCGAACACCCGCAGATCTGCCCCACCCGGGGCAGCGATGTCATGGTCGAAGCGCTCCGGGGTCAGCCGGATCGGCACGGGCACACCGCGCTCGGGCGACGGCGATGCAGCGACCAGTCGCAGGCGCCGCGGCGACGCGCAGTCGAACCAATCCGCAGGGCAGCCGCCCGTGGTCCCGTCGGAGTCCGCGCTGCCCGACGCCGTGGAGCCCGGATCGCCCGACGACTCCAGGGACGTCGATGCCGGCGAGGTCTCCCCGGGGGCACCGGTGGTCGAGGCGACCGGGTCGGTGCTCGTGCCGGTCGGCGTGCCGTCGACCGGCACGCACTCCCCGGCGATCGCCCCCGGGGCGTGCACGCCATAGCGCCGGCCCGACTCGCACGCCGTGTCGGGGAAGCTGCAGCTGCCCTGCGCCTCGCAGAACCCGACCACGTCGCCATCGCGGCACGCGTCGTCCTGCTCGCACACGAACGCGGAGGCTCCGCACCCGCCGATCGCGACGAGGACGGCGAGCGCAACCGAGGCACGCGCGCGGGGCATCGTCGACGATGGTAGCGCCCGCGCGCACACGTGGCTTCCCGCGAGGTGGGACTGGCCTCACGGCCACGCAGGCCACCGAGATTTCGTGGCCGAGATTTCGTGGCCGAGACTCCGTGGCCGAGACTTCGCGGCCGAGAATTTCGCGGCCGAGATTTCGCGGCGCCGGCCCGCGCTCTGCGGACCCATGCGCGGTTGCGCGCGTCACCCTGTCGGATAGCCAAATCCCGGGACAATCGATAGGGTGGCACCGATGCGCACGAAACTCGCTTGGATTGGGTGCACCGGCTTGCTGGTGCTGGCTTGTGGTGACGAAGTCGGCAGCACGCCCGACGAGTCGAGCGGTGGCGAACCGACGACGGACAGCCCCGAGAGCACGGGAGCGACCGTCGATCCGGGCGACACCAGCGTCGGCGAGACCACCGACACACCCGCGGACACGAGCGGCGATTCGACGACCGGTGAGCCAGCGGGCTGCGGCAACGACATCGTCGACGACGGCGAGCTGTGCGACGGCACGGATCTCGGCGGGCAGGACTGCGTCGGCCAGGGCTTCGACGCCGGCACGCTCGCGTGCGCGGCCGACTGTCTGAGCTACGACACGGCCGCGTGCACGAACGCCGCGTGCGGCGACGACACCGTGAACGGCAAGGAGGTCTGCGACGGCACCGACCTCGGCGGGGCGACCTGCGAGAGCGAGGGCCTGGGCACCGGCACGCTCGCGTGCGAGGCCAACTGCGGGGCGTTCGACACCAGCGGTTGTGCAACGTGCGGCGACGGCTCGGTCGACGGCACCGAGGTCTGCGACGGCAACGCGGTCGCCGGCCAGAGCTGCGTCAGCCAGGGCTTCGACTCCGGCGCGCTGTCGTGCAACGCCGATTGCCAGACCTTCGACACCTCGGCCTGCGGCACCTGCGGCAACGACGTCATCGACGGCACCGAGTTCTGCGACAACGCCAACCTCGCCGGCTCGACCTGCTTCGACTTCGGCTACGACAGCGGCCAGCTCGCCTGCGCGGACAACTGCACGGGGTTCGACTTCGCGGTCTGCGGGACGTGCGGCAACTCGGTCATCGATGGTGAGGAGTTCTGCGACGGCCTGTCGGTCGGCACCACGTGCCAGGGCCTCGGCTTCGACTCGGGCGCGCTGGCGTGCAACGCCGACTGCGTCTCGTACGACACCGAGAGCTGCGGCACCTGTGGCAACGGCTTCATCGACGGCGCCGAGTCCTGCGACACCGACGATCTCGGCGGGGTCACCTGCGCGTCGATCGGCCTCGAGGGCGGCGAGCTGGGCTGCAACATGAACTGCGGCTTCGACGTCACGAACTGCGACATCCCGGGCCTCATCTTCGGCAGCGACACCGGCTACACCGGCTACTCGCTGACGCCGCCGGTCCTGCCCTGCGACGACATCAGCGCCACCGGCACTGGGACGCTGCTCACCGACGACAGCGTGCTCGAGGTCCCGATCGGCTTCGCGTTCACGATGTACGGCACCGACTTCGTCAACGTCGCCATCGAGTCGAACGGCGGGCTGCACTTCGGTGACAACACGTACCTGACGCTGGCGAACGAGTGCCTCCCCTCGGCCGCCGCGCCGAACACGAACAACCTCTATGTGTTCTGGGACGACCTCAACCCGGCCACCGGCTCGGGCGAGATCTGGTACGAGGCCCTCGGCGACCCGGGCAACCAGCGCTTCGTCGTACAGTGGGACACCGCGCACTTCGGCGGCGACGGCGTGGACTTCATCCGCGTGCAGGCGATGCTGATGGAATCCACCGGCCAGATCATCGTCTGCTACCCGGACACGCTCAGCGCCGGCAACATCGGCGACAACGGGGCCGAGGCCACCTCGGGCATCCAGCGCGACTCGGTCGAGGGCTTCGACTTCAGCTGCAACACGCCCGACCTGGTGAACGGCCTGCAGCTCCTCTACATCCCGCAGTAGGCGGTCTTCGGGGGGCGCCACCGGCGTCCCCGACGGCGCGAGGAAGAAAATCCACGGCGTGGTGTCGATTCGGCACCGCGCCGTTTGTCGTCCTGGACCCGCGCAGTGGCAGGGCGCGCCCGCGACTCAGCCGTGCATCCGCGCGAAGCCGCGGAGCAGGTCGACGGTGCTCACCACGCCGCTCAGGCGATCGCCGTGCACCACGAGTAGCCGGTGCACGCCGAGCTGCAGCAGCCGCGTCGTCGCCTCGACGATCGTCGCGTCGGCGGGCACCGAGATCACCGCGGCGGTCATCACGTCGGCGACGCGACCGGGTCGCGAGTACTCGACGCCGCCGACCTCGTCGGTCCAGCCGTCGGTCACGCGATAGTAGATCGGGTAGCCGAGGTCCTCGGAGGGCACGCGGTCGGGATCGGCGAGGTCGCTGAGGCTGATCACCCCGACCACGCGGTGGTCGCCGTCGATCACCGGCGCGCCGCTGACCCGGCGCTCGATCAGCAGCCGCGCCGCGGTCTCGAGGCTGGTGTCGGGTCCGACCGCGAACACCTCGCGCGTCATCACATCCATCACGAGGGGAACGGTGTCGTCGGACATGGTTCGAGTGTGCCGCGGCGGGCCGGGACCGCCGACCGCGAGGTCGGCGGGCGAGGTCGGCGACGGGGGCAAATACTGCGCTGGCCGATCGGACAGCGACTTGCGGCCCGTGATCCCACTCGGGCACCATGGGATTCTCCCCCGAGGATCCGCATGCGCAGCCTCGTCCCCCACCGTCGGGCAGCGCCCGCCAAGCGCAAGCTGCAGAAGGTCCCGTACGTCGAGCTGTACGACGGGCGACTGCAGGGCGTCGTATCGAGCTCGTCGGATCCCGCGCGGGTCTACGTGTCGTTCATCGAGGCCGGCTCGGGGAACTACGCGTGCAGCACCAACAACAATCGGCCGTGCGGCGGCGGCGGGTTCTGCGGGCACATCCGGGCGCTCGTCGAGAACGCGCTCGCGCAGTACGGCGCCGACCGGGTCGCGCGGTACCTCGGGTGTGCCGATCGCAACCTCGCGAGCGAGTCGGACATCGCTCGGCAGCTGCACGGCACCAAGACGGCGCACGATCCCGGCGTCGTCTTCGCGCGCTTCCTCGACTATCTCCGCTACATCGAGCTGCCCTCGGGCACGGAGCCGCTACCCGAGATGGCGTGGTTTGTGACCGGATGAGCGCGTCGACGCGCGACACCGACGGCGCGTCGACGCGCGACACCGACGGCGCGCCGACGCGCGACACCGACGGCGCGCCCGTCGTCCCCGAGGGTGTGGCCGAGGCGCGCGCCGTCGTCGACGGCGTCGATCGGGCGCTCGGCTCGGGCCTCGCGCGGCTGTCCCCCGACGCGCGCGCGGCCCTCGGTGAGCTCGGCCACGCGGTCGCCGGCACGCCGCTCGGCCTCGCCGTCTCCGAGGCGATCGCGGCCATCGAGCGCGGCGAGCTGCTC
The DNA here is from genome assembly GCA_001464385.1 of Deltaproteobacteria bacterium Ga0077550. Taxonomy (GTDB): domain Bacteria; phylum Myxococcota_A; class Polyangia; order Nannocystales; family Nannocystaceae; genus Xiheibacterium; species Xiheibacterium aquaticum. The sequence goes on along the minus strand of LNFB01000161.1, from coordinate 70,523 downwards.
GCCCACCACCTCGGCGCGCTCGCGGCCGGTCGCGCCGCGATCGAGGGTGCGGTCTGCGACGCGCTGCTCGCCGCGATGGTCACCTCGACCGGGCTGGTGCTCGAGCCACCGACGCTCGGCCCCGCGCCGGCCCCCGACGCGCGGACGCTCGCGCTGATGCAGAGCGCCCAGCAGTGGCTCGTCGAGATCGCGCTGGCGGGCTTCGGCCAGCTCGATCTCTCGACGGTGTCGCCGGCGCTCGCGGCCCTGCGCACGCTGCAGGAGCACCCGCCGCTGCGGCGGCTCGCGGCGCTGCTCACCGGCTTCGCCCACGAGCTCGCCGACGCCGCGCCGACGTCGGGCAGCACCGAGCTGCCGCTGCGGCGCTGGGCGGACCTGTGGTCGACCGCGATGCTCGCGAGCTCGGCCCTGCCCGCGACGCCGACGCGGCGCAGCGTCACCGGCGTGCTCACGCCGCTGGGCGCCGACCTCGTCCACCACGATCACCTGGTGTCGCTGGTCGCCCACGGGCTGTTCGAGGAGGACGGACAGCCGCGGCGCCTGGTCCGGATCACGCTCTCGGTGTGGCGGGTCGACGCGATCGCCGGCCCCGAGGTCTTCACGCGGCTGGCCCCGCTGGCGCCCGAGCTCGTCGCGGCGATCGCATCCCCGGTGCGGTTGCAGATCACCGGCGCGACGGCGCTGGGCTCGGGCGATCTGCTGTGGGACGGCAAGGTGAAGCCGCTGCCCGGCGCGGTGCAGCCGCACGCGATCGATCTCGCCGGCGCGACGATCACCGCGCCGCCCCCACGCGATCGCCACGCCGTGCAGCTCGCGGTGCCGATCGTCGGCGCGCCGCCCGAGGGCGTGCCGCTGGCCTTCGATCGCACGAGCCCCCTGGCGGGCCTCGACGAGGGCGATGATCGGGGCGCGCTCGGCTTCGTCGGCCTGCTGCGCTACGACGACGGCTTCTGTGTGCAGCCGCTGGCGTTCGCGACCAAGAAGGAGCTGCGCGGTCCGGCCAAGGGCATCGTCGACGCTGGCAAGCTGAAGGATCGCGCCGCGGCCGTGCTCGAGGAGCGCGCGGGGCGACTGCTGAGGAAGTCATGACCGGCGCCCGCGAGCGCGAGCTCGGCTTCTGGTGGGCGCTCACCGAGTCGCTCGGCGACGACGCGATCAAGCAGCGCATGGGCGAGCTCATGCGCCCGGTGGTCGACGGGCTCGATCTCCCGCGGGTGCTGCTCGAGCCCGGAGGCTCGCTCCGGCAGGTGCTCCGCGCCGAGCCGGGACTGCGGCCGCTGGTCCAGCTCGACGTCGACGAGGTCGTGCAGGACGACGTGACCGCCGATCCCGATTCCCTCAAGCGCGAGCTGCTGTACCTGCGCGCGGTCGTCGACGTGTTCGGCGGCCAGCTGCCCGAGCAGGTCTCGGCCGAGCAGTACACCGGCTGGCTCGCGGACGTGCGGCTGTTCGAGGAGGCCTCGGGCCTCGGGCGCGGCCAGCAGTTCGCCGGCCGCGGCTCGGGCACCGGCGGCGGACCGCAGGTGACGGACGCGGATGTCGCCGACGCGGTGAGCGAGCTGAGGAAGGGCCGCGGCCTGCTCTCGGCCCCCGAGATCGAGGCCGGCCTGCGCACGATCGAGAAGCGCCACCTCGATCGCATGGCGCTGGCCGAGGTGCTGAAGGACGCCAAGCTGGCCAAGACGCTGCAGCCGTCGATGGCGATGGTCGAGCAGCTCCTGCGGCAGAAGGACGGACTGTCGGGCCAGGCCCTCGTCCACGCCAAGGCGATCATCCGCCGCTTCATCGACGATCTGCGCGACGTGCTCGCGCGCGACGTGGCCTCGACGCCGCGGGGCAAGCCGGATCGCTCGACGCCGCCGCGCCGCAGCTTCCGCAACCTCGATCTCAAGCGCACGCTGTGGCGCAACCTCGTCAACTGGGATCCGAAGCAGGGCAAGCTCTTCGTCGATCGGCTGTACTACCGCCAGCGGGCCAAGCAGGTCGATCGCCACCGCATGATCGTCGTCGTGGACCAGTCGGGCTCGATGGTGCCAGCGATGGTCAACTGCACCATCCTCGCCAGCATCTTCGCCGGCCTGCCCGCCGTCGACGCGCACCTGGTCGCGTACGACACGACCGCGGTCGATCTGTCGGCGTGGGTCCACGACCCGTTCGAGGTGCTGCTGCGCACGCAGCTCGGCGGCGGCACCGACGGCATGTGCACCCTGCCCTTCGTCACCGCGAAGATCGAGGATCCGCGCAAGACCGTCATCGTGTGGATCTCGGACTTCTACGACAACCGCGCGTTGATGCCGGTGTTCCGCACCTTCCACCAGTCGGGCGTGACGTTCTTGCCGGTCGGCTCGGTGTCCACCGGCGGGTTCTTCTCGGTCGATGGTTGGTTCCGCCAGGAACTCAAGCAGCTCGGCACGCCGGTGCTGTCGGGCAGCATGAAGACCCTCATCCGCGAGCTCAAAGCCGCCCTGCCCTGAACCATGTCTGGATCCATGTCTGGAGCCCACGATGACTGAACTCCTGCGCGCCCCCGCCGAGACCAAGTACGCCGAAGAGCTCGCCTACCTCGCCGGCGTGGACGACACCAAGCGGCCGTTCTCGTGGCGGCTGTCGCCGAAGATGGTCCGCATCTTCGTGCTCGGCAGCCGCGACAAGGACGGGCTCGATCGCACGATCGCGCAGAAGTGGTACGGCCACGCCGCGCTGGTCGAGAAGGCGATCGTGACGCTGGCGTCCGACCGCGGCCTGCTGCTCATCGGCGATCCCGGCACCGGCAAGAGCTGGCTCGCGGAGCTGCTCGCCGCGGCGATCTGCGGCAACTCGACGCTCGTCGTCCAGGGCACCGCGGGTACCAGCGAGGACCACATCAAGTACGCGTGGAACGTCGCCGAGGTGATCGCCAAGGGCCAGTCGAAGTCGTCGATGATCCCCTCGCCGATGATGACCGCGATGATCGAGGGCAAGCTCGGTCGGTTCGAGGAGCTGACCCGCTGCACCTCGGATGTGCAGGACGCCCTCATCAGCATCCTCAGCGAGAAGTACGTGTCGATCCCCGAGCTCGACACCGACAACATCGTGTTCGCGCAGCCGGGCTTCAACATGATCGCCACGGCCAACAGCCGCGATCGCGGGGTCAACGAGCTGTCGAGCGCGCTGAAGCGGCGGTTCAACTACGTGCAGATCCCGATCGTCACCAACCGGCGGGCCGAGAAGGAGATCGTCGAGTTCCGGGTGCGCGACCTGCTGCGGCGCAACCAGTTCGAGGTCGAGATCCCGCCGGCGCTGCTCGAGGTGCTGCTGCAGACGTTCGCGGATCTGCGGGCCGCGGCCCAGGGGGCGGCGAGCGACGACGAGCGGCTCGAGTCGGCGCTGTCGACCGCCGAGCAGATCGGCGTCGTCGAGGATGCCGTGCTGCACGGGCAGTTCTTCGGCGCCGCGACGGTCGAGCCCGCCGCGCTGGCGCAGGCGCTGGTCGGCACGCTGGTGCGGCGGATCCCCGAGGACCTGACCGTGCTCAACAAGTTCTGGCACGCCGTGGTCCAGGAGCGGGCCAAGGAGCACGGCGGGCCGTGGGACGAGTTCCTCGCCGCGGGCAAGCAGGCGCTCGCGCTGCATGAGTGACGCGCCGCCACGCGGGACGGGCTCCGCGCCCGTGTCCGCCCTGGTCGACGAGCTGCGCGCGGTGGCGCGGGCGTTCACCGCCGACGAGGCCGCGACCGCGTCGATCCTCGAGACGATGGCCGAGGACGTCCGCCGCGCCCTCGCCGAGCCGTTGACGATCTTCCCGGTCGCGCACCACAGCCCCGCGAGCGCCGTGCACATGGTCCGGCTGCTGCGCGCGCGCCAGCCCAAGCTGGTGTTCGTCGAGTTCTGCGAGGATCTGCGGGCGCAGGTCGAGGGCCTGCGCGACTGCACGCTGCCGGTTGCCCTGCAGGCGTTCTCGTCGGAGCCCGTCGGCTTCCCACCGGACTGGGCGCCGCTGGCCGTGGTCGCGCCGCTGACCGAGCTGTCGGCCGAGTACCAGGCGATCGCATACGCGCTCGGCACCGAGGGCGTCGAGCTGGTGTTCGTCGATCGCGACGTCGACGCGGTGTTCCGCTGGATGGATCCCGCGGACAACCCGATGACGCCGGAGGTCGACGACGACGCCGAGGACGACGACGACTCGGGGCGCCTGCACGGCGAGGCGGTCGGCATGGAGGTCGGTCGGCTGGAGCCGAGCTTCGTCGAGTTCCGCGACGCGCTGCTGCAGAACGCGCGCATGACCCACTTCTCGGAGTGGAACGCGCTGTACATCGAGGAGCCGACGATCGGCGCCGACACGCACACCTACCGCGAGGTGATGGCGATGGTCGGCAGCCTGTTCCGCCGGCTCGGCTCGACGCCCCACGCCCGCGAGGAGATCCGTCGCCGCGACCGCTTCATGTGGACGCGGATCAAGCAGACGCTCGCGGCCCGCAAGATCGACCCCAAGGACGCGGTGTTCATCTGCGGCGCTGCACACACGGTCGCCGACGAGTGCCCCGAGTGGGGCACGACCAATTCGTTGTTGTGGGAGGAGGCCGAGCGCGACGCCAAGAGCGGCACCGCGTGGAAGTACGGCTTCATCCCGTCGAGCTACGGCGCGATCGAGCTGCAGTTCGGCCACCCGCGCGGGGCCGTCACACTCGCCGAGACCGTGTGGCGCAAGGCGATCGCGCGGTGGAACCTGGTGCCGTTCACGCTCGACGCGGGCAAGCCGACGAAGGCGGCCAAGGCCGGCGGGCCCAAGCCCAAGGCCAAGCGCACGGCGCCGGTGCCCGAGCAGCTCGGGCTGCGCGCGGTGCTCCGCGATCCACCGCCGCTGACCGAGGCCGACGAGGCCGAGCTCATCGGCTGGTGCACGCGCGTGGTCGCCGACGCCCGCAAGCACCGTTACCTCGCCTCGACGGCGGACGCGATCGCGATCTACGAGACGTCGATCCTCCTGGCGCGCATGCGATCGCGGCGACGGCCGTCGCCCTTCGACTTCATCGACGCGGCCGAGACCTGCCTCGAGAAGGGCGCCGTGCCCGGGCGCCGGGACATCCGAGCGATCTGCAACGCGATGCTCGGCGGCGATCGGGTCGGCCAGGTCGGCTACGCCTCGCTACCGCCCCTCGTGCAAGACGTCTACGATCGCCTGGCGCCGCTCGGGATCACGGCCAAGACCACCAAGGTCGTGCGCGCGCTGATGGACTTCGACGCCAAGCCCGAGCTCCGCGCGTGCTCGCGGCTCCTGTGGCGACTGCACTGGATGCTGCCCGACGCCCGGGTCGCGCGGCCGATCATGGGCAAGCTCGAGCTCGGCGCCGAGCCGCGGCAGGAGAGCTGGGACGTGCGGCTCTCGGGCCCCGAGCAGCGCGCGGTGATCGAGCTCGGCTTCGCGGGCGTCACGGTCGAGCAGGTGCTCGAGCGGCGGCTCACCGAGGCGGCGTTCGCCGAGACCGCGCGGACGACCGCCGCGCTCGAGGCCGCGGAGTCGTGCCTGCTGCTGCTCGATCGCTCGCGGCTCGCCGAGACGCTTGGCGAGCGTGCCGTGCACCTGCTCGCGCGCGAGCACGGGCCCGACGACGCCGGCGAGATCTTCGACCGCGCGCGCCGGCTCGTGCACCACTTCCGCGCCCACCCCGACGGCGTGCCGCAGTGGTTGTCCCGCTTCGTCGCGACCGGCTACGCGACCTACGCCAGCTCCCTGCCGGCGGCGTTCGGCGATCGCGGCACCTCGCCCGCGCAGCTCGGCGCAGTGCTGTCGTTCGTGTTCACGCTCGAGAGCCTCGCGCTCGCGATGGGCTGCCAGCGCAGCCAGCTCGTCATCGCGATCGAGCAGGCCGGCGCGCAGGCGGCCGATCCCGAGAAGCTGGGCCTCCTGTGGGCGACGCAGTGGTTGGTGCAGCTGCGCGACGAGGCCGGTGTGCGCGGGGCGTTCGCCTCGGTGTTGGAGCATCCGCTCGGGCGCAACGCGTTCCCGCGGTATCTGTCGGGGTTCCTGCGGGCCCTGGCGTTCGCGCCCAAGGCCGCGCCGCTGGCGGTCGAGCTGCTCGGTCGCGCATTCTCGGTGCTGCCTGATGCGGTGTTGTTGCCGTGGATGCCGGGCCTACTGACGACGCTGCGCGAGCAGGCGATCGACACCGTGCCCGCGCTGATGAAGGAGCTCGCGCGGACGCTGCCGGCACCCGGTGGCCTCGCGCGGTGGTCCCCGCCGTGGATCGAGGCGCCGGAGATCGCGGCCAAGGCCCCGGTCATCGCGGAGCGATCGGAGCACGCGCGCGCCGTCGATCGGTTGCTGCAGCGATTCCCCGCGACGACCGACGCGTGGGCGCAGGCCCTGGCGATCGGCGCGCCGTGGCACGACGAGGATGCCGTGGCCACACCCGTTGACACGAGCGGTGCGGCGCGCGCCGACGGCCCCGCGCGTCGCCTCGTCGACGCGCACCCCGAGACCGCCCAGGCATGGGCGCCGATGTTCGTCTCGCGCCGCTGACGTCGGGGCGATCGTATCCTGGTCGCGTGCCGTTCGGGCCCCGATCGCTGCCGTGGTGCGTCGCGCTCGCGGCGTGCTCGCCCGGTGATCCCCGCGGCGTCGCCAACACCGGCGTGACCACGTCGGTGTTCGACCCGACGTGGATCTCGACCGCGGGTACCGACGTCGACGACAGCGGCGGGTCCAGTGCGGGCACGAGCAGTACGGGCCTCGTGGAGACCTCCGGCACCGAGACCGGCAGCGACGTCGGCTTTCCGTGGTCGCTGCCGCCGGGCTACCCGGCACCCCGTGTCCCGGACGACAACCCGATGAGCGCGGCGAAGGTCGAGCTCGGCCGCCACCTCTTCTACGACCCGCGGCTGTCGTCGACCGGGACGTACGCGTGCGCGACGTGTCACGTGCAGGCGCTCGCCTTCACCGACGGCCGCGCGACCGCGGTCGGCGAGACCGGCGAGGTCCACCGGCGCAACGCGATGTCGCTGGCGAACGTCGGCTACGCGGTGAGCCTCGCGTGGGCCGATCCGCAGCTCGCCACGCTCGAGGACCAGGCGCCGATCCCGATGTACGGCCACGACCCCATCGAGCTCGGCCTCGGATCCCCCGCCGACCTCGAGGCCAACCTCGCGACCGAGCCGCTGTACGACGGCCTGTTCGCCGCGGCGTTCCCCGACGACCCGGCGCCCCTGTCGGCAGACAACGCCGTGCGAGCGCTCGCCGCCTTCGAGCGCACGATCATCTCGGGCCGCTCGGACTTCGACGCGTGGTTCTACGGCACCGGCTACGGCGATCTCTCGGACGCGGCCGCGCGCGGCTGGGAGCTGTTCAACGCCCCGCCCGCCAACTGCTTCCGCTGCCACGACGACTTCAACCTCTCGGACTCGACCGCGTACGACGGCGGCCCCGACGTCGCGCCGAGGTTCCACAACATCGGCCTGTACAACCTCGACGGCGCGGGCGCCTACCCGGCGAGCGACCCCGGCCTCGTCGAGGTCACCGGCGATCCGGCCGACATGGGCAAGTTCAAGACGCCGACGCTGCACAACGTCGCCGTCACGGCGCCGTACATGCACGACGGCAGCGTCGCGACCCTGGGCGAGGTCCTCGATCACTACGCCACCGGTGGCCGCACGATCACCGAGGGTCCCCACGCCGGCGTCGGCAGCGACAGCCCATGGCGCAGCGAGTTCGTGCGGCCATTCGAGATGTCGCCGCAGGATCGCGCCGACATGCTCGCGTTCCTCGAGTCGCTGACGGATCCGGCGTTCCTGGTCGATCCTGCGCTCGGCGATCCCTGGGCGCGTTGACGCTCGAGCGGTGGTCCGGCGCACGATCTTCGCTGCACCGCGCCGCGATCCCTCCCCCGCGAAAGCTGCGACGATGTCCGCTGCCGATGCTCGCCCCGTGGTTCCTGCGCGCGCTGCTGGCCGCGACCCCGACGGTCGCGCCGCCGCTCCGCGTCGAGGATCCCACGGCGTTGTTCGTGTCGCCTGCGTCGATCGAGCGCCTCGATCGCCCGCGTTGGATCGTCCACACCGTCGTCCCCGGCGAGAAGCTGGCCCGCATCGCCGCGCGCTACGCCGTCCTGGCCGCGCAGATCCGCGAGTGGAACGACCTCGACCCCAACGACGATCCGACCCGGCGTCGACGCACCCTGCGGATCCACGCCGAGCGCGTCCCACCGCCGCCGGTGAAGATCGCGTACGTCGTGCAGCCGGGCGAGCAGTGGGACGACATCGCGGCCAAGCTCCGCGTCCGCCGGCGCGCGCTGCAGGCCAAGCACCGCCACATGCCGACGCCCGTCGCCGGCGCGACGGTCGTCGCGTGGATCGATCCGATCGACGGGCCCGCGTTCGACCCCGACGCGCCGGACCTCGAGCACCCGATCACCCTGCGTGACGACGCCCGCAGCACCGGCACGCCGCAGCGCGGCCGCCTCGAGCACGGCCTCGCCCTGCCCGAGGGTCCGCTCTGGGATCTCGCGCACCCCAGTCGCGCGTACGGCAGCCGCCACACGATCGACGTGGTCCACCGCGCGTTCCTCCACCTGCGCAACGGCATCGGCTACCGCGGCCCCATCTCGATCGGCGCCCTGAGTCGACCATCCGGCGGTCGCTTCCGCCCCCACGTCTCGCACCAGTCCGGCCGCGACATCGACATCCGCCTGCCGCTGCGACCCGGCCTCGAGGACGTGCGTCACCCCACCGTCGAGGACATCGACTGGTACGCGACGTGGGCGATCGTCGAGGCCTTCGTCGGCACCGGCGAGGTCGAGGCCATCTTCCTCGAGATGGGCCGCCAGGAGCGGCTCTACACCGCCGCCCGGGTGATGGGGGTGGACCGCGAGCGGCTCGCGGAGATCATCCGCTGGCCGAACTGGTCGGGGCCGCAGCACCCGCTGGTCCGGCATTCGGACGGGCACGACACGCACATCCACGTGCGGATCCGCTGCGGCGACGACGAGCCGCGGTGCAAGAGCGAGCGCGGTCGGGAGTGAGTTGCGCCACCGCGGGAACCTCGGGCGCGCCGCGGCAACACCCCGCCCGGACCACCCCATGGCACGTCCACGCCTGACCCTCGCCCTCGCGCCCACGACCGTGGCGCTCGCCCTTTTCGCCTGCAACGACGCCGACACCAACCCCTTCGATGCGCAGTCGGGGACCAGCACGACGGGCGCCGAGACGACCTCGGGCGGGAGCGCGCCCGCGACCACGGCGCCCGCGGACACCAGCACCTCGGTGGCCGACACCGGCGAGCCGCCGGTGCTCGACGTCGGCAACTGGGATCTGCCACCGGGCAAGCACGGGTGTTCGACCGAGACGCCCGCGGACATCGACCCCGACTCGGTGATGCCGTGCAGTAACCAGGCGCCGCCGGACTCGTTCGACGCCGAGGTGCAGTGGACGTGGGGCTCGGGCGAGTCGTACCACACGCCGCTGGTCATCAACCTCACCGACGACAACGGCAACGGCGAGATCGACGTCTGCGACACGCCCGACGTCATCGTGCTGGTCGGCACCGCCGCGGGCACGATGGTGGTGCTCGACGGTGCGACCGGCAACGAGCACTTCACGATCAACGCGGCGCTCAACCCCAACGTGACGCCCGCGGTCGGCGACATCGACGACGACGGGCTGCCCGAGCTGGTCGCGGCGGTCGGCATCTTCGGCGGTACGCTGGTCGCCTACGAGCACGACGGCACACCCAAGTGGACCGCCAGCGCGCCGTTCGCCGCGCAGGTCGGCAGCGCGATCGGCATCGCCAACTTCGACAACGAGGGCTCGGCCGAGGTCTATGTCGCCGGGCAGGTGGTGCGCGGCGACACCGGCGAGCTGATCCTCAGCGCGCCGCCCCAGGCCGGCCTGCTCTCGGGCCAGCTCACCGCGCCCGTCGCGGCCGACCTCGACGGCGACGACGACCTCGAGTTCATCCGCGGCCAGGACGCGTACCACCTCGACGGCACCGTCTACTACGCGAACCCGGATCAGGCCGGCGGCTTCCCGCAGATCGGCAACCTCGACGAGGACGACGATCCCGAGATCCTCATCATCTCGACCAACGGGATCAGCGTGTTCGAGCACGACGGCGCGGTGAAGTACGCCGACATCCGCCCCAGCGGCGACCCGGCGGGCTTCTCGTGGTACCGCCCGGCGACGATCCACGACCTCGACGGCGACGGCGACGCCGAGTACGCGGTGAGCTCGGCCTCGCACTACGCGGCCTACCTCGCGGACGGCACCGTCATGTGGATCGCGAACGTCCAAGACCCGAGCGGCATCGCGGCCGGCACCGCGTTCGACTTCCTCGGCGATGGCACGGCCGAGGCGATCTTCGCCGACGAATACCACCTGTTCGCCTTCGACACTGCCGGCGCGCCGCTGCTGCAGGTCGATCGCAGCTCGGGCACGCTCATCGAGTACCCCTCGGTCGCCGACGTCGACAACGACGGCGCCGCCGACATCCTCGTGGTGTCCAACCGCAACTTCGAGGGCGAGCAGCTCACGCCGACGCTACAGGTGATCCGCGACTCGCAGGACCGGTGGATCCAAGCCCGCCGCATCTGGAACCAGCACACGTACCACGTGACCAACGTCAACGAGGACGGGACGATCCCGGACGTCGAGCCCAAGAGCTGGCGGCTGCAGAACACGTACCGGACCAACGCGCAGATCGAGGGCGGCTCGGTGTGCGTACCCCCGGCGGGGTAGAGGCGGCGTCGGCTCTACAACGGGTCCACGTCGTCGAGGATCCGCGCGCACGAGACGGCCCGGATGTTCGGAGCCAGCGTGAACGTGCGAGTCCCGGCGTGCACCACGTCGATCGACTCGAGGCCCAGATCAGCGATCGCCGTCCGCATCGACGGGGTGACGGCCGGCGCGCTCGTGCGCTTGAACTCGAAGCCACGCCGCCGGTCCTCGCGGATCACCAGCAGGTCGAGCTCTGCCCCCTGGTGGGTCGCCCAGTAGTGGCACTCGTCCGCGCGCGCGCCGAGCCGTGCGACGATCTGCGTCAGCGCGAACCCCTCCCACGAGGCGCCCACCTTGGGGTGGCGCTCGAGCCCGGCCGCGGTCTCGATACCGAGCAGCGTGTGCAAGATGCCGCTGTCGGTCAGATACACCTTCGGCGCCTTCACCTGGCGCTTCGCGAGGTTCGCGAACCAAGGCGGCAGCACCCGCACCATGAAGGTCGCCGCGAGCAGGTCGAGGTAGCCCCGCACCGTGGTGTCGGAGACCCCGAACGCACGCCCGAGCTCCGAGGCGTTCCAGGTCTGCGCGTGGTAGTGGGCGAGCATCGACCAGAAGCGACCGAGCGTCGCCGGAGGGATCCGCACGCCGAGCAGCGGCAGATCGCGCTCGAGGTAGGTGCGGACGAGCTCACGCCGCCATGTACAGCTGGCCTCCTCGGAGCGGGGCAGGAACGCCCGCGGGAAACCACCGCGCCGCCAGAGCTGTCGCCAGCGCCCTACGCCCACCTCCTGCAGCCCGAGCGGCCCGAGCTCGTGATAGGCGATGCGTCCTGCGAGCGTCTCGGAGCTCTGCTGCAACAGATCGCGCGAGGCGCTGCCGAGAACCAGGAACCGCGCGGGCTTCCGCGGGCGATCGGCCAGGACGCGCAGGGTCGGGAACAGGTCGGGCCGACGCTGGACCTCGTCGATCACGACGAGACCACGCAGCGACTCCAGCGACAACATCGGGTCTTGGAGCTGCGCGAGGTCTTCACTGCGCTCGAGGTCGAAGCGATGCACGGGTCCCGAGCGTCCGTCTGCCACGGCCCCGGCGAGCGTCGTCTTGCCGACCTGTCGCGCGCCGAGCAGCGCGACCACGGGGAACTGCCGCAGCAGCGCCTCGACCCGGCCAAGGTCGCGTCCCCGCTCGATCACCCCGGAAGGCTGCCATGAAAAGTCGGTGGTAACCACCGAGATTTCATGGGCGCCAACTGCGCGCATGACTCACGATCGCATGTGGCGTGACGACGACGAGGGATGTGGTGCCCGCGGAGTTGCGTCGCTCGCCAAGATGCAGGAGCGCTTCGCTGACGTCGCGCTGCCGCTCGACCCCGCCTGGCCGTCGCTCGCGGCCCGGCGAGCGGCGTACGCGGGTGACCCCGACCAGGTGCATGCATGGATCGAGCGCGCGCAGGCGGAGCTCGACCGCGGACACCCCGGGCTCGCGCTGCTGGTCGGCAACGATCTGCACTTCCTCGATCGCGAGCGCGAGCGGGCCCGCGACCTGCTCGTCGCGGGGTACCGCGCGCTGGGCCGCGACGCGCTGGCGGAGATCGTGATCGCCCACGACCGCCACAGGGATCTCGCGTCGGTGGACGCCTACGCCGGCTGATGACGCGCCGGGAAGCCCACGAACGCGCCTTCCTCCTCCCGACGACGCCCCGCCCAAGCAGGGTGCATGTGTCGACCACCGAATCCGATGGGGGCGCGTCATCCGTTCGAGCAAGACCGTCAATTGGGGCGCAAGGGGGACGCGAGGTGTCCGGGCTACGTCGCAGTCCTCGGTCGGCACTGCGTGGCGCCCCTTGGGAGACCTATCGACATGAAGCGCAATTCTCACCGTTACAGCGGGCTGCGACGTTGCACCTCCGGCGATGCACTATCGAGTTGCAGACGGCCCATTCGCGGCCGACGAGATCCTCGACAGCTACGCGTCGACGCCAGAGGCGGGTCCCGAGGCCGTCGTCGACGCAGAGGCGCAGATCCAGCTCCTCTCGATTTCGGCGCTCATCTACGACCTCAACGACGGGTTCAGCGACAACCCTACGCCAGCGGTCTACCTCGCTGCCGTCGCGGCACTTTTCCCCGATGATGCCGTCATCAAGGCCAAGTACGCCGCGACCTTCGACACCACCGAACTACTGCAGGGCTTGGTCCTGCCAGTCGACCGTCGCGCCGGCTGGGCTACCCGTTGGTGGTGATCGCTACTGTAGCTGGGCCGGTCTTCGCATTCGCGGCGTTGAGGCACTCCAGCTCAGCTGTGTAGTAATGAGCATTGGTCGCCCCGATTCTTGTGACTGTGGCGTGGTAGGTCCCCGCCCCGTGCGCCGCGGTGCCCCACGACGATGGACCGGCCGTCGCGGCGCCGTCGGTCACGATCGCGGCCTGGCTGCCAGCCTTCCCGAAGGTCATTCGGAAGCTTGCGGCTGACCCTTCGTCTTTGATCCGCCCTCGCACCTTGGTCGTTCCGACCGGACACGTGAACGTGTGGACGTCGGCCGCGGCCGGTGGCTGGTACAGCATTCCGAACAACGTGCCGCCCACGAACTCGTCGATCACGGAAGCCGGACCGATCGCTGAGTTCGCACCATTGAGGCACTGCACCTCGACGATGTAGTCTTCGGGGTTCTGCGCGGTCTTGCTGACCGTGGCGCGGTACGTGCCCGCGCCTTGTGCCCTGGTGATCCACGGCGAGCTCGTGCTGGTCGATTCATCATCGTGAATCCCAACCGTCGTGCCCCCGACCTTACCCAGAACGACATTGACTGCCGCCGCGCTGTTCAAGATGGTGTTGATATCGAAGACCCGCGCCCGTGCGGTCGCCGTCGCAGGTGGACAAGTGAAGGTTTGCCGCCTCGCAGAGGACAACGCGTAGCCGAGGTGGCCGGACTTCTGCAACGCGAGCGGTTCGGGGGCCGGAACTGCGATGTCGGCGACCGTGTCGTGGACGGGCTCGGAACCGTACCCTCGCAGCCACACCGCCAACTCCTCGGTGTCGGCAGCGGGCTGCGTCGGAAACACCGCATCGACCAGGGTCGTCTCTCCTTCCGCTTCCAGAAGGATCTCGCCCAGGGCCACGTCCCATCGCGCGGCGAGTTCCAGCTCGTCCGCAGGGCCGAGCCGTTCAGCCTCGATGAGGTCGTCATCGGCCCACGCCTCGATCCGCCGACCATCGCCGAGCTCGAGGGTGAACTCTTCTCGCTGGACGTCGATCTCGGGGACGTCGTGCGCTCCTTCGTCGTCGCAACCGCCGCCCAGGGCGAACGAGGCGACGAGAAGGATGGCGCGCCGCCGTCGCCGAAGCGCGGCGCCGTCGAGACGGCCTGTGGGATTCTCGTGGTTCATCCCCCCTCCATGCGCCACGGTGGTGTTCGCTTCATGTCCGATTCGCGAAATTTCGGGGGAGGTCCGAGCGTCACCCGGCCTCGTCGACGAGTCCGGTCCACCTGCAGCAGGTTTCGCCCGCGTTCTCCCAGTACCCCGGAACGCTGGCCGCCTCGCCGGAGCACTCGCCCGGACGCTCGCACATCTCGACCGTCACACCGGCGATGGCGCACACGCATTGCCCACTCGCGCAGTCGATCGTGCGCTGGTCCACGCCGCACTCGAACACAGCCCCGCACGTCATCGCGGCTGGATTGCCGGTGCTCGTGACCAGATCGCATGTAGGATCACAAACCGCCGATGCAGCGTCGGCCTGTCCGCCACAGGGGCCCGCCTTGGGATCGACCAGGTACGCCGTCAGCTCGTCGCACGCGAGCCCGGTCGCGCACGCAAACTCGTCGACCTTGGCCGAGGCACAGCCGGGCACGTCGGCCCAGGGCAAGAGGTCCTGGGCGCACGCGAGCGCGCACAGGTAGGCGTCCACGTCGATCCCGCAATCGATCTTCCGCGTGCATAGCTCGCCGCAGCTCGACGCCACCTCGCTGCCGCCGGCGTCGTCCGCAGCAGCGTCGGCTCCGGTGGTGTCGTCGCTCGACGTGCCAGTCCCGCCGGTCGAGCTCGTCGATCCATCGACGTGCTCGACCGGCGGCGCATCGCGCACATCCGTGCATGCCGATGTCGCGAACACGATTGCGATCGTCCATGCGACGCCGCGTGAAGGGCCGTCGTGAGTGCACGCGGATGCATGCGGTAGAGTTGTGCCTCTGTGCTCGCCCATGGAATTCATCCTGCCGGGTTCACGACGTTGAGCAGGCCCCAGCCCGTCATGTCGGAGTACGTGTAGAAGAGCGGGTTGTCGGTGGGGTGAAAGCCAAGGGTCTCGCCTGAGTCGACGTCGCGCCGCTCGACGCGGTCGAAGTAGACGGCCATCAAGTGACCATCGATGTCGAAAGACATGCCCCAGGGCGCCCCAGCGCCCGGCTGTGCGTCCGGCGGCGTGAGGGTATTCAGGCTGTTCTGGTCGATCTGCACCAGCGAGTTCGCCCACAGTTCGCCGTTTGGGCGTTGGCCGATCTGCGTGCACTGGCAGCTACCCACCACCCAGGTACCGTCGGCGGGGTCGTAGCGCGCGAGCGAGCCGTTGGCGATGAGCACCCGATCACTGCTGTCGACGAAGATCCCGTAGTCGCCGTGATCGGGACCCTCGATGACCTCGTAAGTCAGATCGTCGAATCGCACGTGGCCGAGCTGGTTACCATCGGGTGGGATGAACCAAAAGTCGTTGTGGCTGTCGACTGCGCCTCCATACACGACGCGATCGTCGTTGGTAGTCCAACCATCAATGACCACGTCCCCGACGATCTCGCCGTCGTCGCCGTCGAGCAGCAGTACCCGAGCGGTCCCGGGGGCGGCCGAAGTCGCGGTCCACACGTAGGTGTCCACCCAGCGACAGGCCTCGGCGTCGTAGCTGCCCGAGGTCCACGCCACCGGGCGATTGGACGGGGCATCGAACGAGCGGTGCCAGATCACGCATTCGTCGGACTCCCAGTCGAGCAGGTCGCCCGCGGCCGTGGAGCTCTGCAACTGACCGTCACCATTGCGATCGATACAAGTCTCGGCGCGGGTACTGATCACGGTCACGCCACTTTGGCCCGCCGCACCGTCGGCGCCCGTCCCGCGGTTGGCGACGGCCACGTCGCCGTTCAGACTCACCGAGGTACGCGAGGGTGAGGCGGTGGTTTGGGCATGAGTACGGTAGCGCGCGCGCTCCTGCATCGTGCGCGTGTCGATCTTCAGCACCGTCGTTCCTTCGCTGTCGGCGACCCAGATGTTGGAGAAGCCGACGTCGCTGCCGCCCTCGGGGTTGTCCGGGCCCGGCATCTCGCCGGGTGCGGGGCTGCAGCCATGATCGAGCGGGTCGTCGGCGGCGACGCCCACGTCGAGCTTGACTGCGTCGGTCGCACTCGACGCGTCTCCCGTGCTCGCGGACGACGGGCCCGACGACGTGACCCCGTCCGAGCTCGTGTTCAGAACGACGGTCGTGTTGTCGGACAACGCCCCGCCGTTCACGGGTTCGGGTGTGCACGCGAGAACTGAGAGCGTCGTCAGCGTGATCGCGCGGTGGTGGGAGCCCATGATCATGCGGTTGTCCGGGTCGGCGCGTCTGCATCACGGCGGCGTTGCGGCGGGTTTTCGAGGCGCCGGACCGGCCATCGCACCGCCCGCACGCACCACTTGGCACATCGAGGCGATGCGATTGCGAAACGGAGCGGCTTGCGGTCGTGTCAGGAACGCGAGCGCGTGGTCGGTCGCACCCGCATCGCCGCGGGCGCACGCCAGCATCACGACGGTCGCCTCGCGTTCGCTGCCCAGCTGGCCGGCGGGAAACCGCCGACGATGTTCGTCGAGTGCGACGCCCACGGCCGCCCATCGCCCGGCCCCGAACGCCGCCGTCGCCGTCTCGAGCAACGCCAACTCGGCGGCGAGGTCCTGGGTATCGGAGGAGGGCCGTCGTGGGGGTTTCGTCGCCGGGGGCATCGCTGCGACGGTGCCTGCGGCAGCCGACCGCGCCACGCTCGGCCCGATCGTCGCGTCATCCGGCCGAGCCACGCTCGCCTCGACGGCCGCGGTTGGCGACGTCGTCGCGGAGGGTTCGACCTGCGCGTTGGTCAGGGGCGCGTGACTGAGTCGCGCCCTCGGCGGATCCGTCGTTCGCAAGCCGGCCAGTCCGAACCCCAGCACACAGGCACCGCCCACGATGGATAGGCGCCGCAACCACCCGGACACGTGCACGGGCACGGGCGCGGGGGATGCTGCCACGGGTGCATCCAGTCGGCGGAGAATCGAAGCCAGCAGCTTCGCACCGTCATGGGGTGGCGCAAGCATCCGCCCGTGCTCCTGTAGCAGGCCGAGCGCGGCGTCGCTCAGCGGGCCGTCATCGACCATCGCTTCCTCCTTGCCGGCATTCCACGACGAGTCGCTCGAGCCGGCATCGCGCCAACCGGATGCGCGAGTACGCGGTCGCGACCGGGACCCCGAGCGCCTCGGCGATCTCCGGACCCCGCAGCCCCTCGAGGTCATACAGCAGTAGCGCCAGCGCTTGATCCTCTGGTAGCTCGGCCAACAGGCGGTTCAGTGCAAGTATCGCGTCGAGGCGCTCGCACGGAATCGGCCCACCAACCGACGGGGCTGCGACCAGGGCGTCGAGGCGCCGCTCCGACCGACGTCGCCGTCGCCGCTCGTTCGCCGCGAGTCCTCGCGCCACCGCGAACAACCACCCACGCGCGGGTTCGTCGAGACACTCGCGACGACGGTAGGCGACGATGAACACCTCTTGAACTACGTCCTCGGCCTCCTCGACCGTGACGCCCAGATGCCTCAGGCTGCGCCATACGAACGCGAAGTGCCGGGCGAAGAACGCCGCGAAGTCGTCGGCGACCCGGACTGCCGTAGCCTCGGTCATTCATAGTCAACTTGTCCGGAGGGACCGATTCCTCTCACGCCTGGCGGTGGGCTACATCGATCCCAGTCGAATCTCCACGCCAGCCCACACCCGCGCCGAGATGGGCCCCGCCCGATACACGAGCGGCAGGCCGACGACCCGCGCCCCCGGGCGGATCACGAGAGGCGCAGCTTCGAACTCCACGAATAGCCCGATGTGGCGCGTCAGGCCGACGACGGACCCAGTGCGCACGGGAATCGCGACCCACGATGTGCGGCTCGTCTCAGGCCGGCGGATGCCGAATCCGCGGGCCACCATGACGCCGAACTCGACGCCCACGCACAGCGGGATCGCCAGCTTGCCGAGCTCAGAGCGCAAGCACACCGCTGGGGTGATCCATCCCAGATGCACGCGAACACCGGCGCGCCGATCATGGGCGAGGGCGTAGCGCGTGGGCACGGCATGGCTGCCCCGCATCTCGAGCTGCACCACCGCAGCGTGCACCTCGGCGACGCGCACCATGCCGGTCGCGGCGACGGTGCCGTGGAGGCCAGCGCCGAAGAACTCGCCGCCGCCGGCCAGCCGCACGCGAAAGCGCGTCGACGAGTTCGAGCGCTGGGCCGGCCCCGCCGGGAGCGGGGCGCTCGCGGGGCACGATCGGGTCGGGAGGGTCGGACACGCCGAGCGCACCGCCGCCGAGGTCGCGGCGACCTCCGGCGACCTCTCGGGTGCGGATGCCAGGACGTTCGCCAAGACCAACGACGTGCGCAGCGCCACCGCGCGAACCAACGATGCGCAGGCGCCGTCACGGAGCTCGCTCACGCCAGTGCTGCCGCCGCGATCGATCACCTCGAACGTCAGGCGATAGCCGTTCCGGGGTACAGCGACGATGATCGCGTGAACGGCGATCGCGGCGCCGTCGACCACGACGGCGCGAGCACCGAGGTCGTGCTCGAGGAGCGCGAGCAGCTCGGGTTGCTCCGAACACTCGGGCGGGGCGGCGTAGTGCAGGGCGAACTCGACCCGCGGCTGTGCCGCCGGGGGAGCTTGGATCGCCGACGCCAGGGGGAAAGCGAGAATGACCATCGTCTTGGCCGCCACCATCGATACGATCCCCGACAGCAGTGGGGCTCACCGTCATGCAAGGTTCGACATCGTCACCAAATGTCACCACTGCGGTCGCCTTGCGGGCGCTCCCTTCGGGTGGGGCCCGACGCGGGGGCACGCTGTGCGCGCGACCGCCTCCGACGACACGTCAGCCAGCGGGGCGACAGGCGCCACCGGTCACTGCGATCTGGGCTTGGGTGCGAAACGTGTTGAGCTGCTCCCAGTGCGGAGCTGGGTGGGCTGGGATCGTGCCGTCCTCGCGCACGTTGGTGACGTGATAGGCATGTTGATTCCAGATCCGGCGCGCCGGTACCCAGCGATCGCGAGCGTCCCGGTACACCCGCACCGGGGGACTGCCGCCGTTGGAGGTGACGACGAACTCCGCGGACCCATCGTTGTCGACATCGGCCACCACCGGATACTCGATTTGAGTGTAGCTCGTGCGCGGGATGCTCATCTCGACCTCGCCGCTCGCGGCGTACACCACCAGCCGGCTCTGATCCATGTAGATGGCCTCGGCGGTGCCGTCGCCCAGGAAGTCAAAGGCCGTCGCCCCAGCGTTCCCGGTGTCGTCGAGGTCGTTGGCCACGAACATCGTCTCGATTCCGCCGGCGGCCACGCGCAGCACCGCGAAATAGTGGCTGCTGCCGCCGATCCCGACCTCAGCGTCGCCGTCACCGTCCATGTCGTGGACCGCGGGCGGGCGCAACCAATCGATGGCGTCAGCTGCCTCAGGCAGCACCAACTGCGAGCGCTCGACCTCGCCGCCCGCACCGACGATACAGAACATCGCCGCGCCGTTGTCGGCGTTTCCCGAGAGAAACACCTCGGGCGCGCCGTCACCGTCGAGGTCGGCGACGGCCGGCATGATGTCAGCTCCCTCGGGGGGCTGCGGGCAGTCCGGGCCGGCGACCTGCCACATCGGCGTTCCGTCATGGTGGAACGCGCGGCGCCCTTCGAGGACTTCGAGATCGCCGTCACCGTCGAGGTCCATCGCAATTGGCGTACTTCCCTCCCAGAAATCATCGGAAGCGCCGAGGTACGAAGGCACCACGACGAGCCCGTCGTGATCGAGCACGAGTCCGCCGGGCAGCAGAATCTCCACATCACCGTCGCCCTCGAGATCGGCGAGCGAGATCGCGTTGAAACGCGGCCACACCCGCGAGGTAGATTGCCATTTCAGCGTTCCGTCGTGTTCGAACGCCACGATCCCGCCATCGAACGTCTGGGCGACGAGCTCGGGCAGCCCGTCGGAATCGATGTCGCCCAAGGCGGGGTTGATGTCGTCGAGGCCGGTGTCGATGTGAAAGTGCTCGATACCGGTCTGCCCGTCGAGGACGTACAGGTAGCCGGGACCCGCGTTGCCGGCCTGGGCCCAGGCAAGGACGACGACGTCTGGGGTGTCGCACAGGTCGACGTTCCCGTCGTTGTTGTCGTCGGTGAGATTGGCGACCAACGGCGTCGTGGCGCTCTGGGCGGTGGCCCCGTCGCCGCCCCACTCCCACTGCAAGACGGGATCGAAGCTAGTCGCACGGCCCTGGCGCGTCGGTTCCGTCGTCCGGGACCTCGCAGAACTCGGTCGGACCGGTGCTGTCGATGCCGCCCGTCGGTGCGCCTACGTCGAGCTTTGGTAGTGGGGTGCCGTTGGTTGAGCTTCCACCCGATGACGAGGTGGGGTCGACGCCGGTGGTGGCCGAGCCTGAAGCATCAGCGGTCGAGTCGGACGAGGCCTGAGGGTCTGTGGCCATGGACACTCCGCCGACGTCGGCGACCGGCGTCGAACACCCAACGAGTTTCCACAGCACGAGCAACCCCGAAGCGAGTGGTTTCAGCCTCATCCGGGGGTTGATGCGGCCCGCGGGGGCCGGCTTCATGCGGGTGGTCGATTTCCGGGTTGAAGTTCCGCGCCAAGGCGGCGATTGGGCCGCGTACCCCTGATGGGCGCCCCGCAGTGGCGCTCCGACGGTGTGGACGCGGCCGCGCTGCTCCCTGCGCTCGCGGAGTTCGAGGAGCTCGACGCGCACGTCGCACAGACCGAGTGGGGTCGCACGACCAAGCAGCCGCCGGGACGATCGCGAGCGCGAGCGGGCCCGCGACCTGCTCGTCGCGGGCTACCGCGCGCTCGGCCGCGACGCCCTGGCCGAGATCGTGATCGCCCACGATCGCCACCGCGACCTCGCGTCCGTCGACGCGTACGCGGCCAGCTGACCGCCGCCCGTCAGCCCCTCGCGCGGCGGCGTCGCCACAGCGCGAGCAGCCCGAGCCCGAGCCCCGCGAGCTCGCCCGTGCCGCGATCACCCGCGTTGCACTGGCACCCGCTCGGCTCGATGCGCCCGTCGTCCTGGCCGAAGGTCGCCACGCTCGCGGCGCCGCCGTCGTCCTCGGCGTCGCCCGCATCGCCGCCGTCGCCGTCGGTGCCCGCACCACCACCGTCACTGTCGCCGCCGTCGTCGGTGCCCGGCGCGGTGCCGTCGCCCGCGTCCGTGTTGCCGTCGTCGTCGGCCGCGCCCGTGTCCACACCGCCGTCGTCGTCGCCGGGGTTCCAGTCACCCGTGGCGCGGCGGCTGTTCGCGGTGAAGAACTCGGCGAGGTAGTTGGCGAAGTCGAGGCCGTTGCCCGACACGAACGACAGGCCGAGCCCGCCCATGCCGGAGCCGGACGGCCACGCGTGGCCCGAGCCGTTGGTGGACACCAGCGCGGCGATGCGCGGGCCATCGGCGTCGTCGTACTCGCTGCCGCTGCCCGCCGGCGTGGTCCCCGGCAGGCTCGCCATGTCGAAGGGGCTCGAGGCCAGCGCCGCGCCGCCGCCGTAGATCGACGCGAACATGTCGGCGTTCACCGCCGCGTAGCCCTGGGCCACCGTGAAGTCCGAGGTGTCGGTGAACGCCACCGCGAGCTGCGTCGCGAAGTCACCGCTGTTCGTCCCCGCGAACTGATTGCACAGCGTGGCCGCCTGCGCCGCGGTCGTGGACACCGACGAGATCTGCGACACCGAGGTGCCGAGCGACGGCCCCGCCGCGATGCCGACCCCCGCGAACACATCAGGCGCGAGGCAGCCGACCACCACGGCCTGGCCACCGCCCGACGAGAAGCCCGCGAGGTAGATCTGCGCCGGGTCGACGGCGAGCGCCGCGTCGTCGCGCAACGTCTCGGCGAGCTCGATCAGGTTGCCGTTGTGCCCGCTCGAGCGGGTGTGGATCGCCCCGTAGTAGTTCCAGCACCCGGCGACCACACCGCCGTTCGGCACCAGCGGGATCGCGATCACCATGCCGAACTCCTCGGCGGTGTGCTCGAAGTTGCCGTAGTCCCGGAGCTGCACCGCGGTCTGCGTGCAGCCGTGCAGCGGGATCATGACGCCGCGGCCGGTACCGATCGGGCTCGTCGACGCCGGCGTGTACACCTCGACCGTCATCCCGGCGATCGATCGGCTCTCCCACGCAGCCTGGGCCTCGGTGGCGAACGCGGCGACGGCGATGAGTCCTGCGAGGGGTGCGACGCTGAGCTGGGCGATGCGACGTGTCACGGGTGCGGCCTCCACGGTGGGTTCAGAGCGACGAATAGGGGATCGTGAGCTGGTGTGGCCCGGCGACGCGCGTGTTCACCAGCGGCGCGGTCGAGCCGACGACGAACAGCCGGTACTCGGCCGCCACGGCGCGCCACGGCGCCCACCACGACGACGCGACGTCGACGTGGGTGCGCAGCACGGCGCCGGCGGGCACCTGCACGTGGACCCAATCGACGAAGTCGGTGGTGTCGGAGACGAGCGTCGCGACGGTGCGGCCGTCGAGCTCGACCTCGACCGTCACATCGACGTCGTCGAAGCTGCGGGCGTGGTCGTACAGGTTGAACGGGAACACGATGCCGGGGACGATCGTCGGCGTCGCGTAGCCGATCAGCGCCGAGGACGCGAGCAAGCCCATCGCGTTGGCGAACGGGTACATCGTCCAGCTGCCGAACGCGACGATCGTCACCGCCTGCGTGGTGCGGTTGTTCGACACGAAGACATCGGGGCCGTCGTTGATGGTGCCCTCGACCATGAACGAGGTGTCGTTGTCGGGCATCGCGGCCGCGAAGGCCTCGCCGTAGCGCTCGAAGAGCTCGTAGGTGCGCTTCTGGCCGGCCTTCCACGGCACGTCGACGGTGCGGCAGATGCCGACCTCGTCGTCGTGGTGGCAGTCACCGTCGGTGGTCCAGTTGCCGTCGTCGTCGGCGAGGTAGCCGTGGGCGCCGACGGGGCCGAGCGGCCCGAGCGGACCGAGGGCGCCGAGCGGCCCGAGCGGCCCGAGCGGCGCGAACAGTCCGCCGGTCTCGAGCTGCAGCACGAAGTCGGAGCCGGTCGCGAAGGACTTCGCGAGCGCGTCCCAGTACGCGCGCGACAGCGGGCCCTTGCTGCCCAGCGGCCCCTTCGCCGACAACGGTCCACCGACGTCGGTGAGCGCGTCGGCGAACGCGTTCCACGGCGCACCGAGTCCGATCACGGTCTGCGGCGTCCAGGCGCCGCTGCCCACGGGGCCGAGCACGCCGAGCGGACCGTAGGGCCCGATCGGACCGTACGGACCCACGGGGCCCATCGGCCGCAGGTACGTCGACGTCGCGAGGCCGCCGCCGATGACGAGGTCGTCGACCGCCGGCACGACCGCGGAGAGATCGCCCTGCAGCGCCTGCACCGACGACGCCGTGACCGCGATCCCCGACTCGAACGTCGTGTCGATGTCGTCGGCCTTGCCACCCGCGCCGTCGTCGTCGTCGTCGTGGCCGGCGTCGTCCGAGCACGCCAGCGGTGCGACCGCGACGAGCGCGACGAAGGGGATCACTGCGAGACGCGGACGCGACGGCTTCATCGGGACCTCTTGGGCGCGTTGCTAGCTCGGGCGTTGAAGGTACTCGACTGCAGACCCAGGCCGTCGCGCACCAGCGCGAAGACATCGTCGAGCACGTGCTGCGGCGGGAGTTTGCCCTCCCACAGGACCCAGCGCATCCCCAGGAAGTCGAAAATTCCCATCAACGCGAAGGCGACCGCCTCGGGGTCGAGCTTGCGGATCTGGCCCTCGGTCATCGCGCGCGCCAGGCCCACGCGGTAGCCCTCGGCGAGTTTGCTGTAGTAGTCGCGGTACAACGCCTCGTCGACGAATTCCGCCTGACGAATGATGCGGTAGAGGTTGCGGTGCTCACGGACGAAGCCGAGAAAGGCGTGCAAACCCGCGCGCTCGACCGTGAGTCGATCGTCGAGGTCGGCGACGGCGGCCGCGAGCGTGCGCCGCAGCTTGGCCCCGAGCTCGCCGACGAGCTCGGCGAACACCGCCTTCTTGCTGGGGAAGTACAGATAGAACGTGCCCTGGGCGATGCCCGCGGCGCGCGTGATGTCGACGATCGAGGCGGCCTCGTAGCCACGCGTGCCGAACACGACCTCGGCGGCGTCGAGGACCTTCTGGCGCGTGCGGTGGCCGCGGGCGGTCGCGGGCTCGTGGGCGTCGGCGGCGGGGTTCGCCATCAGGACTCCTCCCCCGCGGGCGCGATGGGCTCGGCGCTCGCAGCTCCGGCGAAGCGGCGCGCGACGACGAGGCTCGCGGTCGCGATCGACATGCTGGCGAGGATCGCCCACGCCGACGACACCGCGGGGTTCGTGATCCCTCCCCAGCTCTGCAGCCCGAGGTGCAGCACCAACGCGATCGCGGCCGACGACGCGGGGACCCACACCGGGATCGCGCCGCGCACCAGCACGCCCAGGACGATCGGCGCGAACGAGGCCGCCGCCAGGCCGTAGACGCCGCGCTGCGCGAAGAGGCCGACGAGCTGCGGGGGATCGAGGGCCAGCAGGAACGACACGACGCCCACGCCGACCAGGGCGATCCGCGACGCCCGCAGGCCGACGCGCGCGTCCGCGTTGCGATGCCGGCCGCGCAGCACGAGGTCGTGCACCACCATCGCCGAGAGCGCGACGAGGATGCCGTCGAGCGTCGACATGCCCGCGGCCAGCAGCGTCACGAGCATCACGGAGGCCATGATGTCGCCGCCGAGGCCGTCGCCGAAGGCGCCCATGACGTACTCGGTGACCACGCGGTCCTGCCGGGCGACGTCGTAGTCCATGCCGTCGAGGCGCGCGTAGATCCCGACGAACAGGCACAGCGAGAAGATGAAGCCGATGATGACCGCGGTGATGATGAAGCGCCGGATGTCGCGCTCGTGGCGGAGGTACAGCACCTTGGTCAGGATGTGCGGCTGCAGCATCAAGGCGAAGGTCACCAGGAACGCGCTGACGAAGACCGCGAACACCGAGCCGTAGAGCTCGCTGTCGGGGTTGATCGCCGAGGCCCAGTTGGTCGACACCGCCTCCATCGCGGGCAGCATGCCGCCAGCGAAGTGCTCGAGGCCGCTGGCGAACAGCAGCAGCGCCACCACGGCCATCATCGCGGCCTGCACGACGTTGGTGTACGCGTGGGCGTAGGTGCCGCCCAGCAGCACATAGCTGAAGACGACGAGCAGCGTGCCGGCGAGCGCGATCGGGTACGACACACCGAGCAACGCGACCACCAGGAAGGCGCAGCCGACCATGATGAGCACGACGAACGCGATCGACAGCAGGTTGAGCAGCGCGAACACCAGCGCGAGCCGCTCGCTGCCGTAGCGCACGCGGATCCAGTCGGGGACCGTGAGCACTCCGTGCGCGGCGCCGACCTGGCGGAAGCCGCGGCACACCGCGAACAGTCCGACGGCCACGCCGGCCTGCGCGGCCACGCCGTAGTGGAGCAGCGCCGACAGCCCGTGCGTGTAGACGAAGCCGGGGTTGATGACGAACGTCGCGGTCGAGGCGATCGACGCGGCCATCACGACGCCGACCATGATCGGGCCCATGTCGCCGTTGCCCACCGCGAAGCCGGCGAGCGACGTCGTCTTCTTCATGCCGATCCACGACAGCCAGTAGACGGCGCCGAGGTACGTCAGCAACAGGGTCAGCGCGATCGCGAGGCTCATGACGGGGCTCCGTTGGCAGCGGGCGCGGGCGGGGCCGCGGGCGTCGGCGACTCGGGGACGATCTCGGGCTCGGGGTCCGGCTTCGGCGCGGGCTCGGGCTCGGGCTTCGGCTTCGCGGGGCGCGGCGCGGGGGTCGACTCCGGATCGTCGGGGTCCGTCCCCGGCGCGTACAACGGGACGACCGCGCCCCCGGGCGCACCGCGGTAGGGCTTGCGGGCGCGGCGGTTGGTCGGCGCTTCTTTGTGATCGTCGAGGAAGTCGACGACCGCGCGGTTCCACTTCTCCGCCTGCTCGAACTGGGCCATGTGCCCGGCCCGCTCGAGCAGCACGAGCTCGGCGTCGGGGAACTTCTCGACCGCCTTCTTCGCCAGCTTCACGGTGCTGCCGCCGTGCAGGAACGGGTTGGGGATCAGCGCGTCGGCCTCGCCGAAGAGCACGAGCACCGGCACGTCGATCTCCGGCACGCGATCGAGCACCGGCTCGTCGAGCATGCCCGCGACCGAGCGCGACACCGCGACACAGTAGTCCGCGAAGTCCGGCCCGCCGCGCACCGCGATGCGGTGCTTCACCATGAAGTCGGCGTCCTTGGGCGGCTTGAAAAAGTTCTGCGCGTGGCGGACCCACACCGCCTCGTCGTCGGCGGCGCACGTGAACGCCGGCGTGGTCATCTGCGCCAGCCATTGCGCCTCGCCGTCCTTGAACGGCTCGAGCCCCGCGGGCGACGTGAGCACCAGGGCCTCGACGGCGTCCGGGTAGTCGAGGGCGTAGGTCATCGCGATCTGCCCGCCCATCGAGTGGCCGACCAGCACGACCCGCGACAGGTCGAGCTCGCGCACGACGCCGTGCACGGCCTTGGCGAAGAAGCGCATCGTGTACTCGTAGTTCGACTTGCTGCTCTTGCCGTAGCCGGGCAGGTCGATGGTCACGACGCGATGGTCGCGGGCGAGCGCGGCGATGTTCTTGGTCCACGCCGGCATCGAGCTGCCGAGGCCGTGGATCATCACGATGGTGCGTTCGCCCTTGCCGACGTCGTGGACGGCGATCTCGGCGGTGCCCACCGTGACGGTCCGCGTCGTCATGGGGTACTCGAGCGCGGCGAACGGCAGGCCGGGCTTGGTGCGGCAGCCCGCACCGAGCGTGGCGGCGAGCGTCGTGGCGAACAGGGTGCGGCCGAGCAGGCGCGCGGAGGTGGTTCGGAGCTTGGTCATGGCGTCATCACCTCCCGATCAGACGAGCAGCCACTTGAGGGTGAGGAAGACCGTCCATGGATCCTTGGGCCGCCCGGCGCCGGTGCTGCCCGTGACGATCTCGGGGCTGCGGAAGTAGTCGCCCAGGCGCAGGTACGCCGCGTGGCCCTCGATGCTGAGCAGCGGTCGCACGCGCCACGAGATCGTGCCGTTGACCTCCGCGCCCATGAACTTCTTGCCACCGACGGGCTGGATGTTCGACTGCGCCACTGCGCCGCCGATGCGGCCGTACAGCTGGTTGCGGACGATGTCGGCGCCGAAGCCCAGCGACGCCGCCGTGAGCCCGTAGCCGATGTTCGAGATGTCCGTCGCCGCCGCGTAGAAGCGGTTGACCACGTTGGCGTGGGGGAGCAGCAGGTAGGTGCCGAAGGTGGTGAACACCGCCGCCGGCGAGCCCCAGGTGTTGCCGGTGACCACGCCGCTGTAGGTGCCGTCCTCGAGGCCGTCGTGGTCGCCCGAGGTGTAGAGCACGTCGAGGGTCACGTGATCGCGCGGGCTCTTGCCCCACCGCGCCGCGGCGCGGACGTTGGCCGCGACGCCCAGCACGTTGGCGAGCTTCTGGTAGTCGCCGGGCTGGTTGGGGATCGAGGTGACGATCTGGCCGAAGTTGCCGACCGCGAACGCCGAGCCGCCGAAGCGTCCCGCGGTGAGCTCCGGGTTGAACGACGTGTCGCCGCCGACCCACGCAAAGTGGCCGCGCCACGACTCGGTCCCGTCGGGGATCGTGAAGCGGTAGCCGCCGTTGTAGTCGACCAGCGAGCTGTCGGGGCCCTGGCCGAGGATGCCGATGCCGCCCTGCCCCATCGACGCGTCCCGCAGGTAGCGGAGGTGCCCGCCGACGTGCCACGTCTTGCCGAGGTGGCGATCGGTCGCGAGCTCGAACAGCGCGACGTCGTCGTCCTTCTGGATGAGGTTCTCGTAGAGCTGGTAGGCGCCGATCTTGAAGCGCTGGCCCCACTGGTTGCCGTGCAGCACCACGCCGACCGCGTCCGTCCCCCAGAACGCCATGCGGTTGCCCGACAGCTGGATGTTGGAGATCGGCGTGCGGTATGGATCGAGCGCCGTGTCGTAGAGCCGCTGCAGGCCGACGTTGACCGACCAGCCCTTCCACAGGTCGATCTCGACCGCGACGTTCTGGGTCTGGAGATTGACCTGGTCGGCGGTGATCGCCGAGCCGAAGTTGCCGCCGGTCGAGTTCGACGTGTCGCCGAACGTCCAGTCGAGCTCGAACGACGCCCGCAGGCGCGCGCGCCGGTCGAGCAGCTTGGGCTCGGCGATGATGAACGGGATGAGCCGCTGCTCGAGGAAGATCGCGCGATCGGGCGACGTCGTCGTGGTGTTGGGCCCGAAGAGTCGCCCGACGATCTGGCCCTTGAACAGGTCGTTCTGCGGCGAGACGTTGGTCATCTCGGCGCGGGTCAGGAAGTAGCCGTAGATCTGGAACGCGCTGTCTTCCTTCTGCGTGCGCTTGATCTGCTCGGGGGCCTTCTCCACCAGGGGATCGGGCTCGGGCGGGGGCGGCGGCGCGAAGGCAAGCGCGAGCGCGAACGAGGAGGCGAGCGACGAGACGAACATGACGGCGCGTCCGTTCCGGCTACTGACGGACGTAGATCTGGGTGAGGTCGGCGCCGAACGACGTCGAGCCGAAGCCGCCCTCGGCCGTCGGCGGCACCGCGCCCACGCCGGGCTCGGTCTGCACGACCTCGTAGCGCAGCGTCGGTGGGTCGGTGCTGTTGTCGACCTCGTAGATGCCCTCGACCGTGATCACCGACGGCATCGTCTGGTCGAGCACGATGTCGTAGATCTCGCCGACGCCCGACGGGGTCGCGGCATAGACCCCGACCTGCTGGACCTCCTGGCCCTGGTCGTCGATGGTGACGACCGTGAAGGTGTCCTCGCCGAAGGTCGCGGTGATGGACATCGCGCCGGTGAGGTCGACGAGCAGCGGGGCGATGTTCTCGCCCTCGCTCAGCCACGCGCCCTGCAGCCCGACCGGCTCCGGGGTGGTGTCGTTCCCGTCGGTGCCCTCGGCGGTGGGGTCGGTCGCGTCCGTCGGGTCGGTCGCGTCCGTCGGATCCGTCGCGTCGGTCGGGTCGGTCGCGTCCGTCGGATCCGTCGACGAGTCATCCGAGGGCGAGTCGCTGTCGGCGCTCGGATCGTCCGATGCCGAGGCGTCCGCGTCGGCACTCGCGTCGCCCGTCTCCCCGACGGTGTCCGTGGTGGTGCGGGCGGTCGTCGACACGCCCGAGCCACTACAGCCGACGGGGCCGGCAAACAGAGCAGTGAGGATCAGAAAGGCGGGGAACGCAGAGCAGCGCATGGTGGACTCCGGGACGGTCGTTCGATCGGCACCGCGATGGACCGCTTCGCTGCGGTGCAACATGACGAGCGATTCATGTTTCATAGCCGCGGCCCGGAGGGCTGTCAACCGGCTTCTACGCCCGGTTTCGGGGAGGCCTCACCGTCCCGAGCACCTGCTGCAGCGCACACGATCCAGCCCACATCCGGGGCCCGGGGCGGTGGCGAATCGGCCGTCAGCGCGGCGGCTTCGAGGGCGCCGCGGCGAGGTCGAGGGCGAGGGAATTCCAGCGGTTCGGCTGCTCGAGCTGGGGCATGTGCCCCGCGTCGGGGATCATCTCGAGCCGGGCGCCGCGGATCCTCCCGACCGCGTGCCGGGCGAGCCGCTCGGTGTCGCGACCGTGGAAGACCCGGTTGGGAATCAGCGCGTCGTGGCGACCGAAGGTCACGAGCGTGGGCGCCGAGATCCCCTCGAGCTCGTCGAACACCGGCTCGGCGAGCATGGCCGCGACCGACTGCGTCACCGCGCGGCAGTACGCGCCGAACTCCGGGCCGTCGATCACCGCCAGACGATCGCGCAGCATCGCCCAGGCCGCGGGCGGCGGGCGGTGGAACGTCTGCGCGTGGCGCATCGCGACCTGCAGCGGCGAGGCGTAGCGGGTGTAGCCGTCGTCGACGACCGCGCGGATCCAGTGCTTCGCCGTGGGGTCGAAGCGCTCGAGCCCCGCGGGGGCGGCGAGCACGAGCCCGAGGACGCGCTCGGGGTAGCTCAGCGCCGCCCGCAGGGCGATCTGCCCGCCCATCGAGTGGCCGACGAGGATCGCCGCGCCGCCGAGCCCGTCGATGAGCTCGCGGACGCAGGCGACGTGATCGGCCAGGGCGTGCACGCCTGCCGGCTTGTCGCTGCGCCCGAACCCCAGCAGATCGAACGCGACGACGCGGTGGCGGGCCGACAGCGCCGCGAGGTTCTCCGACCACACGCGCAGGTCGCTGCCCAGGCCGTGGATCAGCACCAGCGGTGGATCACCGCGGCCAGCCTCGTGCACCGCGAGCCGGTACCCAGCGATGCTGCGTTGCTGCACGGGGATGCCGTAGTCGAGCTCGTCGAACGAGCGGCCGCGCGCGAGGAACCCGGACAGGCGTGACCACATGCGCGGGTCAACCTCGGACGTGGCGCCACACCGAGCACGCCATCGCCAGACCACCGCCGGTGGCGCAGAAGACGATCGGCGCGCCATCCGGCAGCGACCGCTGCTCGAGCGCGTCGTCGAACGCCGCGGGGATGCACGCCGAGCCGAGGTAGCCCCACTTGTCCATCACCATGTGCGTGCGATCGCGGGGCGCCCCGAGGTTGTCCATCACCGTCTCGATGGTGCGCGCGTTGAGCTGCGTGAACACGAACAGGCCGACCTCGTCGAGGGTGATGTTGGCCTTGGCCAGGGTGCCGCGCACGAGCGGCGGCCACCTCTCGGCGTTGAACGTCGCTGGGAACTTGCGCACGAACTTCACGTGGGCCGGGCCGGTCTCGGCGGTCGCCGGTCGGGTCGCGCCGCCGGTGTAGATGCCGAGCGCGTCGTGGTACTGGCCGTCGGCGACGAGCTTGCCGGCGCAGAAGCCCGGCTTCTCGCCCGCGCGCAGGACGACGGCGCCGGCCCCGTCCGCGAACAGGGTCGCGGTGGTCTTGTCGGTGAAGTCGATGAACCGCGACATGCCGTAGCCGCCGCACACCAGCACGTGGCGCACGTCGTCGTCGGTCGCGATCCACCGGGCGCCGATGTCGAGCGCGGTGACCCAGCCGGCGCACGCCGAGTTGACGTCGAACACACCCGAGCCGTGGGCGCCGAGCTTGTGCTGGACGACCGCAGCGGTGGACGGGCTCGGCTGATCGGGCGTGT
This sequence comes from Deltaproteobacteria bacterium Ga0077550, assembly GCA_001464385.1. Lineage (GTDB taxonomy): Bacteria > Myxococcota_A > Polyangia > Nannocystales > Nannocystaceae > Xiheibacterium > Xiheibacterium aquaticum. The sequence goes on along the minus strand of LNFB01000161.1, from coordinate 39,457 downwards.
CCGTGGCGACGATGACGAGATCGATGTCGCGGGGCGACAGCGCGGCGCGGGCCAGGGCCTCGCGCGCGGCGGTGACGATGAGGTCGGAGGTCGTCTCGTGCTCGGCCATGAAGTGGCGGGCGCGGATGCCGACGTTCGCGACCAGCCAGTCGTGGAACGGCTGGCCGACGATGCCCTCGAGCTCGGCGTTGTCGACGCGGCGCGACGGGATCGCGCGACCGGTGGAGAGGATGTGGGCGATCGCCATGGGGTCTCGAAGGGGCTGTGGAAGGGGCGTCTTCAGGCCGCGCGCACGCGGCTGCGGTCGTGGTCGATCCAGAAGGCAGAGAGCTCGGGCCACAGGTGCACGGCCGCCTTGCGCGAGACCACCGCCCCGACGTGACCGCCGCGCAGGTGGATGCGCCGCTTGGCCGTGGCCCCGATGTGGTCGAGGAGCGCCGCAGCGCCGCGCCACGGCACGATGTGGTCGTCCTCGAACGTCACCGCCAAGGTCGGACAGGTGATGCGCTGCAGATCGACCGGCACCCCGGACAGGCGGAAGCGGCCCTGCACGAGGAGGTTCTCGCGGTACAGCTCGCGGATGTAGCGCTCGAAGCACGCGCCGGGGAACGACACGTTGTCGTTGCCCCACCGCTCGGTGGCGAAGAAGCCGTCGAGGAACTCGTCGTCCCACGCGCGCTCGACCAGGTTGACGGCCTTGCGCAGGCCCGCGGTCGGGCGCAACAGGTGGAAGCTGGCCTGCAGCAGCTGCCACGGCACGTTGCCGAGGGCGGCGACGAGCGCGGCGGGATCGAAGCTGCGGGTGCGCGTCCACACCGACAACAGGCCGTCGTCGTGGAAGTCGATCGGCGCGGCGAGCACGGCCAGCGACGCGACGAGCTCGGGGTGCGCGGCGACGTGGATCGCCGCGAGCGTGCCGCCGAGGCAGTAGCCGAGCACGTGCGTGCGGCCCTCGGGGCTGCGCCGCGCGACCTTGCGGATCGCCCGGCCGAGGTAGTCGTCGCAGATGGTGTCGAACTCGAGGTGGCGATCCTCGGGGCCGGGCGTGCCCCAGTCGATGATGTAGACGTCGTGGCCGCGGGCGACCATGTCCTCGGCGAAGCTCTTGCCGGGCATGAGGTCGAGGACGTAGTGGCGGTTGATGAGCGACGGCACCAGCAGCACCGGCGTGCGGTGGCGCGGCGCGTCGTCCCGCGGCAGGTAGCGCAGGAGCCTCCACTTGTTCTCGCGGTGGATCTCCTCGGCCGGCGTGACGCCGACGTCGGGCATGGCGCGGGCCGCCAGCCGCGTGAACAGGCGCGGGGTGATCACGCGTACATCGCCTCGAAGTCGGGGCGGAACGCGTCGTAGATCGCCTTGCGGCGGATCTTGAGCGACGCGGTCAGCAGGCCTCCGTTGACCGTCAGCGGCTCGTCGAACACGCGCAGGCGCTTCAACTGCTCGTAGCGCGCGAGCTGGGCGTTGACGCGGACCAGCGTCGACTCGACCCACGCCTCGATCCACCGCTGGCGCTCGGCCCGCGAGGGTGACACGGACTCGGTCGCGAGCTGGGCGTCGACCGCCTCGTGGTCGAGCCAGAGCCCTGCGACGAGGTAGTTCTTGCCGTCGCCGTACACGATCGCGTGGCGCACGAGGGGATCGGCGTCGAGCAGCCGCTCGATGTTCGCCGGCGGCACGTTCTTGCCGCCCGCCGTGACGAGGATCTCCTTCTTGCGATCGATGATCTGCAGGAAGCCGTCCTCGGTGAGCTGGCCGATGTCGCCGGTGTGGAACCACCCCTGCTCGTCGAACGCCGCCGCGGTCGCGGCCTCGTCGCGGTGGTAGCCGGCGAAGATGTTGGGCCCGCGCGCGAGGATCTCACCGTCGTCGGCGAGGCGCAGCTCGACGCTCGGCAGCGGCTTGCCCACCGTGTCGAAGCGGAACGCGTCGGGGCGGTTGAGCGTCAGCGTCGGCGCGCACTCGGTGAGGCCGTAGCCCTCGAGCACGAGCAGGCCGCACGCGTACAGCTGCTGCTTCACCGCAGAGGCGAGGCCGGCACCACCCGACAGGCAGAAGCGCAGGCGGCCGCCGGTGGCCTGGGCGAGCCGCGCCCGCTGCTCCTCGGGATCGCCGGTGCCGGCCTTGGCCGCGAGCTTCTGCCAGTACGCCGGTACGCTCATGAACACGCTGGGGCGCACGCTCGGCATCAGGTCGATGACGTTGGCGGGCTCGCACAGGTAGGTCGTGAACCCGAGCGCCGCGCCGATGCACGCCTCGCCGTAGCCGAAGATGTGGCTCATCGGCAGCCACAGCAGGTCGACGGGCGACTCGGGCATCTGCGACGCGACCGCGAGGATCCAGTCGGCCTGGTTGACCGCGAGGTTGGTGTGCGACAGCGGCACGCCCTTGGGCAGGCCGGTGCTGCCGCTCGTGTAGAGCATGAGCGCCGGATCGCCCATCGCGATCTGCTCGAGCATCGCCCCGACCGGGATCCCGGCCTGGGCGCCGAGCTGCTGCATGCGATCCCAGCGGATCACGCGGCGCTCGAGCTCGCCCGCGGCCGGCGCCGGGAGGCCCTCGGCGCGCAGACCGGCCGCCCACGCCGACGGATCGTGATCGTCGAGCGCGACGAACCACTGCACCGCCGCGTATCGCGACCACTGGGTGAGGACGCGCTGCCACTGATCCTCGCCGGCGACGAAGACGACGCGGGCGCCGCTGTGCTCGACGACGTACGCCGCCTGCTCGTCGGTCGACGCCGGGTACACCGGGACCATCACCCCGCCGGCGCACTGGATCGCCAGCGCGGCGGCGATCCACTCGACGCGGTTGTGGGCGAAGATCACCGCACGGTCGCCCCGCGACAGGACGTCGCCGCGCAGGAACGCGGCCGCGTTCGCGACGTCCTCGCCGAACGCGGCCCACGTGACCGCGCGCCAGTCGTCTCCATCGCGCAGCATGAAGCGCGGCCGGGTGCCGAGCTCGGCGACGCGGTCGAACAGCATCTGCGGGGCCGACACCACGCGGGTGGCGAGCTGCAGCGAGGTCATGGCGTCTCCGTCCGCGGCGCGTCGAGCTGCTCCTGCAGATCGAGGATCCGCGAGTGCAGCGTGTTGATCTCGTGCTGCATCCGCAGCTGCTCGGTGCGGGTCGAGAAGCCCAGGGCCCCCAGCCACGCGTCGGTCATGCGATCCGACAGCGCCTTCACCCGCATCGCGCCGGTGAGCAGCATGCCGCTCGGCTCGAGCAGCCACGACTGGCGCAGCGTGTGCTCGGCGGCGCGGGCGGTCGCCGACTCCCACGCGTCGAACCAGCGCTTCCAGCCGTCGCGCAGCACGTCGGCGCCGGTGGTCACGTTGGCGGACGGCTTGGGCGATGGGGAACCTGGCAGTCGCACGAGGGTCGCTCCCGCGTCCATATTGCAGTGCAGCATGACGCGGACGGAAACTAGCCCCGGCCCGGCGGGGCGTCAAGCCCGTTGTTGGGCGCGAAGGCGCACAGCGGCCCCTGGTGGCCCGAACCGCCGCAGGGCCTGGCTTTGGCGCTACCATGCTGCAGCGCACGACGCCCCGCCCTCCATGCTCGTCAAGAAGTACAGCAACCGCCGGCTCTACGACACCGAGTCGAGCCGCTACATCACGCTCGACGAGCTCGCCGAGAAGATCCGCGACGGCGCGGACGTCCGCATCGTCGATGCCAAGAGTGGAGCCGACCTCACACAGGCGACGCTCGTGCAGATCATCCTCGAGGGCGAGTCGGCCCGACTCCTGCCGGTCCCGCTGCTGGTCCAGCTGGTGCGGATGGGCGACGACGCGGCCGCGGAGTTCTTCGGCAAGTACGTCTCCACGGCCATGGAATGGTACCTGGCGGCCAAGTTCGGCATGCAGCAGGCGGCGCCGATGCTGCCCTTCGGCAACCTGCCGATGCAGGCGACCAACGCCCTGTTCCGGATGTTCTCCGGCGGTGGCTTCGTCTCACCGCCGCCGCCACCCGCCCCCGCCGCACCGCCGCGGGCCGCCGCCGCGCGACCCGAGCCCGAGGGCCGCGACGACGTGGCCGAGCTCCGCCGCGAGCTCGAGCAGCTGAAGCGCGAGGTCCAGGGCAAGCGCCGCTAGGCACGGCGGCTCCGAGCCTTTGGTGCACTGCAACATTTTTCACCTTGACAGGCCCGGGACCCGGTCCTAGTTTCGCTGCAGACCGCGCGAAGGCGGTCGGTGGAGCGAGATCGACGTGGAGATCATGTTTACGCAGATGCAGCAATTCATCAACGACGTCGCGCAGCAGACCCGCGAGCAGCTCGCCCGCTGGGATGCCGTCTGGCCCGAGGTCCAGCGCGCGCAGGAGCAGGGCGTGAAGCGCTTCGACGCCGCGATCGACGAGGCCGCGCAGTGGGGCAAGCAGTCCCTGGCGATGTGGGCCGAGATGTCGCGGGCCTCGCTCGCGATCGTCCGCCACGGCGTCGAGAGCACGCTTCCGCGCACGCCGGCGGCATGAGCGGATCGCCCGCGCGGCGCGGCGCGTGACGGAGGCACGGCCGGTCCGCTACCCTTGGTCGATGGCGAACGGTCGCAGGTCCCCCGTCGCGCTCGCGGTCGTCCTGGGCTGCGGCGGTGGTTCGGCGGGCCCCGAGGCGTGGTCGCCCGACACCTCGGGTGCGCCGGGCTCGGCGTCGAGCTCGGGTGACGCGACCGCCGGCGACGGGTCGGGCGCGGACGGGACCGCGGAGTCCTCGGGGGATCCCAGCGTCGCGACCGCGTCCTCCGACGCCAGCAGCACGGGTGAGCCTTTCGACTGCACGCCGTGGGCGTCGACGTGGATCGGGGCGCCGTGCCTCGACGACGGCGAGTGCACCTACGACGGCGGCGTATGCCTGCGCGAGGATCAGGGCTTCCCGTGCGGCACGTGCTCGTTGCCCTGCGAAGATCTGTGCCCCGATCAGGACGGCGCGCCCGGGACGTTCTGCGTGGACGCGGCGGACGTCGGGCTCGAGGACGGCGGCAACTGCTTGTCGCGCTGCGACCCCGCGCTGCTCGGTGGCAACGGCTGCCGCGACGGTTACGGCTGCGCGGCGCTGTCTCGCTACCTCGATCCCGGCACCAGCACGGGCGTGTGCGTGCCCGCCGGCATGTTCGCGCCGATGACCGCGTGTCAGCAGACCCTGGTCGATCGCGGCGTCGCCTTCGTGCCGACGACCCACGAGCTCGACCACCCCGACGGCCACCCCGAGCTCGACTGCGAGATCCTCGATCCGGTGCTGTTGTACAGCCCGGTCCTCGACATCACCCTGCGCGAGGGCGACGACGCCCACCCGGTGCTGGTCGCCTGCGAGACCGCGATCGCGATCGCGGACTCGCTCGAGATCGCGGCGCAGATGGAGCCCGTCGGCGCCGTCGAGGTCCTGCACTACGGCACGTACAACTGCCGCGTCATCGCCGGCACGTCGACGCTGTCGAACCACGCCGAGGGTCGCGCGATCGACTTCGCCGGCTTCGTCCTCGCCGATGGCGAGACGCTGAGCGTGTTCGCGGACTGGGAGGACGGCGTCGCGTCGCCGGCGACGCCCGAGGGTCAGTGGCTGCGCGCCTTCACCGACGCCCTGTGGGACACGATGACGTGGCACATCATCCTGACGCCCGAGTACAACGCCGACCACGACGACCACTTCCACGTCGACCTCACCCCCGGTGAGATGTTCTACGAGTAGCCGCGGACTCGACCGCCGGGTCGGGGAGCCACCACCTGCCCGCCTCCGATACCCGCTTCAACCCCCTTCGGGGCACGCCGCGTCCCCGGCCTCCGCATACCCGCGTCGCACCAACTCGGTGTACGCCCGCGCCGCCCGCACCCGATCCGCCGCCCGACACGCCGCGGTCCGCTCGAGCCGGAGCACATCCCGCGCCAGCGGACCCCCTGCCATGCGATCGCGATGCGCGTCGATCGTCGCGAGCACCCCCGCTGCGTCCCCACGGGCGAGCTGAGCCTGCGCGTCGCGGAGCATCTCCACCGCTGCCGCGAGATCGTCGCGGGGTCCCGATGGCAGCTGCGAGGTCACCACCTTGCGGGCACGTCCGACACGCGCAGGCGCAGGCGCGGGCGCAGGCGCAGAGACAGCCGCCGGCGCCCCTGGCTCGAGCATCGCCACCGGCGGCTCGCGCAGCACCGCGGGCACATCGACCTTCGTCACCGATTCACGTGCACGCACGATCGGCTCGTCCTCGCCGCCCGCGAAGCGCACCGCCGCAACGCTCACCCCCGCCGCGAGCACACCTGCGACCAGCCAAGCCGTGACCCCGCTCCCCACCGCCGCGGCCCGCACCGGCAACGCCGCGACGATCCCCACCCACGCTCGACGCCGCGTCGCGTCGCTCGGCAGCTCGCCCCGTGCGGCCGCATCCAGCCACTGGGCACGATCCACCCCGGCCGGCAAGTCGAGCACCGACTCGCAGTGGCGCCGGGCGAGGCGCAGCCGCGAGTACACCGTGTTCACCGGGGCATCGATCAACGCCGCCGCCTCGGCGGCGCGCATGCCCATGACGTCGACGAGGACGAAGGCCTCGCGCTGATCGTCGCGGAGTCCGTCGAGCGCATCGGCGAGGCGTTGCCAGGCCTCGTGGCGGGCGAGGGCCTCGTCGGGCAGCAGTGCGGCGTCGGGCTCGGACACCGCAGCGATCGTGGCCCGTCGGCGATCGTTGCCGCGATGGTGGGCGAACGCGACGCTGCGAGCGACCCCGCAGATCCACGTCGCGAGCTCGACCCCAGCGTCGCGAGCGGGCAAGCGGCGATGGATGGCGAGGAACACGTCGTGGACGACGTCGTCGATCTCGGCGGCGGCGATCCCCCGGGCGCGCAGCACCCAACGCACGCGTCGCAGGTGATCGCGGTAGATCGCCGCGAGTCGCTGCACCTCGGGGGTCGTGGCGGATCGTCGTCCCACGTGCGCGTCGCCTCATGGGATCTGCAGCACTCGGCTCGACCCGGGGCCACCCTCGGATCCGCCGTCGGTCCACCCGAGGAGGCGTCGGTCGCCCGACCACCCGGTCGCGAAGGCGATGGCCGTGCGCGTGCTGGAATCGAAGTGCGTCGCCTCGACGATCTCGCCTCCCGCGATGACCGGGAACCATGCATCGTACCTGTAGTTCTGATCGACGTAGGTCTCCGCTGTGATGGCGAGGGCGAGCTGGGACTGGGGTCCGACCGCGAGACCGACGACCACGCCTCCCGCCCCACCGATGCACCCGAGCTCCTCGAGCATCGCGCCGTCGCGATCCTGGTGGACCACGTAAGGCGAGCGCAGCCGCGCGCCGAAGACCCAGGACCCATCCGCACCGTCCGTGACGACGCCCCAGCGGCCGATGGAAGGGGGCTCGTCCGCGGCGATCTCGACCGCCCATCGCTCGGTCGCGAGCAGATCGTAGCGGGCGATGGTGACCGACGTGTTGCCCTCGGTGATCCCCGGTCGCGAGCGCATCGCGACGATCTCGTCCCCGATCACGGCGACATCGTCGACGCGCGAGAACCCGTTGTCGCCGAGGCTCCACTGTTCGAGCCCGGCGGCGTCGAAGACCCGCATCAGGCTCGTGCTTCCCGCCTCGACGAGGTCGCCACCCCCCACGACCACGCGGGCACCGTCGGCGGCGATCGTCTCGAGCAAGCCCTCATCGGCACCGAGCACCGACCACGAGGGCGCACCGGCGGCGTCCCACGCGGCGACCCAGGGGAACACCGGATCGCCCTCGGCCGCCTGCACGGCCGCGCCGACGTAGGCGTTCCCCGCGGGGTCGAGCGCCACCGCCGGTCGGACACTCGCGAGATCGACGAGTTCGTGCGACCACAGCTCGGCGCCGGCGGGGTCGTAGCGCCGCAGCACGATCGGCTGCGCCTCGAAGGCCTGCGTCGTCGCGAGCCACGAGCCGTCGGGGGCGAACGCGATCGTCACGACGCCGAACTCGCCGCTGTTCATCATCGGCGTGGGCTCCTGCGCCGAGACACAGGCGCTGCACGCATCTGCGCCATCGCACTCCTCGACGACGTCGATGCGACCGTTGCCGCACACCGGATCCTCGATGCAGTCATCGACCCCGCCGGTGGAGCCCTCACTCGCATCGCCGCTGCTCGACGTCCCCGAGTCCGACCCCGATCCGGTGTCGTCGACGATCTGCCCGCCGCTCTTCGTGTCCGCCGTGCACGCGACCAGCGCCAGCCCAAACACCCATCCCCTGCGCGTCATCACGTCCATGCAGGGTACAGGCACCGCGCACCGCGGTCCTCGTCACGGCAATCGCAACAACGGCCCTGCGAGCACGCGGGCGCCCACCTGCGGCACCACGAACACGACCCGACGCTCCCCCTGGCCGTCGAGGTGGATCCCGGGGGCGCGCAGGGTCGCGAGCGCCTCCGCCCGCACCGCCAGGGCGATGCGCCCCCGCGCCGGCCACGCGAGACCGACCCCGACCACCGCAGCCGACCACAGCGATCGCACGGTCGCGGCGCGCACACGGGTGCCGGTCCCGGTGCCGATCATCGCGCCGAGATCCACGCCGAGGGACACCGGCACCTCGACGGGCCCGATCGGCAGCGCCAGGATCAGGCGCGCGCCGCCGCCGGTCAGTGACGCGCGGACGCCCACGCCCGCCTCCACACGACGCCCGGCCGCGAAGGCGTGCCAGCCCGACAGCTGCAGCCCGAGCACGCCGCGGCGCCAGCCGACGTCGACACCGACGATCGCGGTCGCCCGCGGGTTCGTCCCGAGGCTCGGCCCCGTCCAGGCGCCGAACGCCAGTCGATCGACGCGGGGCCGGGCCGATGGCACCCGGCTCGGGGATGCCGCGCCGCTGCGTGTCGGCGAGTCGATCGCGGGGTCCGGCACCGCAGTGGTCGTCGGCAGGTTCGCGACCTGCGGCGGAGTCATTGTCCGTGCCGTGGGTACCGGCGCGAGCGCGACGGCGATCATCACGGTCGCGGCGCGGGCGAGTGTCTCGCACCGCGGCCCCGCGAGGCGCCGCGTCTCGGTCAGATCGCGACCGCCGAGCTCGAGGGTGATCGTGTAGCCGCCGGCCTCGGCCACAATCGCGGCGCGCACACGATCGTCGGCCGCCGCAGCGAGGACCACCGCGCCGTTGGTGAGGCGCGTCAGATCCTCGGCGACGGCTGCGGCCTGGGGGCACGCCGCGGGCGCCTCCCACGACATCGCGATGCGTCGCGGTGGCGGCTCGAGGGTCGCGCCCTCGAGCGCGAACACCAGGGCGATCCATACCATCGCGGCCTGCTTACCACGCCCGGGCGGGTCCGGCGGCCGTCGGCTCCGCCGCCTGTCACACGCCGCTCAGGCCTCCGCGAGGCTCGGGGCCGACGACAGGTGGAGCTCCACACGCGAGCGCGTACACGGTGAGCAACGCATACCAACCGAGCACGGGCCCCGCACCGGCACCGAAGACGGGGACCGGGAAGTGGCCGATGACCGTGACGATGAACGTCGCGGCGATGTACCCGACGAGCGCGCCGGCGACCGGATCCCGCGCGGACTCACGGGTGGGCAGCGCGAACGGGACGAGGAGCGCGACGCCTGCAGCCACCATGGCCGCGACCCAGAGCGCCCCCTGCGAGGACCCGAGGATCAGGATCCGCTCGACGTGGTCCACGGGCGCGAGGGGATCGGGGACGAACCACGCCGCGCCCGCGAGCGCCGTCGTCGTGAGCACGAGGGGAACTCCGATCGCCGAGGGCGTGCGTCGGCGATCGAGCGCCAGCGGCAAGACGCCGACGGCCAACGCCGTCGCCTGCCCCGCGTCCGGCTGCGCCAGGTGGGTCATCGCCGCGACGAGCACGGCTCCCGCGCCGAGCAGCCGCGCCCGCTGCCCGCCCGCCGCGAGGCCGAGCAGGATCCACGGCGTCGCGGCCGTCGACACGTTCAGTCGCAGGCCACCGATCGCCAGCCAGCGGTGCACGCCCTCCACCCCCGGAACCACGAGCGTCGCGAGGATCGCGAGGGCCGCGACGCTCGGCATCCACGTCGCGACGCGCCCGTGCGAGCGTCGTCGAACCCCGAAGAAGATCCCCGCGCCGAGGACGAGCGCGATGAGGTTCGGGAGATACGCCGTCCACCGCACGCCTTGCGAGACGGCGATCGCCATCCCGACGGCGGCCGCGGGCAGCGGCGCGAGCACCCACCAACTGCCCACGCGGGGGCTCGTCCCCGGATCCTCGGCGGACTCGACCGGCATCGGCACGCCGCCTAGGGACCGACCGCGACGCCCTTCCAGAACGCGACGCGCCCGCGCACGCGCTCGGCGGCGGCCTTCGGCGTCGGGTAGTACCAGGCCGCATCCGCGTTGACCTGCTCGCCGACGACGACGTCATAGTAGCTCGCGACGCCCTTCCACCCGCAGGTGGTGTGCGTGGCGCTGTCGCGGAAGTGCTCGCGGCGCAGCGCGTCGGGCGGGAAGTAGTGGTTGCCCTCGACGACGATCGTGTCGTCGCTCTCGGCCAGCACGGTGCCGTTCCAGATGGCTCGCATCGTCGGGGAGTCTCGCACGACCCGGGCGCACGCGCCCGCGTGGGGCGACGCGGGTCGGCCCTGCGGAACCGCACGGTTTTCAGTTGCCCGTCGGCCGAACGTCGCTAGCCTTCGGGGCGATGCCGACCCGAACCTCCTTCGCGACTCGCCTCGCGGATCGCCTCGCGCCACGCGTCGCGCGACGCATTGCGTTGCGGGCGCTGCTGCTGGCCGCGCTGCCCGTCGCGTGCGACAAGGACACCGCGCCGTCGACACCGCCCCCGGGCGCGCCGCGCACGGCGATCGCGGGGCACTTCGACGCCGCGGCGATCCGTCAGCAGGTGGACGAACTCACCGGCAAGCTCTCCATCTCGCCGACGCAGAAGGTCGAGCTCGACGAGAAGCTCGAGACGTTCCTCGCCTCCAAGGACTTCGCCGCCGTGCTCGCGCGTAGCGGCGTCCAGGGGGTGGGCGTCTATCGCTCGGGCGAGGGCGGCCTCGTGGTGAAGATCGCCCGGGGCAACGGGACGATGCGCTTCGCCGGGATCGCGGGCGAGCGCGGCTTCGAGCTCGAGTCGACGAGCATCGGCGCGCAGGTCGGTGGCTCGGCGAGCTGGGGCGTGGTGCTCGCGACGGGCCTGCCCGCGCTCGAGCAGGTCGACGGCACGTACACCGGCAGCGTGGCCTCGGCGACGGCGATCGAGGAGAGCGCGGGCGCGGTGCGCATGGTCCACAAGCGGGACAAGCACGAGCTCTACTTCGTCGGCATCGGCGCGGGCCTGTCGGCGAACGCCGGCGAGAGCAAGCTGGTCTTCGCGCTGCGTTGAGTTGCGGATGAACGTGAAGCGTTCACCCGCGACGAAGGCAAGGAGCGAAGCGATGAGGGATGGGGAGGCCTCCGGCGGGCTCGGCCCGACGGAGGGGAAGGGCGGGCCGCCCTTCCCCATTGCTTGCTGACGGCGGCCCGGCGATTCAGGCGCGCAGGGGCGGTTGGCCGGTCGCCTCTGTGACCGCCAGCCACGTGCCCTCGTCGGGATCGATCCGCTTGCGCCCGCCGGCGACGAGGCCCAGCGGCACGTGCGTGAAGATCCCGTGGGCGCGGCCGATCAGCAGGTCGGTCTTGCCCGCCATCCCCGCGTGCGCCGCGTGACGGGCGAGCGCATCGCAGAAGATGCTGTCGTAGGCGTTCGCCGGGCAGCCGCGGATCATGTAGCTGGGGTCGATGTACTTGACCACGATGGGGACGCCCAGCGCCTTGAAGTGGGCCGTGATCCTGTCGCGCAGCCGGGGCCCGACGTCGAGGCGGGCGTCGGCGTAGCGCACGTTGCCCGAGGCATCGCGGGCGCTGTCGGCGTCGACGAGCGAGGCGCCGCAGCCCTCGGCGACGACCACGAGCGCGTGGTGACGCGCGGCGAGCCGCCGCTCGAGCGCGGCGAGCAGGCCCCGGGGCCCGTCGAGCTCGAAGCGGACCTCGGGCACGAGGCAGAAGTTGACGTCGCGGCTGGCGAGCGTCGCAGCCGCGGCGATGAACCCGGCATCTCGGCCCATCAGCTTGACGATGCCGACCCCGTTGAGGGCGCTGATCGCCTCGGTGTGCGCGGCGTCGACGGCCTGCCGGGCGACCTCGACGGCGGTCTCGTAGCCGAACGTCTTGTCGACGAACGCGATGTCGTTGTCGATCGTCTTGGGGAGGCCGACGATGGCGATGTCGAGGCCGCGGCGGGCGATCTCGTCGGCGAGGGCGTGTGACCCGCGATGCGTCCCATCGCCGCCGATGGTGAAGAGGATCTGCACGTCGCGCCGCGCGAGCTCGTCGACCATGGTCTCGACCGTCGGTGCGCCCCGCGACATGCCGAGCAGGCTGCCGCCCTGGCGATGGATGTGCAGCACGTCGGGCGGCCGCAGCTCGACCGGGGGCACACCGCAGGCGGGATCCAGCCCCGAATAGCCGTAGCGGAAGCCGAGCACACGCGCGACGCCGTACTTGTGGTGGAGCTCGAGCACCAGCGAGCGGATGACGTTGTTGATGCCCGGACAGAGGCCGCCGCAGGTGACGATGCCCGCGGTGGTGCACGCGGGATCGAAGTGGATGCGCTCGCGCGGCCCGGCCTTCTCGAACGCGAGCGGCCTGACGACCGCGTGGTCGATCGCGACCTCGATGTCGAAGAGCACCCCCGCGCCGTCGGGCACGTAGTCGGCGACGTCGTCGTCGGGGGTCGTCGACAGCGCGAGCGGTGACGGACGGGTCGCGGGACCGACCGTGCGGATGACGAAGTCCACGGGCGAGAGACGCGGCATTGCGGCGGAGCCTACCAAGGGATCACGCGCCCCACGTCGGCGGGACGATCGCCACGGCGCACCCGGCCCAGCACGCGAGGTCGGTGCCGACGGAGGCCACGAAGACCCGCTCGATCGCGCCGAGGCCCCGCGAGCCGCAGACCACCAGCGGCGCGCCCTCGGCGGCGAGAATGCTGATGAGGCGCCCGAGCACGTCGCCATACGCCACGATCGATCGCGTGCCGCCGAGGCCGTGGCGGGTCATCCACGCCTCGAGCTCGGCCTGACGCTCGAGCCCCAGCTCGGCGAGCAGGGCCGCGGTGGACTCCGTGGGCAAACCGCGCGAGGCCACGCCGTCGTCCCCGACCACGTTCGCGACGACGATCGGCCGACCGGTCGCCGCGGCGAGGCGCAGGGCGAACTGCGCGGCGGAGCCCGAGGTCTCGTCGAGATCGGTCGCGAGCACGATCGGCCCGCCGCCGATCGCGTCGATGCGGAGATCGGGCGGCACCACGACGACCGGGCAGGGCAGACGCCGCACCAGCCGGCGCGCGATCCGACCGAGCCGCACGATCTTGCGGTCGGTGCTCTGCGCCTGCCGCCCGATGACGAGCGCGTCCGCGTGCTCGGCGTCGAACTCCCGCACCAAGGTGTCGCTCGCCTCGATGCCCCGCACCACACGGGCCGGCGCTGCGAGCCCGCCGATGCCGACGCGATCGAGCTGCGCGACCGTCCCGTCCTGCGCGAGCTTCTCGACCGCGTCGATGTGCGTGTGCCGCAGGACCTGCAAGAGGTACGACTCCTCGAGCACGTGCAGGGGCAACAGGGTCGGTCGCGCCTCGGGCTGCACGCGGGCGAGCCACGAGGCGAAGTGAAGCGCGCCTGTCGCGGTCTCGCGCAGATCGACGCCGATGAGCCACTTCATGATGATCGTCCTGCCCGGGCCGGAGACCTCCCCGAACCCACCCCCACGGTAATCCACATCCGGCCGGCGCGCGACGAAGCGGCCCGCGCGTGCGATGCAGCGATTCGCACGGGAGCCAGCGCATCGATTGCGCACGCGTGTACCATCACGCCACATGACTCGACCCACGGTGCAGTTCCTCGGCGGTGTCAGCACGGTCACGGGCTCGCGGTTCCTGTTCGAGCACGACGGCCGGCGGCTGCTCGTCGACTGCGGGATGTTCCAGGGCTACAAGCAGCTGCGGCAGCGCAACTGGACGGCGCTGCAGGTCGACCCGCGCTCGATCGACGCCGTCGTCCTGACGCACGCGCACATCGACCACTCGGGTTGGCTGCCGGTGCTGGTGCGCGACGGGTTCACCGGGCCGATCTACGCCTCGGGCGCCACGGTCGACCTGACCCGCGTGCTGCTCGCCGACGCTGGGCGGCTGCAGGAGGCCGACGCCGAGCACGCCGCGCGCCACGGCTTCTCGAAGCACGATCCGCCGGCGCCGCTGTACACCGAGGCGGACGCGAAGCGGGCGTGCGCGTCGCTGAAGGTCGTCGCGTCCGACGCCGCGTTCGCGCCGCTGCCCGGGTGGAGCGCCCGGCTCACCCGCGCCGGTCACATCCTCGGCGCGAGCACGGTGGCGCTCGAGGTCGGAGGCGCGACGGTCGTCGTGTCGGGCGACCTCGGCCGCGAGGACGACCCCTTGATGTTCGGACCTGCGCCGCGGCCCGCGAGCGACTACCTGCTGGTCGAGTCGACGTACGGCAATCGCACGCATCCCGCCGGCGACCCGAGCGACGCGCTGGCCGAGGTGGTGCGGCGGACGATCGCGCGGCGCGGCACGGTCATCATCCCGACCTTCGCGGTCGGCCGCGCGCAGCTGCTGATGCTGCTGCTGCACCGCCTCCGCGAGGCCGGCACGATCCCCGACGTGCCGACCGTCCTCGACAGCCCGCTGGCGGACGCGGTGACCAACCTCTACATCGAGCACCTCGGCGAGCACCGGCTGGACGCCGAGCTGTGCCGTCGCGCCTTCGGGAGCGTGCGCGTCGCCATCACCGCCGACGACTCGCGCGCGCTCACGGGCGACGCGGAGCCGAAGATCATCCTCGCGGGCAGCGGCATGGCCACGGGCGGACGTGTGGTCCACCACCTCAAGCGCTTCGCCGCGGGCGAGCAGCACACCGTGCTGTTCGCCGGCTTCCAAGCCGGTGGCACCCGCGGCGCGGCGATGACCCAGGGCGCGGAGTCGATCAAGATCCACGGCGACTGGATCCCTGTCCGCGCCGAGATCCTCGTGCTGCCCGGGCTGTCGGCCCATGCCGACGCAGATGGGCTCATGCGGTGGATTCGCAGCGAGTCCACCGTCCCGCGGCGCACCTTCGTGGTGCACGGCGAGCCCGATGCCGCCGACCGCCTGCGCCTGCGCCTGTCCGACGAGCTGCACGCCGACGCGTGGGTGCCCGAGCACCTCGAGCGCGTGACGCTCGAGTAGCACCGAGGGCCGTGTACAATCGCGACCCTCGCCCCCGACGATGTCCGTTCCCTCCGACAACGAGCTGCTGCAGGCCTGGCGCGGGGGCGACGGCTCGGCGTTCGAAGAGCTCACGCGTCGGCACTACGTCTCGATCCGTCGGTTCTTCGATCTTCGTGTCGCGGGTGCGGCAGACGATCTGACGCAGCAGACGTTCCTCGGCGCGCTCGAGGCCGCGTCGCGCTTCCGCGGGGACGCGTCGTTCCGCACCTTCTTGTTCGCGATCGCCCACAAGCAGCTGCTGCGATCGCTGCGCGAGCGGCCGGCCGCGATCGAGCGCTTCGGCGTCGACGAGGCGCCGACGTCGCTGAGCATGATCGCCGTGCGTCAGCAGGAGCATCAGTTCCTGCTCATGGCGCTGACGCAGCTCCCGCTCGAGCTGCAGCTCGTCACCGAGCTCTACTACTGGGAGAACCTGCGCACGGCCGAGATCGGCGAGGCGCTGTCGCTGAACCCGAGCACCGTCGCCGGCCGGCTCGCGCGTGCCCGCGAGCTGCTCGGCGAGCACCTCACGCAGATGACTCGGCCGGGACCACTGCGCGATCGACTGCTCGGGGACCTCGAGCAGATCACGCGCGCCCTGGGCCCGGTGACCGCCGGCGCCAACACCCGCACACCGCCCTGACCCCCCGCGTGCCCGACCCGGCGCGCGGTTTGTCAAAGCAGGCCCCTGCGGATATCGTGATCCCGTGGACGCGACCCACGTCGCGCGTGCGCTCGGGTTGCCGCCGGGCACCCGCATCGGCCGCTACACGCTCGTGCGCAGGGTCGCGATGGGCGGGATGGCCGAGGTGTACCTGGCGCAGCTGCGCGGCGCCGAGCGGTTCGCCAAGCTCGTCGCGCTCAAGCTGATCCTGCCCCAGTTCGCGGGCGACCCCGAGTTCGCGCGGATGTTCCTCGACGAGGCGCGGCTCGCCTCGCGCCTGCAGCACCCGAACGTCACCGCGGTGCTCGACTTCGGCGAGTACCAGGGCGAGCACTTCATCACCATGGAGTTCGTCCATGGCCGCCACCTGCTCGAGCTGATGCGGGCACACCGGGGGCGACCGCTCGCCCGCGACGTCGCGCTGACGATCGTGTCGGGGGTCGCGGCCGGCCTGCACCACATGCACGAACTACGCGATCACGACGGCAGCCCGCTCGGCCTCGTGCACCGCGACGTGAGCCCGTCGAACGTGCTGCTGTCGTATGAGGGCGCGGTCAAGCTCACCGACTTCGGCATCGCGAAGGCCGTCGAGCACACCTCGGCGACGCGCACCGGCGCGTTCAAGGGCAAGGTCGGCTACGCGTCGCCCGAGCAGTGCCGCGGCGAGCCGATCGATCGCCGCAGCGATCTGTTCGCCCTGGGGATCCTGCTGTACGAGACCACGCTCGGCGCGCGCGCGTTCAGCGGGCCCAACGAGTTCGCGGTGCTCGGCCGGGTCGCGCGCGCCGACTACGTGCCGCCGTCGCAGATCGATCCCGACTATCCCCCGGCCCTTGCAGAGATCGTCGCGAAGGCGCTCGCGGTCGACCCCGCCGACCGCTTCGCCACCGCCGCCCTCCTCGCCGACGCCCTCGACGGCTACGCCCACGCGCAGCACTGGCGTTTGGCGCCCGCGCGCGTGGTCGAGGCGATGACGACCCACTTCGGCGAGACGCCGCCCATCACCAGCGCCGATGAGGCCTCGTGGCTGGCGACGGATCCCTCGACCAGGGTCGCGGCGACCTCGCTCGCGGGCGCGTCGATCGTCGCGCCCACGCCCGCCGGTCCGCGACGTCGGCTCGCGGCGACGATCGCCGGCACTCTCGCGCTCGTCGGAACGACCGCGGTCGCGGTGACCCTCGTCGCGCGACCCTCCGAGGCGACGCCGAGCGCCGCGCCGGTCGTCGACACCGCCCCCGCAGCCGCGACGGACGAAGCGCCGCCGAGCGTCGCCCCCGTGCTGGTGCCGACGGTCGTGATCGCAGCACCCGCGGCGCCGAGCACCGCGGCGCCGAGCACCGCGGCGCCGAGCGCCGACCCCACCGCGGCGCCGAACGCCGAGCCCGCGGTGGACGTCGAGCCGCCGAACAAGGGGCCCAAGCGCCGGCGCCCGACCAAGCGCGCCGACAAGCCCGCCGCCGCCGCGGTGCCCGACAACCTCTACCCGCCGGGATACCGACCGTGATCGTGCACCTCGTCGTCGCGTGGTGCCTCGCGTCGGCGCCCGCACGCGATCCCCAGGCGAAGGCCGGCGAGGCCGCGTTCGCGGAGCAGCGCTGGGACGAGGCCAGCGCGGCGTTCGACGCCGCCTATCGCAACACCGGCGACGCGGCGTTCCTGTACGCACGCGCGCAGGCCGAGCGCCGCGCCGGTCGGTGCAAGCTCGCGATCGTGCTGTACGAGCAGTTCGTCGCGACGGCGCCTGGGCCCGAGGGGCGCTCGGCCGCAGAGCAGTACATCGCCGAGTGCCGCGCGCTGCTCCCCGCCGAGCCGACCGAGCCCGATCCGATCGCCGCGCCCGAGCCGATCGACGACGCGCCACCGATGACCACGCCGGCGCCGCGCGTGCGGCCGTGGCAACGCGATCCCCTCGCCGCGACGCTCGTCGCCCTCGGCGGCGGTGCGCTCGTCGCCGGCGCGGTGCTCGTCCCGCTCGCGTACCGCACCGCACGCACCGCCGACGACGCGCGCGACGATCGGGCCTACGCCGAGCGCTTCGATCAGGCGCGCGCCCGCGAGATCGGCGGCGCGATCGCCCTGTCGATCGGCGTCGCGCTGGTGATCGGCGGCGTGACGCGATGGGTGGTGCAGGCCCGTCGCGCGCGAGCGCCCGCCTCCCCTGACCCGGCGCGCCGCGATCGCCGGGTCCGACCGCCCTGCGTCGCGATCCACGGGACCCCTTGCGCGAGAGCCCAGGATCTGTGGCAGACTGAGTGGCGTATGCATCCTTGTAGTAGTTGTCATCGTCACCTCATGACTCGGACGTCGACGTGCCCGTTCTGCGGCACTCCACAGCGCGACGTGATGACGCCGATCGGAGGCTTCGCCGGCATGTTGCTCGGGCTGGCCCTCGCCGGTTGCGGTGACGACACCACCGAACCCACGACGACGGCGGCGGAGACCGGTCAGACGACCGATCCGAGCGCGACCGAATCCGCGAGCGGCAGCTCCGGCTCGACCACCAGCGCCGTCACCGACAGCGAGACCCAGGGCGCCTCGGACTACGGCGGGCCCTCGAGCGGCTTCGATACGTCGGGCACCGCGACCGACACTGCCACCGAGGACACGACCGCCGGCACCGACACCACCGGCGGCAGCGACTCGACCGGCACCGACACCGGCGCGTCGAGCAGCGACACCGGCACCGCCGAGGGCGCCGACTACGGCGCCGCGGCGCCGAAGAACTAGCCCCCGTCCGTGGCCCGCCCGGCGTCGAGATCGGCGAGCGGGCGGCCCGGCCCCAGGAGATCGACGAGCCGCGACGTCCGCGGCTCATCGATCTGCACCGGCCCGGTCCGCGCGCGCTCCTCTGGATCCTTGGGCTCGCGCAGCACGCGGAACAGGCCGTTGTCGAAGCCGACGCCCGGCGCGGCCTGGATCAGCTCGACGCGCTCGCGCATGCCCATGCGATCCATCTCGAGCGCGCGGTGGTGACAGAACGGGTTGTTGCCCGGCCGGCCCAGCAACGGCTCGCTCGCGGCCGTGCAGCCGCCCATGCACGTCGGGCCGTAGTAGCACTCGCGGCAGTAGCCCCACAGATCGTCGATCGTCCGCTGGCGCACATACGTGACCTCGGGCGCGCGCTGCCAGAGCGTGGCGAGGCCGTCCTCGCGATAGAGCCCACCGGTGTTGGTCGGGCCGCCGACGCTCGGGCAGCTCTTGATCGCGCCGTTGCTCTCGATGCCCATCACGGTGACGCCGGCGTTGCACCCCGAGAAGTGGCCCTCGCCGCGCTGGTGTCGTCGCAGCTTGTGCTCGAACGGACCGAAGTAGCCGAGGTTGTTGCCCGGCCAGATGGTGACGCCGAGCTCGCGGCAACGATCCTCGACGCGGTCGAGCATCTCGAACAGCTCGACGAATTGGTACGGCTGCACGAGCAGCTCGGGGTGATCGGCGGCTGCCCCGTGCGGCATCGTGATCTGCAGCTGCCACGCGTGAATGCCGGCCTCGGCGAGCAGCTCGAGCAGGGGCAGCAGCTCGTTGCGCGTGAGGGCGTTGATCTGGGTGTTGCACGCGACCTGGGCCCCCGCGGCGCGCACCGTGTGCAGCGCCGCGAACGCCCGATCCCAGCTCTCGGGCCGGTTGCGCACGTAGTCGTGGCTCTCGCGGAGGCCGTCGATCGAGACGGACACGCTCTGGATCCCCGCCTCGACCATCGCCTCGGCGCGGGCGCGCGAGAGGTTGTAGCCGCCGGTGGTCATCGTCGCGGTCATGCCCCGCTCGCGGATCCGCCGGATCACCAGGATGAAGTCATTGCGCAGGTAGGCCTCGCCGCCGATGAGCACGACCTCACCGACGCCGAGCTCCGCCATGTCGTCGACCAGCGCGAGCGCCTCTTCGGTGGTGAGCTCGTCGTCGCGCGCGGTGCCAGCCCGCGGCCCGCAGTGCAGGCACTTCTGATCGCACGCCAGCGTGAACTCCCAGACCGCGAGCGCCGGCGTCGGCACCTCGCCGGGCGCGGGGCTGGCGAGCAGGTGACGACGACCCCGGGCGGGCGGCAGCTGCTTGACCACGGGGAGACGCTTACGAACATCCTGCAAACCCATGCCGCGGAGTCTACCACCTCCGACTCGGCGCGGCAGTGATCGCAGGTCACGGCGCGACCGCGGTGGCGTCCATCATCGTCGCGACGATCGGATCCTCGGCCCCGCTGCGCCACCGCAGGTCGGGCCACCACTGCGTCCATGTCGGCGGCGACGACGGCTCGACGCTCTCGCCCGGACGCGGCAGCAGCAGCTCGACGTCCGCCGCCGCGGCCGCCACGCGCACGCGCTCGATGGGCTCGGTCCAACCGTGATACGCGAGGTCGAACAGGCCCCAGTGCACCGGCAGCATGGCGTCGCCGCGGACCATGCGATGGGCCCGCACGGCCTGCTCGGGGCCGAGGTGCCAGTCGGGCCACGCGCGACCGTAGGCGCCGACCTCGATCATCGTCAGGTCGAAGGGCCCGAGGCGCTCGCCGATTTCGCCGAGCGCGGGGAACAGGCCCGTGTCTCCGGAGAAGAACACCCGGTGCTCGGGACCGAGCAACCCGTAGCCGGCCCACAGCGTCCGATCCTTGTCGAACAGCGTGCGACCCGAGGCGTGCCGGGCCGGCGTGCACACGATCTCGAGCGCGCCGACCGGCAAGCGATCCCACCAGTCGAGCTCGAAGATGCGATCCTCGGGCACGCCCCAGTACGCGAGGTGGGCCCCGACGCCGAGCGGCGCGACGAACATGGTGTCCCAACCCTTGGTCGCGATCATCTCGCGGAGCGCGAGGATCGTCGGTGTGTCGAGGTGATCGTAGTGATCGTGCGAGATCACCACCGCATCGATGGGCGGCAGATCCTCGAGGCGCAAGGGCGGCGCGTACCAGCGTCGCGGACCGATCCACGACAGCGGCGACGTCCGCTCGCCCCACACCGGATCCGTCAGCACGCGCACGCCGTCGATCTCCACGAGCATCGTCGAGTGCCCGAGCCACGTGACGCGCAGGCCGCTCGCGGGCGGCGTGGCGAAGCGGTCGGCGTCGCCGGCCACCGTCGGGATCGTCTGCAGCGGCGTCGAATCGGGGCTCGTATCGAAGATCAGCTTCACCATCCCCCACACGTCGTTGTACAGCGGCTGGGGGTTCTCGAAGCCGCCGTCGGCGTACTGCGGCGACACCTGCATGCGTGCGGCTCGCTCGCCTTCGGGCGCCTTGCCGAAGGCCTCCCAGCCGTCGACGATCGCGAACCCGGTGAGGCCGACGAGCGCGAGACCTCCGATCTGAAGCCCGCGCTTGGTCCAGTGCCAAGCGCCGCGCGGCGCCCTCGTCGATGCGTCGGTCGGTGCGTCGGTCGGTGCGTCCATGGAGAGAACTCGGTCCTTCGGCAGTGTGTCGACTCGGGCGACCGATGACCAGGGTCGCCGCGTGCGCGCGGCCACGGCCGACGCTGCGGGCCGTGAATCACCGTGCGCGGGCCGAGGTCGGAGGATCGATGGACTGCGATCGACGCCTCCTCGCGCGCCTCGGCGCCCTCGCCCTGCTCTGCTCGACCCTCGGTTGCATCACCATCGGCAAGGCGCCGCCCCGTCCGGTGCTGAGCAACGACCCCAGCGCGGGCCCGGCGGCGTGCTACTCGGAGTGCACCGTGCTGACGGGCTGCGAGTCGCGGTGCGGCTACGTGAAGCAGCCGTGATCGTCGGGGCTCACAGCGCGTAGTGCCGCATCCACACGTCGCGCGACTGCCCCGGCACCGTCTCGTACCCGACGACGACCGCGCTCAGCTTGTCGGTGACGCCGACGCACAGGGCCTTGTCGATCTCCTCGGACTCGCCGTCGAACACGTCGGTCCACTCGGGCGTGCCGTCCGGCGCGTAGACGCGGACCCACGCGTCGCTGGTCGCGAAGCCGACGGTGCCGAAGTCGAGGAAGCCCACGACGATGAAGCGACCATCGGGGAGGAACGCCACATCGGCGGCCTCGTCCTGGCGATCCTGGGTGCCGGCGACGACGAGGTTGAGCCCGGGCGTGCCGTCCGCGGCGTAGCGCTGCACCCAGATGTCGGTCGACAGCACGCCCGCGGTGGCCCAGCCGCCGTCGCCATCGGGCGCGATGCCGACACCACGCGGGTACGGTCCGACGTCGGGCGCGCCTGCGAGCTGCGACCACGACTGCGCGTCGTCGGCGTCGTAGCGCGCGGTCCAGATCTCCTCGATGCCCTCGGTGGTGCTGAGATCGCCGGTGACGACGAAGCCGTCGCCGTCGGCCACGACCTGCAGCGCGGTGTCGAGGGCCGTCGATCCGTTGAGGATGATCGCGTCGCCCAGCGCCTCGCCGGCCGGGGAGTAGCGACGCATCCACGCCGCGGCGTCGGGCGTGCCGGCGGGCCCGAGATCGGCGACGCCGACGACCACGAGCGCGCCGCTGGCGGTGAACGCCAGGCCGTGGCCGTGATCCTCGCCGCCCTGCTCGTCGTGGGTGAAGCTCGCGCCGGGCGTGCCATCGCGATCGAAGCTGCCGACCCAGACGTCACCGGCGGTCGCCGTGCTGGTGATGCGACCGACCAACCACGGCCGCCCCGCGGCGTCGATCGCCACGTCCTCGCCGATGTCCTCGCCGTGGGCCTCGCCGTCGCGGCTCTGCGTCCACACCAGGGACCCGTCTTCGATCCAGCGGCGCTGCAGCAGCAGGTCGGAGCCGTTCGCGTCGTCGACGGTGGTGAAGCCCGCCACCCAGAACGACTCGCCGTCGGGATCGATGGCCATGCCGAAGCCACGATCATCGCCGTGGGCCTCGCCGTCGTACGTCGCCGTCCACAGGATCGTGCCGGGCGCGACGCACTGCGGGTGACAGCCGTCACCACCGAGTCGATTGCCGTCGTCACAGAGCTCGCCCTCGTCGACGACATCATTGCCGCACGATGACGCCGGCGGACCGCCGTCGTCCGTGCTCGAACCCGCGGGGCCCGACCCGCCGCTCGAGTCCCCACTCGCGGTCGCACCCACGCAGCTGCCGGCGACGTCGTCCGGAGAGCGCTCGCCGAACCGCAGCCCCGAGCCGCAGGTGCCGTCGGGGTAGGCGCACCAGCCGTCGACACACGCACCGCCCGCGTCACTCTTGCACTGCGCGGCGTCCTCGCACGCGTAGGACCCGGGGCGCAGGCACGCGCCGGGCAGCAGCGGCAGCAACAGCAACGACGCGCGCGCGTGCCAGACCATGGCCGCCCGCAGGCTACCACGGCGCACCCGTGCGCGTGGTCGCTACGCGGTCAGGTCGGGCAGCGGGCCCTCGTGCGCGGCGTCGCCCGAGCCGAAGTGCGCGTCGCTCTCGCCCATCGCCTGCAACAGCGAGGTGAACAGGTTGTGGGTCGACTCGTTGCTCTCGTACTCGAGCGTCGCCGGGTCGGAGGCGTGGAGGTTGTAGTCGATGAAGCGGCCGGTCGCGAAGTAGCCACCCGCGCTGCCGGCGAGCAGGACCTGCACGTTGGACGACACGTGGTTGGCCGGCTCGCGGAACTCGCTGGTCCACAGCACCGCGGCGTTGTCGAGCAGCGTGCGATCGCCCTCGAGGAAGCCGGGATCGTCCAGGCCCTCGAGCAGCTGGGCCATGAGCCCGATGCGCCACTGGCGGTTCTCGAGCATCTCGGCCAGCCACGTCTCGCGCTGGACGGCGAACGGGCCGGCCTCGCCGACGTCGCGCGCGAAGTGGCCGAGCGAGTGGCCGATGCCGAACGCGGACTCCATCGGATCGCCGATCGGCGTCCACGGCGTGATGATGTCGGCGATCTCGAGGTTGGCGACGTTGGTCACGCCGCAGCGCAGCGCCGCGATGATGAGCTTGACGTGAAGTGGCCCCACGACGTCCCCCGGCTGGTTGCCGTCGGCGTCGATCCCCGTCGGCGGGGTGCAGACCACCGGGTGCTGGAGCTCGTACTCGAGCGCGCGGAGGTGATCGAGGTGGGCCTCGATGATCTGCAGATCCTTGGCGCTCACGCGGCCCTTGGCCTGCTCGTACGAGCCGAGCAGTCCGTCCAGCATGCTCGTGCGCATCGCGATCTGCCGCAGCTGCGCCGCCGAGGGCTCGCCGCCGCTGACGCCGGCGAAGAACGTCGCGAACGCGGCCGAAGGGCTGCCCTCGCCACCGACGCGCTCGCCCATGCCGCGATAGAACGGCGAGCCGTACTGGTGGCCCTCGACGACGAGGTGCATCAGCGGGAACGGCACGGGCTGCCGCGCCGCGAGCCGCTCGGCGATGACCTGATCGATGCTCGGCCCCTGCGGCGTCGGGTTCTCACCGTAGGCGTCGGTGGTGGTCGCGGCCGTCAGCGCCGTCGCGTTGGAGATGCCGTGGCCTCCCGAGCCGTACTGCGCCTGGGCCATCGCGGCCTTGTTGTCGACGCCCTCGAGCAGGAGCAGCTTGCTGCGGAACGCCGCGAGCGGCTGGTGGATCGGCCCGAGCACGAGATCGGTGCTCGTCGGATCGGCCGGCCGCCACCAGTCCTCGCCCTGCTCGAAGCCGGTGCCGTCGTAGCGGCTCGAGTGGCTCTGGTTCGAGATCGTGCCGCCGTGCTCGAACATGGTCACGAAGCGCAGCGGCGCCGCGCTGCCGCCCGCCCACAGGTGGCCGTGGGTGAACTCGAGCAGCGGCAGGCCGAGGGCGGTGCCGCCGATCCCGCGCAGGAACGCCCGTCGGCCGGAGTGTCGGAGTTGCTTGCGCATCACTGCCCCTCCTCGGTCGAAAAGTAGCGGAACCCGTCGCTCGTCACGAGCGCGACCAGTAGCTCGCGCATGTCGCCGGTCTCGACGAAGCGATCGCGGACGTCGCGTTGGGTGCATGGGTCGAGCGCGTCGCCCTCGACGCCGAGCGCCAGCTCGCTCCACCGATCCGCGAAGCACTCGCGGACCTGCACGCTGGTCGCGAGGCGCTCGCTGGCCTGCACTGCCCCTTGCACCGCGCCCTCGACGTCGCCGAACAGCTGCCCGGAGGCGTCGACCGGCAGGCCGCTCACGAGCTCGTCGTCCTGCCAGCCGCCCTGCGCATCGTAGTGCTCGAAGGCGAAGCCGACGGGATTGATCACGGCGTGACAGTTCTGGCAGCTGTCGCCGCCGGTGCGCAGCTCGGTCTCCTCGCGGACCGTGCGGACGATGGGGTTGCCGTCCTCGTCGACGGTCTCACCGCCGTCGACCGGGGTGTTGTTGACGTTGGGCGGCGGGTCGGAGAGCGCGATGCACATGACCTCCTCGAGCACGAACACGCCGCGGCGGATCGGCGACTGCGCCCGCGACGTGCCGTACACGGTGAGGAACGCGGAGCGCGTCAGCAGGCCCGCGCGCTGATCGGCCGGGAGCTCGACCCACGCCCACGTGTCGTCGTCGGCGGGGCCGGGGACGCCGTAGATCTCGGCGAGCGTCCGGTTGACGTAGGCGTCGCGGCTCTGCATGAGCGCCGCGAAGTCACCGTCCTGCTCGAAGAACACCCTGCGCACCAGCGCCTCGATCTCGGTGCGCATCGCGGCCTGCAGCGCGGGCCCGAACTGCGGGAAGAGCTCGGCGTCCTTCGTCGTCTCCTCGAGCGGGAAGTGCAGCAGGCCGCCGTCGAGCTGCAGCCACTGCGAGACGAAGTGCTGCAGCTTGGTGTCGGTGCGCGCGTCGGCGAGCATGCGCTCGACCTGCGTGCGCAGGCCGGCCTCGGTGCCGAGCTCGCCCGCGTCGGCCGCGGCGAACAGCGTCGCGTCCGGCAGGCTGTCCCACAGCAGGTAGCTGAGTCGCGCCGCCAGCTCGTGGTCGTCGAGCCGGCGCAGGTTCGGCGAGCCATCGACCGGCGCGCCGGCCTCGAAGTGGTAGACGAAGCTCGGGCTCTGCAGCATCGCCGCGAGCGTCGCGTCCATCGCGTCGGCGAACCCGAGCTCGGCGAGCGCCGCATCGTAGGTCGCGCGCAGGCCGGCACGCTCCGCATCGGTCACGGGGTGACGCAGCGCGCGGCGACCGAAATCGGTGATGAACGCCTCGACGCACGCAGCGTCGGCGGCGCCGGAGGTGTCGCAGGGGAACACCGGCGTCGTCCAGTCCCCGCGCCGCGCGAGGACCTGCTCGGCGTCGCTGCGCAGCGCACGGACACCGAGCTCCGTGGTGATCGGGGCGAGGTCGGCGTAGCTGGGCTCGAACTCCGGATCGCCGAACAGATCGCGGATCGTGTTGCGGTACTGCATCGGCGTCAGGCGGCGCAGGCCCGCGGCCGGGATCGCCGCGCACTCGCCCTCGGGCACGCCGCCGTCGGAGCCCCCGTCGCTGCCGCCGTCGGAGGCCCCCGAGGCCCCGTCGCTGCCGCCATCGGCCGCGGCCGCGCCGTCGTCGGACCCGTCGCCCCCGAGTCCGGAGTAGCAGCCGGTGCCGAGCGCAGCGGCCAACAACGCGCAGCCCGACGCGTAGCCCGACGCGTAGCCGTAGTGGTTACCCCTTCGCATCGTCTCGGTAGTCACACGGGCGGGCGAACCATCCACGTGTAATTTCGGTGCGACGCGGCACCTGGAAGAGACGCCCGCGGCTCGCGCGTAGCACCCCCATGCCGCGCTGGATCTGCCTGTTCGCGCTGTCCCTGGGCCCGAGTGCGCTCGTCCACGCCGACGCCGGCGCGCCCGCGTCTCCCCCGTCGTCGGCCCCGCGAACGGGCGCGCACACCGGGGGCACCGTCGTCGTCACCCCGCGGGGCCTGCTGGTCGCCGAGCGCCACGCCGGCGTCGTCGTGCGCGCGGACGCGCAGGGCAACCCGACCGCCCGCCTCGAGCTCGGCGGCGAGCTCGGCGAGATCGTGGCCGATGGTCGCGGTCGCGCGTTCGTGGCCGACCGCGCGGGCGATCGCATCGTCGAACTCGACGACGGCGAGACGCTGATCGAGGGCCGCAACGTCGCCGTCGTCGAGCCCTTCGGCCTCGCGCTCAGCCCGGATGGCGGCACCCTGCTCGCGACCAGCGTCGCCGAGCACGCCCTGGTCGCGATCGGAACCGACGACCTGCGCGAGCGCTGGCGGATCGAGCTCGCTGCCGAGCCGCGCGGCGTCGCGATCTCGGCGGACGGCGGCGAGGCCGTGGTCGGATTCCTGTCGCGCGGCGCCCTCGCGATCGTCGACCTGGACGATCGCGACCACCACGTGCGCTGGCAGAGCCTCGATCCCCGCGATCAGCTCGTCGTCGTCGAGGACGAGTTCGGCGAGGGGGGGTCCTTCGTCGACGTGCGCGAGGCCCCGAGCCGGTTCCGCGTGCCCCAGGGCGCGGGCCGCCGCTACGCCCGCAACGCCTTCGCCGTCGGCTACCTCGGCGACCAGGCGATCACCACGTACCAGCTCGCCACGCCGCAGCTCGTACACGAGCCGAAGGTCGAGGACATCGACAGCTACGGCGGTGCAGATGTCGACACACCGCCGGTGATCCATCGACTGTCGTGGATCGCCCGCGCCGGCGAAGCCGAGGCCCACCACGGCAGCGCCGATCTCGACCTGCACCAGCCGCGGGCGCTCGCCTATGACGCGGGCACCGACACGCTGTACGTCGGCGGCTACGGGGACGATCGCGTGGTCGCGATCGCCGACGCGAGCACCGAGGTCCCGTGGGTCCCGTGGAGCGTGAAGCTCGAGCGCAAGGACCCGGCCTGCGGCATCGACGGCATGGTCGTCGACGGCACGACCCTACGCGTGCACTGCGAGCTCACGCGGCGCCTCGTCAGCCTGCCCCTCGACCACGGCGAGCACGACGACCGCAAGATCGCCAAGCTCTCGCGGCGCGGGCCCGAGCTGGCGGCGTCGCGGCGCAGCGCGCTGGTCGAGCGCGGCGCCGAGATCTTCCGCCGCGCCAACGACGGCCGGCTCTCCGAGGGCGGCACGCTCGCCTGCGCGACCTGCCACCCCGAGGGCCGCGCCGACGGCCTGACCTGGCGCCTCGGCGCCCACGTGCTGCAAACGCCGATGCTCGCCGGGCGCATCGTCGGCACGGCGCCGTACAAGTGGGACGGGCAGGACGCCACGCTGCGCGACAGCCTGCGCCACACGATCGATCGACTCGGCGGCACCTCGGGCTTCGTCGGTCGCGACGAGATCGGCGCGCTCGCAGCCTACGTCGCGAGCCTGCCGGCGCCCAAGGCCCCGCGGGCGCAGGACGCCGGCGCGCTGGCCCGCGGCCGCGCGGTGTTCGAGGACAAGGCGCTCGGCTGCGCGAGCTGCCACGGCGGTGCCGCGCTGACGGACGGCGCCCAGTACCCGCTGAAGTCGAACCTCGAGCAGACCGACACGCCGTCGCTCGTCGGGCTCGCCCACTCGGCGCCCTACTACCACGACGGATCGGCGGACTCGATCCGCGGACTGCTCACCGATCGCGGCAGCATCCACGACATGGCCGAGCTCGGCGCCTTGAGCGAGGCGCAGCTCGACGATCTGGGCGTCTATCTCGCGTCGCTGTGAACCCGTGCACTCCTCGGAGACCACCGCCATGATCCGCACCACCCTGCTGCTCTCGCTCGCCTCGGCCGGCTGCGCCGGCGCGCCGCCGAGCGCGACGACCACGAAACCCACCGCGCCCGGCGTCGACACGCGCGTCGCCGCCGAGACCACCGCCGCGCCGAGCAGCGCCGCGCCGACTCGGCTGTCGCGACGCCTGCACGCCCACGCGATGACCGAGGTCGTGCTCGACGCCCACGGTCGCGGCGCGCTGACGCTCGACGATCACGGCGGACTGCGGCTGTGGCCCGACGTCCAGGCCGACGACGTCGCGCTGCCGGTCGCGCTGCCCGAGCAGGAGCCGAGCTGGATGTCACTCGGTCGGATCGACGACACCGCCTTCGTCGTCGCGACGATCGACACCACGGGCACCGCCCGCGTCTCGCGGATCACGATCGACGGCCGCGGCGCCTCGCGCGTCGCGCTGTTCGAGCTGCCCGCCGTGGATCCGCAGTTCGAGATCCACGTGCTCGACGGCGGCGCCCGGATCCTCGCCCTCGGCAAGGACCACCGCGTGCGCCTCTTCGACGCCGATGGCCGGGTGCTGTCGCAGATCGACGAGCGCGGGTTCATCCCGTGGCAGCTGCGCGTGGTCGAGACGCCCGGCAAGCCGGTGGCGCTCGCCGCCGTGCTCACCCAGCCGGTGCGCGCCCAGGCGCTCGCGCTGGACGGCGACACCCTGCGCGTCGTCGGCGAAGGCCGCATGGTCGCGCTCGATCAGAGCCCGAACCGCAACGACCTCTCGCTGTCGCCCGACGGCACCACCATCGCCGCGCTGCGCCGGACCTCGGCGAAGAAGCGGGAGTTCGCGCTGCAGCTCATCACGCTGGCGACCGGTGAGCGCCGCGTGATCATGGGTAACATCGACGAGAAGGCCCGACCGCGGCTGCACTATGTCGACGACGATCGCGTGCTGCTCGAGAGCGGCTCGGGCAAGGGGTTCTGGATCGATCTGGCGCAGGCGCTGCCGCGCGACGCCCCGAGCTTCCCGCCCGCGGCGATGCGAACGGTGGCCCTGCCGGGGGGCGCCGGTGATCTCCGCATGCAGGCGACGCTGGTCGCGGGCATGCGCGCGGTGGCGACCGACACCACGCTCACGATCGACCCGGTCGCGACCGCCGAGCACCGCGTGCTGCGCCGCACGCCCTTCGACGCCACCGCGATCACACTCGACGCGGGCGGGACCAAGGTGGCGTGGAGCCGCGGCACGAGCGTGTGGATCGAGGATCTCGACGACGACGACGCGGCACCGGTGCCGTTCGACGTCGCCGCGCCGGTGCGCGCGCTGGCGTTCGGCGAGGACGGTCAGCTGCGCGTGGTGACGCCGGCGGGCGCGTCGATCGTCGACGCCACCGGCACCGTGATCGGCACCACCGACGCGGCGCCTGTAGCCGCGCCCGCGAAGCCCGACACCACCGGCCTGCGCCTGCGCGGTCGCGAGGCAATGGCCGCCGTGGCCGCGCCGACCGGATCGTTGCTCGCGGTCGCGCTGTCGCACGGCCCCACCCTGCGCGCCGATCGACGCCCGGTCCTTGCCGCGCTCGGCATGTTCGACGCCGCGACCCAAGAGCGCCTGTGGGCCGCACCGCTGGGGAACACCGCCATGCTGGCGTGGAGCGGCGACGGCCTGCGCATCGCGACCCTCGACGGCGCGGGGCTGCGCATCGCCGACGCGCGCACGGGCGCTGCCGTGCACACGCGCGCGGACCTCGGGCTGGTCGTCGAGGCCGCGAAGGACTGACGATCACCGCGGCGCCGCGATGAGCACCGTCTCGGGCCCCGCGAGCGTGTGGCGATCGAGCCACACCCGCAGCTCCTCGACCTGCGCCTTCGCGTTCGGCCGCGGCTCGAGCCGCGCGACCGCGGACTCGACCAGCCCGATGGCCCGGGCCCGCTGCTCGCCCGCGTCCCACAGCAGCTCGCCGAGCATCGCCTCGGCCTCGGCGCGCGTCTTCACGTCCGCGCTCTGGGTCGAGCGGGCGAGGATCTGCTCGAGCAGCGCGCGGGCCCGATCGCGCTGGCCCTTCCCGATCGCGACCTCGGCGAGCATGGTGTCCGCCTCGGGGTCGTAGCCGCCATCGTCGGCGTGCGACGCCGCGGAGATCGCCGATGCCTCGGTGAGCGCCACCTCGGCCTCGTCGTAGCGGCCGAGCGCGACGAGCTCCCGCGACAGCGCGGCGAGGCCCGCCCCGAGGTCGGAGCCGTGGTCCGCCTGCCGACGCAGCCGCACGACCTCCTGCAGCGTCGAGGCCGCCTTCGCGTGATCGCCCGCGGCATGCAGCGCGCCCGCGAGGTTCTGCAGCGATCCCAGGCGCGCGGGGTGATCCTCGGCCAGGCTGTTGCCCATGCGTCGCATCGACTCCTCGATCGCCGCGACCGCCTCCGCGTAGCGGCCCAGCTCGGCGAGCGCCGTGCCGCGCATGCCCAGCGCCGTCCAGGCGCGATCGTGGTCCGGTCCGAGCGCAGCGTCGGCGATCGCCAGCGACCGATCGAAGTGCGCGAGCGCCTCGCCCGGCTCGCCGGCCTCGAGCGCGTTCCACCCGAGATCGAGGAGGACGCTCGCGACCTGGGGATGATCCGGCCCGTACGCCCCCTCGGAGATCATGAGCGCCCGCTGGGCGGTGTCGGCCGCCTCCTGCCGTCGATCGAGTGCGCGCAGTAGCTGCCCGTAGTGCAGCAGCGGCGCGACGAGATCCGGATCGTCGGGGCCCGCCGCGGCCTCGAGCGCCGCGATGGCCCCCGCGAAGTACGGCTCGGCCTCGAGCTCGCGCTCGCGATCGGCGAACACGCGGCCGTTGATGACCATCGCCCGCGCGACGAGCCTCGGATCGGTGCCGTCGCCCTGGGCGAGCCCCAGCGCGGTGCGGGCGAGCCACTGGCCCTGCTCCGCGACGCCGTCGCGCCGCACCAGCAGCCAGGCCAGCGAGACCGCCGCAGCGGCCGCGGCGTGGTGGTGGCGATGGGCCAGCGCGGTGTCGAACGCGTGCTCGAGCAGCGGTCCGGCCTCGGCGTCGCGACCGAGGTCGATCAACGTCCCGGCCGCGACGACCTCCGCCTCGGCCTGCACCGGCGCGTAGTCGATCGCGATCGCCTCGCGCCGGGCATCGTCGGCCAGCGCGAGCGCGTCGTCGAGTCGGTTCGCGCGATCGAGCAGGCGCGCCTCGGCCAGGGTGTCCCGCAGCCGCGCGACGACCTCGCGGGTCTCGGCGCGCGACGGCGGCGGCACGCGCTCACGGAGCGTCGCCAGATCCTCGCAGGCCTCGACGGACTCGAGGCCGTGGACCAGCTCGATCGCCCGCGCGGTGATCTGCGGATCGCCCTCTTGCAGCAGCGCGATCGTCTCGCCGAGCCCGTGGGCGCGCGCGCGGAGGCAGTCGCTGCGCAGGTCGTACGCCTCGTCGGACTGCTCGCGTCGCAGCAGCGTGGCCTCGCAGCTCTCGCGGTGCATCGCCACCCATGACTCTGCGTAGGCGTCGAGCGCCGCGACCACGCGCACGCGCGTCGACTCCGCGTACGACGCGTTGCCGCGGCGCAGCGCCTCCTCGAGCGCGGCGCGCTGGGGCGGCCCCCACGTGGCCGCGAGCTCGTCCTCGCTGGACGTGCACGCGGGGGTGCGGCCGCGCCAGATCGCGCCGCCGATCGCAACGGCGAGCACGAGCCCGACCGCGGGCGCACGCAGGCGTCGCGCCGTCTCGACCTGATCGAGCGACGCGAGCAGCGTCTCCATGTCGGGCCACCGGGCGGCCGGCAGCGGCGCGAGGCCCCGGTCGAGGATCCGCAGCAGCCGGCGCGGGAGGCGGGTGCCCGCGGGTGGCGGGGGCGGCCCCTTCAGCTTCGCCGCGGCGATGCTCCTCAGATCGCGGCCGGCGAACGGCGGCTGCCCGACGAGCGCCTTCCACAGCGCGACACAGAACGCGTACTGATCGGTGCGG
Source organism: Deltaproteobacteria bacterium Ga0077550 (assembly GCA_001464385.1). Taxonomy (GTDB): domain Bacteria; phylum Myxococcota_A; class Polyangia; order Nannocystales; family Nannocystaceae; genus Xiheibacterium; species Xiheibacterium aquaticum. The sequence goes on along the minus strand of LNFB01000161.1, from coordinate 7,155 downwards.
GCATCGACCGGATCGCCGAGGTGCTGCTCGGGCGCCATGTACGGCGGCGTGCCGACCACCGTGCCGTGGGCGGTGAGCGTCGTGCCCAGGTCGCCGGGCCCGAGCTCGGCCGAGGGCGCGACGGACTCGGACCCCGCGCCGGGCGCCTCGAACACACCCGAGTCGACCGCAGCGCGGGCGAGGCCGAAGTCCATCACCCGCGCGCGCCCATCGTCGCCGACCACCACGTTGCTCGGCTTGAAGTCGCGATGGACGATCCCCTCGGCGTGCGCCGCCGCGAGCCCGCGCCCGGCCTGCACGAACATCGCGAGGATCTCGCGGACGCTGCGCTGACGCGCTGACAGCCACGTCTCGAGCGTCGCGCCGCGCACGTACTCCATCGCGATGAACACCGCGCCCCGATCGACGTCGACGTCGAACACCGACACCACGTTGGGGTGCGCGAGCTGGGCCATCGCCTTGGCCTCGCGCAGCATCCGAGCGGCATCGCTCGTGTCGCTGCTCCGGTGCAGCAGCAGCTGCTTGAGCGCGACCTCGCGCCCGAGCTTGGGATCGTAGGCCCGGAGCACGCGGCCCATGCCACCGGCGCCGATCTCGTCGATGACGAGGTAGCGCCCGAGGGCGCGCGGCGGCTCGGGGCCGGTGAGCGACGCGTCGCCACCGTCCCCGATCGTGCGCTGCTGCTCGGCGTCGGGGGTGGAGTCCATGCGCGGTGTAGAGGATAGCCCGGTGGGGTCGCGCGCGAGGGCCCGCCTTGCTATTCGCGCACTGCGTCCTGCGGCTCGAATGCGCACGGAGCCCCTCGCCGTGGCACGGGCGCTACGTCCTGCTGATCGACACGCCGCCGTCTGCGAGCAACGCGATCCCCGTCGTGAAGCTCGACGCGTCCGACGCGAGGTAGAGCGCCGAGCGGGCGATCTCCTCCGGCGTCGCGATCCGCTTCAACGCGTGTAGGCCCCGCACGAACGCGAGGGCCTCCGGCGTGTTCGCGACCTCGCGACCCATCGGGGTGTCGGTGCCGCCGGGGAGCAGCGCGTTCACGCGGATGCCCTCGGCGCCGAGCTCGGCGGCGAGCGCCTGGGTGAGGCCGACGAGGCCGGCCTTGCCCGCGGCGTAGGCGGCCATATGCGGCATCCCAACCGTGTGGCCGACGAACGTCGAGGTGAAGATGATCGAGCCGCCGCCCGTGGCGCGCATCGCCGGCACCTGGTGCTTCGCCGCGAGGAAGGCGCTGGTGAGGTTGACCGCCAGCGCGTCGGCCCACGCGTCGAGCTCGACCTCGGTGGTCGGCGCGATCGGGCCGAGGCCGCCCGCGTTGTTGAACGCGACGTCGAGGTGACCGAAGCGCTCGACCGCCAGCGCGACCAGGGCCCGCGCGTGGCCCTCGTCGCGCACGTCGCCGGCCAACGCGACCGCGACGCCGCCCGCGGCGGTGATCTCTGCGACGGCCGCGTCGAGCTCGGGCCGACGCCGCGCAGTGACGACGAGCTTGGCGCCTTCGCGGGCAAAGAGGTGCGCAGCTGCGAGGCCGATGCCCGAGCTCGCGCCGGTGATGATGGCGACCTTGTCCGAGAGAGCGCGTGTGTGCATGCGCGTCGGGATACCGCCCCGGCATCCACGCCCGCACCTCGCCGGTTGCGGTCCAATCCGCGAATCGGGCCGCGGCGGATGGGCCAGCGTCGATCCGGTCGCGCCGTGCTAGCGTTCGCGCGTTGCGACCGCTCAGGGCGATCGGTCCCCTCGTCGCCGCGCTCGTCTTCGCGGATGCGCCGGTGCACGCGCGATCGGTCGAGCCCGTGTCCGAGGTCGATCCGATCGAGCTGCACTGGGATGCGCCCGCGGCGTGCCCGGGGGCCGACCGCGTCCGCGAGCACGCGCGGCGGCGCCGGGGCACCGAGGGCACCACGCGGGTGGTCGCCCGCGGCACGGTGCGAGCGATCGACGCGGCCACCTGGGTGCTCGAGCTCTCCCTCGAGGGTGAAGGCGGCCGTGAGGACCGCGAGATCCGGGCGGCGTCGTGCGACGCGCTCGCCGAGGCCGCGGGGCTGCTCATCGCGGTCGCGGCGGATCCCTCGCGCGCGTCGGTCGGGCCCGCGGTCGTGCCACCGCCCGCGACGCCCGACGCCGCGACACCCGTGCCGACGGCCGCAGAGCCCGCGTCCGAGCCCGTGACGCCCATCGCCGCGGCACCGCCCGCATCGGCACCGCCCGCAGCACCGACGACGGCAGAGCGGCCACGCCGACGTCGGGTGAGCGGCGCCATCCGAGCCGAGCTCGGCGGACAGTTCCTCCGCCTGCTCCCGCGCGTCGCCGACGTCACGTTCGGCGGTGCGCTCGCGCTGCGGATGCCGCTCTCCCGCGTCGAGGTGCGGGGCCGCTACGCCCTGGCGCAGCGCGTGGAGCAGGGCGGCCTCGCCGATGTCGGCGGCGTGATCGATCTGTGGACGCTCGGCGCCTCGGGCTGCTTCGCGCCGCGCTGGCGACGGCTCGAGTTCCCGATCTGCGCCGGTGTCGAGCTCGGCGCGATGCAGGGCCGCAGCTTCGGGGTCCAGGAGGGCGGCAGGGCGCGGTCGCTGTTCGCGGCGATCCCGATCGACGCGAACCTGATCTGGTCCCCGATCCCGCGGGTGGGCCTGCTCGCCGGCGCCGGGGCGGCCGCGAGCCTGGTGCGCCCGGGCTTCCACCTGCGCGATCAGGCGTTGCTCTTCCGCGCGGGCCCGGTCGGGCTGCGCCTGATCGTGGGCATCGAGCTGCGATTCCCCTGACAGATCGCGGCAGGGTCGGAGACTGCGATGCCGATGGATCCCTCGACGAGCCTGTTCGCGCTGTGGCTCGCCCTCACCGACGCGCCCGCTCGGAACCCCGAGGGATCCGCGAGCCCACCGCCACCCATCGACGGCGCGGTGCGGGCCGAGCTCGGCGGACAATTCCTCCACGCACTCCCGGCCGCGACCGCGACCTTCGGCGGGGCGCTCGCGCTGCGGACTCGGAGTGCGCGCGTCGAGCTCCGCGGGCGCTGGGCCATGCCTCAGCGGACCTTCGACCAGGGGCACCCGGACGCCGGTGTCCGGGTCGACCTGTGGACCCTCGGCGCATCGGGCTGCTACGCGCCGCGCTGGCGGCGGCTCGAGTTCCCGATCTGCGCCGGGCTCGAGTTCGGCGTGATGCGGGGTCGCGGCTTCGGCGTGACGCGACCCCGTCAGGCGCAGATGCTCTACGCGGCCGTGCCGGTCGACGCGAACCTGGTGTGGGCGCCGATCCCCCGCGTGGGCCTGCTCGTCGGCGCCGGCGCGGGCCCGACCCTGGTGCGGCCCGGCTTCCGCCTGGAACGCGCCGGCCAGCTGTTCCGGGCCGGCGCCGTCGCCCTGCGGGTGGTCCTCGGCGTCGAGCTCCGATTTCCATGACAGGATCCGCCAGGGCCGGAGACGAAGGGGCAAACCGGTGGCACAGGTGGACGGCGTGGCGGCGACGATGGCGAACAGCGGGGAGATCCCGCCGTTCGAGGCGGTGTACCGCGAGCACTTCGGCTTCGTGTACGCATGCCTGCTGCGACTCGGGGTCCCGGACGCCGCCGTCGACGACGCGGCGCAGGACGTCTTCATCACGGTGCATCGGCGGCTGCCCGCATTCGAGGGCCGCAGCGCGCTGCGCTCGTGGTTGTTCGGCATCGTGCGCCGGGTCGCGTTCCGTCACCGTCGATCTGCGCTGCGCCTCGCGACGCGGCGCCGCGCCCTCACCGACGATCCGCCGACGCACGCGGGCGACCTCGCGACGTCCGTCGAGCAGGCCCAGCGCAGCGCGCTGCTGCTGCAGGCCCTCGACACGCTCGACGACGACAAGCGCACCGCGCTGACGCTGCACGTGTTCGAGGATCTGCGCGGGCCCGAGGTGGCGCAGCTGCTCGGCATCAACGTCGACACCGCGTACTCGCGCATCAAGGCCGCGCGACGCGAGCTGTCGCGGGCGCTCACCGAGCTCGGGCTCGTCGACGACGAGGCGACGCTGGTCGCCGCGACCCGACGGGCGACGACGGCCGACGCAACGGCGTCGCGACGCGTGGCCGCGCTGCTCGCCGTGCGCCTGGGCTCGGGGGCGAGCGCGGGTGCGGGCGCGACCAGTGCGCTCGCGGGCGCCGGCACCAAGGGGATCTTCGCCGCGCTGGCCCTCGGCGCGAGCCTCTCCGTCGGCCTCGCGCTCCGCGATCCGAGTCCGACACCGCCGAGCGTGACGGCCCGCGTCGCGGCGCCGCGCCATGCGACGCATCCGGCACCCGCCGAGCTGGAGGACGCGCGACCGATCCCCGCCGAGCTCGCGCCCGTGCCCACGGACGCGGACGACGCCAGCGACGGGGCCGCGGTGCCGATCGATGGACGCGGGCGCGCGAGCGCGATCGATGCAGCGACGAACGAGCCCATCGACGCGGCGCCGATCGATCCCCTCGCCGCCGCGCTCGCGGCCGAGGTCGAGCTCATCACCGCGGCGAAGACCGCCCTCGACGCCGATGATCCCGACGCCGCGCTGACGCGCTTGGCCGACCACGCGCGCCGGTTCCCCGACGGCCAGCTCGCCAACGAGCGCCGCGGTTACCGGGCGATCGCGCTGTGCGAGGCCGGCAAGCCCGCCGCCGGTCGCGGCGAGGCCCGCGTGTTCCTCGACGCCCATCCCGGCTCGCCCCTGGCACCGCGCGTGCGCCAGGCGTGCGAACGTCCCTCGACGACGCCGTGACAGACGCACGCGGGGCCGGAGACTGCGGGGTCATGAAGCGCATGCAACGTTGGATGGGAACTGGGTTGGGGTTGGCATTGGCAACCGGGTGCGTCGCCGACTCGGAGGAGATCGGCGCGACGGTCAGCGACGGCACGACGACCACGGGCGGCAGCGAGTCCACCGCGTCGGGCGAATCGGAGAGCTCCGGCGTCTCGGCGGGCGAGACGACGGCGCAGGGCGAGACCACCTCGCAGGGCGAGAGCACCTCTCCGGGCGAGACCACGGCACAGGGCGAGACCACCTCGCAGGGCGAGAGCACGACCGGACAGCTCGACAGCTGCGACGAGGCCGACAACGCGAACGAGTGCAATGGGATCGACAACGAGTTCCTGACGTGCGGTTGGGTCGACACCGTCGTCGTCGCCTCGGGCAACGGGTGCGAGCCGGTCGAGACCGGCTTCGAGGGCGAGTGCGTCCTCACTGCCCAGGCAGACACCTGCACGGGCGCCGAGTTCTCGACCTGCCCCGACGGCGAGACCCGGGTGTACTTCGCCGAGCTCGGCCTCGAGATCGGTGCGATCGAGCTGGTGGCCTTCGACTCGTCCTTCGAGTGCGAGGAGTCGGCGATGGGCTTCGAGCCGTGCGTGATGATCGCGGGCGATCCGGTGACGTGGGATCCGCCGGAGTGCGGGTGCCTGTGCCCGGGGTGAACCCGCGGCGCAGTCGCGGGACATGATAGGCTTCGAGCGCCGTGTCGCGCGCTCGCAGCCTGCTGCTCGTCTTCGCGGCGCTCTCGGGGGGCGACGGCGTTCGGACGCGCGTCGCCCCCGTCGAGGACGAGTTCTACCAATCCGAGGTGCAGACCTCCGTCGACGGCACCGGCGACGGGCGCTATCGCTTCACCTCGGGCTGGCACCTGCAGCACCTGCGGCTGTGGACGGCGACGTTCGCGGAGCTCGCCGGCCGCCCCGACCTGCGCTACCTCGAGGTCGGCGTGTTCGAGGGACGCTCGCTGCTCTGGATGTTCGAGAACGTCCTGACGCATCCCTCGTCGACGGCCATCGCGATCGACCTGTTCGATGGCGACTACGCCGACACGTTCGACGAGAACCTCGCCGTGGCCGGCCTCGGCGACCGGGTCACGAAGCTCGCCGGGCCGTCGGCGACGCAGCTGCGGACGCTGTCCGGCCCCACGTTCCACATCATCTACATCGACGGATCCCACACCGCGGATGACGTCTACCTCGACGCGGCGCTCGCCTGGGATCTGCTGCACGTCGGCGGCCTCATGGTGTTCGACGACTACGCATGGACCGGCCGTCGCGGCGCGGGCCCGCTCCCCGACGAGCTGCGCCCGCAGCTCGCGATCGACGCCTTCGTGCGGGCCAACTGGTACGCCCTCGAGCTCGTGCACCGCGACTACCAGCTCATCCTGCGCAAGCGCGACAATCCGTGCGTCCCGAAGGACTACTGCACGCCCGTCGGCACCCACAACTACTTCTGGCGCCCGCGCGAGCTCTGGACCCGCACCGGCAAGCGAATCGACCTGAGCGACGAGCAGCGCGACGTCGTCGAGCGCATCGCGGCAGGCATCACGCCGCGGGACTTGGGCGAGGATCCGATCGCGGTGTTGCGCGAGGATGCGGCCGTGGTGAGGACGATCGCGGAGCTCGGGCTCACGCTGTGAGGGCGCGGAAGACGAAGAGACCGCCGCGAGCCGGGGGCACCGCGACGGTCTCTTGATCGATCCGCGTCCAGGGCCTACGCGGCCGGGAAGTGGCAGTACTGGTCGTTGAAGCACTCGGTGCCGTCGGGGCACGTCTCGCCCATCGCGCAGCTCAGGTGGCACACGTTGCCGGCCCCGAGATCCGCACAGGTCACCACGGCGTCACCGGTGTCCGGCGCCGCGGGGCACTCGGTCGCGTCCTCGCAGGCGCCACCGCAGATGCCACCCTCGGGCGTGTCGATGCAGATGTCGGTCGGCGCGCAGGCGTCTTCGACCGGCATGGTCTCGCAATCACCATACGGCGGCGGCGGCGGCTCGATGACATCCCACGCGCAGATGCCGAAGCCGAGCTCGCAGTACATTCCGTCCGGGCACACGGTCTCCTCGACGCACGGCAGGATGCAGAAGAGCGGATCACCCTGACCCGTCGCGTCGACACACGCCGGCGCCGCGTCGCCGGTCTCCGGCACGGCACAGTCGGCGTCCTCCGTACAGTTCGGGCTGCAGAACCCCCATTCCGGCGCCATCGGGTTGTTCGAGAGGCAGACACCAGAGTCGCACTGTCCCTCGACGTTGACGCAGTCACCGTAGTCGGGCAGCCCCATCGGCGCCTCGCCGAACATGCAGATCGTCCCCTGCACGCAGAACATGCCCTCCGGGCACTCCTCCGGACCGCACTCGATGAAGCAGTCGAGGATCTCGTCGCCGGCGCTGATGCTCTC
>LNFB01000160.1 GCA_001464385.1 Deltaproteobacteria bacterium Ga0077550 | reverse complement strand
CGATCGGCCGGCTCGATCTGCGCTTCGGCTGAGCCTCACCGCGCGCCGTCGATCGCTCCGCGCAGCCGCCGGTACGTCTCGACGATCGGTCCGAGCTCGGCGAGCTTGCTGCCGAAGTCGTCCTCGGCCGCGCCGACGCGGACGAGCGCGTCGCTCACCGCCCGCTCGATCGCGGAGGTGTCCGCGTCGCCGCCCATGCGCGCGATGGCCCCGGCCATGCCACCCGCGAGCGCGGCGATGCGTCCCTCGAGGTGTGCCTTCGCGAGCAGCAATCGCTTCTCGATCCGCGTCGCGACCGGATCGCCGAGGTGCTGCGCCGACATCAACGTGACGAGCGCCGCGCCGCCGTGATCCCGTCGCCGTCGCCGAGAGCTGGGCCATGAGTGCGGCGTGCTCGTCGAGCCAGCGATCGGCGGCGTCGGCCATGACCCCGAGGGTCGCACGACGGGGGGCTCACACGGAGGTTGGGCCGTTCGGCGAGCCCGGCGCCGACTTTTGCCAAACCTTGGACAAATGATCGCCGCGCGGAGGCGGCGCCGCGGAATGAATCGGAAAAGATGGGCGAATTCTCCGACTTGCAGGTGCCTGATCTTGAGTCAAACCCTGGACGCGCGGGCCAGCCCTCGCGCCCCGAGGCACCATGAACCGATTCCACCTGTCCCTTTCCCTGATTGCCCTCCTCGCGCCCGTGACCGCCTGCGGCGGCGACGATGCGGACGACACCGGCGCCGACACCAGCGCGACCACTGCGCCGACCACCGACGCGTCGGCCGAGGGGTCGACCACGGACGACGCGACCGCGACCGACGCGACGGCGACCGAGCCCACGACCGACGCGACCGACACCGACCCGAGCGACACCGACGTCGATCCCGACACCACCGCGGGCGTCGAGAACGCCCAGGTCCGCGTGCTGCACCTCGGGGTCGGCGCGCCGGCCGTCGACGTGTTCGCCAACGGCGAGGGTCCCGTGTTCTCGGCGCTCGAGTTCCGCAACAGCACGGACTACGCCGAGGTCCCCGCGGGCGACTACACGTTCCAGGTCTCGGTGTCGGGCACGACCGCGGAGGAGGCCGTCATCGCGCCGGAGCTCACGCTCGACGCCAACACGGCGTACACCGCGGTCGCGATCGGCGACCTCGCGATGACCGGCGGCGCCCCGGGCCTGCAGGCGATCGCGCTGGTGGACGACTCGGCGGACATCGATCCCGCCAACGTCCGCATCACCGTCGTCCACGCCGCGCCCGCGGTGGGCCAGGTCGACATCTGGGAGATCACGGCCGACCCGGTCGCGCTGCTCGAGAACGTCGACTTCGGCGCCTCGGCGACGCTCGGCGACATCCCGGCCGGTCCGCTCGAGATCGGCGTCGATGTCGACGACGACGCGACGCCCGACGTGACGTTCAGCGTGGACGCGAGCGGCCTCGGCGGCGCGCAGGTCAACGTGTTCGCGAACAACGACACCGAGGGCGCGGTCGCCCTGGTGGCGCAGCTCCAGGACGGCACGATCCTGACGATCCCCGCCAACTGACGCGGGTGCACCGGCGCTGGCCTCCGCGAGACGGGGGCCAGCGTCGCTTCAGAAGCGCAGCGAGAGGCCCGTCGGACCGATGCCGACCTGGGCCTTCGCCGCGTTCGCCTTCCGAGCGCGGGCCTGCTTGACCTCGCCGACGCCGAACGCGGTCGCGAAGCCGATGAGCGTGCCGCCGCCGATGCCGAGCACCACGTAGCCCGGCAGGTCGGTGTTCAGGATGTTCTTGCAGGCGCCGGGGCCCGAGGTGTTGGTGCCGTCCGGGCAGCTGCGATCGACGGCGACGAGCACGCCACCGGCGACCAGCGCGACCACGCCGACGGCCATCCCGACGAGGCCGGCCCAGCGCGGGAGCTTGCGCCCGCCGTCGTCGAGCCCGCCGTCGTCCGCGGGCCGCGAGGTGCGGCGCTTGGTGCCCGCGGCCTTGGGGATCTCGAGCAGGACGTCGGCGGAGCCCCCCGCGGCCAGCTCGACGCGCTGGGCGTGCGTGCGGGTCGGATCGGCGGCGTCGACGAGCAGCACCTCCCACGCGCCCGGCGGCAACGCGACGTCCACGGTGGCCTCGGGCCCCGCGCACGTCACCCACGCCGCGTCGACGATGACGAGGCACGCGCCGGTGCATCGGGCACGCAGCGTCGCCGTGCTCGTGCGATCGAGGGCGGCCTTGCGCTCCTCGTGGAGCGCGACGAGGCTCGGCCCGAACAGCTTCGACGGGAGTGGATCGCCCGCCGCGGTGGCCAGCGCGATGTCGAGGATCTTCGCCGCCTCGGCCCGCTTCTCGGCGCCGAGCAGGCCGCGCGCGAGGGCCAGCATCGCGTACTGCCGCGCCTCCGTCGCGTCGGTGTCGCGCGCCACGATCGCGGCGTCGGCCCGGGCCCGATCGAGCGCCGCGGTCAGCAGCGCCACGCCCTGCTCGGGATCCTCGGTGGCGCGGGTCTCGGCGTCGCGCAGCGCGACCGCGTGCGCCCGCGCGGCGGCGGCATCGTCGGCCGACGGGGCCGTCGCGGGGCACTTGCCCGACGGCGGCGCGATCGCCAGCGAGAGCGCCAACACCAGGGTGGGGGTCGTCATCATGTCTTGGCCTCCAGCGCGAGCTGTCCACATGCCGCGCCGATGTCGTCGCCCCGCGGCGTGCGGATGTGGACCGAGAGTCCGCCTGCGCGACAGCGCGCGACGAAGCGCCCGATCCGCTCCGGCGACGGGCGCCGCAGCGGCGTGCCGGGGTGGGGATTGAACGGGATCGCGTTCACGTGACAGTCGAACTCCGACACCAGCGCGACGAGTCGCGTCGCGTCGTCGTCGGTGTCGTTCACGTCCGCGAGCAGCACGTACTCGAAGGTGACACGGCGGCGCCGCGACGGCGGCAGCTCGCGGATCGCGTCCAACAGCGTCGCGATGTTCCATCGCGTGTTGATCGGCATGATCTCATCGCGGGTCGCGTCCGTCGTGGCGTTCAGCGAGATCGCCAGGCCGATGTCCTCGGCCAGGCCCTCGCGGCCGAACCGCTCGATCGCAGGCACCAGGCCCGAGCTCGACACGGTGATCCGACGCTTGGCGATCCCGGCGCCCTTGGGATCCGACAGCAGCTCGATCGCCCGCTTCACCTGGCCGTAGTTGTGCAGCGGCTCGCCCATGCCCATGAACACGAGGTTCGTGATCCGTGCCGGCCACTTCGCGCCGGTCGCCTCGGCCTCGCGCTGCAGGAGATCCTGGGCCTGGTACACCTGGTCGACGATCTCCCACGTCGCGAGGTTGCGTTCGAAGCCCAGCGTCGCCGTCGCGCAGAAGCGACAGGTCAGCGAGCAGCCGACCATCGAGCTGATGCACTGCGTGTAGCCGCGGCCGGGGTTGGGGATCAGCACCGACTCGAACACCGCCCCGAGCGCGCCGCGCAGGCGGAGCTTGCGGGTCCCGTCGGCCGCGGTCGCGCACAGCTCGACGCTCAGCCGCTCGAAGTCGGCGAGCCGCGCGAGGGCCTCCCGGTCGGCGCGGGAGAGGTTGGTCATGGCGTCGGCCGAGCTCGCGCGCTGGCCGTGCAACCACTCGAAGAGCTGATCGCCGCGGAAGGCCGGGGCGCCGAGCGCCGTGCCCACCCAGGCGCGCAGCTCGGCGCGGCTGAACCCGCGCAGCACCGCCCGATCGGAGCGGGGCAACCCGCGACGCGGCGGGCGGAGGGCGACGAGTTCGGACACGGCGGACATGGTAGCCGAGCGGCCCCGGAGCGTCGCTGCTCGCGTGACGTCCCGCGCCGGAGCGTCGCGCATCGCGTGACGGCCCGGGCGGGAGCGTGACGGCGCGACGCGGGCGCGTCGGCCGGGGGATCAGGCGAGCTCGAGGCCCGCGAAGAAGTAGCCGACCTCGAACGCCGCGGTGTCGACGGCATCGGAGCCGTGCGTCGCGTTGCGCTCGATGCTGGTGCCGAACAGGCCGCGCATCGTGTCCTTGGGCGCCTTGGTGGCGTCGGTCGGACCCATCAGCGCGCGCCACCGGGCGATCGCGTCGTCACCCTCGAGCACCATGGCGACGATCTTCCCCTCGCTCATGAACTTGCACAGATCGCCGAAGAACGGCCGCGCCGCGTGCACGTGGTAGAAGCCCTCGACCTGCGCGCGGTTGAGGTGGAGCACCTTGAGGCCGATGACCTTCAGGCCGCTCTCCTGGATCTTGGCGATGATGGCACCTTGGTGACCAGCGGCGTAGGCGTCGGGCTTGATGAGGGCGAGTGTTCGTTGCATGGGTGTGGACCTCGCGGCGACACCGGGGCCTTTTTAGGCGCCGCCTGGTCGCTCGCGCGGCGGAAGCTACCAGGTGCCCGCCGCGGGGTCACCGGGCCGCAGACGTGCGGCGGCTCGCATGGGGGGCGCGCAGCCCGTGGTAGCGTCGAGGCGGTGGGCGCCTCCGATACGCTCGTCTCCGACGCCGACGAGACGCAGGCCGGTGACGGGGCGAGGACGCGCCGGACGGGGCCCAGCGACGCGGTCCCGTCACCGGGGACCGCGATCGGCCGGTACGTCGTGCTGGGCCTGGTCGGGCACGGCGGGATGGGGGTCGTGCTCGCCGCCTACGATCCGCAGCTCGATCGCAAGGTGGCGCTCAAGCTGGTGCGGCCGGGGCGCGCCGCCGATGCCGGCGAGATCGAACGCGAGGCGCGCCTCATCGCCCGCGTGCGTCACCCGAACCTCGTCACCGTGCACGACGTGGGGCACGCCGAGGGCGGCGTCTTCCTGGCGATGGAGTTCGTCGAGGGCGCGTCGCTGCGCGAGCACCAGGGCACGCCGCGCCGATGGCCGGAGCTCGTCGAGATCTATCTGCAGGCGGCGAGGGGACTCGCCTCGGTGCACGACGTCGGCGTGGTGCACGGCGACTTCAAGCCCGACAACGTGCGGGTGGGATCCGTCCCAGGTCGGCGCGAGGTCGACCGGCTCGAGGTCAACCGGCTCGAGGTCAAGCTCTTGGACTTCGGCCTGGCGCAGGCGGGCGCGGGCGAGCCCTCGGCGTCGGGGCACGGGTGGGCCCCGGCAGAGCGGCTAGCCGGCGGGCCCGCCACGCCGCACACCGATCAGTTCGCGTTCTGCGTCGCGCTCTTCGAGGCGCTGTGTGGTCGACGGCCCTTCGACCTCGAGGCGCTCGTCACGGGGACTGCCGCGGCGCCGACGTGGTCGCGCAGCGAGGGGACCCCGACATGGCTGCGCCGCGCCCTCGAGCGCGGGCTGGCGTTCGCGCCGGCGGAGCGCTGGCCGTCGATGCACGCGCTGGCCCAGGTGCTCGAGCGTGGGCCGGGCCGCGCACGGCGACGGGGGATCGCGCTGGCCTTCACGGCCGCCACCGGGCTGACGATCGCGATCGCGGCCACGCGACCCGATGCCTGCGCCGACGCGGACGCCGAGGTGCGGGCGGCCTGGACCCCGGCGCACGCCGCTCTGGCCCAGCGCGCGCTTGCGGGCGCGGTGGGCGAGGGGGCGCAGGCCGGGCTCGCGATCGCTCGGATCGACGCCTACGCCGAGGCGCTCGGCGGCGCGGTGGTCCGCGGCTGCGACGCGACGCGATCGGGCGACACCGTGCTCGAGGCGCGCCGCCGCCGTTGCGTGGCCGTGGGCCTCGCGGAGCTGCAGGCCTGGGCGACGCTGCTCGCCGATCCGGATCCGGCGCGGGCGATCGCCGTGCAGGCGGACGTGCTCCGCGCGTCGCCCGATGTCGTCTGCGACGACGATACGGCGCTGCTGCGCGAGCCCGATCCGCCGCAGGCCGAGGACGACGCCCTCGCGAAGGACCACCTGCGGCGGCTCGCCGAGCTCCGAGTGCTGCGGTACTGGGGCGCGCAGGATCACTTCGAGTCGGACCTCGACGCGCTGCTCGCCGAGGTGCGCGCCAACGCAGATGCCGTCACGCTCGCGGAGGGGCTGGCGATGCACGGGTGGGCGAAGAGCCGGCGCGGCGATCTCGACGGCGGCTACGCGGAGCTGCTCGAGGCGCTCCGGTGGGCCGAGTCGAGCGGGGCGACGCGGCAACAGGCCGACATCTGGCGGGTGATCGCGGAGAACCGCCACACCCACGTCGACGGCGCGGCGCTCGAGGCCCTCGCGGTGGACCGGGCGCTCGCCGCCGTCGAGCGCCTCGGGAATCCGCCGCTGCAGCGCGCGCTGGTCGGGAAGACCCAGGCGGGGTCGCAGTTGCGCGCGGGCGACATCGCCGGCGCCAACGCGACGCTCGACGCCGCGATCGCGGCGGCCGAGCGCGCGGGCGCCACGGCCGTGATCGTCGAGGCGCTCGTCGTGCAGGTGATCGCGCTGCTGAGGGCGCATCGGATCGAGGACGCGGTGCGGGCGGGCGGGCGCGCCGTGGCGCTGTCCGAGGAGCTGTTCGCGGCCGGGCCCGAGGCGGCGACGGCGATGGGGGCCCAGGCCGCCGCACTCGCGGCCGCCGGTCGCTTCGACGAGGCCGAGGCGCTCACCCACGGGGCGCTGCGGCGGCTGGAGCCCTGGGGCGCGATGACGGTCATGACGGCGGGCGGCGTCGCGTGCAACTGGTGTCACGGCGTCGACGCTGCATGCGAGACGGCGCGCGTCGCCGCGGCCTGCAGTGCGTGCGTGCGCGCGGGCATGGTGCCGGAGAGTCCCTCGCCTGCGCTCGCGACCGGGTTCGCCAACGGGCTGAGGGCGCTCGCACGCGTGGATCCTGCGGCGGCGAAGGCCTTCGCGGAGGAGATCGCGTCGCGACCCCTCGCTTCGGCGACGTGGCGCCGTCCGATCGCAGCCGCGGCCTCGGTCCTCGCGGCGACCGACGAGCCCGCGCGTGCGCTCGAGCTCGCCGCTGGGCTGTGTGCGCGCCACGGCGAGGTCGATTGCGGCAAGGATGCGCAGCTCATCCGCGCGCGGCTCGAGCCCGAGCCCGGCGCGAGGGCCCGTGCGCGTGAGCTGCTGCGCGGGATGTGGGCCGAGTTCTCGCCGAGCGAGCGCGCCGACGACCTCGGCCACGGGATCCTCCTCGCGGATCACGGGCTCGTCCCACGCGCCGAGATCGCAGAGGCGCGCACCTTCGCGGTGCCCTGTGCGCCCGGGCTCGCGGAGGTGGACGCGTGGCTCGCGACCACCGCTGGGACCGCCGCGATGTCCGCATCCGAAGGGGTGATCTCCCCGCCCGCCGACGGGTCCGCGGGTCGCTGACCGGGCAAACCGCGTTCCGACGCCCTGGTCGACCGCGACCGCGATCCCGCGCGCGCACCCCAAAACCACGGGCTGCTAGAGTCCGCGTTCGCCATGGAAACCACGCCAGGCACCGCCGACCTCTCCGACTTCGCGCATCTGCACCTGCACACCCAGTACTCGCTGCTCGACGGAGCGATCCGCACGAAGGACCTGTGCAAGACGGTCCTCGATCGCGGGATGAAGAGCGTCGCCGTGACCGATCACGGCAACATGTTCGGCACGATCCAGTTCTACGAGGAGGCCAAGAAGCACGGCGTCAAGCCGATCCTCGGCTGCGAGGCGTACATCTCCGACGGCCCGATGGGCGCGCGGACCGATCGCAAGAACTACCACCTGGTGCTGCTGGCCAAGAACCAGGCGGGGTTCAAGAACCTGCAGAAGCTGGTCAGCATGGGCTACCTCGAGGGCTTCTACTACAGCCCTCGCATCGATCGCACGATCCTGCGCGAGCACAGCGAGGGGTTGATCGGGCTGTCGGCGTGCATGTCCGGTCACGTGTCGCGCCTGGTGCTCGACAACAAGATGGACGAGGCCCGCGATCGGGTGCTCGAGTACAAGGACATCTTCGAGCCCGACAGCTACTTCCTCGAGCTGCAGCCCAACCGCCTGGAGAAGCAGGAGATCCTGAACCCGATCCTCGCGCAGCTCGCCAAGGACTGCGGCGTCCCGATCGTCGGCACCAACGACTGCCACTACGTCAACCGCAGCGAGGCCCACGCGCACGAGGTGCTGATGTGCATGGGGCAGGGGCGCACCCTCGACGACCCCAAGCGGATGAAGCACGACTGCGACGAGTTCTTCATCAAGCGCCCGGACGAGATGGCGGGGTACTTCCAGCAGTACCCGGAGGCGCTCGAGAACGCGTGCCGCATCGCGCGGATGTGCAACGTCGAGCTCGACCTCGGGCGGCCCGAGCTGCCCGACTTCCGCCTGCCCGACGGCGTCGAGCAGGACCTGCCGAAGTACCTGCGCGACGTGTCGTTCCGCGGGCTCGCGGCGCGGCTCGCCGAGCTGCGCGCGCGGGGCCAGCGGCCCAACGAGGACGAGTACCGGGCCCGGCTCGAGTACGAGCTGGGCGTCATCATCCAGATGAACTTCCCCGGCTACTTCCTCATCGTCTGGGACTTCATCCGCCACGCCAAGCATATCGGCGTGCCGGTGGGCCCCGGCCGCGGCTCCGGTGCCGGATCGCTGGTGGCGTACGCGCTGCGGATCACCGATCTCGATCCGATCCGCTACGCGCTGCTGTTCGAGCGGTTCTTGAACCCCGAGCGCATCAGCATGCCGGACTTCGACATCGACTTCTGCATGGACCGGCGCGACGAGGTCATCCGCTACGTGATGGAGCGCTACGGCGACGATCACGTCGGGCAGATCGCGACCTTCCACTCGCTGAAGGCCCGCGGCCTCGTGCGCGACGTGTGCCGCGTGATGGGCTGGAGCGTCGCGGACTCGAACGAACTCGCCAAGCTCATCCCCGAGGGCCCCAAGGTCACGCTGTCGGCGACGGTCGCCGAGCCCGCCGAGCTCAAGGACAAGATCAAGAAGGACCCGGCGGCGGCCGCCAAGCTGAAGGACATCCTGCAGGTCGCCGAGGGCTCGGCGCGCCTGCGCGAGCGCATCGGCGCCGACCCGCGGGCCAAGGAGGTCCTCGACGTCGGGTGCTCGCTCGAGGGCTTGAACCGCCACGCCGGCATGCACGCCGCCGGCGTCGTGATCGGCAACCGCCCGCTGTGGGAGCACGTGCCGTGCTTCCGCGCCGACGGCAAGCTGGTCACGCAGTACACGATGACGGACGTCGAGAAGGCCGGGCTGGTCAAGTTCGACTTCCTCGGCCTGAAGACGCTGACGGTGATCGCGATCGCCAGCACGCTGGTGACCAAGGCGTGCAAGCCGCCCGAGGGCAGCGAGGCGGCGAAGAACCCGGCCTGGACCAGCGGCCACTTCGAGATCGACGCCATCCCGCTCGACGTGCCCGGGGTCTACGAGCTCATCGCCCGCGGCGACACGACCGGCGTGTTCCAGCTCGAGTCGAGCGGCTTCCGCGAGCTGCTCATCCGGCTCAAGCCCGACTGCATCGAGGACATCATCGCCGCCGTGGCGCTGTACCGGCCCGGCCCGCTCGAGGGCGGCATGGTCGACCAGTTCATCGAGTGCAAGCACGGCAAGCGGCAGATCGAGTACCCGCACCCGCTGCTCGAGACGATCCTGCGCGAGACCTACGGCGTCTTCGTCTACCAGGAGCAGGTCATGCAGGCGGCGCAGATCCTCGCCGGCTTCTCGCTCGGCGGCGCCGATCTCATGCGCCGCGCGATGGGCAAGAAGAAGAAGAGCGAGATGGACGTGCAGCGGCAGCTGTTCGTCGACGGCTGCCTGAGCAAGAGCGAGATCGACGCCAAGAAGGCCGGCGAGATCTTCGACTTGATCGACAAGTTCGCCGGCTACGGCTTCAACAAGTCGCACTCGGCCGCCTACGGCCTCATCACGTACCAGACGGCGTACCTCAAGTACCACTACCGCGTGGCGTTCATGGCCGCGCTGATGACGTGCGACAAGGACAAGAACGAGAACGTCGTCAAATTCATCGCCGAGGCCCGCGGCAGCGGCATCCGGGTGCTGCCGCCGGACGTCAACGGATCGGAGCGCGACTTCTCGGTCGAGGTCGTCGACGACGAGGGCACGCAGGCGATCCGGTTCGGGCTCGGGGCGGTGCGCAACGTCGGCGAGGGCGCGGTGGACTCGATCCTCGCGGCGCGCGAGCAGGGCGGGCGCTTCTCGAGCCTGTTCGAGCTGTGCCGACGGATTGACCCTCGCAAGGTCAACAAGCGGCCGCTCGAGGGGCTGATCCGCGCCGGCGCGCTCGACAGCGTCGCGGGCTCGTACGCCCGCTCGCAGTTGTTCGGCGCGATCGATCGCGCGCTGCAGCTCGGCCAGGACGCGGCGCGCGACCGCGAGAGCGGCCAGTGCGGCCTGTTCGACGTCGTCGAGACCGCGGGGCCGGTGCACGTCGAGGAGTACCCGGATTTGCCGGAGTGGACCGCGAAGGAGCGGCTCGTCGGCGAGCGCGACGCGCTCGGCTTCTACCTCACCGGGCACCCGCTCGATCGGTTCACGCAGGACGTCGAGCGCTTCGCGACCACCAACGTCGGCAACCTGCGGCGGGACCAGCACGGCTCGGAGCTCATCGTCGGCGGCGTCATCTGCGATTTCCGCGAGGTCCAGACCAAGAGCGGCAAGGGCCCGATGGCGTTCTTCCAGCTCGAGGACCAGTTCGGGCGGGTCGAGGTCGTCGCGTTCCCGAAGACCTACGCGCGCGTCGACGAGAGCTCGGGCCTGACGATCGCCCAGCTACTCGAGCGCTGCGGCGACGAGCCGGTGTTGGTCACCGGCAAGGTCGAGGTCGAGCTGGTCGAGGTCGACGACGGCGTGACGCCGAAGTACAAGATGCTGCTCGAGTCGATCAAGCCGATCGCCGAGGTCCGCGCGGCGCGGACGCGATCGGTGATGCTGCGGCTGCGCGCGGATCAGCTCGACGCACCGCGGCTGCTCGGGCTGAAGCAGGTGGTGAGCGACCACGCGGGGCCGTGCCGCATGGAGCTGCAGGTCACCGTCGACGGGCGGTACCAGTCGGATGTGGTGTTCGGGGATCGGTTCGGAGTGAGCGCGGACGAGAGCCTGACAACGGCGCTGGAGCGGCTGTTCGGGCCGGGGTGCGCGACGATGAGCTAGTCAATCGCGCAAGGGTGATCAACCCTCGGGCAGGCCGCGGATCAGCCGATCGATCTCCTCCCGGACTGCGGGGTCGATCGCCGGATCCTGGACCATCGCCCGCGCGCGCACCAGCAGCGCGCGGGCATCCCGAGCCTGGCCTGCCCGCGCGACGCGCTCGGCGTGTTTCACGATGACCTCGGCCTGCTCGACGTGCCCCTCGGGGTAGACCTGATCGAACAGTGCCACCGCGCGGGCGCCGGACTCGAGCGCCTCGCGCTCGCGGCCAGACCGAGAGAGCGCGTCCGCGCGGAGTGCTGCGACGAAGGCCAGTCCGCGTCGGTGGGACTCGGGGACCGCATCGAATGTCCTGGCCGCGCGTTCGAGCACGGCGATGGCCTCGTCGTAGCGCCCGGTTTCGATCATGGTCGACGCCAGTGCGAGCTGTGCCTCGCCGGTCCGCGGCTTGTCGGCGCCGAGATGGCGCTCGAACAGCCGCACCGCCTCGACGCCGTGGGCGACCGCCTGCTCGTGGTTGTCGAGCATCTCCTCGGTGGTCGCGAGCATCTGCAGGAGCTCGGCCAGGCGCAACGAGTCGCGGCCGAACACGCGCTCGGCCACGGGCAGCGTGTCGCCCAGCAGCGTGCGCGCCTCGTCGAGGCGACCGGCGAAGGCCAGCGGTGGAACCATGTTGCCGACCAGCCGGATCCGCAGCGCGTCGTCGGGTGGATCGAGCGCCATGGTGATCGCCAGGGCGCGCTCGTAGCTCGCGAGCTCGCCGGCGGTGTCGTTGCGAAAGCGCTGGTTCTCGCCGACCTGCGCGAGCGCAGTCGCGACTGCCGCCGAGCCGGGGCCGAACACCGACTCGCGCAGCTCGAGGACTCGCGCGGCCTCGGCAGCCCCCTCGTCGTACTGACCCGCTTCGTCGAGCGCGACGCCGAGACCCGCCAGCCGCGTCGCGACCTCGGGGTGTCGCGGGCCGCGGAGCTGCTCGGTGAGGGCGACCGCGCGGCGGTGTTCGGCGATCGCCTCGAGGTTGCGGCGCTCCGCCATCAGGGCGTTGCCCAGGGTCGCGCGGGCGGCGGCCTCGAGCGCCGATCCGGCCGGGATCCACTCGAGGGCGGCCCGGGCGATCCGCTCGGCGTCGCCGTTGCGCCCCGCCACGTACAGCGCGTGGGCGCGCGTCAGCGCCAGCCGAGCATCGCGATCCGGTGACGGCGCTTCGGTCCGGGCCAACTCGACCGCAGCGTCGAGCCAGCGCACTGCGTCGTCGAGTCGACTCGGCGACGACCCCAACGCCCGCGCCAGCAATCGCATGGCCTCGATGGTCGTGTCGAGATCGCGCGCGCGCCAACCCGCCGCGATCGACCGACCCAACGCGGCGGCGGCCGACTCGTAGGCGGCTCGATCGATCGCATCCTGTCCCTGCAACAGCGTCGCGGCGGCGATGTTGTCGGCGTAGCCCCCAGCCTCGGCGGTCGTCACCAGCTCGGCGATCGCGTCGGCGAGCCCCGCCGAGCGCCCGAGGTCGCGATCGACCGAGAGCGCGTCGATCCGCTCGCGCAGCGCCGCGTGTGCGTCGCGGTCTGCGGTGGCGATGGGCTCGGCCTGGGCGAGCGCCGAGGTGTCATCGCAGCGCGCGAGCTCGGGTAGCTGGTCGACGGCGTCGTCGGCCCGAGCAACCACCCCGGCATCGGCGCGCTCGAGCGACGTCACCAGCGCGCCGACGCGTCGTTGCATGCGATCGATGCAGTCGATCCGGAGCTGCATGCGTGCTTCGTTCTGCTCGCCGTGCACGTGGGTCGCCTCGCACGCGGTGCGGCGAGCGACGGTGGCGTCGGTCGACCAGCTCGAGAGCGCCGCGTCGAGCCGCGTCGACACCTGCGCTCCGTCCGGGAACCCGGACCGCTCGAAGGCCGCCGCCACGCGGTCGTGGTGTTCCGCGTCCCAAGGCGCAGAACCCCTGAACGCATCGTCCTCGCAGGGCCGCGTGCGGGTCGCGGCCATCGCCAGTCCGCCGCCCACCAGCGTCGCGACCACGGCAACGCTCTGCCATCGGCGACGCGGCGGCTCCAGTGCGCGGAGCAACGCCGGCATGTCGTCGAACCGCGCGGTTGGTTCGCGGGACAGTCCCCGCCGCAACGCATCGTGGAGGTGCCGCGGCAACCCGCGCTTGGGCACCTCGGTCTCGGAGCCGCGCGCCGCCCTCGCGGGGCGCTCGCCCACGAGGGCCTCGTACATCGCGACGCAGAACGCGTACTGGTCGGAGCGGGCATCGGCGGCGGATCCGGCGACGATCTCGGGCGCCATGTAGGCGGGCGTGCCGGCGACGAAGCCGCTGACGGTGTGGCGCGCCGTGGCGTCGGCGGCCACCGTCGTGTCGTCGTCCTGCGTCGCGCCGCGATCGACCGAGCGGGCCAGCCCGAAATCGGCCACGCGCGCGCGACCGTCGTTGCCGACCAGCACGTTGTCGGGCTTGAAGTCCCGATGCACGATGCCGACGGCGTGCGCGGCCGCGAGGCCCAGTCCGGCCTGGCGGTAGACCGCGAGGATCTCCGCGGTCGTGCGCGGGGCGCTCCGCAACCATCGGCGCGCGTCGCTGCCCGCGACCAGCTCCATCGCGATGAACAGGCGCTCGTCGTGGATGCCGACCTCGTGGATCGTCACTACGTGGGGATCGGCGAGCCGCGCCATCGCACGGGCCTCACGCCACACGCGTCGGGGGTCGGCGCCGTCGCGGTGGACGTGGAGCTTGAGCGCGACCCGGCGGTCGAGTGCCCGGTCGAGCGCCTGGTACACCACGCCCATGGCCCCGGCGCCCAGCGGGCCGACGATCTCGTAGGTCTCGGCGACGATGGTACCGATCGCGAGGTCCGGCACCAGGCGGGTCGGATA
>LNFB01000159.1 GCA_001464385.1 Deltaproteobacteria bacterium Ga0077550 | reverse complement strand
GGTCATCCATCGGCGACGAGCGGCTTGGCCAGCTCACGGAGGCGACGCTTGATGCGCTCGTAGCGTTTGCGAAGCCGCGCCGCGTCACGCTCGAGGGCCTCCGCGTCCGGCTCGGCGTCCTCGGCGAGGATCCGTGCGATCGCGTCCCACGACAGCCGTCGATCCAGGCGCAGGATGATCAGGGAACGCTCGTCGGGGGCGAGCTGCTCGCGCAGGCGGGCGACCTCGGCGCGGACCTCGGTCCGCAGATACCGCAGCCCCTCAGGGCAGGCGCCCCGGATGGAGCGCCTCGACCTCGACGTCGAGCTCGATCGCCAATGCGATCGGTCCCGCCGCCTCGAACGTGCCGAGCTCGCGGTCCCAGTCGCACTCGCACTCGCCCGCGAACCGAACACCCCGCGGAGTCCGTGCGAGCCGAAGCTTCAGCGCACACACGAGCTGCCCGTTGGGATAGAGCGTGACCGCGCGACCGAGCAGCTCGCCGATCACCTCGTCGAGCGACCGCAGGTCGACGGAGACCTCCGCCTCGTCGAGCGCATCGATCGTGGTCGGTCCCGGCACGACGGTGCCGGCCAGCCACAGCGAACGCCCCTCACGCGCGAGCGCGAGATTCCAGTCGGCCTCCGGCGACGCGCAGTGGTACGCGACCATCACGGCGCGCTCGATGGCAAAGGTGACCCCGGCGACACAGATGTGGCCCATGGGCAGGCACTATCACAGCCAGCGTACGCGCGGCCGTCGGCTGCTTCGACGCCTGCGCGTGACCGGGCTGCGCCTTCGTAGCGTGGCGTGACTCGCCAGTTGGGCGAGTGAGAGCCCCCTGCGGGGCTGAATTCGGCGAGTTCAGGGCAACGAGAGCCTTCGAAGCCGTCCATTCGTGACGGCCTCGGCGAGCGCTCGCGCGTGTCTGGGCCTGCATGCGACGACTCGCGTCATAGCGCGTCGTCGTACGCACCGCCTCGGCTGCGCGCGAATCCTCGCGGCGTTAGCTCAGCGGAGAGAGCACCCGACTACGAATCGGGAGGTCCGAGGTTCGAATCCTCGACGCCGCACCGAGAGCTCTGGACGGATGGCCCAATTGGTAGAGGCGCGTGGTCGAGAGCCACGAGGTTGAGGGTTCGAATCCCTCTCCGTCCACCCATGCCTGGGTAGCCCAATTCTGGTAGAGGCGGCCGGCTCAGACCCGGCAGGTTGAGGGTTCGAGTCCCTCCCCAGGCACCATTCGATCCGCATGCCGCACGAATGCGGCGATGGCCGCGGCCGACGCCCGAGTCCGCCGCCTCAGTCCTTCCGCTTGCGCGCCAGACCCTTGCGTCGCCGCGGCTTCGCGTCGATCAGCGACTCATCGCCCCGCACCGGCGGCTCGGGAGCCAGCGACGGATCCAACCCGAGGTTCCGCCGCGCCCGCGCCGACAACCCGAAGAACAACGCCAGCTCGTCGAGCACCGCGTACCGCAGCTCCTCGTCGAACCCATCCGCGTCCCGCACGAACCGCGCGAGGTTCTTCCGATACACCACGAGCCCCGTGAGCGTCGGCGCGACATCGGGGTCCGCGTCCGGATCCGGATCCCGAGCCGCCGTCGCGATCACGGCGACGCGCGGGCTGGTGCCCTCGAGCACCAGCTCCACCGGCGGCAGATCGCGGACCAGGATCACCGGCGCCCGCTCGCGCTCGACGAGCGCCGCGAGCTTCGCCTCGCCGCAGTGCGCGAGCGTGCCGACGATGCGTCGGTGCACCACCGCGGGCGAGGGCACGAAGTCGGGCAGGGGCGCCTCGGTGTCGAGCTCGAGCGTCTTCGTGCCGGCGCGCGCGGACTCGGCGAGATCCTTGCGACGGAATTCGATCTCGGCCAGCAGGCTCCACCCCTCGGGATCCCGCGGGAACCACTCGACGAGCTTGCGCAGGAGATCGTGGGCGGGCGCCTCGAGCCGGGAATCCATGCGGAGCTGAGACAGCCGCAGCGCGAGGCCCAACGCCCGCTGGCCCCGCTCGACGCGCTCCTCGTCCTCGAGCAGCTCGCCCTCGCCGTCGAGCGCGAGGAACTCGTGGGCCGCGACGCGGACCGGATCGTCGTCGGGGCCGACCTCGCCGCCGGCGCTCGCCAGCTCGAGCGCGGCCTCGAGCACCGCGGTCTCCGGCAGGCCCGAGAGGCGCTCGTGCGCGCCGCGGATGTCGTCGCCGACCAGCTCGCACTCGGCCGCCAGCAGGTTCAGATCGATGAGCTCGAGCGGCGCGAGGTCCTCGACCTCGAGGGCCTCGGTGGCGTAGCGCAGGCCCCGGACCGCGTCGTCGAGATCGTAGAGGCACACGGCCGCGGCCGCGGCGTAGGGCTCGAGGTACTCGGGGTCGAGCTCGATCGCCCGGTCGTAGCAGCGCAGCGCCTCGGTCGCGTTGCCCTCCGCCAGCGCGATCGCGCCGAGGAGCAGCGCGGCGTCGGGGTCGTCGGGGCGGACGTCCTGCGCGTGCTGCACCGAGGTGCGTGCGGCCTCGAGATCGCCGCGGTCGAGCAGCGCCCAGCCCCGGTCGAGGTGCGCCGCATAGCGGCTCGACTCGCCGAATCCGGCGTCGGGGGCGTCCTGCTCGTCGCGTCCGCTCATGCGCCGGTTCATATACCATGGCGCCGGAGGATCCCCGACGGCTCCGATGCGCCACTCTTTTCCCCCCGCGGTGCACCCCCGCCTATGGTGGGCGCGCATGCGTGTGCTGGCACGACGAGCGCGGCGGCGGGGATGCGTCCTGGCCGCCCTGGTGACCCTGGCGATCCCGAGCTGTCGCACGACCCGCGCAGGTGGCGACGGGACCCAGGCGCCGCGGTACCTCGGGGACTTCCGCGGG
This sequence comes from Deltaproteobacteria bacterium Ga0077550, assembly GCA_001464385.1. Taxonomy (GTDB): domain Bacteria; phylum Myxococcota_A; class Polyangia; order Nannocystales; family Nannocystaceae; genus Xiheibacterium; species Xiheibacterium aquaticum. The sequence continues at coordinate 60,626 of LNFB01000159.1, read as the reverse complement.
GCACCCACCGAGGTCGACCCCGCCTTCGCCGACGCGTGGTCCGAGCTGCAGGCTGCCGTGGCCGCGGACGCCGGATCGGCCGCGACCGCGGCGGCGGCGGATCGCCTGCTGTCCGCGGGCCCGCCCTTCGAGCTGCGCCTGTGGGGCGTCCACGCCAAGGCCCAGCACGCCTACGTCAACGGCGACGACGCCGGGGCGATCTCGATGGTCGATCAGGTCCTCGCCGCGTCGACCCCCGAGTCACCGCCCGACGCGATCTCGGCCCTGGCCCTCGTGCGCGCGCGCGCCCTGGTCCGCAGCGGGGACGCGGCCCGGGCCCTCGCCGCGATCGACGAGCCCGCGCTGCGGCGCGAGGGCGTGCTGATCCCGAGCGAGGAGGCCGCGCTGCGGGCGATCGCCCTCGATCGCGCCGGTCGACCCGAGGCGCTCGCGGCCCTGGTCCGGTGGCGCGCGACGATCGAGGTCGACGACGCCGCCGCGGCCTTCGCCCAGCGCCGCGCCGCCGCGCTCGCGACCACGCTCGGCCCCAAGGCCACCGCGCTCGCGGCCGCCGCAGAGCAGGGCGCCGCGCGGGCGTGCCTCGAGGGCCTCGCGGGGCTCGGCGTGCCGGCCGACGCTGCGCCGTGGATCTCCCGGTGCCGGGCCGCGCCGCAGCGCATCGGGATCCTGCTGCCGCGCACCGGGCCGCTCGCGGCCCTCGCCGACACGCAGCTCGCGGCCGCCACCGCCACGGTCGCGCTGCTCGGCCCGAGCCACCCGCAGATCGGCGAGGTGCTGTGGCACGACGCGGGGGCCGACGCGGCCGCGGCCGCGGACGGTGCGGCCGCGCTGGTCGCCAGCGGCGCGACGGTGATCGTCGGGCCGATCGGGCCCGCGGCCGTCCGCGCGGCGCGGGCACGGCTGGGCGCGTCGGTCCGCGTGCTCACGCCCGGTGAGCCCGTGGGCGACGTCACCGGCGCGGCCCCGACCCTCGAGCGCCGCGTCGCGGCCCTCGTCGACGTCGCCGTGTCGCGCGACGCCAAGCGCGTCATCGTGTTCGCGCCCGACAGCACGTATGGCAAGCGGGCCCAGGCCGCCGCGATCGCGCGGCTCGGCAAGGCCAACGCGCCGGTGCTCATCGTGTATCCCCTCGACACCACGAGCTTCGCCGCCTTCACCGATCCGATCGTGAAGTCCCTCGACGCGCGCACCGCCGTGCTCGTCGCCGATCAGGCCTCGCGCACCGAGATGCTGGTCCGCCAGCTCGCGCGCGACGGCAAGGGCCCAGGATCGAAGGGCGGTCCCCTGGTCCTCGCGACCGCCGAGGGCATCTCCGACGTCGAGGCCGGGGCCGGGCACGACGTCCTGGCGAACATGATCGTCGCGCCCACGGCGGCCACGACCCCGGCGGCCGAGTCCTTTGCGGCCGCGTACCGGGCGGCCGAGGGCGTGCCTCCCCCCGACCAGGCCCTGCTCGTCCATCGGGCGCTGAGCCTGGCCTACGACGGCGCGGAGGCCCGCGAGGCCCCGGTCGTCCTCGTGAAGGTGCAGGGGGGCAGGCTCGTTGTCCAAGCCGCGCCGTGATCCAGGGCAGAAGCGCCGCGACGGCCAGGCCCCCAGCAGCGGTGGCGGTGGCGGCGGTGGTGGTCGTGGTGGCAGCGACGGCAACCACGTCGTCGCCGGCGGCCGTGCGATCGCCGAGCTCCTCGACGCGGCGCCGGGCCGCGTACGCCGCATCCTCGTCCTCGAGCACCGCCGCGACGAGCCGGTCGTCGCCCGGGCCGCGGACCTCGGCATCGAGATCCGCGTGGTCGATGCGCCCACGCTCGCCCGCGTCAGCGTCGACGGCCCGACCAAGGGCGTCGTCGCCGTCGCGACCCCGCCCGCCCTCGTCGACCTCGAGGACCTCCTCGCCCCCGCGCCGGACATCCTCGTCGCCCTCGACGGCGTCGTCGATCCGCACAACCTCGGGGCGATCCTGCGGTCGGCCGAGTTCTTCGGGGCCGGCGGCGTCTTCTGGCCCAAGGACGGCACGGCCCCGCTGTCGCCGGCGGCCGTGCGCGCCTCCGCGGGCGCGACCGAGCGGGTCGCGATGGCGCAGGTCGTCAACCTCGCGCGGGCCCTCGGCCAGTGCCGCGACGCCGAGATGTGGATCGTCGGCGCGGTCGCGGAGGGGGGCATGCCGTTGCACGAGGCCGCCGCGCCCGACAAGCTGCCCCGTCGGCTCGTGCTCGTGCTCGGCGGCGAGCATGCGGGCCTGCGCCGGCTGACCCGCGAGCTCTGCGACTTCCAGGTCACGATCGAGCGGGCCGGCCAGCTCGCGTCGCTGAACGTCTCGGCGGCCGCGGCCGTGGTGCTCGCCGCGTTCTGCCGGCCGCGCTGAGCACGGGATGGCGGCGTTCGACGCCCGCCCGTTGAACGCGCCCGTGCGGACCTTTACGCTTGCGACCCACCCCGGCCGGGCCGATCGGGCAACCGACGGCAGTGGCCACCGAGGATCGACGACCCCATGGCCGACGCGCGCACCGCTTTGCTCGATCATCTCCGTGTCGACGACTCCACCACGCAGCAGGCGCTCGCGGTGGCATGCGAAGGGATCGATCTCCCGACGGCCCGATTGCAGGCGAAGGACGAGCCGGCCTCGGGCGAGGCCGCGGCGCGCCTGCTCGGCCGCATGCTGCTCGACGGCGTCGCGTCCGCGGAGGTCATCGACACCGCCAAGGCGATCGCCGCCCGGGCCCCGCGCGAGGACGCGGGCAACGAGGTCGCGCTGGTCGCCGGGGTCGCGCTGTGGCGGCTGTCGGGGCAGGCGAGCCTCGCGGAGCCGTACTTCCGCCGAGTCCGCCGCACCGATGCGTCCCACCCCGAGGTGCTCCGCTACTACCGCGAGCTGTTCGCGGGCGAGGCCGGCGCCGCGCAGCTCGTGCAGGTGCTGATCCAGGCCCGTCGCGCCACGCGGGACTCCGACCTGCGCTTCGCGTTGGCCGAGGAGGTCGCGACGCTCGCCGAGTCCCAAGCCGGCGGCGCCGACCGTGCGATCGAGACCTGGCGCTCGGTGATCCGCGAGGACGGCTACGACCCGCGGGCCTCCGCGGCACTCGAGCGGCTGTATCGCGCCGCCGGCAAGTGGACCGCGCTGGTCGAGCTGCAGAAGGACGAGATCGAGCGGCTCGGCGACGGCCCGCAGGCGGCGTCGCAGCGCATCGAGAAGCTGCTCGAGGTCGCGGGCCTGTACCGCGACAAGCTCAAGCTCGACACGATGGCGCTGGCGACGTTGCAGCGGATCCTCGACGTCGATCCGTGGCACGAGGCCAGCCTCGAGGCGCTCGCCGACACCTACGCGAAGGCCGGCCGCACCAACGATCTGCTCGGCGTGTTCGGCCGCCGCATCGCCGCCGCCAAGGAGGCCGGCGACCAGCCGCGGCAGATCGAGCTGCTGCGCCGCGTGGCCGAGATCTGGCTCGAGCAGCTCGGCAACCCGCAGCGCGCCCTCGAGCCGCTGCAGGCGGTCCTCGAGCTGGCGCCCCGCGACGTGCCGACCCGCGCGCTGCTGGCGAAGATCCACGAGCAGCGCCGGGACTTCCGCGCCCTGATCGCGCTGCGCCGCCAGGAGCTCGCCGAGCTCGAGGGCGACGCTGCCCTCGCGCTGCGGCTCGAGCTGGCGAGCCTCGCCGAGGAGCGCCTCGGCGATCGCCGCGAGGCCATCGTCGCGTACAACGAGGTGCTCGCCCACCACGACGATCACCCGTCGGCGCTGACGGGCCTACTGCGCCTGTACGAGCGCGAGAGCCGGTGGGCCGACGCCGCCGAGATCCTCCACCGCCAGATCGCCCGCGCGGACGCCTCGAGCGTCGGCGCGCTGCTCGTCACGCTCGGCAACCTCTATTCCGATCGACTGCAGAGCCGCGCCGACGCGATCACGGTGTGGGCCGAACTGCTGCGCCTGCAGCCCGGGCACGAGCGCGCGATCCGACGGCTCCGCGACGCCTACGTCACCGAGGGGCGCTGGGACGATCTGCAGGCGCTGTTCGCCTCGCAGGGGCGGCTGGCCGATGTCGTCGAGGTGTTGCAGAGCGCCGCCGACCGGCTCGCCGACACCGAGGCGCGCGTGGTGCTGTACCGCCGCGTCGCCGCGCTGTGCCGCGACGCGCTCGGGCAGCCCGAGCGGGCGCTGCGGGCCCTCGAGCGCACGCTCGCGATCCAGCCCGACAACATCGAGGTCGCCCGCGAGCTGGTGCCGATCTACCGCGAGCAGCGCAACTGGGCGCGCCTGCTCGGGACCCTCGAGGTCCTGCTGCGCGCGGCCACCGACGACGACGCGCGGCTCGAGATCATCGAGGCCCTGCGCGCCGTCGCCGACGAGAAGCTGGCCTCGCCGGCGCTGACGATGCAGTGGGCCGCCGAGGCGTACCGGCTGCGGCCGACGGCGGTCGCCCTGCGCGAGAGCCTCGAGCGCGCGGCTGAGCGCGCCGACGGCTGGGACGAGCTGAGTCGCATGTTCGAGGAGCGCATCGCCGCGCCCGCGGTCGCCGACGACGAGCGCCTCGTGCTGCTCGACAAGCTCGCCGCGGTCGCGCGCGACAAGCTGTCGAAGCCCGACGACGCGCAGCGCTACTACCGACGGATCATCACGCTCGATCCGAACAACGCCGCGGCCATGTCGGCGCTCGAGGGCATCTACACCTCGACGCGGCGCTGGGATGATCTGGCCGACGTGTTCCGGCGGCGGCTCGAGGTCGAGCAGGACGACGCCGCGCGCCTCGGCACCCTGCGCGCGCTGGCGCGGCTCCAAGAGGAGCAGCTCGGCGATCTCGACGCGGCCGTGGCGACCCACACCGCGATCCTGGCGCTGGCGTCCGACGAGCCGGGCGCCCTCGATGCGCTGGCGCGGATCCATCGCAACCGCGGCAACTGGGCCGATCTCGCCGACGTGCTCGAGCGCAAGCTCGCCCGCGAGAGCACCGCTGCGCGACGCGTGCCGCTGGTGTTCGAGCTCGCGGAGATCCGCGGCGCGCGGCTGGCCGATCCGGCCCAGGCGACCGCGGGCTTCCTCGCGGTGCTCGAGCTCGAGCCCGATCACCGCCGCGCCGTCGCGGCCTTGGAGGCGCTGCGGGCCGCCGATCCGAGCAGCGCGCTGCCGATCATGCGCGGGCTCCTGCCGTTCTATCGCCGTGTCGAAGACCGGGCGAAGGAGGCCGAGGCGATGGAGGTCATCGTCGCCGCCGAGGAGGATCCGGCGACGCGCTCGGGCCTGCTCGAGCAGCTCGCGGCGATCTACGAGCAGATGCCCGAGCGCCGCGTCGACGCGCTGCGCATCCGCGGCGAGCTGTTCCGCCTCGATCCGCAGCAGTGGGAGGCGCGGCAGCTGTTGGCCCGGCTCGGCAACGACCTCGGCCGCCCGCAGGACGTCGCCGCGGCCTACGCCGACGTGCTGCGCGGGCTCGCCGACGAGGTCGCCGCCGCGGCGGCCGAGGGCCGCACCCTGGGCCGCGAGCGCGCCGCGCTGCGCCGCGATCTGTTGCTCGAGCACGGCGCGCTGCTGCGCGATCGCCTGGGCCGCCCGGCCGAGGCCGAGGCCGCGTACCTCGAGGTGCTCGGCGCCGACGAGACCCACCAGGGCGCGTACGAGGCCCTGGAGGCCCTGCTGCGGGCGCGCGAGGGCCACGGGGCGCTGCGCGACCTGTACCGCCGCCGCGCCGACGTGACCTTCAACCAGCGCGAGCAGAAGCAGCTGCTCTCGCGGATCATCGAGCTCTCGCGCACCGAGCTCGACGATCGCGCCACCGCGATCGCGACCGCGGAGGAGCTGCTCGACCTGATCCCGGACGATCTGCCGACGCTCGAGCTGCTCGTCGAGATGTACGAGCGCGGGCAGACCCGCAGCGAGCTGGCCAAGCTCGAGGAGGCGCTCGGTCGCTGGGCCGAGCTCGAGCGCGATCCGGCGCGCGCACGCGGCCTCACCGTCCGTCGCGCGACGCTCCGCATGCAGGAGCTCGGCGACGCGTACGGGGCCACCGATCTGCTCGGCCAGGTGCTCGGCGAGGATCCCGACAATGCGTCGGCGCGGGCCCTGCTCGAGGAGCTGCTCGGGGTGTCCGAGGTCCAGCTCGCCGCCGCGGCGATGCTCGAGCCGGTCTACATCCGGTCGGGCGACCACGCGGGGCGCATCCGCGTGCTGTCGATCCGCCGCGAGCAGGCCGAGAACCAAGGCTCGATCGACCAGGCGATCACGCACCTGCTCGAGGTCGTGCGCCTGCTCGAGATCGACATGGGCGATCGCAACGGCGCCTTCGCCACGGCCCGCGAGGCCTACGCGATGGACGCCCGGCGGGCCGACACGCGCAACGAGGTCGAGCGCCTCGGGCTCGAGCTCGGCGCCTATGCCGATCTCGTCACCACCTGGCGCGACGCGCTCGACCAGGTCGGCACCGACACCTCGCTGCGCATCGGCCTGCTGCGGCGGATCGCCGAGCTGCAGGACGGCAAGCTCCGCGACCCCGACGCCGCGCGGAAGGCCTGGTCCGATCTGCTCGCGCTCGATCCGCCCGACGTCGCGCTCGCGCAGCGCTGCGTCGAGGCCCTGTGCCGCCTGCACCTCGAGTCGGGCGACGGGCCTGCGCTCGTCGAGGCCAAGCGGGCCCTCTTGCGCTTCGTCAGCTCCGACGACGCGGGTGTCCGCATCCGCCTCGAGATCGCGGAGATCCAGGAGCAGCTCGGCGATCGCGTCGGCGCGGCGATGACCTACAGCGAGGTCCTCGACCTCGTGCCCGGCAACCTCACCGCCCTGGACGCGCTCGAGCGGCTGTTCCTCGAGGAGCAGGAGTGGGAGCGGCTGTGCGACGTGCTCGAGCACCGCATCGGCGTCACCGCGGATCCGCGGGTGCGCGCGACGATCTACCGCCAGATCGGCGAGATCCAGCGGGACCAGCTCGGCGATCTGCAGCGCGCGCTGTCGGCGTTCCAGTCGATCCTCGACGTGAAGGCCGGGCGCGAGGACACCATCGTCGCGCTCGGGGCCCTGGTCGCGATCAACGAGAAGCTCGAGCGCTGGGCCGACGTCGACGACGGCCTGCGCCGCCTCGTCGCCCTGGCCGACAGCGATCCGGTGCGCGTCGAGCTGCTCGCGCGCACCGCCAACGTCGTCGGTCGTCGGCTCGGCCGCGGCTACGATGCGCTCGATCTGCTGAAGCGCGTGCTCGACCTGTCGCCGACGCACGCGGGCGCGCGGGCCGAGGTCGGTCGCTACGTCGAGGGCGACGACACCCGCGAGCGGGCGATCCGGATCCTGATGCCGCTGTACGAGGCCGAGCAGAACTGGCCCGAGCTGGTGGCGCTCGAGGAGCTGCAGGCGCGCAAGCAGCCGTCGGGCCGGCGTCGGCTCGCCGCGCTCATGCGGGTGGCGAAGACGCAACAGGAGCGGATCGGCGATCCCGACCGCGCGTTCGGGGTGTTGTGCGAGGCGATGACCGAGGCCGCCGACCAGCCGGAGCTCGCCGAGATCCTCGCCAAGGTCGAGGCGCTCGGCGCCGAGTCCGATCGCGCCGAGGGGCTCCTGGCGGCCTACTCGGCCACCGTCGATCACATCCTCGAGTCGGAGCTGCAGCAGCGGGTGCTGCGGTCGATGGGCCAGGTCGCGCTCGATCGCCTGGGGCGCCTCGACGACGCCCGCTCGGCCTACGAGCGCGTGCTGGCGCTGGCGCCCGGCGACGTCGAGGCCGCCGACGCGCTCGAGCGGATCTACCTGCAACAGGGCGAGCACGAGGCGCTCGCCAACCTGCTGGCCGCGCGCGCCGATCGGACCACCGACGCGACGCTGCGCGACGCCTACCTCATGCGCGCCGCCGACCTCATGCGGCGGCAGCTCGAGCGCCCCGAGGACGCGATCCGGCTCTACGAGCGGCTGTCGTCCGAGGGCATCGCGCGCGCCGAGGTGCAGTCCGCCCTCGAGCCGCTGTACGAGGCGACCGGTCGCTGGCGCGAGCTGGCGGTCTACCTCGGCCGCAAGCTCGCGGGTCAGTCCGGTCGTGCGGCGGTCGACACCCACCTGCGCCTCGGCCACCTGCTCGGCGAGAAGCTCGACGACGCCGAGGCCGGCATCCGCCACCTGTCGACGGCGCTGCGCCTCGATCCGGATCACGCGGTCGCCACCGAGGCGCTGGGGCGCTACCTCGCCGACCCGAGCATGCGCGGCCGCGTGGCCGAGCTGCTCGAGCCGGTGTTCGCCTCCGTCGGCGACTGGCCGCGCCTGATCCAGATCCAGGAGATCCGTTTGGCCGACGCCGCCGACGACACCGCGCGCGGCAAGATCCTCCTGCGCATCGCGCAGATCGAGGAGGAGCAGCTCGAGGACCTCGACCGCGCCTTCGACAGCTACACGCGGCTGTTCCGCGAGCAACCGAGCAACCGCTACGTCCGCGATCAGCTCTCACGGCTCGCGGGGGTGCTCGACGCGACCGAGCGCTACGCCGAGCTGCTCACGACGTACGTCACCGAGGACGCGGCCGACGACGACAGCGACGAGATCTTCGCCATCATCCGCGACGCCGCCGAGCTGTGGGCCGGGACGCTGCGACGGCCGATGCGCGCCGTGCCGCTGTATCAGCGGCTGCTGGCGACCCGTCCCGAGCAGGGCAACTTCTTCGCCCAGCTCGAGGTCGCCCTGACGCAGGGCGAGGCGTGGGCCGATCTGGCGCGCGCCTACTGGGCCGAGGTCGATCGCAACCCCAGCGAGGATCGGCAGATCGAGCTGCTGCGCAAGCTCGCGACGCTGGCCCAGGAGCTGCTCGACGATCCGGCCGAGGCGGCGCGGGCCTACCAGCGCATCCTCGAGATCCGGCCCGACCACGAGATCGCCCGCTCGCGGTACGAGCAGATCCTCGGCGACACCGGTCGCCACGCCGAGCTCCTCGATGCGCTGCGCGATCGCATCGCGCGGACGCCCCACGAGGAGGACCGCCACCGCGTCGCCCTGCGGATCGCGGAGCTGCAGGAGGGGCCGCTGCGCGACGACGACGGGGCGGTCGATACGCTGGAGAACGTCCTCGCCGACGCGCCCGACGAGCGCGACGCGGTCGCGATGCTCGAGCGCATCGCCCAGGGCAAGAGCGCGATGCGGCCGCGGGTGCTGGGGCTGCTGCGGCCGATCTACGAGCGCGCGAGCAACTCGCGGCGCCTGGTCGAGATCGACGAGTGGCAGCTCGCGCACACCACCGACCCGCAGGCGCGCCACGATCTGTACTTCGAGATCGCGACGCTGCAGAGCCGCGCGCAGGACACCGCGGGCGCGGGGTTCGAGGCGCTACTGCGGGCCCTCGCCGAGCCCGGTCCCGAGGCCGCGCTGGCGCGGCTCGACGAGCTCGCGACGCGGATGGCGGGCGTGCTGCAGCTCGAGCGGGAGCTGGCCGATGCACTGGTGGCCGCGGCCGCAGCCGAGGGCTTGGCGACGGATCGCGATCGCCGGGTCGACCTGCTGGTGTGGGCCGCACGCCTGCGGCACGCGGCCGGCGACTTCGCGGCGGCGGGCGATCACCTGCGGGCGGCCCTCGAGCTCGATCCGGAGCGCGCCGACGCGCTGGCCGCCCTCGATGCGGCGCTGCTGCGCGGCGACGATCATGCGGCCCTCGCCGAGGTGCTGCGTCGCCGGGCGGTGCTCACCGTCGACGATCGCGAGCGGCTCGGCCTGCTGCGGCGGCTCGCGATCCTGCACGACGACGCGCTCGAGCGTGCGGACGACGCGGAGGCGACGTGGCGCGAGGTGCTCGAGCTCGAGCCCGCCGATGCCGAGGCCCTCGCCCGGCTCGCGCGGGCCTACGAGCGCCGCGGCGCCCGGCCCGAGCTCATCGACATCGTCGAGCGGCAGATCGAGGCCAGCGATCCGGGCGTCGATCGTCGGGCGCTGCGGCTGCGGCTCGCCGCGCTGCACCGCGCCGCCGACGATCGCTCGGCCGAGATCGACGTGCTGCACGCGCTGCTCGCCGAGGCCGGCGAGGACGGTGAGGCGCTGGTGCAGCTCACCGACGCCCTGCTCGCGCAGTCGCGGCAGGGTGAGGCCGCGCAGGTGCTCGAGCGCCGCGCCGACCTGGCGCGCAGCGACGCCGAGCGGGCGGGGCTGTGGCTCGAGATCGCGAGGCTGCAGGCCGGCGTCCTCGGCGACGTGCCCGCGGCGCTGGGCGCCTACGAGAAGGTGTTCCAGTGGCTGCCGGCGTCGACCGGCGCGCTCGCGGACGTCACCGCGCTGGCGAAGGACGAGGGCAGCCACGAGGCCGCGTCGGCCCTCGTGCTCGACCGGCTCGAGGCCGCCGGACGCTGGCGCGAGCTGGCCGAGGTCTGGGAGGCGCGCGTCGCCTTCTCCCACGATCCCGCCGCACGACAGGTCGCGCTGCGCATGCTCGCGAAGCTGCGGCTCGAGCGGCTCGAGCAGCCCGAGGGGGCGCTCGCGGCCTGGATCTCGCTCATCGACGTCTCGGACGACGCGTCGTTGCCGTCGGTGCTCGAGCAGGGCGGGCGCCTCGCCGTGCAGCTCGGCCGCGGGGCCGAGCACGCCGAGTCGCTGCGATCGAAGTCTGCCGAGATCGAGCGCGAGCCGGCGGCGCGCGTGGCCCTGGCGACCTACGCCGCGCACCTGTGCGAGGAGATCCTCGGCGAGCCCCAGCGCGCCCTCGAGATCCTCGAGCCGCTGCTCGATGATGGGTTGGGCACGATCGAGATGTGCGCGCGGGTCGAGCGGCTCGGTCGCAGCGCCGGCAACAACGCGGCGGTCGCCCACGCGCTGCGCGAGCTGACGCGGCTCGGCACGCACGATGCCGATCGCGCCGATGCCCTGGTGCGCCTGGGCGAGTTGCAGATCCAGACCGGCGATCGGGACGGCGCGCTCGAGTCGTTCCACGACGCGTTCGAGATGACGCGGGCGCCCGCGGCCCTGCGCGGCCTCGAGGGGCTGTTCGGCGACGGGACGGACGCCTCGCCGGCGCTGCTCGACGCGCTGGCGTCGGCGTACCAGTCGCAGGACGATCACGCCGGCTCGACCCGCGTGGTCGAGGCGCGCCTGCGCAACGCGACGGGCGCCGAGCGGGCGCGTCTGCTCGAGCAGCTCGCGGGGCTCTACGAGGGTAGCGGCGGCCGACCGGAGCTCGCGCTGCGGGCGTGGGGCGAGCTGCTCGCGATGGACCCGGAGTCGCCGATGGTCGCCGAGCGGGTGTTCGCCCACGCGACCGGTCCGCTCGGGCCCGAGGTGGGGGATGTGCTGCGCCGGGCGATCGAGGCCGGCAAGGACCGGGGGCAGCTCCCCGTCGCCCTCGCCGTGCCCACCGCGACGCTGTACCTGCGCACGTTGGGGCAGCCGGACGTCGCACTCGGATTGCTCGAGGCCGCGATCGCGGCCGAGCCCGATCGCGCCGAGGCCATCGAGCTCGCGGTCGCGGCGGCCCGCGCGAGCGGGCATGCACCGGATCAGTACCGGTCGATCGTCCGCGCCGCGGAGCACGAGCCCGACCCGACGCGGCAGGCGGCCCTGTGGGCCGAGGCTGCGGGCCTGGCCGAGCACCAGCTGCGTGACCCCGCGGCCGCGCTCGAGGCCCTGCAGCGCCTGCTCGAGGCCGATGAGGACAACGGCCCGGGATGGCAGCGAATGCTCGCCTTGCTCGCGGCCCAGGGCGACCAGGCGCGCCTGGTCGACGCGATGGGGCGGCGCATCATGCTCACGTCCGACGCGGCCGAGCGGCAGTCGCTGCGTCGCAAGCTCGCGCGGGTGTGGGTCGAGCAGCTCGACCGCCCCGACGACGCGGTCGCGGTGCTCAACGACGCGATTGCCGACGACCCCAGCGATCGCGAGGCGATCGAGGAGCTGGACACGCTGCTGCAGCGGCTCGAGCGCTGGGACGACGTGCGCGAGAACCTCGAGCGCAAGCTCGAGGTCTGCGACGGCGGCGAGCGCGTCGACGTGCTCGAGCAGCTCGCGCGCGTGTCGGAGGAGCGGCTCAACGATCCGATCGACGCGATCGCGCGGCTGCGGCAGATCCTCGTCGAGCAGCCCGGGCACGCCACCGCCGACGCGGGGCTCGAGCGGCTGCTGCGGCGCGAGGAGAGCTTCGTCGATCTCGCGCAGCTCCTCGAGGAGCGGCGCGAGCGGCTCCGACAGGGGGGCAACGTCGACGGGTACCGGCAGACGTCGTCGACGCTGGCCGAGCTGCTCGCGGAGCGGCTCGACGACTCGGAGCGCGCCCAGCAGATCCTCGACGAGCTGCTGGATCTCGAGCCCGGGTACATCCCGGCGATCCTCGCGCTGGCGGCGGTCTACGAGGCGCGCGGCGACGAGGGGGCGATGCGGATCAAGCTGCAGCAGGCGGTCGAGCTGCAGCCCCAGGGGCCTGCGGGGGCGCAGCTGCACCTGCGCCTGGCGCGGCTCGCCGGCGCGGACCTCGAGCTGCGGCGCAAGCACCTCGAGCTGGCCTTCGCCCTCGACCCGAGCAACGAGGCGGCCGGTGCCGAGCTGCTCGCGCTGTCGCGCAAGCAGGAGCGGTGGGACGCGGTCGCGAGCCTGCTCGAGGCGCTCGAGAAGCAGCAGCGCGATCCGGCGGCGCGCAGGGCCCTGGTGCTCGAGCGGGTCGACCTCGTGCTCGAGCGGCTCGGCGAGCCCGAGGCGGCGCTGCGGGCGTTGGCGCCGATCTATCAAGAGGTCCAGGACGACCCGGAGATCAACCGGCGGATCGCGAACTCGCTGTTCGCGGCCGAGCGCTACGACGAGGCCGAGGGCATGTACAATTGGCTGGTCGAGGTCGGCCGTCGGGGCAAGCGCAGCAAGGTGCTCGCCGCGTACCTGACCCGGCTCGCCCAGATCTCGCTACGCCGCGAGAACCGCGAGCGCGCGCGCGAGTTCCTCCAGGAGGCCTACCGCGTCGACACGACGAACGTCGAGACGTTGATGACGCTCGGCGTGCTGTACGAGAGCGATCTGCAGTGGCGCGAGGCGCTGAAGATCTACCGCACGATGCTGCTGCAGAACGCGGATCAGTCCGGGTTGCTGCGGCGCGGCGACATCTACATCGGGCTCGCGCGGGCGCACGTGATGCTCGAGGAGAAGCCGAAGGCGAAGGCGATGCTGCGGCGCGGGCTCGAGGAGGATGCGGGGCATCCGGAGCTCGGCCGGGAGCTCGCGGCGCTGGAGGAGTAGGGGCGTCGGGGACGGGCACGGGCACGGGCACGGAGTGGGGGGAGGCCGAACGCTCTGCGTTCGGCCTCTTCCCCCACTACTTGAAGCTCTCCGAGCTGATCGCAAACCGCTCGAGCCAGCGCTGGATCTGGACCGTCGAGCGGTTCATCTCCTTCGCGATCCGCTCGGGGTCGCCGGAGCAGCGGGCGAGGCTCCGCAGGAGCTCGTCGCGGAGCGTCCGGACCTCGTCCGGGTTCTCGGGCAGGCCGTCGTCGTGCTCGAGGACCTCGGCGAGCGCGTCGGCCGTGATCGTGCCGTCGCCGCTGGCGAGCAGCGCCGCCGTGCCCAGGGTCTGGCGGAGCTGACGGACGTTGAAGGGCCACGCGCCGCGGAGGAGGCGGCGGAACGCGTTCGATGTGAGCCGCGTCGGTCGGCCCTCGCGCTGGAGGTCCTGCACGAAGGCGCGGGCGAGCATGCCGATGTCCTCGCGGCGCGATCGCAGCGGCGGCAGCTCGGCGACGAACCCGGACAACCGCGAGTAGAGATCGGGCCGGAACCGGCCGTCCTCGACCATGCGCTGCAGGTCGTGCAGCGTGCTGGCGACCAGGCGCACGTCGAAGCTGCGCGTCGACACCTCGCCCTTGCGGGACGCTCGGCCCTCGGTGAGGGCGACGAGCAGCTTGGCCTGCACGTTGGCCGACAGCTCGCCGAGCTCGTCGAGCAGCAAGGTGCCGCCATCGGCGTCCTCGAACAGGCCGGGGCGCCCCTCCTCGCCGAACAGCGCCAGCTCGAGCCGCGACTCCGACAGGCCACCGAGGTTGGCGACGACGAGCCGGCCCTTGCGGCCCGACGTCCGGTGGATCGCGTGGGCGAGGTACTCCTTGCCGGTGCCGGTCTCGCCGCGCAGCACGATGGGGATCGAGCTCTTCGCCAGGCGGTGCAGCGTGCGGTGGATGTGGTGCAGGTGCGGGCTCGCGGTGCCCGTCGGGTCGAGCTCCGAGAGCCGAGGCCCGCCGATGTTGCGCAGCCCCATCTCCCGCACCATCCAGAACGAGCGGCCGATCTCGAAGACGTCGCCCGGCCGCAGGCGCATCGTCCCGGAGATGCGCTCGCCCGCGACGTGCGTACCGTTGCGGCTGCCGAGGTCGGTCAGCGTGAAGCGCCCGACGGCGCCGTCGTCGTGCAGCGTCACCTCGGCGTGCTCGCTGCTCACCCAGCCGAACGGGATCCCGATGCGCAGCGTCGATCCCGACTCGGCCAGGGACAGCCCGTCGGCCGACTCGTCTCGGCCGAACCGAACGGTGCGGATGGCGTCGAGCTGGATGATTCTCCCGGCCGCCGCGAGGTTATCTTCGGCCGATCCGATGGAGATGAGCCACGCCTTCGGGCGTGGGGCCTCTGCATCCGTGGGCTCTTCTTCGACGAGCGTGTCGTTCAGGGAATCTCGCGTCATGGAGGGCTCTCTGGAGCCGGGGGGCTCGGACCCCGATCGTAGGGGCCGGCCGCGATTTCCCGCAAGGGCAATCCAGGCGCGACGAGCGGTCGCACGCGGCCGTGGTCGTCGATGTGGGGCGGTGTGCTCGGTGATTCGTGGTCGCCCTCGGCGATCACGACGGCGCTGATCCTCGGATCAGTGGATCCGCGTCGCGCTCGCGGCCTCAACCACCTTGTTTGCGAGCGGCGGATTCGGAGACGCAGTCGTTGTCCACGCGCCCATCGCAGTCGTCGTCGAGCTTGTTGCAGATCTCGGCGCCGGGCTGGATGTTCTGCACGCAGCGGACCTTGCCGTTGACGCACTTGTTCTCGCCGGGCCCACACACGCCGGCCTTGCCGGTGGTGCAGCTCGCCTGGTCGCTCGGGATGCTGTCGTCGTCGGTCGCACCGTCGCAGTCGTCGTCGATCCCGTTGCACGTCTCGGTGGCGGGGCGCACCACCGGCGCGTCGCAGGCCGAGGACTTGCCGTCCTCGGCGCAGTGCCACACGCCCTGCGTGCGACAGGCCCCCTTCGCGCCCTTGAAGAAGCAGAGCGCGCCGTCACGCTCGAAGCCGTTGTCGACGATGCCGTCGCAGTCGTCGTCGGCGCGGTTGCAGGACTCGGCCGCCGGCACGACGGCGTTACTGCACTCGCCCCACTGACCCGAGGCCGAGCACATCCGCTCGCCGGGCTTGCACGCCCCACGCCCGGAGGTGCCCTTGGGCCCCTCGTAGCAGGCCTCTGTCACCTTCGGCGTGCAGACCGGCCCGCCGTCCTCGATCTGCTCTTGGCGCAGCCGCTTCTCGAGCACCTGGTCGGAGGTGGCACAGCCCACGCCCGAGGCCAATCCGCCCGCGAAACCGACGAGGGCGAGGGTCAGCACGTGCAGCGCGAGCGGGCCTGCGCCGGTGGGCGCCGCGGACCGCGGGTGCCTCGACGAGGCGGCGGTGGACGGGGCGTGCCCGGGCGGATGCTCCACGACATCAGGGATCATGGCGCGAGGATACAACGCTTTGCTACGCTCCGGCACGCCAGTGTCGGTGTTGGGCAAGGTCTACCTCGGCGTCAGTCTCGTGCTGCTGCTCGTGGGCGTCGTCTGGGCGAGCAACATGCTGCAGGCCAACGCCGCGTGGGTCGAGATCGTGCTCGCCGTTCCGCGCCTCGATCTGCTCGAGCCCATCGCGCGGAACCGCTACGAGGTGAACCTCGCGGTGTTGCTCGCTGGTTGGGTCGCAGCGGTCGGAATCGTCGGCACGCTCGCGGTGCGGGCTCCGTTCAAGATTCGCGCGGCCGCGATCACGCAGCGGCGGATCCGCGAGCTCGAGCGCGAGGTGCTCGAGCTGCGCACGCTGCCGCTGCGTCAGCACGAGGAGGACGAGATCCTCGCCGCCGAGGCCCACGTCGAGCCCGGGAGCCGCAAGGTGATGACCGAGCAGCTCCGCGGTCGCGACGACGCCGACGACCACCTCGGAGGTGGCGCGTGATCTGGGTCGTCGTCGTCCTGCTCGCGCGGATCGGAGGTGGCGCGTGATCTGGGTCGTCGCCGTCCTGCTCGCGCTCGGCCTCGGCGTCGCCGCGGGGTACCTGTGGGCGGCGCCGCGCCGCCGCGCGATCGAGAGCTTCGCGCGGCGCTCGCGGGTGCTGTACGAGCTGGCCGAGGGCGACCTCGACAACGTCGCGATCGAGCTCGAGCAGCTCGCCGAGTCCGAGCCCGGCGACGCGACGGTGTTCCTCGCCCTGGGCGCGCTGGATCGCCGCCGCGGTCGCATCGATCGGGCCAAGGCGATCCACCGCACCGTCCTGGCCTCGGCTGCGCTGCCGGCCGATCAGCGGGTGGCCGCGCTCGTCGGCCTCGGCCGCGACCTGCTCGCGCAGGGGAACGAGCGCGCGGCGGTCGGCGCGTTGGTCCGCGCGATCAGCCTCGCGCCGCGGTCGGTCGCCACGCTGGAGTCGCTGGCGATGGCGCTCGAGCACGCCGGCGCCTGGGAGCGCGCCGCCGCGGCGTGGGAGCGCCACGAGAAGCTCGTCGAGGGCCGCCGCCGCCGCGAGAGCCGACAGGGGCGGGGACACGCGCTCGCCGGTCAGGCCGCGGTCGCGCTCGCCGACGGCGACGACCGCAAGGCCCGCAAGCTCGCCGAGCGGGCGATCGAGCTCGCACCCGACAGCGGCCACGTGTGGACCGTGCGCGCGCGGGTCGAGTCGTCGGCGGGCGAGCGCACGCTGGCCCTCGAGGCGTGGCAGCGCGCGTGGGAGGCGACACCCGCGGCGGCCGCGATCGTCGTGCCCGAGGCGTGGCGGTGGGCCAGCGAGCACGGGCCGGTCGAAGATCTGCTCGAGCGGATGCTCGCGACGCTCCGCGCGAGCGCGAGCAGCGAGCTCGTCGTCGCCCTGTCGGAGTTCGTCGCGCGACAGCACCCGGATCAGGCCGCGGCCGCCCTCGAGCGCGTCGCCTCCGGGAGCGCCCTGGCGACGCTCGCGCTCGTGCGCCAGCGACTCGCCCGCGGCCAGCGCGACGCCGCCCGCGAGGCGGCCATGCGCGAGGTCGAGGCGCCGGCCCTGGTCTGCGGCCGCTGCGGCGCCTCCGCGCCGCGGTTCAAGTTCCGCTGCGATCACTGCGGGGCCTGGGATTCGCTGGCCAACCGCGGCACGATGCGCGCGGGGTTCCAGGTCCCGTCCCTGGTCCGCGGCGCCCCCTCGCCCTGAAAAGACGCGCCCGAGCAGGTTCATCGACGTGGACGAAAGCAGTCATCCCGGCAGCCCTCCCAGGCGTGGCGACACGCTCTACTCGACCGTGCGTCGCTTCTGGCGGCTGTGGGGCTTCCTCGTCTTCCTCATCGCGGTCGCGGTGATGTTCCGCGGCATCCTGCTGCCGTTCGTCTTCGCGTTCCTCATCGTCTATCTACTCGCCCCCGTGGTCGCGCGGCTGCAGCCGCGCATCGGCCGGGTGATGGCGGTGATCCTGTCCTACGTCGTCATCATCGGCCTGCTCGCCGGGTTCTTCGGCCTGCTGCTGCCGGCGGTCGTCAAGGATCTCGCCAAGCTCCGCGACACGCTGCCGGCGACGATCGCCGAGGTGAACGAGGTCTACCTGCCGCGCGCTTCGGCGTGGGTCGACTCCACCTTCGGCGCGGTCCTGCCGGCCGCGGTCCCGCCGGCCTCGGCCCCGCCCAACGAGATCGTGATGCACCCGGTCGGGGACGGCTCGTGGCGCGTGGACCTCGACGGCGTACGGCTCGAGGCCCACGCGGCCGACGACGGCTCGTGGCTGCTCGGCACGCCGTCGACCACACCGGCGGCCAAGGCCGATCTCAGCCGCGAGCTCCGCGAACTGCTGGTGTCCCGCTCTGAGGAACTCACCGGCTTCATCGGCCCGGCGATCCAGAGCCTGGTCAAGGGCGTCGCCGGCTTCCTCACCAGCTTCGTCATCACGTTCATGGTCGCCGGCTTCGCGCTCGTCGACCTGGCGCGCGTGGTCCGGTTCGTGCGGTCGCTCGTCCCGGCAGAGTTCCGCACGGACTTCGACGAGCTGTGGAAGGGGATGGACAAGGGCCTCGGCGGCGTCGTCCGCGGTCAGCTCATCATCTGCCTGGTCAACGGCGCGCTCACCTTCATCGGGCTGATGATCTTCGGCATCAAGTACTCGTTCCTGCTCGGCGTGATGGCCGGCATGTTCAGCCTGATCCCCATCTTCGGCACCATCTTGTCCTCGGTCCCGATCATCGCGATCGCGCTGGTTTCGGGCGAGCAGGGCATGCAGCTCGGGCCCGCGCTGGGAATCCTGGCGTGGATCATCGGCATCCACCTCCTCGAGGCCAACGTGCTCAATCCCAAGATCATCGGCGACTCTGCCGAGATCCACCCCGTCATCGTGGTCTTCTCGCTGATCGCCGGCGAGCACGTGTTCGGCCTGGTCGGAGCGCTGCTCGCGATCCCGGTCACGAGCATCGTGCAGACCATGTTCCTGCAGGCGCGTCGGCACTCGCCGGTGTTCAAGGCCGAGGCCTCGGTGGAATCGTGAGCACGCCGCGACCCGCGGGCGGGCCCGGCTGCCTCTTCATCTTCGACAGCTACAACTTCGCGTTCCGGGCGTACCACGCCCTGCCGATGCTCAACGCGCCCGATGGCACGCCCGTCAACGCGGTGCACGGGTTCTGCCGCATGGTCCAGGCCGCGCGCCGCGAGTTCGCGCCGCAGTACATGCTCGCGGTGTTCGACGCCGGTGGCGACGGCAAGCGCCGCGAGATGTTCGCCGAGTACAAGGCCAACCGCCCGCCCGCGCCCGAGGACCTGCGCCCGCAGTTCGAGCTCATCCGCAAGGCGACCGACGCCCTCGGCATCGCGCGGGTCCAGGATCCCGGCTACGAGGCCGACGATCTCATCGCCAGCTACGCGCGGGCGGCCAAGGCGGCCGGCGTGCGCGTCGTGATCGTGTCCTCGGACAAGGACCTCATGCAGCTCGTCGACGACGCCGAGCCGTCGTGCGTCCTGTGGGACACGATGAAGAACGTCTCCATCGGGCCGCCCGAGGTGGTCGAGAAGTTCGGCGTGACGCCGGCGAAGCTCGGCGATCTGCTCGCGTTGGTCGGGGACAGCTCCGACAACGTGCCCGGCGTGCCGGGCGTCGGGCCCAAGACCGCCGCGGCGCTGCTCGAGGAGTTCGGCGATCTCGAGGGTGTCCTCGCCGGCGCCGGCTCGATCCCGCAGAAGGCCCGCCGCGAGAAGCTGCTCGCCAGCGCCGACGCGGCCCGGCTGTCGCGGCGCCTGGTCGCGCTGCACGAGGACCTACCGCTGCCGCGGCCGCTGGGCGAGCTCGAGGATCCGGGCGCCGACGAGCAGGAGGTCGTCGCGTTCTTCGAGCCGCTCGGGTTCAAGCAGATCGTCCGCGAGCTCGGCTCGACGGTGCGCAAGTCCACGGCGAGCGGCGCCGCGGCGACGGCCGCGGACGACGGCGGCGCGATCGAGCTCGGGCGCTGCGGCGAGTTCACGCCCGACCCCGACGCGGTCGAGATCCTCGCCGCCGGCTCCGAGCCCCGCTTCGCCGAGCTGTGCGCGCTGTGGCGCGCCGCCGACGAGATCGCGGTCGCGCCAGTGCAGGACGGCGCAGACCCCCTGCAGGCCACCGTGGTGGGCCTGGCGATCGGCGCCGCGGGCGGCCCCGTCGCGTACCTGCCCATCGGCCACCGCCAGGCCGATCTGGTCGACGGGCTCCCGCTGTCGCGCGAGCTCGTGTTGGCCGAGCTCGGGCCGATCCTCGCGGCGGATCGCCCGCTCAAGCTCGCCCACGATCACAAGAACCTCGGCCACGCGCTCGCCGGCCTCGGCGTGCAGCTCGGGCGCGTCGAGCTCGATCCGATGCTGGTCTCGTACTCGCTGGATCCGGCGCGGAGCTCCCACGAGTTCGAGGCGCTGGTCGCCGACTTGCTCGGGGCCGAGCTCGCGACGCTCGAGGTCACGGTGGCCAAGGGCGTCGGCAAGGGCGGCAAGGGACGCGCGAAGGCGACGCCCGCCGACCTCGCGGTCGTGCCCGCCGCCGCGTGGGCGGGCGTGCGCGCCCACGCCCTCATCGCGCTGGCGACGGCGCTGCGTGGGGTGCTCGCGACCGCGACCCCGGCGGCGCGCAAGCTCGTCGACGAGATCGAGATGCCGCTTGCGTGGGTGCTGCGACGCGTCGAGCCCCGCGGCGTGGTGCTCGACGTCGACGTGCTCCGCCGCCAATCCGAGGAACTCGCGGTGCAGATCGCCGCGATCCAGGCCGCGGTCGACGGTCAGGCCGGCCACGAGGTCTACATCGACTCCCCGCAGCAGCTGCAGAAGCTGCTGTTCGAGGAGCGCGGGCTGCCGGCCACGCGCAAGACCAAGACCGGCTACACCACGGACGCCAAGGCGCTCGAGGAGCTGGCGCTGCTCGATCCGATCGTCGTCGACATCCTCGCGTACCGCAGCTTGACCAAGCTGAAGGGCACGTACCTCGACACGCTGCCGCTGCTCGTCAACCCGACGACCCACCGGTTGCACACGTCGTTCCACCAGGCGGTCGCCGCCACGGGTCGCCTGTCGAGCTCGGACCCCAACCTGCAGAACATCCCGATCCGCACGGCGGAGGGCCGGCGGATCCGCGAGGCGTTCATGGCCCCCGAGGGCCGCGTGCTGGTGGCCCTCGACTACTCGCAGATCGAGCTGCGGATCCTCGCCCACCTGTCGGGCGATCCGAACCTGGTCTCCGCCTTCGTCGAGGGCACCGACGTCCACCGCCGCACCGCGGCCGAGGTCTTCGGCGTCGCCGAGGCCGACGTCACCGACGAGCAGCGGCGCATCGCCAAGGCGGTGAACTTCGGCGTGGTCTACGGGCAGACCGCGTTCGGCCTGGCCCAGCAGCTCGGCATCCCCCGGGGCAAGGCGGGCAGCTACATCCGGGCCTACTTCGAGCGCGTGCCCGGGGTGGACCGGTACATGCGCGAGCTCATCAGCATCGCGAGCGCGCGTGGGTACGCCGAGACGATCCTCGGGCGGCGGCGGCGGATCCCGGAGCTGGCCATGCGCGGGCCATCGCGGGGCTACGGCGAGCGAATTGCCCGCAACACCCCGATCCAGGGCAGCGCCGCGGACATCCTCAAGATCGCGATGATCGCCGTCGAGCGCCGGCTCGAGCACGAGACCTGGGCGCAGATGGTGCTGACCGTCCACGACGAGCTCATCTTCGAGTGCGCCGAGGATCGGGTCGAGGAGCTGGTCGCGCTCACCCGCCCGCTGATGGAGGACGCGGTCACGCTCGGCGTGCCGCTGCGCGTCGACGCGGGTTGGGGACGCACGTGGGCCGCGTGCAAGGGCTGACGTGCGTCGCACTCGGGGCTGGGCAGTTTGCCCAGGCATCGAGCGAATTGCGTAGTCGGTTCGCGCAACGGTGAGATCTCCAGAACGCGGTCGTAAGGCGGCCTGACGGCCGTTCCTCGGCACTTTCCCCGGAGTCGACGATCGCCGCGTGTGCGCAGTGGTTCGCACCGCAATCGAAGCACCGCCTCGTTGGTGAGCGGCGCGACGTCGACGACGAGCGCTCGCGTCGCGTTGGCGTGCTGGAACACGCGACGCGCGACCGAACGCGTGCGTGCATGTGTACGCGTGTCGCGACTTCGTTTCAGATGTCACCGCGATCGTGTTCGCACACGACGATTTCGCTTCGCACGCGACGCGGACTCTCTATGTTGCGCTCGGATTCGCCGGCGCTGGCGCCGGCGGCAGTGGGTTGAGCAACGTCGCCACGACAGGAACGATCTGTGATGAACAACCGAACGCACGCCTCGCATCGACGCGACTCCGATCGCCACTTCGCCATCCTGGCCCCGCTGTTCGCCGGCATCGTCATGACCGGCGGCTGCCTCGACGACGCCGACGACGGCCGCGGAGGGCCGGCCTGGGACGGCGCGGGCGCGGACGACGAGGACGCCCCGGACGCGGCGCCCGAGGAGCTGCCCGAGTCGCCCATCTACGGCGGCGCGCCGGTCGGCGCGTGCGGCTGGCCGACGACCGTGTCGCTGGGCGGGTCGTGCAGCGGCACGCTGGTCCACCCCGAGGTGGTGATCTACGCCGCGCACTGCGGCACCAACTACGGCTCGGTGCGGCTCAGCGAGAAGGTCAGCGGCGGCGCGGGCCGGAGCGTGCCCACGTCGTTCTGCCAGGTCTACCCCGGGGGCGAGCCCGGCGAGGGCAACGACTTCGCGGTGTGCAAGCTCGCCCAGGCGGTGAACGACGTGCCGATCGTGCCCATCGCGATGGGCTGCGAGACCGACGAGATCGCCCCGGGCAAGGCCGTCACGATGGTCGGCTTCGGCGAGGCGGACAACGGGCCCTACGGCGTGAAGCGCTGGGTGAACAGCACGGTGAGCAGCATCTCGGCCGCGGACGAGGTGTTCATCGGCGGCGGCGGCAAGGACACCTGCCAGGGCGACTCGGGTGGCCCGGTGTTCATGCAGATCGACGACGGCTCGTGGCGTGTCTTCGGCATCACCTCCTACGGAGGTGCGTGCGGCACGGGCGGCTACTACTCGCAGATGCACCTCGGCATGGCGTGGTTCGAGAGCACGACGGGCGTCGACATCACGCCGTGCCACGACGCCGATGGCACCTGGAACCCGGGGGCCGAGTGCACCGAGTTCCCGCTCACGCCCAACGTCGGCGCCGGCACATGGGCCACCGGCTGCAGCGGCGGACCGCTGTCGGGGCCGAGCGAGACCTGCGGCGAGGCCGTCGGCGACGGTGGCGGTGGCGGCGGCGGCGGCGGCGACGAGGAGCCCGCCTGCGCAAACTGCCAGACGCTGCAGGGCACGCTCAGCGGCGCGAACGACAGCGACGTGCAGCCCAATGGCAACTACTACCAGGCGATGGTCGCCGGCAACCACATCGCGACGCTCGACGGGCCCAACGGCGTGGACTTCGATCTCTCGCTGCTCAAGTGGGGGAACAACCGCTGGAACACCGTCGCGTCGGCGACCACCGCGGCGCCGGACGAGCAGATCACATACGCCGGCACGGCCGGGTACTACGCGTGGATCGTGAAGTCGTACTCGGGCAGCGGCAACTACACGCTGGAGCTCGAGCTGCCGTAGCGACGACGACGACGACGACGATCAGAAGTCGAACCCGGCCTGGGCCTGCACGACCACCGCGTCGAGCAGGCCCTTGGTACGATCGTAGTTCGGCGAGAACTCGGGGTTCTCGGTCAGCGATCGATAGAACAGCATGTCGGCCTTGGCCGAGACCACGAACGCGTCGATGAAGCGCAGGAACTGCTTGCCGCGGGCACGGATGATGTACGAGGCCTTGACCCCGTAGGTCGAGTTCAGCAGCGCGGACAGCTCGCGGTCGCCGGTCCAGAAGCTGCCGACCGGGCCGCTCGACGCGTAGTCGTTGCCGTCGCGGTAGAAGAGGGCCGAGTCCTGCAGGTGCCAGCGGGCGCGCACGCGCAGGACGATCGGCCGCGCGATGTACTGGTCCCACGCCAGCTCGGTGGTCAGGGCGCGCATCGACCACGAGTCGAGGTAGCCGCGGACGTCGAGCTCGATGGCGCCGCGGATCGGCTTGAGCGCGAACTTGCCGCGGGCGAACAGCGCCAGGCGGTTGCGGACCTCTGGCATGTGCTCCTGCACCGCGCGCTCGCCGAGCAGCACCTGGCGGTACGGGTTGGCCTGGAAGCCGCGCAGGACCTGGCCGGTGGCGCCGAACTGCAGCAGCAGCCACGGCGTCGCCACCTGCGTCCACGTCAGCTGCATCGAGTCGATGGCGAGCTTGCGCGTCGCGGTGAGGTCCGAGCCCTTCTCGAAGCAGCGATCCGAGCTGTCCAGGGCGCGCAGCTCGAGCAGCTCCTCGGCGACCGCGTTGTTGGCGTCGCAGACCCGGTCGAAGTTGTGGGTGTAGTCGAGGGCGAGCTGCGAGTTGCGGTTGAACAGATCGGTGGTGATGCCGGCGTTGACCGTGCCCGAGCGGTAGTCGCTCTCGCCGGCGAAGCCACCGCCCACGCGCAGGGTCGCGAACTCCGTCAGGAACCGCAGGCCCAGCGTGCCGTTGTGGCGGACGTCGTCGAACTTCGTCGCCGCCGTCACGGCGTCGACGCCGAACACCTGCGGCGTCGCGCCCGAGACGACGTCGGCGTCGTAGCCGACCCCGAGGCCGAAGTGCTCGCCGAAGTCCTGCGAGTAGTTGACCTGGGGGTGCACGACGTTGAGCCCGGTGTTGGGCGCGGGCTCGGCGAAGTAGGTGACCGCGGCGCGGACCTGATCGTCGCCCTGCGCGGGCGTCGGGCCGCACAGCGTCGCGAGCGGCCCGAGCAGCGCGGCGCTGCGCAGCCACGAACGGGCGCGACCGCGTCGCCGCGGCGACGTCGTGCGCGCGTCTAGTTGCACCCGCAGCCCCCTCCGGCGGTGCCGGTGCCCCCCGCCGCGCCCTCGCGGTTGGCCATGACGTGGGCGTCGGCGGACGACTCGAGGCCGTCGGCGCCGAACTGCATGATCGGATCGGCGAGGTAGGCCTTCTCGCTCGGCAGCACCGCGCGGGCGCAGCCCGACGACAGCAGCGTCGCCGCGGCGATCGCCGCCAGCCCGAGCGTGGGACCCCGCGAGGTCCATCGACTAGAACGTGAACGCGAGTGCACCGGAGTACTCCTGCAGGGATTGGGCGTCGTCGGCTCGGAAGATCACGTGGTTGCGGAAGTCGAAGCGGATCCCGACCCCGCGCTTGAAGATGATCCAGATCCCGCCGCCGGGGCTGGCGAGGTAGCTCCACCGCGCCGACGACAGGGCGTCGGCCTTGCCCTTGGTGAACACCGCACCGCCGCCGATGCTGACGAACACCGTGAAGGGGATCGACGGGCTCAGGTAGAGGTTGGTCGACAGGCCGAGGATGCCGCGGCTGGTCTCGCGGCCGGCCGAGGGCCCGACGTAGGCCTCGATGGCCGCGTTGGGCGAGAGGAACACCTGCGGCCGCACGAGGAACAGGCCCTCGCGGCCGAGGGCGCCGGCCGAGAGGGTGCCGCCGGCGCGCGCGGTCATGAGGTTCGGCGGGCCGAGGACCTTCTCGCGGAGCTTGCGACCGAAGCGGCGGATCGCCGATGGCTGCGGCTCCTCGCCGGTGGCCGTCGACAGCAGCAGGATCTGCTCGGAGAGGATCCAGCCGACCACGCCGCTGTCGAGCTGCACGCGGGTCCAGCCGCCCCGCTTGCCGCGCTCGACCATGCGCACGGTGTCGTCGCGCTCGACCTGCGCGATGACGCGGAAGCTGAACCCCGCGCCCGAGTAGACCTGGGCGGTCTCGGAGAGCACGCGCGCCAGCGGGCCCTTGGTGCGGGCCTGGGGCGCGGCGGCGTCGGCCTTGCGCGGGCGCGCGTCGGCGGGGGCCGCCGTGACGGTGGCGATCGTCAGCGCAACGCCGAGTCCGAGCCGACGCGCGCCGATCATGAACCCCCGTCGAGCCAGAGCTGGATGAGGTCGAGCTCGGGGCCGTTGGCGTCGAACAGGCTGCCGCCGCCGTGCTGCAGGGTGTTGCCGCCGGCGGGTTCGGCGTACAGCGGCGCGAGCTCGGCGAGATCGCAGTCGCTGATCTGCGCCGTCGTCACGCGGAAGTTCTCCTGCCAGGGCGCGGGCCAGGCCGACAGGGGATCGGTGGCCAGCGGTGCGAGGGAGTCCGAGACGTCCTGCAGGCGGAAGATGCTGTTGGCGTCCGCCGCCCGGTGGCAACCGGCCTTCTCGGCGCAGCCGTGCTCGTCGATGAACTCGGGCACGATGCGCTCGACGAAGAAGCCCGCCGTCAGTACGCAGCGGTTCGCAACGCCGACGTCGGGGCCCGGATCGACGATCTCGCAGCCCGCGACGACCAGCAGTGCGAAGAGGCTGCGGCGTCCACCGAGCGTTCGAAGCACCCACGGATCGTACACGAGCGGGCCGGCGCGCGCGCGGGGGCACTCGACCACAACGAAGTTCGTTTGCCCGTGGACCCGCGGGGTCGTCGCGGGCTAGCGTGCCTGCCCATGGCCCTGTCCGAGCTGGCTCCGCGCGAGCATGCAACCGCTGCCACCGCGGGGACCTCGCGCGTCGGCACGATCGACGAGGCGGTCGCGTGCCTCCGCGCGGCCGTCGTGCCCGAGCCGATCCTCGACGTCGCGCGCACGTTGCAGCGCGCAGGCCATGCGGCCGTGCTCGTCGGCGGGGCGGTGCGCGACGTGCTGCTGGGGTTGCCGGCGTCGGACTGGGACCTGGCGACGTCGGCCCGACCCGAGGAGGTGCAGGGCGCGTTCCGCCGCACGGTGCCCACCGGGATCGAGCACGGCACGGTGACGGTGCTGGTGCGCGGCGCCGACAAGGCCATCGGGGTCGAGGTGACGACCTTCCGTGGGGAAGGGGCCTACACCGACGGCCGTCGACCCAACGAGATCACGTTCCTGCGCGATCTGGTCGAGGACCTCGCGCGGCGCGACTTCACCGTCAACGCCTTCGCGTGGGATCCCATCGCGTTCGAGTTCACCGATCCCTTCGACGGGCTCGGGGATCTGCGGACCGCGACGCTGCGGGCGGTCGGCGATCCGGCGCGCCGCTTCTCGGAGGATGGGCTGCGGACCATGCGGGCGGTGCGGCTGTGCGCGACGCGGGCGCTGTCGCTCGAGCCCGCGACGGCCGCGGCGATCGGCGGGGCCCTGCACGTCCTCGCCAAGGTCAGCCGCGAGCGCGTGCACGTCGAGATCACCAAGCTCCTCGGCGCGCCCGTGCCGTCGCGCGGGCTGGTGCCGATGCACGACACCGGCGTGTGGCCGCACGTGCTGCCCGCGCTCGACGACGACGCGCGCGCGGCTGCGATCGCGGCGGTGGATCGCCTGCCCGCGGACCCGGTGCTGCGGCTCGCTCGGCTGCTGGCGCCGGTGGCCCGCGATCGCGACGGGATCACGCGGACCCTCGACGCCCTGCGCCACGGCAAGGCCGATCGCGCGCGGCTGAACGCGCTGCTCGGGCCGCCGGGCCTCGAGCTCGCCACGCACGACGACGCGATCGCGATCCGGCGGACGGCCGCGGCGCTCGGCCGCGCGTACATCGACGACGCGATCGCGATCGCGGCCCCCGATTCCCAGCGCGCCGCTGGCCTGCGGGCGGCCCTCGAGGGCGCGGCGCTCGACGTCGGCGAGCTGGCGATCACCGGCCGCGAGCTCATCGCTGCCGGGCTCGCGACGCCCGGCCCCGGGCTGGGGCAGACGCTGCGCGAGCTGCTGGCGCACGTGCTCGTCCAACCCGAGGACAACGATCGCGAGCGATTGTTGGCCCGCGTGCGCGGCGAAGACTAGCGACCCTCGAGGTGGGCGCGTTGCTCGAGGTGGGCGTCGAGGATCACGTAGCCCCGCGCGTCCGTCGTGATCCGCACGGGGTTCAGGTCCACCAAGTGGATCCGCTCCGCGAAGCGCTCGGCGAGCCACGACAGCCGCAGCAGCGCGTCGGCGAGCGGCGACGGACCCGGGTCGCTGTCGCGTCGCAGCGCAGGCACGGGGATCCGCGACAGCACGGCGTGGGCCATCGACAGGGCGCCGTCGTGGCTGAGCGGCGCAAGGGCGAAGATCGGCTCGCTGGGGTGCGTGCCCGAGTGGGGCTGCGCGAACACGGCGAGCCGACCGCCGCGCAGGCGCACCACACCGGCGTGGACATCGAGGCCGTCGGGCACGTGCTCCGCGACGACGACCCCGTCGAGCCGCGCCGTCGGGGCCCGCCGCTCGACCGCGTCGACGATCGCCGCGTAGGCGCGTCGCACCGCCGCGGCGTTGGGCAGGTCGAGCTCGATCGCCCCGAGCTCGCTGCGTCGCCGCAGATCCGGCGAGAGCGCCTTCAGCACGACGGGGAAGCCGATGCGCTCGGCGTACCCCGAGGCGCCGGAGGCCGAGTTCGCGACGGCCTGCCGTGTCACCTGCATGCCGAACCCGCGCAGCACGACCTTCGTCTCCTGATCCGACAGGGCTTCGCCGGCGTTGTGCAGGATCTCCGCGGCGCGGCCGATGCCGTCCTCGGCCGGGGGCGACGGGGCCGGCGGCGCGGCCTGCAGCAGCGCGCGGTGGCTCGCCTCGCGCAGCAGCACGCGCTGGGCGAGGAACGCCGCCGTCGGGGCATCGGTCGGCAGGCCCGGCCGCGGCGATTCCATCCCGACGATCGCCCCGGTCATCGGCAGCGCGCGGCGGGCCTGCGCCCACACGTCCGCGCCGGTCGAGTCGCCATCGTCGCGGCCGCGCAGCCCTGCGAGCTGCGCGTGGACGATCGCGATGACGCGCGGTGACGGGAACACCGGACCGGTGCGGCGCTCGAGGGCGTGGGCCGCGACGACGACGTCCAGCGCCGGCGCGCGCGGCCGATCGAGCGGCGCCTCCGGGACGCCGACGGGGACGACGACATCGGCCGCGCCCGCGCGCGCGGCCCACTCGGCCCACGCGATCGACAGGGCGCGTGCGCCGACGGTGCCGAGGATGCCCATGCCCGCGAGCGCGGGCGCGGCGAGCCACGTCGGCATCCACGTCGGCGTCGGGGCGACGGCGAGTCGGATCGCCTCGCGACCCAGGGCGCGCGTCAGCCCGGTGAGCTCGCCCGCGGCGTGCCCGATCGCGATCGTGCGACCGGGGCCGACGACGAGCCGCGCGCAGGGTCCGAGCCACGGCTGCTCGAGGTCGGCGTCGAGCGCCTCGACGTCGGCGGCCGCGAGCTCGCCGACCACCACCAGCAACCCCACCGGGTGATCGCGCAGCGCCCGACGCAGCGTGGCGCTGGGTCGATCGACGACGAGCACGTCGGGCCCGCGGCCCGCACGGATGCGCTCGACGACCTCGCGCTCCTTCTCGCGGGCCGGCGTCGCGGGGAGCGTGATCGCGTCGTCGTCGTCACCGGCGCGGAGATCCGCGACGCGTCCGCGGGCGGCTGCGCGCGACGCCAGCACGGCCTCGAGCGCCGCGCCGAGCCGAGCGGTCATGTCAGCGCGCGGCGCCACGGCAACGTCTGCAGGGCGGAGAGGACCTTGGGCCAGGCGCCCGGCACCACCCAGTCGGCCAGGGCCCAGGTGGGGTCGAACGTGCCGTCGGGGCCGGGCAGCAGCATCAGCCGCGTGCCGGGTCCGCGGTGTCCGAGGGCCTCGGGCATGGGGCCCGCGCCGGGCTGCAGCCACAGGAACGAACCCGTGGTCGCGACCTCGACGTCGCGCGGCGAGACCGGGCGCGCACCGGTGGCGGCGAGCTTCGCCCGCAGCTCGTGATCGATCGCCTCGGGGGCGACGAAGCCGAATTCGGGGACGCCGATGATGAGCCGATCGGTCCCGCCGGCGCCGACCGGCACCGGCACCTCGGCGACCCACCGCGGCATCGGCACGCGATCGACGTCACCCTGGTACTCGGCCTCGAGTTGTTCGTCGAAGTCGTGCCACGGCAGCACGCCGGCGACGATCCCGGTGACCGCATCGGGGCCGCCCCACGCCGGTCGGCGATCCTCGAGCCAGCGCGGGACGACGGGCCCACCCGCGAGTCCGGCGACCGCGGCGGCGCCCTCGACGGTCCACGGCGTCAGCACGTGCACCGGCTGCAGCCGCTGCTCGAGCCGCTCGATCCCCCCGGGCCCGCAGAACACCATCGCGTCGGCGCCGTGGCGGCTCGCGGCGCTGACGATCGCCCGATCGAGCTCTCCCGCATCGCCGGCGCTCACCGCCGTCACCGTCGCGCCGCGCTCCGAGGCGATGTCGCGGGCGAGACACAACGCGACGGCACTGGCCGGGTGCAGGCCCTGGGGGGTGCGCTGCAGGTAGACCAGGATGTGCGCCATCAGGACAGCCCGTGCCTGCGTCTCACCAACTCGAGCTGCTTCTGGTACTCGATCTCGAAGCTGGTCGTGCCCTCTTCGAGGTGCTTGAGGTGCTTGCGGACCTCGCGGTCGAGATCGTCGTCGGCCTGCATGTTGCGGCGGAGGATCTCTTTGAGCGACTTCCGCAGCGCGGTGTCCTCGGCGAAGACCTCCTCGACCCACTGCGACTGCATGAACATCTCGACCAGCTGGTTGGCGATCCAGTTGACCGACTCGTCGCCGATCGCGAACTCCTCGCGCTCGGCGAGCTGCCGCTTGGTCTTGTAGAGCTCGGAGTAGGGCAGGCCGCGGGCCTCGAGGAGGTCCTTGGCCGCCTCGGTGATCTCGCGATCCTTGCGGAGGTACTCCTTCAGGATCGCCTCGACGTCGCGCTTGAACTCGTCGCGGTTGCTGATTTCCAGGTCACCGGCGTCGATCAGCGTGCGCGTGACGACCTCGGTGATGTGCGGGATCTTGCTCGAGAACAGGCGCATGCGGGACCTGGTCGCGAGGATAGTGGGGGAGATCGCGCCGCGTCCACACCGAACGCCCGCGGCGGACGTGGGGAAATCGTCGGGACCACACGGCCCTGCGGCGCGTGCGGCGTGAGCACATCCTGGGCGCCGAGGCGCGCCCGACGTGGCATGCTCGGCGCCCGGTGGAGCCGACCTCGCCACGGTTGCTCGTCGTCGCCGCGCTGGTGTGGCTCGACGACGAGACCCTGCTGGTCCAGCGCCGGGCGGCGGCGGCTCGCTTCGGCGCGGGCATGCTCGAGCTCCCGGGGGGCAAGGTCGAACGCGGCGAGGCGCCGGCAGCCGCCCTCGCGCGGGAACTCGTCGAGGAGTGGGGCGCGGACGCCGTGCGCCTCCGGGTCGGCCGCGTGGTCGAGCTGCTCCACCACGTCTACCCGGCCCCGGGGCCTGAGGTCGTCCTCGCGGTCTACGACGTCGACGGCGCCGCGTGGGGCTCCGACTGGGCGGCGAGCGTCCGGCCCGAGGCGGGCGCGATGGTGCACGCGTACCGCCACGCGGCGCTCCCGGTCGATGCGTTCCTGCCGGCCGATCGCGCGTTCGTGGCGCGCGTGCGCGCGACGGGGCGACGCGGCGTGATGACGTGAGTTGCTACACGGCGGCGCCGTCGAACCGCGCGATCTCGACGTCGCCCTCGCCGTCCTGCGCGTCGACCACGAGGTCGTTCCTCGCCGCGATCCTGGGCCTCATCCTCGCGATCCCCTCGCGCGGCCACGGCTATGCTCCGGCGATGCTCCTGCGCCCCGCCGCGCTGCTGCTCGCCCTGCTGGTGCCCGCGTGTGCCGGCGGCGAGGAAGCCGACACGACCGTGGGAACCGTCGCGTCGTTCTCCGAGAACGGCACGGCCGACGTCGAACCCAGCACCACGATCGCGGCCGATACCTCCGGGCTCCCGGGGGACACCGGGCCGGACGCCGAGAGCTCGGGCGCCGCGACGGACCCGACCGGCGGCGATCCGCCCGACCTCGGCCAGGGCATGTGGATCTTCGAGAATGTCTCGGCGACGCCGGTGATGGGCTTTCATCCGCGGCGCGCGTTGGCGACCGACGGGCGCGAGATCGTCGCGTGGGCAGAGGGCGCGCTCGACGACAACGACACGCTCAACATCATCGCGGCGACGCGCGACGGCGACGCCTGGGATCCGGTCACGCTGACCGACTACACCGGGGTCCAGAACACGTTCCCCTCGATGGTCTCGGCGCCCGTGCCGATGCTGGCGTGGACGGGGCGGGCGATGGTGGGCGACGACGACGACGTGTTCGTCGCCACCGCGGGGCCCGATGGTTGGAGCCCCGCGCGCAACGTCAGCAATGCGCTCGAGCCGGCGATCGAGGCGCGCGCCGATCTCCGACCCTCGCTCGCGGCCAACGACGATGGGGGCCTCGCGATCGCCTACATCTCGTCCGAGATCTCGGACATGGGGCTCGATCCGACGCCCGAGGTGTTCGTCAGCGAGTTCACGGTCGAGGCGGATCCGACCAAGCGCGTGCCCGTGGTCGACGCGATCACGACGGCATGCTCGGACCTCACCGGGGCTGCGGCGCCGTCGGGGGTCTTCCACTTCGTCCTGCTCTGTGTGCAGGGCGGCCAGAGCACCCTGATCCAGGCGACCAACCGCAGCGGTGAGTGGACCGCCGACGAACTCTCTGGTCTCGGCACCGCGATCCTGTCGCCGTCGGCGTCGCCGGCCCGCGACGGCGTCCATCTCGTGTGGGTCCAGCGCCAGCCCTGCGGGAACGAGGAGTGCTACGAGGTCTTCCACAGCTCGACCAAGGACGAGGTGTTCGGCAGCCCCGTCGCGGTGACCGACCAGGTCAACCTCGACGAGCGACGGCCCGCCGTCGGCGTCGACCCGTGGGGCCGCGTCCTCGTCGTCCACCAAGCCGCGGTCGACGGCGCGACCGGCGTGTACCTCTCGCTCTCCGAAGACGGGGACCAGTTCGTCTCGCTGGGGCGGATCACGCCCGGTGGCATCCAGGACGACTACCAGACCCCGACCGCGATCACGTTCGACGAGGCGGGGAACCCGAGCTTCGCGCTCGAGGTCCTCGAGGCGGGGAGCGATCCGCTCAACGTCGACATCTGGGTCGCACGCTTCGTCCCCGGCTGAAGGCCCGCCGGGACTGGACCTGGCGCAGGATCGCCTCGTACCCGCGACCCGCGTCGCCGAGTCCGTCGCGGAGGTCCCTACACCGCCGCGCCGTCGAACCGCGCGATCTCGACGTAGCCCTCGCCGTCCTGCCGGAACAGCTTCGCCTCGACGATCGCGTCCTCCTGCACGTCGACCACGAGGTAGTCGACCGGATAGCCGGCCGCGATCGCGGCGCGCGTGTCCTCGGCCGAGAAGTACGCGCCGACCTTCGGATGCGAGTGGTAGATGATGCTCGCCGGCCGCTCGGACTCGAAGCTGCGCACCAGCGTCAGCAGCTGCTTGCCGCCGATGTTGTAGCCGTTCTCGCCCGTGCGCGGGTGGGCCTCGGGGTCGAGCGCGTGGAGCTTGTCCTGGCGGTTCTCGCACGGCACGAGCTCGGCGTCGGGCGCCCGGCCGAGCAGGTAGCCGCAGCACTCCTTGGGGAACTCGGCGCGGGCCTGGCGGTAGATCGCCAGCAGGTGCTCGCGTGTGATCGGCTCGTCACCAGACATAGTGTTTCTCCCAGCGCAGCGGCGCGAAGTAGCGGTCGCCTCGATCGCACAGCACCGTCACGACGACGCCCGTGCGGCCCTGCGCCGCGAGCTGCTTGCCGAGGCGCAGCGCGCCCGCGACGTTCGCCCCGGACGAGTGGCCGACGAACAGACCCTCGGCGTGCTCGAGGCGCTCGGCCATGTCCCAGCCCTCGTCGGTCGGCATCCACATCGTCTCGTCGAACGCCCGCTCGTCGTAGATCGGCGGCACCAGGCTCGACGGGATGTGCTTCAAGCCCTCGAGCCCGTGCATCGCGTCGTCGGGCTGCAGCGCGACGCAGCGCACGTCGCCGAGCTCGTGCAGCCGCCGCGACGTGCCCATGATCGTGCCGCTCGTGCCGACGCCGGCGACGAAGTGGGTCACGCGGCCCTCGGTCTGCGCCCAGATCTCGGGCGCCGTGCCGTGGTAGTGCGCCAGCCAGTTCGAGTCGTTCGCGTACTGGTTGGGGTAGTAGTAGCGACCGGGCTGCTCGTCGACGAGACGCCGCGCGAGCACGATCGCGCCGTCGCTGCCCTCCATCGGATCGCTGAAGACGAGCTCGGTGCCGTACGCCCGCGTGATCTGCTTGCGCGGGACGCTGACGTTCTCGGGCATCACCAGGGTGATCGGGACGCCGAGGGCCGCGCCGACCATCGAGTACGCGATGCCGGTGTTGCCGCTGGTGCTGTCGATCAGCCGCACACCGTCGCGGAGATCGCCGCGGGCCAGCGCGTCCCGGACGATCCGCAGCGCGGCGCGGTCCTTCACCGAGCCGCCGGGGTTGGCGAACTCGCACTTGGCCCAGATCTCGACGCCCGGGCACTCCGCCTCGATCGCCCGGAGTCGCACGAGCGGCGTGTTGCCGACGAGGTCCAGGATCGAGTCGACGCGCCCGTTCGATGCCGCCAGGGCCCCCGCGAGCGCGACCCCGGCCGGTGCGCCGTGCGGATCGAGGACGTGGGCCCGCTCGCTCATCGACCGCCCGCGATGGCCGGCACGATGCTGACCTCGTCGCTGTCCTTCACCGCGGTGTCGAGGTTCTCGAGGAAGCGGATGTCCTCGTCGGCGACGAAGACGTTGACGAAGCGCCGGACCGCGCCGGCGTCGTCGCAGATGCGCTCCTTGATGCCGGGGTACGCGGTCTCCAGGTTGGCGAGCAGGTCGCGGACGTTGCCGCCGGCGACGCTGACTTCCTCCTTGCCCTGGGTGAACTTGCGCAGCGGGGTGGGGATGCGAACGGTGGCCATGGTTGCTCCTAGACGACGACGGTGGCGTGGTGGGAAACGGAGTCGTGGGGCGCAGGGCGGCAGGGGCATCCCGCGCGCGGCCGGCCGCCGAGGGCCCGGATGATGCCCGAGCCCAGCGCCAGCTCGAAGAGCCGACCGGCGAGCTCGCGCTGACCCTCGGCCAACGCGGACGCGAGGTGGGCGAGGAACGCCCCGGTCACGCCGACGGCGGTGCCGAGGACCCCGGCCTGCGCGCACGTCGGCACGAGATCGTCGGGCGGGGGCGCCTCGAAGACGCAGCGGTAGCACGCCGAGCCGGGCGTGATCGCGATCGCGTGGCCGCGCAGGCCAAGCGCCGCGCCGATCACCGCCCGCCGCCGCTGCCGGACCGCCGCGTCGTTGCACGCGAACTTCAGCGCCGGCACGTCGGTGCACTCGATCACGATCGCCTCGGGGGGCAGCGCGGCCATCCACGCGTCGAGCTCGACGGGGGCGAGCCGCCGGACCTCCGCGGTCGCGTCGATGCCGAGCGCCCGGAGCCGGGCCGCGGCGACCTCGGCCTTGGGCGCACCGACGTCGCCGACGTCGTAGAGCACCTGACGGTGGAGGTTCGACACCTCGACGCGGTCGTGATCGACGATGGTGATGCGGCGGGCCCCGGCCATGCGCAGGCCGAGCAGGGCCGGGCAGCCGAGGCCACCTGCGCCCAGGACCGCGACGGGCACCTGGTCGATCGCGCCGCCGCTCATCGGCGATCGCCGTCCGCCGTGAAGTACTCGTCGAGGCTGAAGTAGCGCTCGCCGGTGTCGCACAGCACCGTGATGACGTTCTTGCCGGGGCCGAGCTCGGCGGCGAGCTGCTCGGCGACGAAGGCCGCCGCGCCGGCGGAGATGCCGACCAGCAGGCCCTCCTCGTGGGCGAGTCGACGCTTGGTGCGGTAGGCGTCCTCGTCGTGGACGCCGACGATGGCGTCGTAGACCTTGGTGTCGAGGACGCCGGGGACGAAGCCGGCGCCGATGCCCTGGATCTTGTGGGGCCCGGCCGCGCCGCCGCGGAGCACCGGGGAGCGCTCGGGCTCGACCCCGAGGATGCGCACCTTCGGGTTGTGGGCGCGCAGGACCTGACCCACGCCCGTGATCGTGCCGCCGGTCCCGATCGACGACACGAAGCCGTCGATGCTCATGCCGTCCATCTGCGCGAGGAGCTCGGGGCCGGTGGTGCGGCGGTGGATCTCCGGGTTCGCGGGGTTCTCGAACTGCTGCAGCATCACGTGGCCGGGCCGACGGCACAGCTCCTCGGCGGCCGCGACGGCGCCCTCCATGGTGCGGTCGTCGGGGGTCAGCACGATCTCGGCGCCGTAGGCCCGCAGCAGGTTGCGACGCTCGAGGCTCATGCTCTCGGGCATCGTCAGGATGAGCCGGTAGCCCTTCACCGCGGCGACGAGCGCGAGGCCGATGCCGGTGTTGCCGCTGGTGGGCTCGACCAGCACCGTCTCGCCCGGCCGCAGCCGACCGGTGCGCTCGCCGTCCTCGATCATCGCGAGCGCGATGCGGTCCTTCACGGAGCCGCCGGGATTCATCATCTCGCACTTGCCCCACACCGTCGCGTGCGTGCGTTCGGGGCCGCAGACCCTGCGGATGCGACACAGGGGCGTGTTGCCGATGAGGCCGAGGATGTTGCCGCACAGCAGCGGGCGTTGCATGGTGCCGATCCGAGGGGTGCGAGGGGTTCAGATGACGTAGTTGGCCGCGGACCGCCGGTGGCGCTCGCGGGCCTCGCCGAGGAGCTGCTCGAGTCGCAGGTCGCCGAGCGCCGCCTCCAGCCGATCGTCGACCGCCCGCTCGACCAGCACGCTGATCTCGTCGTGGGCGGTCGCGGAGCCCGCGTCCTGGCCGGGGTGGGCGAGGGCGGCCAGGACCTGGGACACCGCGATCTCGCCCGGCGGGCGCGCCAGCCGGTAGCCGCCCCGCGGGCCCCGCTTGCCGACGACGAGGCCGGCGCGCCGCAGCTCGCCGATGATCTCCTCGAGGTAGCGCGCCGGGATGGCCTGCTGCTCTGCGATGGCCTGGGCGGACGCGTAGCCGCGGTGCGCGATGTGGACCAGCGCGCGGAGGCCGTAGCGAGCTTTGGTGCTGAGACGCATTTCCCGGTAACGGTCGAGGAAAACCGTAGAATAGGCTGCCACAACTCGGGGCCCCACGCCAGTCCCCCCGCACGGCCCGCCGCGCGACCCGAGGTTGACAACCAACCCATCGACGGTGGACAAGCCGAGCGCCGCACCGCGGTAAGGATCGCCCATGGCCAGCGTCGACGTCAGTGAACTCAAGAAGAACACCAAGATCGAAATCGATGGCCATCCCTACACGGTCGTCGAATTCCAGTTCGTGAAGCCGGGCAAGGGTCAGGGACTCTACAAGTGCCGGATCAAGAACATGATCACCGGCGCGGTCATCGACCGCACCTGGCGTTCGGGCGAGAAGTTCGACGCGGCGAACGTCGAGAGCAAGCAGATGCAGTACCTGTTCGCCTCGGCCGACGGCTTCACGTTCATGGACAACGAGTCCTACGAGCAGGTCGAGCTGTCGTCGAGCGTCGTCGGCGACGACAAGTGGTTCCTGCTCGACAACCTCGCGGTCGACGTCCTCTTCTACAACGATCGCCCGGTGGGCATCAGCTTGCCCAGCCACGTCATCATGGAGATCACGGACTCCGAGCCCGGCGTGAAGGGTGACACCGCGACGAACGTGACCAAGCAGGCGACGGTGTCGACGGGCTACCAGGTGCAGGTGCCGATCTTCATCAAGGTCGGCGAGCGCGTGAAGATCGACACCCGATCGGGCGCGTACATCGAGCGCGTCAACGGCTAGTCCCGCCGTGTCGCCGCCCCCGAGCGTCGCTGCGCGCGTGGCCACCTGGGACGCCGCGCTCGCGGCCGTGCGGGCGTACTTCCGCGGGGAGGGCCTGCGCGAGGTGATGACGCCGCCGCGCGTGCCCGCGGTGGCGATCGAGCCGTGGATCGAGCCAGTGCCCGCGACGCCGGGCTGGCTGCACACCAGCCCCGAGCTGGCGATGAAGTCCCTGCTGGCCCACGGCAGCGGCCCCATCTTCCAGATCACGCACGTGGCCCGCGCGTCCGAGCGCGGCGCGTGGCACCGCGAGCAGTTCGTGCTGCTCGAGTGGTACCGCCTCGATGGCGACCCCGCGGATGACGTGGCCGCCCTGGTCGCGCGCGTGCTCGAGGCGCTCGCGCCGTGGGGGCGGCCGAGCACGCCGCCGCCCGATCGGTGGTCGCGGGTCGCGTTCCTCGACGCCGTGCGCGAGACCACCGGAGGCCTCGCGCTGCGCGGCGACGAAGACGGGGAGGCGCTGACGCGCGCGCTCGCGGGCGCCGCGTGGTCGCTGCCGCCGCTGCGGACGACGGACGCGGCGGCGCGGCGGCTCGAGGCGTGGACCGCCTTCTTCACGGCGTGGTCCGACACCGCGCTCGATCCCTGGTTGGCGGCGCGCGCCGGGGCAGGCGAGGGGATCCACCTCATCGCCTTTCCCGAGCCCCTCGCCGCGCTGGCCGAGCGCTCGCTCGACGCCGCGGGCCGCTCGACGAGTGGGCGCTTCGAGAGCCACGCATTCGGCCGCGAGCTCGCGAACGGCTACCGCGAGCTGCGGGATCCGATCGAGCAACGCGCCCGCTTCGCGGCCGTCGCCGCGCTGCGCGGGGCCTACGGCGCGCCGCCGCTGCCGATGCCCGAGGCCTTCCTCGCCGACCTGACGAGCCCCGGCCTGCCGGTGTGCTCGGGCGCCGCGCTCGGGCTCGAGCGGCTCGTCGCGCTCGCGACCGGTGACGTCGCATTGGTTCCATGAGCCGGTGTCAGGCGGCGACGCGCCCGCCGTTTCGCCCCGCGGACAGACCCGGCACGTCGCCGAAGCGTCTGCACTCCGACGGGGAGCTCATCGCCATGTTCGACACGTATATGGACGCCCACGCCCTCGACCCGCGCATGCGTCGGCGCATGGGCCTCGCCATGGGCGCCGCCGTGATCGCGAGTGCGCTCGCGATCACCACGTACTCGGGGGTCGAGCGCATGTCGATCTCCCGCGTCGGTGCACCGCAGGTCGAGCTCGACTTCCTCATGGCGACCACGGTGGCGAGCCCGATGGCCGCACCGCCGCCCCCGCCGCCGCAACAGGCGAGCGCTGCCGCGAGTCGTGACGACGCGACGGACGCCCCCGAGCCGACCCGCACGACCGAGGTCGAGGACGTCCTCGAGCCGCCGCGCAGGGGCCCCGCGAGCACGGTGCCGTCGACCCACGGAGCCGACGGCGGCACGATCCCCGGGCTGCCCGTGGGCCCACCGGGCGTCGGCGTGCCGTGCATCGGTGGTCACTGCCGCATCGGGCTCCCGCCGGTGACGCCGCGGACGCTCCCGGCCCCGACGGCCGACGCCGCGAAGGTGCCGCTGTCCGTCGTCGAGGGGCGCGCGCGGTTCTCCCCCGATCCCCCACGCGAGGAGCTGCTGGCCACGCGGGCCGGGCAGCTGCAGCGCGGCGGCACGACGGTGGTCGAGTTCTGCGTCGGCACCGACGGCAAGGTCGAGCGCGTGTCGACCAAGAGAAGCGCGGGCGATGGCGACATCGATCGCATCTGCCGCGAGACGCTGAAGCGATGGCGCTTCAGCCCGCTGCAGGTCCAGGGCCGCGCGACCCGGATGTGCAGCGAGATGTCGTTCGTGATCGCGTTCGAGTAGGGCACGCTCGGTCGTGCGCCTGTAAGTCGTTCCACCCCGCGCCGTTGACGACGCCGCCGCGGCGCGGTCGCGACGATCGCCGCCGACGCGGCGCGTCGTGCATCCGCGGCGCGCACGAGGTCCCTTGAACCCCGCGACCCCACTCCACACTCGCGTGCCTCCGGACGAACCCGCGCCGGACCGCGCGCTGCGACCGCAAGGTGCCCCTGGCGCGGGTGTGTGGCCATGTGCCGATGCACACGCCGAAGCGCTTGATTCCCCGCCCACCCCATGCTGTAGACTCTCGCCTTCCATGGGCCGCAAACCCAGCCCGCGCGTTGATCTGCGCGCCAAATCGACGGCCACCTCGCGCCGCGCTCCCCGAATTCTCGGTGCCGTGCTCGCGGCGCTGGCCGTGGGTTCGCTCGCCGGCTGCTCGAAGATCGAGTCCCGCGACCTGATCCGCGAGGGAAACACGCTCTACAACGAGGGCAAGTTCATCGAGGCGCTCGCCGCCTACGACAAGGCCGAGACGCTCGAGCCGGACGGCGTCACGGTCTTCTGGAACCGGGCCTGCGCGGCCGAGGCCCAGGTCCTGAAGATGAAGGACCCCTCCGAGAAGGAGCAGCGCCACGCCTTCGCCGACCGGGCGCTGAAGGACTTCCAGACCTGGTACGACCGCCTCGAGCAGAAATCGAAGGAGGACGAGGAACAGGTCAAGGCCCACCGCCTCGCGATCCTCAAGGCCGACGAGCGCTGCGACGATCTCCTCACGCACTGGCTCGAGCGTCACCGCGCCGAGCCCCGCGAGGAGCGGCTCTACACCAAGATCGCCCAGCAGTACGAGGAGTGCGGCAAGCTGGACGAGTACCTCAAGTGGCTGAAGAAGCGCACCGAGGACTTCCCGGAGAGCGTGCAGGCGTGGCACACCCTCGCCACGATCACGTTCATGCCGCTGATGCCCGACGCCGAGAAGGGCCTCGGCTACAACGAGGCGATCCCGCCGTCGGAGCGCATCAAGCTCGCGGACGACGTCATCAAGCTCCTCGATCGCGTCACGCAGATCGACGCGAAGTTCGCCGACGCGTACATCTGGCGATCGATGGCGTACACGCAGCGTCAGCTCGCGCGCATCGTCGTCGAGAACCCGGTCACGCCGCAGGAACGCCTCGAGCCCATCCTCGCGCGCGAGGACACGATGCTCGCCTGGAAGCAGCAGAAGGCGAAGTGCGATCTCGAGGAGTTGCCGGAGTGCCCGGTCGGCAAGGTGCCCGATGCACCGTGTTGCCCACCCCCACCGCTCAGCTCGGAGGAGCAGGCCAAGGACGCCGAGCTCCGCCGCCAGATCGAGGACGAGATCAAGGGGATCCTGCCGGCCGAGGAGCCGTCGGGAAAGAAGGGCAAGAAGAAGAAGGGGAAAGGCACCTAGCGCGCGGCCAGCCCTTCGGTGGCCGCTCGTGCGTGTAAAGAGCCGAGGATCGGGATCGATGTTCGACCACTACATGCAATACCAACGCGTCGACCCACGTCGGCGCCTCCGGCTCCAGATCGCGGCGGCTTCGTCGGGGGTCATCACGTTCTCGTTGGTGACCTTCATGTGGGTGGCCAACAAGTTGAACATCAGCCGGGTGGATCCGCCGCCGGGCATCGAGTTCATCATGACCCAGCTCGTCGAGGAGGAGGCCGTCGCGGCCCTCCCACCTCCGCCTCCGCCGCCGCCCGCGGCCGCCGAGGAAGAGGAAGAAGAGGAAGAGGAAATCCCCGAGGAGGAGGCCCCGATCGAGGAGATCGTCCAGCCCAAGGAGGTCTCCGACAAGGTGCCGGATCCCAAGACCGGCGGCACCAAGGGCCCGAAGGTCCCCGGCGGCGTGCCCGGTGGCATGCCCGGCGGTGTGCCCGGCGGTGTGCCCGGTGGCATCCCCGGCGGCGTGCCCGGTGGCATCCCCGGCGGCATCGCGACCAAGCGCGAGGTCGCCGAGAAGGACGTCGCGAAGGCCCCGATCTCCGCGGTGCGCTCCCAGGCGATCTACGACCCCAACCCCGATCAGCGCAAGCTCGCCGGCACCAAGGCCGCGACGTTCGACAAGCGCCCGGGCAGCGTGAAGATCGCCTTCTGCGTCGACGGTGGCGGCAAGCCGACCGACGTGCGCGTGAGCAAGAAGTTCCCCAACGATCCCCAGGTCGACCAGATCGTCAAGGAGACCGTCCAGAAGTGGCGGTTCAAGCCGTTCATCGTGGACGGCAAGCCCAAGACGACCTGCAGCGAAGCCACGTTCGACATCCAGTTCGAGTGACGCGCACCCCAAGCCCCGCCCGCGGCGCCCCCTAGGCGCCCGACGTCCGCCGCCTCCAAGAGTCCCGCCCGCCCTAGGCGGGCCAGCACAGGAATCAAAGTCATGGAAACGCTCTCGATCCTCATCGCCGAAGGCTCCGACTTCTCGCTCACAGGCATGTGGGAGCAGATGGGCATGTTCGCCAAGGGGGTGATGATCTTCCTGGTGGCGATGTTCGTCGTCGCCCTCGCGATCATCATCGAGCGCCTCCGGGCGTACGGCCGGGCGAAGCGCCAGTCGATCAACTACATCATGCTGCTGCGGACGTACCTGCAGGAGCGCAAGATGCAGGAGGCCGTCGCGGCGGCACAGCAGCACGGCGACAGCCCGGTGGCGAAGGTCGTCGGCGCCGGTCTGCGCGAGTACCTCGAGGGCCTCGAAGCGCTGCGCGAGGAGGGTCCCGACGACGTCGGTGACTTCGACCTCGTCGATGCGGTGAACCGCCAGATGGAGCGGGCCAAGGAGCGCGAGACGGCCAACCTCAAGCGCGGCCTGACCTGGCTCGCCACCGTCGGCTCGACCGCACCGTTCGTCGGTCTGCTCGGAACGGTCGTCGGCATCATCAACTCGTTCCAGGGCCTCTCGAGCGACGGCGGTGGAGGCCTGGCTGCGGTGTCCGGCGGTATCTCCGAGGCGCTCGTCGCCACGGCCGTCGGCCTCCTCGTCGCCATCCCGGCGGTCATGATGTTCAACGCCTTCAACGCCCGCGTCGAGTCGTACCAGATCGACATGAACGACGTGGCCTCGGAGCTCGTGGACTTCGTGCTCAAGGAGGGTCGCTACACGTGAAGCGCATGGGCAAGCGGACGCGGTCGGTCCCCTACAAGAGCGACCACGGCGCCAATCAGGCCGCGCCGAACAGTGACATCAACGTCACCCCGCTCGTCGACGTCTGCCTCGTGCTGCTCATCATCTTCATGGTGGTGACGCCGATGCTCGGCCGCGGCAAGGACGTTCGCCTGCCCATGCTCGCCAACGCTGCCGAGCACAAGGAGGGCGACCAGGTCTTCGTGTCCGTCGACGACGTCGGCGCCTGGATCGAGCAGGACCTGTACACCGACAAGGTGTCCTTCCTGCAGCGCCTGCAGGAGGACCTCAAGATCGCCTTCGGCAAGGCCGCCGCGACCGGCTACAAGGGCCCGATCCTGTTCGTGAAGGGCGACCGCGAGACCGACTACGGCCGCGTCCGCACCGTGATGGAGTGGATCAACTCCAACGAGACCACGACCGTCGCCGACATCGCGTTGGTGGTGGACAAGACCGAGAGCTGAGGGACCCCCACCATGTCGATGGCAGCAGGCAACAGCAAGGGCGCGAAGAGCGACATCAACGTCACGCCGCTCGTCGACGTCTGTCTGGTGCTCCTCATCATCTTCATGGTGATGGTCCCGCGGAACGTCCCCGAGATCTCGGTGAAGGTCCCGCCGGACGCGAAGAACCAGCAGCGTAAGCCGCCGACCGAGGAACCGTTGGTGATCGGACTGACGGCCGACGGTGGCCTGACGCTGAATCGCAATCCCACCGACAAGAACAAGCTCG
Source organism: Deltaproteobacteria bacterium Ga0077550 (assembly GCA_001464385.1). Lineage (GTDB taxonomy): Bacteria > Myxococcota_A > Polyangia > Nannocystales > Nannocystaceae > Xiheibacterium > Xiheibacterium aquaticum. Next base: position 17,686 of record LNFB01000159.1, on the reverse strand, counting down.
CGGAACAGATCACCAAGCAGTTGGAGTTCCGCGACAAGAAGGTGGTCTTCATCGACTTCGACGACAAGGCGAAGTACGGCGAAGCGGTCGACATCCTCGATCTGGCGAAGCGTTCGGGCGCAGAGGTCCTCGGCATCATGAAGCCGAAGGACAAGACTCGGACGCCCGACAAGCTCAATGGTTGACCATCGAAGAGTCCGTCTCGTCGCCGCCGCTGGGGCGATGGCCCTGCTGCCGGCGGGTTGTTTCGAGGACGCCGACTGCGGCATCTGCGACGAGAACAGCCTCGAGCTGCAGATCCTCTCGGGTACCAACTACACCGGCGAGCTGGTCCACATCGTCAGCCCCGAGTGCAGCGGCGATCGGTGCCCGGCGCCGTTCACCGAGGCGCGCCGCTTCGTCGAGACCCTCGGTCTCTGCGAGGACTCCGAGACCGCGCAGCTCTCTCCGCAGGGGCCGGACGAGTTCTGCCGCATCGCGCCGATCGTGGTCGCGAGCGGGCTGCAGTTCGTCTTCAACAACCTGCTCGAGCCGACCTCGATCGAGCTCGTGCGCAAGCGGCCGGACGTCCCGCAGCTGTTCGAGACCTACGACTGGAAGACCCAGGTCGTCTCGCTCCAGGGGCCGGTCAGCCGCTACTCGGGCGACTGGCGGACGAGCACCGCCGATGGCACCAGCGAGATCACGCGGTTCGTGAACCTGTCGTGCGTCGACAACCTCCGCGAGGCGGGGGTGCCGTTCGGCGCCGACGACTACGCCGACCCGGCGACGAATCCGTGCAACGCCATCGACGGCGACACGCCGCGCAAGCTGCAGCGCGACAAGGCGCTCACCGCGACGCGCGGGAAGTGGGATGACCGGGCGATCGGCGAGGCCGCGGCCTACGACTGCGAGACGCCGATCGACGGCGTCGACACCTGCTGCTCCCAGTGCGACTTCAGCCTCACCGTCAACGTGTCGAAGTACGGCGCGGGCGACCGCATCGAGTGCAACCCGCAGGGTGATCGGCTGATCGACTGCGCCGCGTTCGTGGTCGCCGACCGTCGCGACGACGAGCCCGGCGGCTTCGTGCCGGCCGAGGACCTCCTGCGTGGGGTCCACCCGGCGCTGCGCGCCGACGAGCGGGCCACGATCGCCTGCGACAGCGACGACGACTGCCGCGATCCGGCCGGCCCCGGCCTGCCGGGGGCCGAGTGCGTCGGCGTCGACGACCAGGGGCGCGCCTGCTCGCCGGGCGCCGGCGATCCGAGCTGCGACGCGGGCCTGTGCCGCGCGCCGTGGTTCGGCGCCTGCAAGGCCGACCCGGACACCACGGGCGACGTCGGGTACTGCGTCGACGCGCGCTACGACGAGGCCGCGGCGGCCGGCTGCCATGTGAAGGCAGGCGATGGCACGCGCCTGTCGGAGTGCGACGCGAACGCCGACGGCAAGCTCACCGCCGCCGAGTGCTGCGACGCCAACGCCAGCTGCGATCCGGTCCACGACCTCGGCTACGAGCCGCTGGCACGCTACGAGCGCAAGAGCTCGTTGCCCGGCTTCGTCCGCGATCTCGGCTGTGATGGCGGCTGCGGCGACGACTGCGGCGTGTGCGACGACGACGGCGGGTGCTCGGCCGGCGGTCGCGAGTGCACCGACCAGGAGGCCACGGACTGCGCCGAGCAGTACTACGTGACGCAGACCTGCTCTGCCGGCGAAGACGAGCACGACCACGCGATCAACCTCGTCACCAAGCTCGGCGGTGTCATCTACGACGGCGCGCTGAAGGGCGTCGAGTGGCGGCCGGCGGATCGCGGCGGTCAGCCCCGTGCGGTCATCGAGTCGTGCGCCGAGGCGCGCGGCCTCATTGCGCCCCGCAGCGTCGCCGACGGCTGGCGCGCCCACGACGGCGACGGCTACGCCGTCGAGCTCGACGCCGACTGGGACCTGAGCATGTGCTCGGGCCAGACGTACCAGGTGGTGTTCACCCCTTCGGACGGCGGCGAGCACATCGTCGACAAGAAGGGCAACACGCTCGACGGAAAGCGTACGTACACCTTCCAGACGCCGCAGTTCCGCGCGGTGCCGTCGTCGGGCTTTCCGGGCGACAACCTGCGCATCGGCGCCTGCGACACGTTCAGCCTCAGCTTCTCCAACAAGTTCGATCTGTCCCCGGAGAACCTGCGCAAGGTCGAGATCCACGACCTGTCGCTCCCCGAGGGGCAGCGTGCGGTCGCCGGCGGCTCGAGCTGCGCCGAGACGCGGGACGAGCAGGAGGCCTCGGGAGCGCCGCCGTGCCTCGACGTCGACGTCAGCGAGCAGGCCGCCGGCGAGATCCACGTCCGCCTCGACACCGTGCAGTTCGATCCGGTGCTACGCGAGGGCCAGACCTACGGGTTCTACGTCCCCGGCGTCCTCGATCCCCAGGCGGGGAATCTCGACGTGCTCGACCCCGAGGACTACGCGAAGGCGGTCTCGCTCACCAACATCGACGCGGACACCTACGCGAAGGCGTTCTGGGATGCGTGCGGCATGCCGCTGTTCCAGAGCACCGAGGTCAACTACATCCCCGACCCGAACGACAGCAAGAAGACCATCGTCGAGACGAACCCCGACGGGTCGAACAAGCTCTACTACGTGTACGACTACACGTTCACCGTCGATCCCGCGCGCTGCGAAGAAGACGGCGACAGCGACGGTGTGCAGCTCTCCTGCGACAACGCGCCCGACGCCTACAACCCGCTGCAGGCCGACGCCGATCGCGACGGCGTCGGCGATCCGCTCGATCTGTGCCCCGCTTCGCCCGAGATCGCCCGCGACAACAGCGACTCGGATCGCGACGGCGTCGGCAACGGCTGCGACAACTGCCCGAAGTCCCTCTCGCGGTACAACGACCTCGCCGCGACCAACGCGCTGCCGTCGTACCTGTGGGTGCGCAACGCCGGCGAGCAGGGCGACGCCGACGAGGACGGCATCGGCGACGTCTGCGACAACTGTCCCGCCGTCGCGAACTGCGAGAGCTACGATGTCGATCGCCCGTGGCGCCTCGGCGACGCGATCGATCCGGACGCGGCGACGTGCCAGCGCGACGCCGACCTCGACATGATCGGCGACGCCTGCGTCGGTGCGCAGTCCGACCTCGCGGCCGGGCCCGTCGGGTTCGGCGATGACGACGACTTCGATCAGGACGGCCTCGCCAACCACGACGATGCCTGTCCGCGGCAGCCCGAGCTGGATCGCATCGCCTGCGTCGACGACGATGCGTGCGGCGTCGGCCGGCGGTGCGTCGGCGCAACCGCCGACGTGGAGGGGCTATGCGACCACAGCGACGTCGACCGCGACGGCGTCGGCGACCTCTGCGACACCTGTGCTCACGTCGCGAACGCGACCCAGCTCCTCGACGGCAGCGCGCAGGACGACGACGACGACGGTGACTTCATCGGTGTCGACTGCGAGCTCGGCGACGGCTGCGAGGACAGCGGCGCCCCGCGTGCGCTGGCGTTCTTCCCCGTCTCGGTCGGAGGCCAGTGCTGCACCACCTTGCTCGTCGACGACGGCCAAGGGCTCGCCGAGCGCTTCGGCGATGGCCGCCGCATCGTGGACCCCGCGGGGCGGCCGGTGGAGCTCGAGTGCACGGGGTCGGGCTGCGCGCAGCTCCCCGCCAACCTCGCGGCGACCCCCGGCGTGCTGACCCTGCCCATCGGCTGCGACGAGGCGCTCGCGGCCGCAGGAATCGCCCTCGAGGACCACGCACCGGCGAGCCTCGAGGACGTGCAGAGCGACCTGGACGCGCTGTGGAACCTGCAGTGCCGGCTCCCGCCGCCGGACCAGGACTACGACGGTTTGGCGGACGCCTGCGATCTGTGCCCGTTCGACCACGACCCGACCAACGAGACGTACACCGACGAGGAGGGCCGCAACTGGCCCAACGACGGTGCGGCGTGCAACGGCGACAACGCGCTGGCGGTGCGCTGCGACGACGGAACCGGCGACGACACCACCGGTGACGGTGGCGACTCGGGCGACGGCACCGGCGACGGCACGGGTGGCTGAGGGCGGGATCGTCCGACGCTTCGATGCGGCGTTGCTCTCGCGGCGCCGGGTGTTCCGCTTCCGCGTCGAGGGGGATGCGGACGCGGTCTGGGCCCGCATCCTCGCTGACCCTGCGGTGCGCGAGGCCGATGATCCGGCGCCCGAACCGGCGCCGCCCCGGGGCGCGGCGCTGCTGGTGTCGCGCCGCGGGAACACCATCCGCGTGCGCCACTGGTCCGGGGCGGCCGATGCCGTCTCACCGATGCTCGTGCTGCGGCTCGACGGGGACGCCGGAGTCGCGCGCGTCGAGGGCCACCTCGAGCAACCTGGTCACGCGGCGAGCTTTCGCGCGCTGCAGGAGCCGCGGCGACTGTGGCCGGTGCTCCTCCCGCTCGGCGTGCTCGCGGGGATCGGCGTGCTCGCGTACGTCGTGGCCGGCTCGGCGCTGCTGTGGACGCTGCCCCTGCTGCTGCTGCTGTTCGCGATCCCGTCGTCGTTGGTGATGCTGCCCGCGCTGGCGCTCTGGAACGCCGAGAGCCGCCGGGTGCAGCGCGACGCGCTCGTGACGTGGATGGGGCGCACGTTCGTGCCGATCGCGTTGCCGGCGACGGATGAGGACGATCCGTTCCGGTGAATCGGCTGCCGTGATTTCGCCTGCCGTGATCGACGACCCCGTGCCCGGGGCGGGACTCGAACCCGCACGCTTGCGCAGGGGATTTTAAGTCCCCCGTGTCTACCGTTCCACCACCCGGGCGCGACCGCATGATAGCGCGACAGCGGCGGACGTCGGCTATCCTGCGCGGCATGAAACTCCACGTCGGTCTCGTCCTCGTCCCGCTCGTCTCGCTGTCGTGGTTGCCCGCGTGCTCCGATGACGGGGTGCCGTCGACGGGGGATGGATCGGCGACGGACGGCGGCGGGGAGTCGGCGACCGATCCGACGTCCGCGCTCGACACGGGTCCGGGGTCGACCGGCGGCAGCGCGAGCGCGTCGCAGGGCGACGCGACCGGGCCGAACGACACGACCGCGGCGCCTGGCTCGACGGGCGGGAGCAGCAGCGACACCGGCGTCGACGCCACGGGCACCGGCGACACCTCGTCGGGTACGACCGGCGAGCCGCCGACGAGCTGCGTCGACGCGGGGGACTGCGTGCTGTGGGAGGACTGCTGCAGCTGCGTGGCGCTCCTCGACGGGGTCGCGCCGCCGGCGTGCGACGTCGACGCGTGCGACCAGACGGCGTGCGCTGCCCTCGGCTTCGATCCGGCGGTGCAGTGCGAGCTCGAGAGCTGCGAGTTCGTGCCGGTGCCGTGCAATCCGGCGGACATCATGTGCGACGATGATCCACCGGCGTGCGACCCCGACACGTTCCCGGGCGTCGATCCGAACATGGGCTGCTGGACGGGCACCTGTGTGCCGGTCGAGGCCTGCGATGTGGTCCCGAGCTGCGCGGACTGCCCGGCCGACGAGGCCTGCGTCGAGTTCATCTCGCAGCTGCCGCAGGTCGAGTGCGTGCCGTTGCCCGCGGACTGCGGCGGTCAGGCGAGCTGCGGCTGCCTCGGCGAGCTGTGCGTCGACCCGTTCGACCTCTGCGGCGAGCAGGACGGCGCGCTCACCTGCGCCTGCATCGAGTGCTGACACCACCCGCTCTGCGCGGGCCCGCGATTACGCGCTGCCGTAGACCGTGATCGCGCTGCCCCGCAGATCGCCGGCCTCCTCGGAGGCGAGGAACGCGATGGTCTCGGCGAGCCGCTCGGGCTTCACCCACTTGGCCGCGTCGGCCTCGCCCATCGCGGCGCGGTTGGCCGGGGTGTCGATGATGCTGGGTAGCACGCAGTTGGCGGTGAGGTTGGTCCCGCGGGTCTCGTCGGCGACCGCGCGGGTGAACGCGAGGACGCCGGCCTTGCACGCCGCGTACACCGCCGCGTTCGCGCTCGGCTCGAGCGCCGCGCGCGAGGCGACCGTGACGATGCGCCCGTACCCGCCGCTCTGCATCCGCCGCAGGGCGTGCTTCACGGCCAGGAACGTGATCGTGAGGTTGAGGTCGACCTGCTCGCGGTACTGCTCGAGCGTGAAGTCCACCGTGGGGCCCATCGCGAACCCGCCGACGAGGTGCACCAGCGCGTCGAGGCGGGGCATCCCGGCGATCATCTCGGCGACGGCGGTCTCCTCCCGGAGATCGCACTGCACGAGCACCACGTGGGAGGCCAGGGGGCCGAGGTCGGTCAGGAGCCGGTCGGCCTCGCTGCGGTGGTAGACGGGGACCGTCACCCGCGCGCCCCGGCGCACCAGCGCCGTGGTGACCTTGTTGCCCAGCCCGCCCGCGCCTCCGGTGCACAACACGTGTCGATCCCGCATCGGCGCGGAGCATCCCCGAAAGCCGGCTCCGGGTCGAGCCTCGGGGACTGAACAAACGCTCACCATGGGTCGGGAGTGTGCTAGACAACGGCGGCACGATGCCCGCCCGCAAACTCCGGACTGCGCACGACTCGCCCACGAAGGCCCGCACGAAGGCCGCCGAGCCCGACGCGATCGAGGTCGTCGGTGCGCGGGTCCACAACCTGCGGATCGACCGACTCGAGATCCCCAAGCGCGAGCTCGTGGTGTTCACGGGCGTCTCGGGGTCGGGCAAGTCGAGCCTCGCGTTCGACACGCTCTACGCCGAGGGGCAGCGCCGCTACATCGAGAGCCTCTCGGCGTACGCGCGGCAGTTCCTCGGCCAGCTCGATCGGCCCGAGGTCGAGCACCTGCGCGGCCTGTCGCCGACGATCGCCATCGAGCAGAAGAGCGCGAGCAACAACCCGCGCTCGACCGTCGGCACGATCACCGAGATCTACGACTACCTGCGGGTGCTCTACGCCCGCGTCGGCATCCAGCACTGCCACACGTGCGGCAAGCCGGTGCGTGGGCAGAGCGCCGAGCAGATCGTCGACGACATGCTGGAGCAGCCCGAGGGCACCAAGCTGCTGCTCGTCGCGCCCCTCGTCACCCACCGCAAGGGCGAGTACCGCGATCTCTTCGACGAGCTGGCGGGGCGCGGCTTCCTGCGGGTGCGGGTCGACGGCGAGGTGCACCGCCTCGACGCGCCGCCCAAGCTGGACAAGAAGCTCAAGCACGACATCGAGCTGGTCGTCGATCGCGTGACGGTGCGCGCCGAGGATCGGCGGCGCATCACCGAGAGCGTCGAGCTCGGCCTGCGCGAGGGCAAGGGCGAGCTCAAGGCCGAGCCCGAGGGCGGCAAGGGCACGCCGCTGGTGTACTCCGAGTCGCGGACGTGCTGCGGGCACTCGTTCCCCGAGCTGTCGCCGCAGTCGTTCTCGTTCAACAGCCCGCTGGGCATGTGCCCCGACTGCAACGGCCTGGGCACGCGCATGGAGGTCGATCCGGACCTCGTGATCCCCGACCCCAAGCGCTCGATCAAGGACGGGGCGATCGCGCCGTGGGCCTCGGCGATGGACCGCGGCGAGGGCTGGACGTATCGCATCGTCGAGGCGCTGTCGAAGGCGTGCGACGTCGACCTCACGACGTCGTGGAAGGACCTCGGCAAGAAGAAGCAGCAGCAGGTGCTCTTCGGCCTCGGCGGCAAGCGGATCAAGGTCAGCTGGGGCACCGAGGGCACCGAGACCCACGGCACGTGGGGCATGAAGTTCGAGGGCGTGATCCCCAACCTCGAGCGGCGCTTCCACCAGGCGGCGTCGGACGGCGCGCGCGACATGTACCGGCGCTTCTTCGCCGAGCTGCCCTGCGAGTCCTGCGGGGGGCGGCGGCTGCGGCCCGAGAGCCTCGCGGTGCGGGTCGGCGCGAGGAACATCGCCGACGTGACGGGGTTCACGGTGCGGGCCGCGTCGGATCACTTCGCCGGGCTCGAGCTGCGCGGCAACCACGCGCGGATCGCCGAGGGCGTGCAGCGGGAGATCAACGCGCGCCTCGGGTTCCTGCTCAACGTCGGGCTCGAGTACCTCACGCTCGATCGCGCGGGCCCGTCGCTGTCGGGCGGTGAGGCCCAGCGCATCCGCCTGGCCAGCCAGCTCGGCTCCGAGCTGTCGGGCGTCATGTACGTGCTCGACGAGCCGAGCATCGGTCTGCACCAGCGCGACAACCAGCGGCTGATCTCCACGCTGCAGCGCCTGCGGGATCTCGGCAACAGCGTCATCGTCGTCGAGCACGACGAGGACACGATCCGCGCCGCCGATCATGTCATCGACTTCGGTCCCGGGGCGGGGCACCTCGGCGGTGAGGTGGTGTTCTCGGGCTCGCCCGAGGCGCTGGCCAAGGCCAAGGGCAGCATCACCGGCGACTACCTGAGCGGACGGCGGGCGATCGTCGTGCCGGCCAAGCGCCGCACGCCGACGGGCGCCGTGACCGTGAAGGGGGCCGCCGAGCACAACCTGCGCGACGTCGACGTCGAGTTCCCGCTCGGGGTCTTCTGTGCAGTCACCGGGGTGTCGGGGGCGGGCAAGAGCTCGCTGGTCAACGGCATCCTGCTGCCCGCGCTGTCGCGGGCGCTGCACGACAGCACCGATCGCGTCGGCGCGCACAAGTCGATCGTCGGGCTCGAGCGGCTCGACAAGGTGATCGCGATCGATCAGCGCCCGATCGGCCGCACGCCGCGGAGCAACCCGGGCACGTACACCAAGACGTTCGACGAGATCCGCGAGGTCTTCGCCCAGCTCCCCGAGTCCAAGACGCGCGGGTTCAAGGCCGGTCGGTTCTCGTTCAACGTCAAGGGCGGCCGCTGCGAGTCGTGCGAGGGCGACGGCGTCGTCAAGGTCGAGATGCACTTCCTCGCCGACGTGTACGTGCCGTGCGAGGTGTGCCACGGCAAGCGCTACAACGCGCAGACGCTCGGCATCCGCTACAAGAACCTCAGCGTCTCCGAGGTGCTCGATCTCAGCGTCGATGATTGCCGCGAGCTGTTCGCGAACCACCCGGGGATCGTTCGGGTGCTCGACACGCTGCGCGACGTCGGGCTCGGCTACATGAAGATCGGCCAGAGCGCGCCGACGATGTCGGGCGGCGAGGCGCAGCGCGTGAAGTTGAGCCGCGAGCTCGGCAAGCGGCAGACGGGTCGCACGCTGTACATCCTCGACGAGCCGACCACGGGCCTGCACTTCGAGGACATCGCGCGGCTGCTCGGCGTGCTGCAGCGCCTCGTCGACGGCGGCAACACGGTGGTCGTGATCGAGCACAACCTCGACGTCATCAAGTGCGCCGACTGGGTGATCGATCTGGGCCCCGAGGGTGGCAACGGGGGCGGCGAGATCGTGGCGGCGGGGACGCCCGAGCAGGTGGCGAAGGTGAAGGCGAGCTACACGGGGCAGTTCCTCGCGCCGCTGCTGAAGCGGGGGCCGCTGAAACCGACATAGGTTGCGCGAAGGCTTGCATTCCTGGTGTCGGGTCGGTAGCCTGGTGACCGTGGTGCAAGGACGCAGACAAATTGCGGGGGTGATCGGGCTGGCCGGGGCGCTCGCGTGCGGGTCGACGACGGGCTCGGGGACGGGCTCGGCGTCGGCGGGGAGCAGCTCGGGCGACGGGGGGCCGACCGGGACCGCGACGGATTCCGCGAGCGCGTCGGAGAGCGGCGGTCCGAGCAGCACGACGACCGCGGCCGCGGACTCGTCGAGCGGCGGGGACGCGTCGGAGAGCAGCAGCGGCTTCCTGCTGGTCCCCGATCAGGGGCCGACGTCGTGCCTGTCGCTGTCGCTCTGCGATATCTGGGCGCAGGACTGCCCCGAGGGCGACAAGTGTGTGCCGTGGGTGGCGGACGGCAGCGGCGATCCGACCTCGTCATGCCTCGCGACGCGTTGCACGGAGCTCACGCCGGATCCGGTCGCCGCGGGCGGCACGTGCACGGTGCAGGAGGGCCCGTGGAGCGGCTTCGACGATTGCGACGTCGGCTCGTTCTGCTGGGGCGTCGATCCGGTGACCCTCGAGGGCACGTGCGCGGCGGTGTGCGGCGGCAGCGAGGCGGACCCGCTGTGCGGCGACGGGGAGGTGTGCTTCCAGGGCTTCGGCGGGGTGATCGTCGCGTGCACGCCGGGGTGTGATCCGCTCGCGCCGACGTGCGCCGCGGGGTCGGTGTGCGCGACGACGGACGGCGCGGCGTCGGCGTGCGTGCCGGAGGATTTCGATGCGCCGGTCGAGCAGGGGGCGCCGTGCGATCATCGACTCGGGTGCGGCGATGGCTTCGCGTGCATGGCCGCGGACGCGGTGCCGGGGTGCGCGGATCCGGCGAGCTGCTGCACGGCGGTGTGTGATGTGGAGGCGCCGGCGTGTGGAGGGGAGACGCCGGTGTGCACGCCGCTGGCGGGTGGGAGCGGGGCAGGGGCGTGCACGGTGGGGTGACGGGCGCGGCCGCTGGGCGCCAGCTCGCGTGCGGGCGGATGCTCGGCGGCTTGCTCCGCGTCGCGGGGTTCGAGGACGTCGAGGATCTCGTGGAGAACTTCGCCGTCGGTCCGTGGTCGGCGGATCCGGCGACGTGCGCGGCGCTGCGTCGGCAGCATTGGGGCGACGCGGTGGGCGAGCACCTCGGCACTGTGGTTGCGCGCGCCGAGGGCTCCCTCTGGGCGACCCCGCGGGGGCGGGACCAGCTCGCCGTGTGGTGGCTCCTGGCGTCGACGCGGGCGCGGGGCCTCGATCGGCAGCTCGTGGCGTTGCCGCGGGGCGGCGAGCTCGGCGACCCGAACCCGACGGCGGGCGAGCTCCGCGAGGCCTTCGCGACCGCGCGGCGCGTCGACGCGCAGCAGGACGCCGAGGCGGAGTTGCTGTGGTCGGCCTACTGCGCACCGATGCCCGCTTCGATTGCAGCCGTCGACTGGTCGGAGCTCCGGGCGTTCCCCGCGGCTCGCGGAGCGTTCCGAGGCCATGCGCGGATGCTGCCGCGATTGCGAGGTCGTTCGCGTCGCTGGGGCCTGTCGTCGATCGACGCGTCGATCCTGCGGGGGTACTCGCGCGATGCGTGGAGATGCCGCTGGACTGGATGAAGACCGGCCATGGTCGCGCCGCGCTCGACGACATCGTCCTCGAGCGCGGCGACGTCGACGTGCTGTCGCGGCTGGAGCAGCTCGGGGGCGGCGACGATCCGTTGCTCGACGTGAAGGCGCTGCGCCTGGACGGCCGTCTGACGCCAGACGACGTGGGCTGGCAGGTCCCCGCGTGGTCGCCGGACGGCCGGTACCTCGCAGCGTCTCTCTACTGCGCTCGAACCCGGGCCGGTTGCGTGGTCGACCTCCACGAGCACGTGATCTGGACGACCCCGAACACGATGTGGCGAAGGCCCGAATGGGAGCCGAGGTGAGGGCATGGCGTCCAAGCGCACGATCGAAGCCATCCGCGACCTCTACGCCGCCGGCACAGACGACGAGTCCACACTGACCGCGCTCGTCTCCATGCTCGCATCGCTCCGGGCCGCCGGCGACGAGGACGACATCCTGCTCGTTGCGGAGGAGGCCGCCCTGCGCGCGACGGTGATCGGACAGTTCGAGATCGCGTCGCAGCTCTGGGCGGAGCTCTGCGCGCTGCGTCCCGGCGACGCACTCACGCGGTTCATCCTCGCGCACGCCCTCGAGCGATGCGGGCGCGTCGACGCTGCGATCGCAGCGCTCGAGCAGTGCGCGAGCCTCCAGCCGGTGGGAGAAGACCCCAACACCACGCTCCCCGTGGCGAGGGAACTCGAGAGACTCGGCCGCCGATGAGCCCCGAACCGCCGCGTCACCCCGCGCGACTCCACGCCGGCCGCGGCCGCACCCACGCCGCCCGCAGCGCCGTTGCGCACGACCGCGCGCAACCATTCCCAGCGGAGATCCTCGCGCGATCCAACGGTGCATCACCTCCACCGATCCGGGGGCAGCCGCCCCTATCCGCGATTTCCCGCGGTGCTACCCTGGTCGCCTCCCGAACTGGAGCCTTGCCATGATCTCGCCCATCGCCCGCGTCCGCCGAACCACCCCGCTCTCGTTCACCTCTGCCGTCGTCGTCGCCCTCGCCGGGTGCGTCGCGGACAGCGACGGCACCGGCACCGGGCTCGGCACCCAGGGCGCCGACACGGGCCTCACCGGGGGCGACGCCGAGACGGGCGCCTCGAGCAACGCCTCGGCTGCGACCGGGGTGGGCACGAGCACCGCGGGCGACGACGCCGGTGACGAGGACAGCCCAGTCAAGTACGACGTCGGGAACATCGGCGACGCCCCCAGCACGGGGGGCGGCGTGGCCGGGCCGGGCTCGTGCCGCGCCTCCGAGATCTATGGCGCCGCGGGCGGCTTCCCGGCGTTCCAGGATCCGGCGTACTCCGACTTCCTCGACCGCACCGTCGCCATCGTCAGCCACCAGCCGCAGTCCCCGCTGACGAACGTGCTCACGATCCTCGACATCTCGGGCGACCCGCCGCCGCCCAACGCGAACTACCTCGCGCCGAAGTACTCGCAGCCGCTGTGGGACCAGAACAACCTCGGCAAGATCTTCGGCATCACGCTCGACTCGTACGGCAACATCTACGTCGCCGCGACCACCGTCTACGGCTCGAACCCGACGCCGAACAAGATCCGCCGCATCGACGCGGAGTCCGGCGCGATCACGGACTTCGCCACGCTGCCCAACAGCGGGCCCGCGTTCGGCAACCTCAACTACGACTGCGTGAGCGAGACGATCTACGTCTCGAACCACGAGGACGGCCGCGTCTACCAAGTGGACATGAACGGCGAGGTGGTCAGCACGTACCACCACGCCACCGGCGACGTGACGCTCGGGCTGCCGGCCGACGCCGGCGAGCCCAACGGGGCGTTCGCGCCGCTCGGCGAGCGCGTCTGGGCCGTGCAGTCCCACTTCGGTCGGCTCTACTACAGCGTCTGGGTCGAGCACTCGCAGACCGTCAACCCCAACCGCGACAACGAGATCTGGTCGGTCGCGTACGTCGACGACGGCGGCGTCCCCGATCCCACGACGGCGCAGAAGGAGTTCGACGTGCCGACCAACGACGGGACCCTGTCGATCCCGGTGTCGGACCTCGGCTTCGCCCACGACGGCTGGATGCTGATCGCCCAGCGGACGATGTACGGCGACTCCTCGACGAGCGCGCACCAGTCGACGACCTACGACTACGCGTTCATGGACGGCGCGTGGGTCTCGCAGGGGACCAACTACGTCGTCGGCGAGCTGCTGCCCTACAGCGCCGCGGGTGGGGTCGATCACGACTTCGTCGAGAACGGCTACGTGTGGATGACCGGCGACGCCCTCGATTTCTACACGCCGGCCGTCGTGTACGGACTGCAGGGCACCCCGTACGGTGGCGGCGGCGTCGAGACCAGCACGCTCATCGATCTCGACGGCGAGATCACGCAGCAGGACAAGACCGTCTACGGCGACGTCGAGCTGCCGATCCCCGGCGACGTGGCCCCGGTGCCGCCGCCCGGATGAGCCGCGCTACGGCGCCCAGCCGGGCACGCAGTGGGGCGCGACATCCAGCGCCTCGTCCGGCTTCAGCAGGTTCCCCGCGCCGTACATGTCGACCACGAGCGCCCGCGCGTCCTCGGGTCCGCCGACGCGATCGATCGCCTCGACGAAGAAGGCCTGCTTGTCGCCCTCCATGCGCACGTGGATCGGCACGTAGCGCGCGCCGACGACGACGGCCTTCTTCCCCGCGGCGCGGTGCAGCCCGAGCGTCAGCACGATCGACGAGCGCCGCGGCAGCGATCGCTGGTGGTGCGCGAAGTTCCCCAGCGAGTAGTGCACGAAGGCCTGCCGCCCATCCGCTGCGCTGACCTTCTCCCACGGCTGTAGCACGTGCGGGTGGGCGCCGAGCACCGCGGTCGCGCCCGCGTCCACGAGCTGCTGGGCCAGCACCTTCTGCTTGTCCTGCGGCACCGGGTCGTACTCCTTGCCCCAATGCGGCGTCACGATGACCGCGTCGACGTCGTCGCGCTTCGCCAGCGCCTCGACCTCGGCGAGGACCTCCTTGGTCTGCTTGAAGCAGTGCAGCACCTGGCCGCGATCGTCCTTGCCGAAGTTCGTGTGCAGCGTGCACGCGAGCCAGGCGATCCGCATCGCGCGGGCTTCGCCGCGGGCGTCACCGCGCGCCTCCGTGATCGCGTACCAGGGCTCCCCGTCCGTCCGCCGCGTGCCCGTGTGCAGGATCTTCGCGGCGTCGAGCGCATCGAGCGTGCGCGTCAGCCCATCGCTGCCGCGATCCAACGCGTGGTTGTTCGCGGTCGACACCACGTCGATGCCCGCCTCGGCCAGCGCGCCCGCCAGCGACGGGTGCGCGTTGAAGAACGGGTAGCCGGTGTACACCGCGTTGTCGAAGCGCAGGCCGGGGTCCTCGGCGGGGCCGTCCTTCGTCAGGCCGCGGGCGATCGGCACCTCGAGGTTCGCGTAGCTCAGATCGGTCTTGCCGAGGAGATCGGCGACGCCGGACCACAGCGCCGAGAAGCCGTCCTTCGCCGCGTACGCCTGCTTCTGCAGCTCGTGGTGCATCAGCACGTCGCCGATCGCCGCGATCGTCACGACCTCGGCCGGATCGACGTCGCACGCCCCGTCGAACGCGAGGTAGCCCTCGGGGAGCGTCGCGGGGGCGCGACGGGGCGGCGTCGCGGGCGTCGCCACGGGCGCAGCGGTCGCCGGCGCCACCCCAGCCTGCGGGGCCGCGGCCGCCGTGGGCGCGGTGCTCGGCGACACCACCGGCTCGGAGGCTCCCGTCGGTTCGGCGCCGCGGGTGCACGCGGCGCCCAGTCCGAACAACGCGACGACGACGGATCGGGCGAGCACGCCACGATCGTAGCCGATCGGAGACCTCGCGGGGTTCCCCACGACGGGCGCACGAAATGGCCTACGCTCCCGCCGCCATGGACCACGAGCTGCTCGATCCCGCGGGCCTGTCGACGACCGACGTCTACCGGCTGATGACCGACCTCGTCGCCCCGCGCCCGATCGCGTGGGTCTCGACGCAGGACGCCGCGGGCCGCCGCAACCTCGCCCCGTTCTCGTACTTCCAGGCGGTGTGCTCCAAGCCGCCGATGGTGATGATCGCGTGCGCGTGGCGGCCCGACGGCACGCCGAAGGACACGCTGCGCAACATCCTCGAGACCGGCGAGTTCGTCGTGAACCACGTCGCGCGGCCGCTCGCCGAGGCGATGAACGCGACCTCGGCCGACTACCCCCGGGAGATCGACGAGTGGGCCGCGCTCGAGACCGCCGCCGTGGCGAGCCTCACACCGGTCGCCTCGAGCCGCGTCGCGCCCCCGCGGATCGGGCAGGTCGCGGCGGCCCTCGAGTGCCGGCTCTCCCACGCGATTCCCCTCGGGGAGGGCGTGGCGGGCCGGCCGTCGTCGAGCGTGGTCGTCGGGCGCGTCGTGGCGTTCCAGCTCGCACCCGGCCTGCTGCGGCGGGATGCCCGCGGGCGGCTGCAGCCGATCGATCCGGCCGCCCTCGACGCGGTGGGGCGGCTCGGAGGGATCGCGTACACTGACACGCACGGGCGCTTCGAGCTGGCCCGGCCCAAGATCGGACCCGACACGTGAACGACGTGCAGTCAGCGCCCGCGGCCCCGCCGACGGATTTGTTCGACGCGGTGCCCACCGACGTGTCGATCTACGAGGTCGGCCCCCGAGACGGGCTCCAGAACGAGAAGGCGGTCCTGCCGACCGACCGCAAGCTCGAGTTCATCGAGGGCGTCGTGGCGGCCGGTGTCCGCCGCGTCGAGATCACCAGCTTCGTCGACCCGCGGTGGATCCCGGCGCTCGCCGATCACAACGAGGTCGCCCGCGCGGTGCGTCGCACCGCCGACACGCAGTACAGCGCGCTCGTCCCCAACATGCGCGGCCTCGACGGCGCCTCGCGGGCAGGCATGCGCGAGGTCGCGGTCTTCATGGCCGCGAGCGAGACGCACAACCGCAAGAACATCAACAAGTCGACCGACGAGGCGCTCGCGACCTACCGCGTCGTCGTCGACGAGGCCCGCGCCCGGGGCATGCGCGTGCGCGGCTACGTGAGCTGCGTCTACGGCTGCCCCTACGAGGGCACCGTGCCGCTGGCCCAGGTCGATCGCGTGGCCCAGGGCCTGCTCGATCTCGGCGTGTACGAGCTCAGCCTCGGCGACACGATCGGCGTCGGCACGCCGCGGCAGATCGAGTACGTGCTGCGGGGGCTGCTCGCCGCCGGCATCGGGCTCGATCGCCTCGCGGTCCACTTCCACGACACCCGTGGCACCGCGCTCGCGAACATCACCGTCGCGCTACAGCTCGGCGTGAAGACCATCGACTCCGCGCTCGGCGGCCTCGGCGGCTGTCCCTACGCCCCGGGGGCGTCGGGCAACGTGGCGACCGAGGACGTCGTGTACATGCTCCACGGCATGGGCGTGCGCACCGGCGTCGATCTCGACGGCCTGGTCGCGGTCTCGGCCAAGCTCGGCGGCTACCTCGGCCGCGAGCTGCCGAGCAAGTACCTGAAGGCCCACCTCGGCCACTGCGCCCGGGTCGGCAAGGTCGTCTGACGGTCCACGCCGGCGGCGCGTCAGGGCGACTGCGGCGACTCGCGGGACTTCCGGCGGTAGATCATGCGCTCGAGCGCGGCCGCGGTGCCGTGGACGACGGCGGCGAGCGTGCCCGGGTCGAGCTCGGCGGTCGGGTTCGCGGCGAAGATCACGATCGGCACCTTGCCGGCGAGCCCGATCGGCAGCACGAGGGCGTCACCCTCGATGCCGCCCATGGCCTGGGCGAAGGCGCGATCGATGGCGCGCTCGGCCGGCCACGGCCCGAAGTGCGGCTCGCGGGAGCGAATCGCGTCGGCGAACACCGACGGCGGCGTCGTCGGGATCCGGACCTGCGAGACGGCGTCGCGCAGCAGCTCGGGCCCGCGGGCGTCGCGGCCGCGCAGCTGCTGCTGCAGGTGCAGGAACACGATCACGTGCACGAAGCCCGCGCCGAGGAAGTCCATCACGGCGCCGATGATGTCGTCGCGATCGGTGGCGTGGATGAGCCGCGGAAGCAGCTGCGCATAGGCCGACGGCGACAGCGGCGTGGGTGTGCCGGGGGCGTCTTGCGTGGCGACGGACGGGGTCTCGCGGGGCGTCATCGGCGGGCGGTGCACGGGCGGGCGCGGCCCGAGGTAGCGGAAGATGGCCTCGCGCAGGGGCCCGGTCGGTGCGACGGCGCGGATCAGGTACGCGCCGGTGTGGTTGGCCGCCGCCGTGACCGCGCGGAGATCGGTGGGGTCGGCCATCGCCAGCGTGAGGTTGTTGGCGTCGTCGATCGACACCGCGAGCATCGAGTGCTCCCACGCCAGATCCGCGGGGATCTGGGTGACGGTCTCGGTGTCGAGGCGACCGAGCATCTCGGTGGTCACCCGCGGGATCATCATGCGGCTGTGGAAGAACGCGACCAGGCGGTCCTGGTCGCAGAGGCCGAGCTCGAGCAGGGCGTCGAGCTCGGACGTCCGGCGCTCCTGGGCGCGTGCCGTGACGGAGCCGGCGCCATCGGCCGTGATCAGTCCCGCGCGCGTCAGCGTGGCGAGCAATGCACCCAAGGCGTCCGCATCATCGCGGGCCGGCGGCGTCGGCGTCAACCTGCGCCCGCGTGCGCGCGCGGTGGCCGGGCCGCGGCGCGACGTGCTATGGCAGGTTTCGTGGATCGGTCCGAGGAACGCGGCGCCATCTCGGGCGCGTCGACGGCCAGGCGCGGCGAGGGCCTGCGCG
>LNFB01000158.1 GCA_001464385.1 Deltaproteobacteria bacterium Ga0077550 | reverse complement strand
ATCGACTTCGATCGCAACGCCACTGCGCCGCTGCACCCCGCGGCGCGGGCCGCGATGATGGCCGCGCTCGAGGGCGACGCGCTGGGGAACCCCTCGAGCGTGCATCGCCTCGGCCAGCGCGCGCGCGCGGTCGTCGAGCGGGGCCGTCGCGCGATCGCGGCGGCGCTCGGGGCCTCCTCGACCGACGTCGTGCTCACCTCGGGCGGCACCGAAGCCGATGCGCTCGCGATCCTCGGGGTCGCGCGGGCGCTCGCGGTGGCCGGTCGGCCGAGCGCGGTCGCGTGCTCCGCGATCGAGCACCCCGCGGTCACCGGGGCGTGCGGCGTGCTGCGCCGCGCCGGCCACGGCGTCGTCACGATCCCGGTCGACGCGCACGGTCGCCTCGATCCCGCGTCCATCGGCGCGCTCGTCCGCGCCCACCCGGAGCTCGGCCTCGTCTCGGTCACCGCGGCGCACCACGAGCTCGGCAACGTCACCGACGTGCGCGCCATCGTCGACGCCGTCCGTGCGGCGCGCCCCGAGGTGCTCGTCCACGTCGACGCGGTGCAGGCGTTGGGCAAGCTGCCCGTGTCGGTCGCGGGCTGGGGCGTCGACCTGCTGTCCGTCTCGGCGCACAAGGTCGGCGGGCCGGCGGGCATCGGCGCGCTGGTGTGCGCGCGCCACGTGGCGATCGAGCCGCTGTGGGGCGGAGGTCGGCAGCAATCGGGGCGGCGCCCGGGGACCGAGTCCGCGTGGGCCACCGCGGGGTTCGCCGCGGCGGCGACCGCTGCGGCGAGCGCCGCCGAGCGTTGGGCCAGCGAGGTCGCCCCGCTCGGTGCCCGCCTGCGCGCCGGCCTCGTCGCGTGCGGCGGCCGGCTGTTCGGCGATCCCGACGCGCACCTCGGCAACACGGCGCTCGCCGCCTTCGACGGCTGCGATGGTCACCTCGTGATGGTCGCGCTCGACCTCGCGGGCTTCGCCTGCTCCACGGGGGCCGCGTGCAGCACCGGCACGGTCGAGCCCTCGGCGGTGCTGCTGGCCCTCGGCTGCGATCGCGCGGTCGCCCGCGGGGCGCTGCGATTCTCCCTCGGGCCCGAGCGCACGGCGGCCGAGATCGACGCGCTGTGCTCGGCGCTGCCGGACATCCTCGCGTCGGTGCGCGCCGCGACGGCGCGGCTGGGGGCGGCGTGATGCGGGTCGTCTGCGCGATGTCGGGCGGCGTCGACTCCTCGGTCGCGGCGGCGGTGCTGGTGGAGGCCGGGCACGACGTCGTCGGCATGACGATGCGGCTGTACGACGCGGGGCCGCAGTCGGGGCGCGGGCGCGGCGGCACCTGCTGCTCCCCGGCCGAGATCGACGAGGCGCGGCAGGTGTGCGCCACGCTCGGCATCCCGCACTACGTGGTCGACGAGCGCGAGCGCTTCGCGGCGCGGGTCATCGAGCCGTTCGCCGACGACTACGCCGCCGGTCGCACGCCGAACCCGTGCACGCGCTGCAACCAGCACATCAAGTTCGGGCCGCTGCTCGCCCGCGCCGAGGCGCTGGGCGCCGAGCGGCTCGCCACCGGTCACTACGCGCGCAACGACGGCGGGGCGCTGCGACGCGCGGTCGATGCGACGAAGGACCAGAGCTACTTCCTGTTCGCGATGGGGCAGGGCGCCCTGGATGCGACGCTGTTCCCCCTGGGTGCGTGGACGAAGCTCGACGTCCGCGCCCGCGCCCGCGCGCTGGGCCTCGACAACGCGGACGCGCCCGACAGCCAGGAGCTGTGCTTCGTGCCCGGGGGCGACCACGCCGAGATCGTGGCGGCGCGCCTCGCCGCGCGCGGGATCGAGGCCCCCTCGCTCGCGCCGGGTCCGGTCGTCGACGGTACGGGGCGCCAGGTCGGCACCCACGACGGCATCCACCGCGTGACCGTGGGCCAGCGTCGCGGGCTCCACATCCCCGGCACCGATCGACGCTACGTGCTGCGGGTCGTGCCCGAGACGCGCACGGTCGTCGTCGGCGAGGCCGAGGAGGCGGTGTCGAGCGCGGTCGTCGTCGGCGAGCTCCAGCGCCTCGGCCTCGCGGACGGCACCCATCGCCTCGACGTGCAGGTGCGGCATCGGGCCGCCGCGGCGCCGGCGACGGTCACGATCGCCGGCGACGTCGCCGAGGTCGCCTTCGACGCCCCGATGCGCGGCGTGTCGCCGGGGCAGGCGGCGGTGTTCTTCGCCGACGATCGGGTGCTCGGCGGCGGCTGGATCCGCCGCTGACGAGTCACCGTCGAGCTCGTGGCTCAGTCGGAGAGGAGCCCGTCGAGCTCGTGGCTCAGTCGGCGAGGAGCCCGTCGAGCTCGTGGCTCAGTCGGCGAGGAGCCCGTCGAGCTCCTCGTCCTCGAGGACCTCGATCGTCAGGTCCTTGATGTCGGCGTCCGACAGCCCGAGCCCGGCGGCGACCTTGCGCAGGTAGGCGTCCTCCGCCATGTCGATCTCTTCGTCGGACTCGCTGACCGAGGCGACGAGCTCGATGAGCTTGCGCTTGTTCTCGGCCGACTCGAACTTGAGGCGGCCGGCGGCGGCCTTCACGTCGAACTTCGCCGGGTTGAACGCGGCGATGCGGTCGCGCTGCGCGGCCGGCAGCGCGTCGGTGCCGAGTAGCTTGCACAGCATCGTCGAGATCGACGTCAGCTCGTCACCCTCGAGGTGCTTGTCGGCATAGGCGGCTCCGAGAAGCAGATCGGTGATCGTGTCGATGTGCGCTTTCATGGGCTCTCGCGGGACCGTGCGGGGTTCGGAGCTCGGCGTACCCGCGGGGATCGCCAAGACACGCCGGCCTGGCGCCATGGTAGGGCAGCGCCGGGTTTGACGACAAGGCCCGCGGGCGCGCGCTCGCGGCGGCCCGCGCCGGCGATCGTCGCTCGTCGGGCGCGGTCGCCTCGGCGTACCATGCCGCAGTGCTCGGTCTGCCCGAGGTCCTGCGCGCGTTGCCGGCGGTCGACGCGGGCAACGACTCGACGCCCCCCGAGGCCTCGCTCGCGACGCTCGAGGCGCGGATCGGCTACGCGTTCGCGCGGCCGGAGCTGCTGCGCGTCGCGCTGACCCTCGGCTCGTGGGCGAACGAGCACCCCGACGCGGGCTGGCCCAGCAACGCGTGCCTCGAGTTCTTCGGCGACGCGGTGCTCGACCTGCTCGCGGCCGACGCGGTGTGGCGCCGGCACCCGACGCTGGGCGAGGGCGAGCTGACGCGGCTGCGGGCGATCGTCGTCTCGGAGCCCTCGCTCGCCGAGGTCGCCGGGGCCGTGGATCTCGGGGCGTTCCTCTGGCTCGGTCGCGGCGACGACAAGCTCGGCGGCCGGCGCCACCGACCGACCCTGGCCGACACGCTGGAGGCCGTCCTCGGCGCGGTGTTCCTCGACGCGCGCGCCCGCGGGGGCGACGCGCTGGTGCAGACCGGCGCGGTGTTCGAGCGCCTCTTCGACGCGGTGCTCGGCGCGGCGCATCCGGAGCGCGCGCTCGATCCGAAGAGCCGGCTGCAGCAGTGGGCGCAGGCGCTGCACCGCATCGCGCCGAGCTACGTGCGGATCGACGCGCGGGGCGGCGACGGCCCGCCGCGCTGGCGCGCGCGCGTCGAGCTGCGCCACCCCGGCGCCGCGGTCGAGGTCCTCGGCGAGGGCGAGGGCGACAGCCTGCGCGAGGCCGAGCGGCTCGCGGCCGAGGCGGCCCTGGCCCGCATCGAGCCGGCGGACGCCGCGGCGCCGTAGTCTAGTTCTTGCCCTCGACGGTGATCCACATGCTGACGCTCTGGATCGTCACCAGGCCGCCGACGCGCACGAGGTCG
Source organism: Deltaproteobacteria bacterium Ga0077550 (assembly GCA_001464385.1). Lineage (GTDB taxonomy): Bacteria > Myxococcota_A > Polyangia > Nannocystales > Nannocystaceae > Xiheibacterium > Xiheibacterium aquaticum. The sequence goes on along the minus strand of LNFB01000158.1, from coordinate 12,113 downwards.
GGCGTGTCGCCGTCGAACTCGAGGCCGAGCAGCTCGACGCGCAGGCGGGTCAGCACGTTGTCGGACAGGACCTTGGTGTAGCGGCCGAGGCCGAGCGCGTCGCAGCGCGCCGAGAAATCCCGCGCGACCTCGTCGACCAGGGCGCCGGCGTGGAGCAGGTTCGCGTGGGCCCACGCCAGATCGCCGGGGGTCAGCGGCGCGAAGCGGGAGACCGAGCCCGGCAGGAGCGCGTGGATGATCGCCGAGCGCAGCAGGTCGCCGATCGCGAGCTTCTCGGGCTCGTCGACGCGATCGATCCACGCCGGGTCGACGCCGTAGCCGCGCTCGAGGTAGGTGAGGGCCGCGAGCGCCCCGCCCTCGGCGATGCGCTCGGTGGCGCGGGCCACGTCGAGCAGCGAGCGGATCGGCCGGGTGCTCGACGCGGTCGCCTCGATCGGCAGCTCCGGGTAGAGGCGGCACAGGGCCGACAGCGCCTGGCCCCACGGGCGATCGAGCAGCGAGCCGACGTGCGTCGTCGACACGCGCATCGATCGGTGCAGCGCGATCGCGGCGCGGCGCAGCTTGTCGAGGGCGCCGTAGCCGACGCGGAACACGTCGCGCAGGCCGATCGCGACGATGCGATCGGCGAGGAATCCGTCGGGGTCGGGGTGGCCCGGCCGCGACTGCAGCAGCAGCTCGAGGCCGAGCGCGATCGTGGCGTGGGTCTGATCGACGGCGCGCTCGCCCACGACCTCGTCGCCCGGCGGCAGGCGCTGCGCGGCGATGACCTCGTTCACGAGCAGGAGGAACTCGCGGGCGCGCACGCCGTGCTCGCCGTCGGGCAGCCGCGCCGTGGCGCGGCGGAGCAGCTCGTTGCCGCGGAACGGCGCGATCTGGCTGCCCTCGTCGCCGCCGAGCCAGCGGAAGTCGCGGGGCGCTGCCTCGGCGGCGACGCGGTAGTCGAGCGGGCGGAACAGCGCGACGGCGTCGCGCCACTCGACGAAGCCGAGGTCGGCAAGGCGCCCCGAGCGGAAGCGCAGCAGGGTCTCCTCGATCTCGCTGGGCAGGGCCGCGAGCACCGACAGCACCAGCTTGCGACCCTGGGCCAGGTCGTCCTCGTAGACCCGCGCGAGCACGCGCAGCGTCGCGAGGCCGTCCTCGTCGTCCGGCACGCCGATGATGAAGAACCCGTCCGGCGTCTCCCAGACCCGGAACTCGGCGAGGACCTCGAGGGCGTCCTGGCGCGAGGCGTCGTCCTCGAGATCGAGCGTGATGATCCGGGTCTCGGCGAACAGCGCGAGGGTCCAGAACTCCGGGTCCATCGCGTACATCACGTCGACCAGCGCGCCGCGGGGCTTGTCGGCCGCGGCCCAGCTCTCGCCGATCGCCATCAGCCAGCGACGCGCCCGGGCGACGTCGATGCGGTCGCCCTGCCACGCGTCGAGATCGATGAGGCTCACCAGCTGATCCGCGCTGGCGTGCGGGAGCAGCAGCTCGAGGCGGCCCTCCTCGCGCAGGCGGCGGGCGACGCGGACGAACGCGGCCGGGGGCAGGCCCGCGACGACGCGCTCGACGTCGTCGCGCGACTCGAGCGACAACGGGTCGTCGAGGACGACGCGGAGATCGTCGGCGTCCGTCGTGGACGGGGAATTCGCCGCTTCTTGGCTCGCGGGGTCGCGTGTCTCGGTCACCGTGGGCAGGTACTATCGCAGGGATGGGCGCCGCGCCACCGCACCACTCGAGCATCGCGCGCGCGCTCGGGCCCGTGGCTGCGACGATGCGGGCGGCGATCGCCGAGCTGCCGGCGGCGCCGCAGCCGTCGCGCCTCGTCGTGGTCGCGGTGTCCGGGGGCGCCGACTCGATGGCGACCCTCGGTCTGCTCGAGCTGCTCCGACGGAGGTTCGCGCTCGAGCTCGTCGTCGCCCACGTCGATCACGGGTTGCGGGCGGGGTCGTCGGCCGAGGCGGAGCTGGTCGCCGCGACCGCGCGCGCCCGCGGCCATCGCCTCTGGCGGACCCGCCTGGCGGTGCCCGTCGGGCCGGGCCTTCCCGCCCGCGCCCGTGCGGCTCGGCACGCCGCGCTGATCGCCGCCGCCGAGGACACCGGCGCGGCGCTGGTCGTGCTCGGGCACACGATGACCGATCAGGCGGAGACGGTGCTGCTCAACCTGTGCCGCGGCGCGGGCCTCGACGGGCTCGCGGGCATGCGACCGTGGCAGCCGTGGCTGAAACCTCGCGGGGACGCGCGCCGTTGGCCCCCCGGTGGATCGAATGCCGAGGGCGCGATGGGGCTGTGGGTGCGACCGATGATGGCGCTGACGCGTGACGAGACGCGGGACCTGGCCGAGCGGCTCGGCATCGCCTTCGTCGACGATCCCGGCAACGACGACACGGCGCAGCCGCGGATCCGAGTGCGCCGCGGGGTGTTGCCGGCCCTCGAGGCGATCAACGCCGGGGCCGTGGGGCACCTCGCCACGTCGGCTCGGCTCGCGCGCGAGCTGGTGGCGGCGGTGGGGCAGGGCACGCTCGCGGCGGAGCCGGAGGCGACGCTGGGCTCGGTCGCGGTCCTGCGCACGCGGCCCGACGCGGGACGTCGCGCCGCGATCCTCGAGCTGTGTCGGCGCGCGGGCGTCCCCGCCGACGCGGTGGCGGCGCGCACGCTCGACACGATCGTCGGTGCGCTCGCCCACGGTGTCCCCCACCGCTGGGATCTCCACGGCGCGGTGCTGCGGCTCGAGGCGGGACGCCTCTGGGTCGCCGCTGCCCCCACGCCGATCGGGCACGTCGCGCCCATCGGGCCTGAACCATTGACCCACCCCATGCCCGCGGCTATTCTGCCCGCACCCGGGCGAAACGCGTGAAACAGCAGACAAAGACGCTCCTGGTGTGGCTCGGGCTGATCGTGGCGGTGCTCGCGCTCGCCAACCTGTTCAACACGAGCCAGCAGGTCAAGACCATCAGCTACGCGAAGTTCGTGGAGCAGGTGGATCACGAGTGGAACACCTTCGACAACACGACGCTCGCGATCGAGGTGCACCCGAGCCACGTCGACATCCGCTACGAGCTCGACGGCCAGACGATGGAGGTCGTGGGCCCCGCGACCGACGAGCTCTACGGCAAGCTCGACGAGCACCAGATCGACTACAAGGTCGAGCCCGAGGACGACAGCAGCCTCCTGCAGTTCGCGATCATGTGGCTGCCCATGATCCTGATCGTGATCATCATGATCATGTTCATGCGGCAGATGCAGGCCGGCGGCGGCAAGGCGATGAGCTTCGGCAAGTCGAAGGCCCGCCTGCTCACCGAGCACCAGGGCAAGGTCACGTTCAAGGACGTCGCCGGCATCGACGAGGCCCGTGAAGAGGTCGAGGAGATCATCGATTTCCTCCGCGACACGCGGAAGTACATGCGCGTCGGCGGGCGCATCCCCAAGGGCGTCCTGCTCATGGGCCCGCCCGGCACCGGCAAGACGCTGCTCGCCCGGGCGATCGCTGGCGAGGCGGGCGTGTCGTTCTTCAGCATCTCCGGCTCGGACTTCGTCGAGATGTTCGTCGGCGTCGGTGCCAGCCGCGTCCGCGACCTCTTCGAGCAGGGCAAGAAGAACGCCCCGTGCATCATCTTCATCGACGAGATCGACGCCGTCGGTCGCCATCGCGGCGCCGGCCTGGGCGGCGGTCATGACGAGCGCGAGCAGACGCTGAACCAGCTGCTCGTCGAGATGGACGGGTTCGAGAGCAACGACGGCGTCATCCTCGTCGCCGCCACCAACCGCCCCGACGTCCTCGACCCGGCGCTGCTCCGGCCCGGTCGCTTCGACCGGCGCATCGTCGTGGGCCTGCCCGACGTCCGCGGCCGCGAGGCGATCCTCAAGGTCCACACCCGCAAGGTGCCGATGGAGGAGCGCATCGACCTCTCGGTCATCGGCCGCGGGACGCCCGGCTTCTCCGGCGCCGACCTCGAGAACCTCGTCAACGAGGCCGCCCTCATGGCCGCCCGCGAGAACCGCGATCGCGTGGGTCTCCGCGACTTCGAGCGCGCCAAGGACAAGGTCCTCATGGGCGCCGAGCGCAAGAGCGTCCTCATCTCCGAGGACGAGAAGCGCACGACCGCGTGGCACGAGGCCGGGCACACGCTCGTCGCGATGCTGCTGCCCGCCGAGCAGGTCGACCCGATCCACAAGGTGACGATCATCCCGCGCGGCCAGGCCCTGGGCGTGACCCAGCAGCTCCCGGTCGAGGACCGGCACAACATCGAGCGGCGCTACGCCGAGGCCCGCATCGCCATCTTGATGGCGGGTCGGATCGCCGAGGAGATCGCGCTGGGCGGCCAGCAGACCACCGGCGCCGGCAACGACATCGAGGTCGCCACGAGCCTGGCGCGTCGCATGGTCTGCGAGTGGGGCATGAGCGACCGGCTCGGCCCCATCGCCTACGGCAAGAACGAGAGCGAGCCGTTCCTCGGCCGCGACATCTCGCGGCCGCAGAACTACTCCGAGGCGACCGCGCAGGCGATCGACCACGAGGTCCGCACGATGATCATGGCCCAGTACGAGCGGGCCAAGAACATCCTCGTGACCCACCGCGACGCCCTCGAGCGCATCGCCATGGCGCTCATCGAGCGCGAGGGTCTTGGCCTCGAGGAGGTCCAGGCGGCGATCGACGGGCGGCCGCTGCCCGCGATCGAGGAGCCGCCGCGTCCCGGCAAGCCGGCCACGCCGGCGAAGGCGACCGAGGAGAAGCCCGTCCGTGGCCTCGACCTCGCGCCCGGCCAGCCCGCATAGCGCGGGGCCGTGGCGAGGGCCTCACGGCGAGGCTGCGAGCGCGGCCTCGAGGTGTGTCGCGAGATCGCTGTCCGTCGGCCGGACGATCCCGTCGATGCGCCATACGATGGCGCCGCTGCGATCGACGAGGAACGTGGTCGGGTAGCCGCGGATCTGCCACGGCCCGACGGCCTCTGCCTCGGGATCGAAGACGATCGGATACGTCAGGGAGAAGTCGTCGACCATCGCCCGGACCGCCCGCAGCGCGGCGCGGCGGTCCACGCTCACGCCGACCACCGAGAAGCCGCGGGAGGCGTAGAGCTCGTGGAGGCGCTCGAGCTCGGGGAGCTCCTCACGGCACGGCTGGCACCACGTGGCCCAGACGTTGAGGAGCACGACCTGACCGCGCATCGACGCGAGATCGAACGGCTCACCGTCCAGGGTCTTGCCGACCAGCGCGGGCGCCTGGGTGCCGGTCATCGGCGACGAGCGGGCGCCACCGCGGCCCTCTCCAGCCTTGCCCTGACAGGCGGACAACGCGAGACACAGCGTGGCGACGACCAACCTCGATTTCGATCGCACGGGCGCATGGACGATGTCGCGAACCGCGTCGCCGCGTCAACACGTGCGGTGAGCGCTGGCGGGAGCGCGACGCAGGCTCACGCCGCGTCGGGGACGCCCTGGCCGTAGCCGTACGCGCGGGCATAGCCGCCGAGCTGCGCGCGGAGGATGCGACGGGCACGGTGCAGCCGGCTCATCACCGTGCCGAGGGGCACGCCGAGGGCGTTGGCCGCGTCGCGGTAGGGCATGCCGCCGACGTCGACCATCTCGACGACGCGGCGGTAGTGCTCGGGCAGCTCCGCGAGGGCCGCAAGGCACTCGTCCGACAGGCTGTGGGCCGGCAGGCCGTCCGCGGCCTCGGCCTCGGCGAGGCGCTCCCCGGAGAAGAGGTGCCCGACGAGGTCGGGGCGGGCCTCGACGGCGTGGACCACACGCATGTGCCGATGACGGCTGATGAAGGCGTTCATCAGGATCCGCGAGAGATAGGCGCCGACGTTGCCGTTGCGATCGAAGCGGGCCCAGCTCGCCCACGCCTTGCAGAGGGCCTCCTGGACGAGGTCCGCCGCGTCGCTCGGCTCCCGGGTGAGGCGCAGACCGAGACGGAAGAGGCGAGTGGCGTGGGGGGCCGTGGCGGTCGCGAACTCGGTGGCGGCGTGCATGGCCACCCAGGAGAGCAAGACGCCCGCCGTGGTCCCAAGCCCAATGATCCCGGGGGTATGGACGCGAGTCCGCGGATCCTGGTCGCGAAAGGCCACCGGATACACACTCAAAGCAACGAATTGTCGCGAAATCCGGGGCTGGGTCCAAGGGATCGCACTCGATTGCGTCACTCGTCCGGATCGGCCGTCGCCCCCGGGATCGGCGACCAGGCGAAGGCGACCCCCGCCACGCGGATCGTCGGGAGCCACAGCCGCGTCCCGCCGACGCGCGCGCGCATCCATCGACCGCTCGGATCCAGGCCCCCGCCGTGCAGCCAAACGCGCCCCTCGGCGTCGCGGGGTGCGGGCGGACGCCGCCGCGCTGCCGCCCGCACGTGGGCGTCGTCGTCGGTCGCGGCGAGGCGATCGACCTCGGCCCGCTCGGCGCGGGTGGGCCGGCCGCCCTGGGCGAGGAGCACCGCGACGACGCGGACGCGCGGGTCGGGGTCGAGCAGCGCGCGGCGATCGTGGCGATCGCCGAGCGCCCGCGCGGATCGGGGTCGGCCATCGCGTCCGCCCCGACCCGCCTCGCCGCCTTCGCCCCCGGCGCCCGTCGATCCACGGAGGCGAGCGCGAGCAGGGCCAGGCAGCGATCGCCGGCCGCGAGGCCGGGGTCGCGGGCCCAGCCGACGAGCGTCGCGACCGATCGACGATCCCACCGACCCAACGCCGCGCGCGGGCCCTCCGCGATCGCCAGCGCCAGCTCGACGCGCCGATCCTCGACGGCCCCGCCGCGCAGGAGTTCGGCGTCGAGGATCGGGCCCCAGTCGCCGCTCGCCGCGAGGCGATCGACGTCCGCCAGGGCCTGGGCCGGTGTGGCGGCGCGGCGGGGCTCGAGCCCGTCGACCGGCGCCTGTGGTGCGGCCGGGATCTCGGGGTCGCGGGCCCGCGCCGCCCCGACGGGGACGCGGCGACCGGCCAACACGCGCTCGACGTCGAGGGCCAGCTCCGGGCTCAGGCCGCGGGCCAGCTCGCGCTCGAGCACGCCCCGACCGGATGCGCCGAGGATGCCGAGGGTACGCAGCGCGAGGCGTGCGGAGCTCGGATCCCGGAGGCGCACGGCGAGGCCGTCCAGCACCACGGGCTCGGGCGCGGGGCGCAGGCCGAGCAGGTCGGCGACGTCGCTGCCGGTGAGGCCGGCCGGCGGCTCGTCGAACGCCGCCAGGAGAACGGCGCCCGCGGCCTCGCCGGGCAGGATGGCGAGCGCCGCGACGATCGCCCGCACGACGGCCGGCTCGTTCGCCGCTTCGAGGCTACGCACCAGGGCCGCGACGCCGCGGGGGTCTCCGATCTGTCCCAGGGAGCGCGCGGCGGCGAGGCGCACGGCGGGCTCGGCGTCCTCGAGCAGCCGCGCAATCGGGAGCGTGGCGTCGGTGGATCCGATGGTGCCGAGGGCCTCGACCGCGCTCTGCCGCACCACCGCCGACAGATCGCCGAGCTTGGCCAGCAGCGCCGCCGTGGCCCGGGATCGACCGCTGCCGTGCAGCGCCGCCGATCCGAGCACCGCGGCCGCCTGCGCGCGCATCGACTCGCCCTCGTCGCGCAGCGCCCCGAGCAGGGCGTCGAGGCCGGCGCCGGAGGGATCGAGGCCGACCACGCGCAGCGCCGCGACGCGGAGCATCGGCTCCGTGACCGCCGAGCCGATCGCCAGCGCCGAGGGCACGCACGCGACGACCTCGCGCTCGAAGCACAGCCGCAGCGCCTCGCGCTTCACCGCCGACGAGGGATCGCCCAGGGCCAGCAGCAGCCACGGGGCCACCAGGTCGGTCGCGTAGGCGTCGAGTCGCAGCAGCGCTTCCACGCGATCGTGATCGCGTCCAGGCGCCGCCTCGTCGCGCAGCGGCGCGACGACCTGATCGAACTCCGTCGGCCACCGCGGCCAGCGATGGCGCTCACCGTCGGCGTGGGCGCCGCTCGGCGAGAGCACGCCGAGGAGCGCGCCGAGGAGCGCGATGCTGGGGGGACGACGCAGGTGCACGTCGCCCGAGGCTAGCAGCTGTCCGCCGCGGCTCACGTCCCGAGCGTCGACTCGAGGGCGAGCAGGCCGTCGTGGGCCGAGAACCGCCGGCGCGCCCGCCGGAGCTGCGCCCGGGCCTCGTCGTCGCGGCCCAGATCGTGGAGCACCACGCACAGCGTGTAGTGGACGTCCGCCCGGCCCTCGCCCTCGGCTTGCACGGCGGCCCGGGCGTGGACGAGGGCCGCGTCGAGCTCCCCGAGTTCGTGGTCGATGAGGGCGAGGGCGAGGTGCACGAGGCCCGGGCGGCCATGACGGGGGAGCAGGGCGAGGTACGCCGCGCGCGCGGACGGCAGGTCGCCTCGGGCGAGGAGCAGCGCCGCCTCCGACTCGGCGAGGGCGACGTGCGCCGGGTGCCGCGTTCGACCCTCGCGCAGCACACCGGCCGCGACGTCGAGCCGGCGCAGCTCGACCGCGAGCACCGCGAGGTTCACGTAGGCGTCCGCTGCCCCGCCGCTCTGCTCGACGGCGCGGCGCCCCGCGGTGATCGCCGCGTCGGCGCGACCGAGGCGCACGAGCACGATCGCGAGGCGCTCGAGGTCGCCGGCGTCCCTCAGGCGATCGAGCAGCCAGAGCGCGTCGCGGGTCGCCCCGTCGCGATCGTCCCGCGCGAGCCGGAGCTGCGCGCGGACCAGCACCACGCTGGGGTCCTCCGGCGCGCGCTCGGCCGCCTCGACGATCGCGGCGTGGGCCGCCTCGAGATCGCCGCCGCGTTGGTGGGCGCGGGCGAGGTCGCGCCACAGCGCCGCGTCATCGTCGGTGCGCAGGGCGTGCTCGAGCTGACGCACTGCCTCGCGATCGTCGCCGCGTGCGAGCGCCTCGCGTCCCAACGCGGCGGGGTCGTGCGCGCAGCCGGACGCGAGCGCGGCGAGCAGCGCCGCGGCGCTCAGCCACCGTTGGCGCGCCACCACAGCCAGGCCCCCGCGGCCGCGAAGGCGGCCGTCGCGATCGCGATCCACAGGAACGTGCCGCCCGAGCGGCGCTCCGGTTGGGTCATCATCGGTCGTTGGGCCACCGGCGCCGCGATCGGAATCGCGTGGCTCGCCGCCGGCATCGGTGCGCGGCCCAGCTCGACGCGCAGCTCCGCGACGTCGATCACCTTGAGGCGCCGCTGCGTCAGCGGGTGCACCAGCGTGTCGGTCGCCCGCAGATCGCCGCGCTGCACCATCGCGACCAGGGTCGTCAGCGGGTGCTCCGGTCCGGGCACGCCGTCGCGCAGCAGGTGATAGGAGCGGGTGACCGTCTCCATGTCGTCGTCGTCGAGGGCCACGGCGCCTCGGCGCACCCGCGGTGGCTCGGCCTCGGCCTCGGGCTCGGCGGCGAACGAAGGGAAGAACGCGTCGTCGTCGGCCGTGCTCGGCTCGTCGCGGGCGTCGACCTCGGGCACGACCGCATCGAGGGTCTCGAGCCGATCGGCCGCGTCCTGGGCGCTACGCACGTCGAGGCGCAGCGAGGACGCGCTGGCCGCCGCAGACGACGGCGACTCGCTGGGCTCGGACGCCAAGCGCGTCGAGCTCTGCGACACGTCCTCGGTGAGCTCGAGGACGGCATCGCTCGGCTGGGTCGCGGCGATGCGACGCGTCGCGCGGTCGAGCTCGCGCATGGCGTCGCTGCCCTGGCCGGCCTTGGCGCGGGCGCGGGCCGTCGCGCTGGAGGATGCGGGCGCCGCCTCCGGGGGCGGTGGGGCAGGCGCGGCGCCGGGCATGCTGACGAGCATCGGCACCATGGTCGGCACGCCGCCGGGCCCGGACATCGGCACCCCGATCACGCCGTAGCCCGCCGGCACGACGGGCATCGACATCATCGGCTGACCGGGCATCATCATCGGCTGGCCGGGCATCATCGGCTGGCCGGGCATCATCGGCTGGCCAGGCATCATCGGCTGGCCAGGCATCATCGGCTGGCCGGGCATCATCGCCTGGCCGGGCATCATCGGCTGGCCCGGCATCATCGGCTGACCCGGCATCATCGGCTGACCCGGAATCATCGGCGCACCGGGCATCATCGGCGCACCGGGCATCATCGGCGCACCGGCCGGGGCGCCGACCGGCAGCAGCCCGCTGTGCAGCCGCGGATCGGCCACCGACGCCGGCTGCGTCGCGACGTGCCACGCCGCGCCGTCTGGCGCGCGCAGATCGAGCTGAGCGCCGCCGCCCAGGGCGTCGGCGAGCTCCGCCTTGAAGGTCGTGACGTCGGGCGGCCGCGCCCCGGCGTCCGGGGCCGTCGCACGCTCGAGGCACATCACCAGATCGTCCGGTCCGAACAGCCCGAGCGATCGCAGCGGCGCCCCGGCCTCGGGCAGCGCTCGGCCGGTCACGAGCTCGAGCAGCAGCGTCGCCACGCCGAAAACGTCGGTGCCGGGCGACATCGGCGGCGGCGCGAGCATCTGCTCCGGCGCGACGTTCGGCAGCCGCCCGCTGCTGCGCAGCCGCTCGAACCGCCGCATCCGCGAGAGCAGGGGGCCGACGCCGGGGTCGGCCAGGAGCACGCGGCCCGAGGTCGAGATCCACACGGTGTCGAGGTTCACGTCGCCGTGCACGGTCACCTGGTGCAGCGCCGCGAGGGCGTTGCACACGTGCCCGACGATGGTCTGCGCCGTGTCGCGATCGACCGCCTTGCCCCGCGCCGCGCGATCGAGCAGGAGCTGGCGGGCGGTCTGGCCGTCGGGGTTCGCCTGGACGATGAAGCAGCGCCGGCCGTGGATGAGCGTGCCGTGCTGCGCCAGCAGGTTGCGGTGCTCGACCGTCGCCGCCCGGGCGATGTTGCGCAGCAGCCACGAGCGCACGTCGGCCTGGGCAGCCAGGACCGGGTCGACGAAGGTGACGAGCACCGGGTGCGACTCGAAGTGGGCGCGGTACAGATCACCGTGCGGCGCGTCGTTGAGGCGCTGATCGATGCGCAGCACGCCGCCGAGCGTGCCGCCCACCCGCAGCCCTTCGGCGTCGATCTGGGTGCCTGGATCGAGGAGCTCCACCGGCGCCCCACGATACCACCGGTTCGCAGCCGGCCCTACTGATCGAAGACTTCCTCGACGGTCGGGCGCGTGGTGTCGTCGCGGGCCTCGCGGATCCCGGCGAGGAGGGTACGCGCCCCCTCTTGGATGAACAGCGTCGCGGTGGTGTCCGCGACGCGCCGCTCGAGCCACGGCTCGACGACCGCGCGGACCTCGGGGGTGGTCGCCCGCATCTGGCCCATGCTGCTCAGGATCTTGAGCGCGAGGGTGTCCTCGGGCATCAGGATCTCCTCGAAGTCCTCGACCTGGTCGGGGCTCATCGCGATGCTGACCCGGGGGCAGCCGAAGGCGAGCTCGGCCTCGGTCGAGTCGTCGTACGTGCGGACCAGGGCGAGGTTCGAGCGCTCGTGGGCGAAGATGCCCAGCGAGTGGACGAGGGCGCAGCGCAGCTCGACATCGGCGGTCGGCAGGCGGTCCTCGAGGATCTGCGCGAACCCCTTGCCGCCGCGCTGGTCCCGGTGCTGCGCGATCGCCCACGCCGCGATGCGCTGCGCCCGGGGATCGCCGCGCTCGAGGACCTCGCTGAGCACGGCCTTCGAGCTGGTGACCTGCACCGCGCCCAGGGCGTAGAGCAGGCGCACGTCGATGTCGCCGCCGGCGTCGAGGTCGGCCCGCAGCTCCTCCTGCAGCGCGCCGACCATCGAGCGCTGCTGCAGGCGACCCAGGGCGATGGCCGCCTCGCGGCGCAGGGCCGGCCCGCCCTCGCGGACGGCGGTGACCAGCGGGGCGATGAGCGGTCGGCGGTTCTGCACGTCGCGGTGGCGCCCGATCGCCCACGCCGCCCACGGCGCGACCTCTTCGTCTGCGGTCATCGTGCGCCGCAGGGCCGGCAGGATCTCGGGCGAGCGTCGCATCGACAGCTGGCGGATGGCCTCGATGCGCCGCGGGGTGTCGCCCCGCTGCAGCGATCCGAGGTGGACGCCGAGGTTGCGGTAGTAGCCGTCGAGGTCTCGGGTCACGAAGTTCAGCGCGATGCTGGTGACGAGCCCCGCGGTCAGCAGCAGGAACGGAAAGCTCCAGGTGGTCCGCTGCAGGGACACCGCGATGTCGTCGACGTCCTCGTCGCGCTTGGCGAACCCGGGGATCTTGC
>LNFB01000157.1 GCA_001464385.1 Deltaproteobacteria bacterium Ga0077550 | reverse complement strand
ATCCGCGGTGACGCTGCGCTTGTTGCGACCGAGCGATCGCCACCACAGCGAGGTGCCGTCCTCGAGCTTGCGCCACCGCCGGAGCGGATCGCCGTGGATGGGCGGCTCGATCTTGATGACCTCGGCGCCGAAGCCCGCGAGCAGCATCGCCGCGTAGGGGCCGGCGAGGAGCTGGCCGAGCTCGAGCACCCGGAGGCCGCGCAGCGCCGGGGTCGGGGCGGTGTCGGTCACGTGCGTCCGAGCGTGCCACGGTGCCGGGCCTCCGGTCGATGCGGCCGAGACTCGTGATCGCGCGGGCGTCCCACGCGCCGCACCGCGGCGAGGTGACACCGCGGGGCTTTGCCGTACCATCGAGGAGGATGCTCGGCGTGGACCCCTGGGTGCTCGGGACGGTCGCTGCGGTCGCGACCGGGGTCACGGTCGCGCGGCGCCGCACCGTGGCCCGCCGCCGCCGCGCGATCGATGCCGCGTTGATCGCGTTGCCGGCCGAGCGCGACCTCGAGGCCGAGCAGCTGAGCCCGCCGCTCGCCCGCCTCGTCGACGGCGCCCGCATGACGCGCTGGGCGATCGAGACGCCGCTGCGTCGGCTCCGCGCGCTCACCAGCCTCGCGCTGCCGCGCTGGGCCTCGCGCGGCGGCGCGGCGATCTCCGAGGCCCGCCGCGCGCTGTGGGAGTGGTTGTTGTCGCTGCGTCGGTTGCCACCCGCCGAGCGCGCGGCGCTGGTCGGGCTCGGCCTCGACGCGCGGCCGCTGTGGGCGCTGGTCTTCGCCCCGGGGATCTTCGAGCGCACCGACGCCGTGTTCGACGAGGCGATGTTCCCCGCCGCGCCGGATGCCGACCGCGTCCTGGCCGCACTGGCCGCCGCGATGGTCGATCTGCAGCGCTTCGAGCACGCCGCAGTGTCGCTGTCGGCGATGCCGTATCGCTGAGGCTCGCGTCGAGGCTCGCGTCCGGGGGCCGACTCGGCGACACTCTCGCCGCTTGAGCGCCAGCGAACCATCTCGCGCCTCGAAGGGCGTGCCTCGTCCCACCGACGGGCTCGACAAGATCGTGATCCATCGCCGCGGCGGCTACGATCGCCTCCGACTCGAGCGGCATGTGTTGCCGCGGCTGTCGGCGCAGGACGTCCACGTGCAGGTGCACGCCGCCGGGGTCAACTACGCCGACTGCGTCGTGCGCATGGGGCTCTACAGCTCCGCCAAGGACTACGTCGGTTGGCCGATCACGCCCGGCTTCGAGGTCGCGGGCGTGGTCGCGCGGGTCGGGGGCGACGTCACGGACGTGCGCGTGGGCGACGAGGTCATCGCGGTGACGCGGTTCGGCGGCTACGCGAGCGACCTCGTGGTGCCGCGGCGGCAGGTGTTCGCGATCCCCCGCGGCATGACGATGGTCCAAGCTGCGGCCGTGCCCGCCGTCTACCTCACCGCCTACCACGCGGCCGTCGAGCTCGCGCGGCCCAAGCACGGCGCCCACGTCCTCGTGCACTCGGCCGCGGGTGGGGTCGGCGGGGCGCTGGTCCAGATCGCCCGGGTCCTCGGCTGCCACGTCGTCGGCGTCGTCGGTGGCGCGCACAAGGTCGAGCACGCCCACGCGCTCGGGGCCCACGCGGTGATCGATCGCTCCGCGGGCCGCCTGTGGGACGAGGCCGAGACCCACTCGCCGGCCGGATACGACGTGGTCTTCGACGCCAACGGCGTCGACACGCTCGGCGCGTCGCTGCGCCACCTCGCGCCGATGGGCCGCCTGATCGTCTACGGCTTCGCGTCGATGCTGCCGCGGGCCGATCAGAAGCTGCGTTGGTGGCGGCTGGCCTGGCACTGGCTGCGCACCCCTCGGATCTCGCCGTTCGACCTGACCACGCGCAACCGCAGCGTGATGGGCTTCAACCTCAGCTACCTCTTCGATCACGCCAAGCTGCTGGCGGAGTCCATGGGCCAGATCACGCGGTGGTTCGACGAGGGGCTGCTGCGCGCGCCTGCGGTGTCGACCTTCCCGCTCGCGGCCGCGGGCGAGGCCCAGCGCTCGCTCGAGACCGGGAACACGGTCGGCAAGATCGTCCTGCTCACGGAGCACGCCCAGTGAACGAGGTCCGCACCCGCATCGAGACCGACGGCGAGACCGTCGCTGCCGTCGTCCGCGCCGCGCTCGACGTGCCGTGGAGCCGCGCGCGGCAGCTCTGCTACGACGGCCGCGTCTGGGTCGACGACGAGCGGGCCCGCGATCCCGCGGTGCGCGTGCGCCGGGGCATGACCCTCGTGATCCGGCCCCAGGGCCCGCGCGAGGTCGTCACCGAGCACACCCTCGAGCCGTCGCGCATCGTGTTCGCCGACGCCGACGTGGTGGTGGTGGACAAGCCCGCCGGCCTGCAGAGCGTGCCGTTCGCCGAGGACGACCACGACAGCGTGGTGCAGCGCCTCGCCGTCGCGCTGCGCAAGCTCGAGCACCGCCGCTCGCCGCCGCCGCGCGTGGTCCATCGGCTCGACAAGGACACCACCGGCCTGCTGGTCTTCGCCCGCTCGCGCACCGCGGAGCGCGAGCTCGGGCAGCAGTTTCGGGTGCACTCGGTGCATCGCCGCTACCTCGGGCTCGCCCACGGCGACGTCCGGACGCAGACGATCCGCAGCGTCCTCGTCGGCGATCGCGGGGACGGGCTGCGCGGCTCGTGGCGGCGATCGGGGCGCGCGCCCAAGGACGGCCGCGAGGCGATCACCCACGTCGAGGTCGAGACCCGCCACGCCCTCGACGCCGCGTCGTTCACCACCGGATCGCCGGGCTCGGTGACGTGGGTGCGTTGTCGGCTCGAGACCGGTCGCACCCATCAGATCCGCATCCACCTCGCGGAGAGCGGCCACCCCCTCGTGGGCGAGCCGGTCTACGCCAAGGGCATGCGCGATCCAGGGTTGCGTTGGCCCGAGGGCGTGACGCCGAGGGTGATGCTGCACGCCGCCGAGCTCGGGTTCGTGCACCCGGGCACCGGCGAGGAGATCGCCTTCGTCTCGCCCGAGCCCGCGGACTTCGAGGCGTGGCGACGCCGCCTCGCCGGGCCGCTTCCTTAGAGGGGGCCCCGATCCGGCTGGATCGCCCTGGATCACCCCCTACAGCGGGCCCCACGCGCCCGCGGCCCCCTCGGCGATCCGCCGCGTCCGCGCGCTCGCGCGGTTTTGCGGAACAATGATCGACACCCATTCCCGGGTCGAGTTGACGGAGTACTGAACGCATGTTACATGGTGTCGTCCGTTCAGTTCGAGCGGCCCGATCCATTCGATGCTAGACGACTCGTCAGGCTTCTCCCGCGCCCGGATCCTCCTTCAGAGGGCAGGCAACGGTACATCTGCTCACGCCGGGGCGGGAGAAGCTGACGTTCCTTCGCCGAACGTCGACGCCGCGCTGGAGCGACTGATCGACGCGCTCCGCGGTCGCGACGAGGTCGAGATCGTCGCGGAGCATCGCGCGGCTGCAAGATCTGGTTCATACGGCGCATGGCCGGATCGGTTGGATCATCGACTGCTTGCGGCACTTCGCGCGCGAGATCTCGCCGCACCGTACCGCCATCAAGAGATCGCCCTCGACGCGGCGCTCGCCGGACGCGACGTCGTGGTCGCGACGGGCACGGCGTCGGGCAAGTCGCTGTGCTTCCAGATCCCGATCCTCCACGCGGTGCTCACCGAGCCCGATGCGCGGGCGCTGCTGTTGTTCCCCACCAAGGCGCTCGCGCGCGACCAGTGCGAGTCGTTGCGTCAGGTCGTGCGCTCGCTCGGCCCTGGCACGTCGATCGGCGTCGCGCCCTTCGACGGGGACACGCCCCCCGACGAGCGCCGCGCGGCGCGGGCCCGCGCCGCGGTCGTCGCGACCAACCCGGACATGCTGCACCGCTCGATGCTGCCGATGCACGAGGGCTGGGCGCGGTTCTTCGCCGGGCTGCGCTACGTGGTCCTGGACGAGCTGCACACCTACCGCGGCGTGTTCGGCTCCCACGTCGGCAACGTGCTGCGTCGGCTGTGGCGGGTGTGCGAGCACTACGGCAGTCGGCCCCAGGTGATCGCGGCGTCGGCGACGATCGCCAACCCGGCCGAGCTCGCGCGCGCGATCATCGGCCGCCCCTCCGTGGTCTGCGTCGACGAGGACGCCTCGCCGACCGGGCCGCGCACGGTGATGGTGCTCAACCCCAAGGTCGTCGATGCGACGACCGGCGTACGGCGCGACTACCTCAAGGTCACGCGCGTGGTCGCCAACGAGGTCCGGCGCGCGGGGGTGCAGACGCTGGTGTTCTGTCGCACGCGCAAGGCCGTCGAGCTGCTGACGCGGTACCTGCGGGACGACGAGCGCAGCGACGGGGGCCCGCTTCCGGGCGGCCGCGCCCAGGACGCCATCCGCGGCTATCGGGGCGGCTACCTCCCCGAGCGCCGACGCGAGGTCGAGTCGGCGCTGCGCAGCGGGGAGGCGCGGGTGGTCGCGACCACCAACGCCCTCGAGCTCGGGATCGACATCGGCGGCGTGGATGTCGTGGTGCTGTCGGGGTATCCGGGCTCGCGCGCGGCGACGCTGCAGCGCATCGGGCGGGCGGGTCGCCGCAATCGGGCATCGCTCGGGGTCGTCGTCCTGTCGTCGATGCCCACCGATCAGTTCATCGCGGCGGATCCGGCGTTCCTGCTCGGGCAGCCGGCCGAGCACGCGGCGGTCGATCCGGACAACCCCGAGATCTGGCTGCCGCACCTGCGCTGCGCGGTGCAGGAGCTCCCCCTGCGGGCCACCGAGTCGTGGGGCGAGATGACCGCCGACGAGACGGTGTACGCCGCGGACTATCTCGTCGAGCGCGGCGCCCTGCTGCGGCAGGACACCGTGCCCCCGCTGTACTTGTCGCGCGGCGCGGAGAGTGCGGCCGACCAGGTCGACCTGCGCGGTCCGACCGAGGAGAACTTCTCGGTCGTCGACGAGGCGGGCGACGTGCTCGCCGAGGTGGCCTACGACGACGCGCCGCTGTACCTGCACCCCGGCGCGATCTACCCGATCGAGGGCCGCACGTTCGAGGTCCGCGCCCTCGACTGGGACGGGCGCAAGGCGACCGTGCGCTCGGTCGACGCCGACTACTACACCGAGGCGGTGCCCAAGCTGCGGGTCCGCATCCTCGATCCCGACGACGGGGTCGCGGCGCGCGTGGCCGCGGGCGAGCTCGACGATCGCGGCGGCCTCGGCGAGGCCCACGTCATCCGCAACGTCCCCGGCTTCAAGAAGATCCGCTTCCGCAGCCACGAGAACATCGGCTTCGGGCCCGTCGTGCTGCCCGATCTCGAGCTCCACACGCGGGCCGCGTACTGGCCGCTGCCGACGTCCGCGGTGGCCCTCGATCCGACGTTGCGGGCCACCGCCGCGATCGCGGCGGCGCACGCGATCCACCACTGCGCCGCGCTGCTGCTGATGTGCGACGCCGCGGATCTCGGACATGCGATCACGGCGGGGCACCCCGCGAGCTTCGGCACGCTCGCCAGCGGGCCGGGCGGGGCAGGGGTCGATGCGCAGCTCGCCGCGGCGGCGCGGCCCTACATCGTGCTCTTCGACTGGACGCCGGGCGGGGCCGGACTCGCGACGACGGCCTTCGCCCTCGGCCCCGCGCTGTTCGAGCGCGCGGCCGCGGCGGTGGCCGGTTGCCGCTGCGAGGGCGGGTGCCCGACGTGCCTCGGTCCCGGCGTCGCGCAGCGCGATCGACCGGTCGATCGCCGCGCGGTCGCGGAGGTCCTCGAGGCCATGCGCCGCGCGGCGGGTGGAGACGCGCAGGCGTGAGCGTCGCGGGGCGTCTGGCGGCCCTGCGGACCCGGATCGCGAGCCTCGAGGCGTCCGCGTCGGCGGGCCCCGTGCGTGGGCCCGGTGCGCGCGCGCAGGGGGAGGCGTTCGAGGTGCACACGGCGTGCGGGCGCGCCGAGGGCGGTCGCGACCCGCGGGCGTCGCGGGTCGTCGCGGCGCTGCGGCGCCTCGTCCCGGCGCCCGGTGCCGTCGCGTCGCCGCCGTTGGTGTTCGACCTCGAGACCACGGGCCTCGGCGTCGACGCGGTCCCGTTCCTCGTCGGCCTCGGTGGATTCCACGCCGATGGCTCGGCGTGGGTGAAGCAGTGGCAGCTCGGTGACCTCGCGGGCGAGCGGGCGATGTGGCTGTCGGTCCTCGACGCCCTCGCGACCGCGGCTGACGGGGCGCTGCTGCTCACGTTCAACGGCGCGAGCTTCGATCGCACGGTGGTGCGCCTGCGGCTGCGCCGGCTCGGGCTGTGGAACGACGGGCTCGCGGCGCGCTTCGGCGCCGGTCACTTCGATCTGCTGCCGGTGTGTCGGCGGCTGTGGCGGGACACGCTGCCCGACGTCCGGCTCGTCACGCTCGAGCGCGAGGTGCTCGGGGCGCGCCGCATCGGCGATCCCAGCGGGGCCGAGATCGCGGAGCTCGGGCAGCGGTGGATCGACGGTGAGCGCGACGCGGAGATCTCCGCGGGGATGGCCGCGGCGCGGCGGCACAACGCCGATGATCTGCTCGGGCTCGCGAGCCTGGTCGAGGCATGTGCGCAGGCGATCGACGCGCCCCTCGACCTCGCGCAGGCCCTCGGCGTCGCGCGTCACCTCGACCGCGTCGGTGCGCCCCAGGGCTTCGTCGGCCTCCTCGAGGTGTGGCGGCGCGACGCGATCCGCGACCGGGC
This sequence comes from Deltaproteobacteria bacterium Ga0077550, assembly GCA_001464385.1. Lineage (GTDB taxonomy): Bacteria > Myxococcota_A > Polyangia > Nannocystales > Nannocystaceae > Xiheibacterium > Xiheibacterium aquaticum. Next base: position 54,864 of record LNFB01000157.1, on the reverse strand, counting down.
CCGCGGGGTCGAGCTGCTGCTCCTGGTGGTCCGACGCCTGCGCCGCGAGGGCGAGCACGACGAGGCGCACGCGCTGCTGCGCGAGATCTGTGCGCATCACCCCGGTCACCCCGAGGCCACGCTCCGCCTCGTCATCGATCTCGAGCATCGGCTGCGTCGCACGGACGCGGCGCTGACCTGGCTGCGCACGATGGACGCACCGTGTCCGCGGCGCCTGGCTCGGCTGACCCGGAAGCTCGCGGGCTCGTCCGTCGAACCATTGCCGGTCTCGGCAGCCGTCGCGGCACCGGCTACGGCACCGATCGCGGCACCGATCGCGGCACCGGCCACGGCACCGATCGGGGCGGTCCGCGGAGCGGCCGAGCCCGCCGTCCCGGCGCCGGTGTCGTCGACGCGGGGGCGTCCGCGGGTGCCGGGCTCGTGGCGGGGCCTCGCCCAGGGCCCCGCGCGCCGCGCACCGGCCGTGTAAGGCCGGCGGGCCCTTCGCGTTGGCGGAGGACGACCCGAAAGGACGCGCGGAGGGGCGCTGCGGCATTCGGCCGCGTCGCGACCATCGTGTTAGGGTAGGTGGCCATCGTGACTGCGAGCGCACCGATTCGACGACTGGGACTCACCTGCGCGCTGGCGCTTTGCGTCCCCGCATCCGGCTGCATGGCCCTGACGCCGCAGCTCGCACCGACCGACTTCGAGTCGGCGGAGCGCGTGGCGGACCGCGACGCCCGCGAGAAGCTCTACGCCGAGTCGGCGATCTACCGCCACGATCTGCCGCAGGGCACGCGGTACACGAAGGGCACGAACGTCACCGCGGAGAAGCGGAGCTGGCAGTCGCTCGACGCGATCCTCCGCTCCGACGCCGCCTCCTTCGAGGCGCTGCCGCACCGCAAGCTGCGGCTGGCGCGGCTGTTCACCGCCCTGGGCATCGCGACGTCCCTCGTCATGATCGCCGGCGTCGCGGCTTCGGCCCGCGAGGGGCTCGATCTCCAGCGCCTCGACGGCACTGGCGGCGTCCTGTTGGGTGGCGGACTGGCGACCGCGGCGTTCGGGATCACCGCGGGCGTGTTCTTCACCCGCGCGCGCAAGGACTACGATCGGGCGGTCGACGTCTACAACGACAGCCTCGGCGTGCGGCTCGGGCTGTACACCCCCGACGGGAAGTACATCCCGCCGCGCGGCGCCCTGGTCGACAAGGACGGCTACATCCTGCTCGACGAGCCCGAGCGGGCGGAAGAGCCGGCCGCCGATGCGATCGTCGGACCGGCGGAGCCCGAGCCCGAGCCGGCGCCCGAGGCCGCACCTGTGCCGGAGACGACCGCGCCCGACCCGGCCGCACCGCCGACGACGCCGGCGCCCGACGTCGCGCTGCCCGACGCCCCCGCCACTGCCGCCCCAGGGGCGACGGCGCTGCGCCTGCAGATGCGCTGAGCCGCCGCGGGATCCCGTGCACCGCGCGCGACCGCGGCCGCTGTCGCCATCGCGGTGGTCGTGGTAGGCAATGCGCATGCGGGGCACGCCACGGCGCGCGGCACTGATGCTCGTCCTCGGCACGGTCGCGTGCAGTGACTCCGTCGGGCCCGAGCGCCCGATCGACGGCCAGCAGCTCTACGAGAACTACTGCGCGCGCTGCCACGGCCCCGACGGCCGGCCGGCCGCCGACCAGCCACAGGCCCGCGACCTGTCCAACCGCCGCATCATCGACACGTTGAGCGACGAGTCGATCTCGATGACGATCCGGATGGGCCGTCCCCCCGGGATGCCGGCGTTCCGCGACGAGTTCACCGAGGCCTCGCTGATGGTCCTGGTCGCGTACGTGCGCGGTCTGTCGGGCTCGCAGGGCTCGCGGTCGAAGTCCACCGGCGGCACGCCGCCGCCGTGAGCCGGGCGCGACGGGCCCCGACGGGCGACGGCGGGCACGAGCTCGAGCTGGTGTGGCGCGGCAAGTACGACCGCGACGGTCGACGCACGACCCCGGCCCCGCGCGCGATCGCCCTCGAGACGATCGAGGCCCACGCGCCCGGTCGCCCCTCGCCCGGCGGCGGGGCGTTGGTGTGGGGCGACAACCTCGACGCCCTCGACGCGTGGCTGCCGGAGCACCGCGGGCGCGTCGACCTCGCGTACATCGATCCCCCGTTCTCGACCGGCAGCGAGTTCTCGGTGCTGACGCGGGCCCGCGGCGCCGATGGTGAGCCCCGGATCATCGCGCAGCCGGCCTACACGGATCGCTGGGTCGGCGGCGCCGCGTCGTACCTCGGCATGCTCGCGCCCCGGCTCGAGCGCATCCACGCGCTGCTGGCCGATCACGGCAGCCTCTACGTCCACGTCGATCCCACGCTCGGGCATGCGGTGCGCCTGCTCCTCGACGAGGTCTTCGGCGCCGCGTCGTTCCAGCGCGAGATCATCTGGCGGATCGGCTGGGTGTCCGGGTTCAAGACGCGCGCGCGCAACTGGATCCGCAATCACGACACGATCCTGTTCTACGCGAAGGATCCGAAGCGCATGCGCTTCAACAAGGTCTACGTGCCGCACCCCGAGGGCTACGTGCGGCGGGCCGGCGCGGCCGCGAAGGCGCCGGGCATGGCGGTGGACGACGTGTGGAACGCGGGCTCCGGCGATCTCGCGCTGGTCGGCGTCGATGCCCTCGACTCGATCCAGATCAAGAGCTTCTCGCGGGAGAAGACCGGCTACGCGACGCAGAAGAACGAGAGCCTGTTGCGGCGAATCGTGGCGGCGTCGTCGAATCCCGGCGATCTCGTGCTCGACGCCTTCTCGGGGGCGGGCACGACCGCGGTCGTCGCCGCATCGATGGGGCGGCGCTTCCTCGCTGGTGACGTCGGTGAGGCGGCGATCCACCTCACGCGTGCGCGACTGCGGGCGCGCGTCCCGGACACCGCGTGGACGCTGGCGGTGCCGCGGGCGGCGGACGCGACCGCACCGGTGTCCGTGGAGCGGATCGCGACGCGGCACTGGCGGATCCGCAGCGCCCCCGGGGGCGCCGCGATCGCGTTCGACCTCAGGATCGGACCCGACGCCCGCGCGAGCGTGGAGGTCGTGGAGACGGGGCTGGATCCGCGGGCCGCCGCGTCCTCGCGCGACGCGGTCGCGGCGGGGGTCGATCCGATCCGCGAGGTGGCGATCGACTGGGACGCCCGCGACGCGGTGCTGCGCCCGACGGAGCTGCGCGCCGCCTCGCCCGAGGACGCGCGGCCGATCTGCGGCCGTCCGTTCGCCTCTCCGGCGCCGCTCGACGCGGGCGCGCGCGTGGTGCTGCAGTTCGTCGATCTCGGCTTCGCGACCACGCGCCTCGGCGTCGCGATCGAGCGCGGCCGATCGTGGCGCGTGACGCCGTGGTCGCCCGCCGCTACGAACCGGGGATGACCCGCTCGACGCCGCCGTGCACGAAGCTCGGGCGCGCGGCGCCGTCGGGCCAGCGGATCCACCGCGCGAGGTCGGCCTGGGCCCGGTTGCCGAAGCGCGCGGCGAGGGGACGACCCGAGTCGCGCGACGGCACGGCGCACCGCAGGCCGCGCTCGCGGTCCTCGACCAGGCTCGCCGTGTCGAGCACGACGTCGCGACCGTCGTCGAGGCGCAGCCACAGCGTGCCGGCGTCGTCCTCACGCAAGCCGACGACGCGCAGCGGCGTGTCGTCGAGCGTCACATAGCAGTACTGGTGCCCGAGCCGGACGATGGGCTCGCCGCCGTCGGAGAGGTCGAGGCCGCCGGTGAGGGCGCGCGCGAGACCGACGTGCGTCACCGGCTCGTCGCCGAACCACCAGGAACCCGCCGCGGACAGGCGCAGGGGCACGCCGCGCCGCATGCGCTCGAGGGTCGCTTCGTCGATCGCGTCCGCCATCGCCGTCGCAGCAGTGTGGCAGAGGCCGGGCGGTTTGCCACACGGGCGCCCGGCGTGCTAGGTCCGCCGACGGGAAACCCATGAGCCTGGTCGTCGCGGAATCCGTTTCGCTTGCCTTCGGCAAGAAGGAACTCATCGCGGGCCTCGATCTACGCATCGCCTCGGGCGATCGGGTCGGCCTCATCGGGCCCAATGGTTCGGGCAAGAGCAGCCTCATGCGCATGCTCGCCGGCGAGATGCGCCCCGACGGCGGGACCATCCGCACGCGCAAGCACCTGCGGACGGGCTACTTGCCGCAGGACCTCGACGTCGCGGGCGGGCGCACGCTGCTGGCGGCGGTGCTGGCGTCGGTCCCGGGGCGGGCGGAGCTCGACGAGGATTGTGTGCGCGCCGAGGCCGAGTTCGCGGCGGCCGAGCAGAGCGGCGACGAGGGCCGCATCCTCGCGGCCGCCGAGCTCATCGGCGATCTGCACGGTCGCATCGCCTCCTTCGAGCAGGACTACTCCGAGCACCAGGCGCGGCGGATCCTCGATGGCCTCGGCTTCGCGCCCGCCGACGCGACCCGCGACCTCGGCGAGTTCTCCGGCGGGTGGAAGATGCGCGCGGCCCTGGCCGGTCTGCTGTTCCAGCGCCCCGAGCTGCTGCTCCTCGACGAGCCGACCAACCACCTCGATCTCCCGACGGTCGCGTGGTTCGGCGAATTCCTGCGCTCGTACCCCCACGGCTTCGTGCTCATCTGCCACGACCGCGAGTTCCTCGACGAGCAGATCGAGCGCGTCGTGTCGCTCGAGCCCGAGGGCGTCCGGCAGTACCGCGGCGACTACGAGGCGTACCTCAAGCAGCGCGCCGAGGAGGAGATCGTCCTCGCCAACCAGGCCCGCAACCTCGGGCGCGAGCGCGAGAAGGCCGAGCAGTTCATCGAGCGCTTCCGGGCCCAGGCGAACAAGGCCAAGGCCGTGCAGAGCCGGGTCAAGGCCCTCGCGAAGATGGACGAGGTCCAGACGCTGCAGCAGCGCGAGACGATGCGCTTTCGGTTCCCGCCGACCGAGCGCTCGGGCGGTGAGCCGCTGCGCACCGACGGCCTGCGCAAGGTCTACGGCGACCACGTCGTGCTGCGCGGCGTCGATCTACGGGTCGCCCGCGGCGACCGGATCGCGATCATCGGCAAGAACGGCGCCGGCAAGACCACGCTGCTCAAGATCATCGCGAACGAGCTCAGCGCCGACGCCGGCGCCGTGCAGCTCGGACACAAGGTCAAGGTCGGCTACTACGCGCAGCACCACGCCGACACCCTCGACGCGCGGCGCACCGTGCTCGAGACGGTGACCACGGGTGACCTGTCGAGTGCCCGCATCCGCACGATGCTCGGCGCGTTCCTCTTCCACGACGAGGACGTCGACAAGCCGATCGGCGTGCTCTCGGGCGGCGAGCGGGCCCGCGTCGCGCTGGCGCGCCTGCTGGTCGAGCCGGGCAACCTGGTGCTGATGGACGAGCCGACCAACCACCTCGATCTCGCGTCGGCGGAGGCGCTCGCCGAGGCGCTGTCTACGTTCGACGGCACGCTCATCTTCGTCAGCCACAACCGCAGCTTCGTGCGGCGCCTGGCGACCAAGATCTGGAACGTCGAGGACGGCGGCGTCGAGACGTACCCGGGGACGCTCGACGAGTACCTCGAGCGGCACCGCGGCCTGACCGACGCGCGGCCCTCGGCGACCGCGAAGCCGAGCAAGACCGAGCCGGTGCGCGAGCCCGTCGCGGGGGCGCCCGCGGTGAAGCCGGTCGCAAAGCCCCAGGACGACCGCGCGCGCCGCCGCCTCGAGGCCGAGCAACGCAGCCAGCGCAACCGGACCTTGGGGCCGCTCAAGACCCGCGTGCAGGGGCTCGAGGCGACCATCGAGCGGCTCGAGGCCGCGCAGCGCGAGCGCAACCTCGAGCTGGCCAAGCCCGAGGTCTACGCGGACGCGCCGCGGCGCAACCTGCTGCTCACCGAGTACCAGCGCGACGCCGACGCGCTCACCGACGCCACCGAGGCGTGGGAGCTCGCCGTCGCCGAGCTCGAGACGCTGCAGGCGCAGCTCACTTCTTGAGGCGCTTGAGCTGCGAGCGGACGTCGCCGGCGTAGCGCCCGTCGGGCGCGAGCGCGAGGTACTTCTCGTACGCGAGGGTCGCCTCGGCCTTCTTGCGGCGGTCCTGCTGCAGCACGCCGATCGTCAGCCAGCAGTCGGCGATCTCGGCGGCGGCCTGCGTGCACTGGGTCGCGGTGGTGAGCGCCGCGTCGGCGTGCCCGAGCTCGAGCTCGATCTGCGAGAGCAGCAGCAGCGCGTCGGCCTGGGCCGGCGACGTCGCGAGGATCTCCTGCAGCAGGGTCTTCGCCTCGCCGAGCTTCTTGCGCTGGGTCCCGCCCTTGGCGGCGACGTACAGCGAGCGCGCCTCGTCGAGCCGCGCGCTGGTGTCTGCGTCCGGGGCAGGGCGTGCGGCGGGCGGTGTGCCGGCGGCGGTCGGCGGCGCGGCCGAGGGGGCCGGGGCCGGCGTCGCGGCCGGACCCGTCGCGGCGGGCGTCGCGGTCGCGGCGGGATCGGGCGTCACGGGCTTGCCGGCGGCGGGATCCGCCGGCGCCGCGGCCACCGGCGCCGGGGCGGCTGCCTTCGCCGGGGCCGCCTTCTTGTCGTCGGGCGCGACGCTGCCCGGGCGGACCTCGGCGGCGACGTTCGTCTCCGGCGCGGGCTCCGAGCTCGGGAACAGCTGGGCGCGGAAGACCCACGCACCGATCGCCACCATCACGCCGGCGCCGATGAGGATCGGGCGCCACGGGATCGGCCGCGCCGCGGGGGCGAACGACGCGATGCCGCCCTCGCCCTCGGCGAAGTCGTCACCGTCCTCGAAGTCGTCGTCGGCGCCGAGGAAGCTCCGCTCGAGATCGGTCGGCGCTGCCGCGGCCGCGTCACGGCGCACCGGGGGGCGTTCGTCGAAGCTGTCGGGATCGACGGGCGCGCGACCGGGGAGGATCGCATCGAGCTCGCCGTCGAGGTCGTCGTCGAAGCCATCACCGAGGATGTCGTTCGCCGCCGCGCGCGGGTCGATCACGGTCTGCGGCGCCGGGATCGTCGGCGTCGGGGCGGCGCTCGGCTCGGGCTCGCCGCCGACCGACACGCGCTGGGCTTCGACCTCGATCGCCTCGCGGATCGCCGCGGCGCTCGCCTTGATCCGCTTCATCCGCAGCGCGACGTCGTCGAGCGTGGGCGCGGGCGTGGGCACCGGCGCGGCGACGACCGTGTGCGTCGTCGGGGCCGGCGTGGGGCTCGGTGCCGCTGCGACCGGTGCCGCTGCGACCGGTGCCGCTGCGATTGGTGCTGCGGCGGCCGCCGTCGGTGTCACGGTCGCCGTGGAGCTCGATGCGTTGGACTCCGAGAGCCACGGTGGAGGTGCCCACGCGCGCGGCGTCCCGGCGGGCGCCTCACTCGCGGGGACGGGCTCGTGCAGCGAGCCGTCGACGGTCGTCGTGCTCGGGTGCGGCGCGTCGTGTTGCGCGACCGGCTCGGCCTCGACGGGGCGCGTCGGCGCGGCGGGACGCAGCGCGCCCGAGGCCACCACCATCGTCGTGCTCCGCGGCGCCGCCTGTGCCGGCGACGACGACGGCTGCGTGATCGCCTGCGGTGCCGCGACGCGGGGCGCTTCGGCGGCCTGCGGCTTCTGGCTCGGGTCGAGCCATTCGCCGCAGTATCGGCACTTCACGGCCGCGTCTTGAATGGGTTCCGCGCAGAATGGACAGGCTTTCACGACGAATCGACCTTAGCACACGCTGTATCGCTCCGTGTCAGGGGCGACGCCAGCGGGTGGCCGTACAAAGGTCGGGTCTCGACGATGCCGCCGGCGCCATCGCCCGGGCGCGGCCACGTAGGGCACGAAGGGCGCATCATCGGCCGAATCGCGTCGGACTCGAGCGCGGGCGGCCGGCCCGCGCGCGGCCGTCCGCCGGCCCGGACCGGAGCCTGTGCGCGCGGGCAGCCGCAGTCGGTGCGGGCCGCCGTCGGCCGGCCCCGCGTGTTATGGGTCGCCGGGTCGATGACGGACGAACCCGCCGGTGGTGGCGCCCCCTCGAGCTCCGGGCTGCTGTGGCCGCGTCTCGCCGATCCGCCGCGGCGGTTCGACTGGGCGGTGCTGCCGACCCCGGTGGACCGCGCCCCCTGGCTCGACACGCCGCACGCCACGGTGTGGATCAAGCGTGACGACCGCTCGAGCCCGATCTACGGCGGCGGCAAGGTCCGCAAGCTGCAGTGGGTCCTCGCCAACCCGCCGTACGACGGCGATGCGCCGGTGCTCTCGATGGGCGGCACGGGGAGCCACCACCTGCTCGCGCTCGCGCTGTTCCTGGCCCCGCAGCGACGCACGCTGCACGCCCTCGTGTTCGAGCAGCCGTGGACGCCCCACGTGCGTCGCAACCTCGCGGTGCTGGTGTCGACGGGCGCCAAGCTCTGGACGGCGAAGACCCGACCTGGCCTCGGCGTCGCGTGGTTGGCCTACCGGCTGTGGCGACGGCCCGCGATCGCGGGCACGTACATGGCCGCGGGCGCGAGCACGGCGCTCGGGTGCTTCGGCTTCATCGAGGCCGCGCTCGAGCTCGCGGCTCAGATCGCCGCGGGCGCGCTGCCGCGGCCCGACGTCATCTACCTGACCGCGGGGTCGGCGGGGAGCTGCGCCGGCCTGCTCGTCGGCCTCGCACTCGCCGGAGTGTCGACCCACGTGCACCTGGTGTCGTCGGTCGAGGCATGGGCGTTCAACGGCGTGCTGCTGCGGCGCAAGCTCGCCGCCGCCGAGGGCGAGCTGCGGGCGCGCGGGCTCGTCGACGCCCCGACCGGTGGCGTCATGCGCTGGCTCGAGCGCGCCGGCGTGACGTTCGCGATCGACCACGCGGAGGTCGGCGGAGGGTACGGCGCACCGACGGCCGCGGGCCTCGACGCGGTCGCGCTGGCGGGTGCGCACGGCCTCGCCCTCGAGACGACGTACACCGCCAAGTGCCTCGCGGCCCTTCGCCGCATCGAGGCCGCGCGCGGCGGCCCGCGGCGCAACGTGCTGTGGTGGAACACCCACGCCGGCAACGATCTGTCCGATCGCATCGCGCCCGACTGGCGGGCGCGCTGTCCGATCGCCGTGCCCGACGAGTGACGGCGATCGGAGCTCGAGGAACCTCAGCCGCCGGCGAGCACGCGGTCGACGACGGCCTTGGTGATGTCGCCGTCGAGCTCGTCCTTGTGCCCCTTCATCAACAGGCCCATCAGTCGGCCCGTCGCCTTCGCGCCCTGGGCGAGCAGGCCGTGCTCGGCGACCAGCTTGCGCACCAGGGCCTCGGTCGCGGCCTCGTCGAGGCGCGAGGGCAGGAACTGCTCGCAGAACTTCAGCTCCACCTCGACCTCGGCGAGCGCCGCCTTGGCGCGCTCACCCGCCTTCTCGAACTCCGGGATCGACTTGCGCAGCTGCTTGACGTACGAGCCGATCACCGCCAGCCACAGGGCATCGTCCTCCTGCGCGCCGGAGCCCGACTTGAGCTCGGTGAGCACGCGGTTCTTGAGCATGCCGATGATGTTCAGCGTCGCCTCGTCGCGGTCGCGGCGGGCCTGCTTCTGTCGGGCGTCGATGTCGTCCTTGATGGCCATCGGCCGCAAGCCTAGTCCGCCGGGCGTCGGAAGGGGAGGGCCGGCGTCGCGGGGACCCGCACGCAGGCGGGCGCGGGCCTCGACGAACGCCCGGTGGCGGCGCTGCTCGTGCCGTGCGGCGAACGCCGGCCCGATCGCCGGCACCAGCTCGCGCAGCGCGTCGCGGTTGCCCCGGAGCGCGTCGCGGCCACCGGCGGCCAGCGCCGCGACGACCTGCTCGAGGGCCGCGTCGAACTCGACGGCTTCGACGACCCGATCGAGCGCGCCGTGGTGCGCCGCCTCGTCGGCGTCGATGCGCTCGCCGAGCAGCACCAGCCGCCGCGTGAGCGACGGGCCGAAGCACGACTGCAGCAGCCCGAGGCCCTCGGCGCGGTAGACCACACCGAGGCGCGCGGCCGGGATCGACATCGTGACGCCGCGCCGCGCGACCCGCAGGTCGCAGGCCGCCGCGAGCTCGACCCCGGCACCGACGGCGTGGCCGTCGAGCGCGGCGACGAAGGTCGCATCGGCGGCGCGCAACGCCAGCACGGCCTCGGCGAGCGGCGCGTCGGGGAACGCGGGGCCGTCGAGCTCGGCGAGCGCGGCGAGATCGAACCCGCCGCAGAACACCCGGCCTCCGGCGCCGCGCAGCACGACGATCTCACCGCAGAGCTCGCCGGCGCGCGCGGTCATCCACCGCAGGGTCGCGGGCGACACCGGGTTGCTCCGCGCCGGGTCGCAGAGCTCCCACACCAGCACCGCATCGTCGCGTCGGGTCTCGCGGATCCCGATCGGCGCGGTCACGGGGCGCTCGGCGCCTTCGTGTCGGTCTCGCGGACGCCGGCGGGCGGCATCGTGCCCTTGGGCGGCGCGCCGTCCTTGGTGCGGGGCTCGAAACGGACCGCGCCCGCGCCGGGCGCCTGCAGCTCGCCGGCCTCGGTCGCGCGGCGGAGATCCTCGAGGGCCCGCGCCGCCGGCGAGTCGGGGTTCTGCATGATCTTGCGCCGCAACGCGAAGGCGCGCTTGCGGACGTCCTCGGGGGAGAGCGTCTTCGGATCGGCGGCGATGAGCCGCAGGTCCTCCTCGCTGAGCGGCGGGACCGCGGGCGCCTTGGCCTCGGGCGCGTCGGCCTCGGGTGCGTTCGCGGTCTTGGGCGCGTTCGCGGACAGGGGCGCGTCCGCGGCGGGCTTGGGCGCGTAGGCCTGCTCGCACGTACACGCGGCGAGGGCACAGGTGGTTGCGAGCAGGAGCGCCGCGAAGGCGCGGGGGAGATCACGGACGCGACGGGTCACCCGCCCATGATGCCGCGAAACGCCGACGTCGGGGATCGTGTCGGTGTTGGTTTCGTCCCTCGAACGGCAGGGCGATGACGTGGCCGTCGTCGGGTCACCTGCGGCGTGGCGTGCGCCCGCCGCAGGGATGGCCGCCGAGGAATTCCCACGGTGACCGTTGGCCCCGGTGCCTGCGGCACACTACCTTTGAGATCGTGGAACCAATGCGTCGATGCGAGTGGTGGCGGGTGACTCTCGGCGCGTGCTCGCTGCTGGCGTCGTCGCTCGGGCCGGCGGCCTGCGCCTCCACGCGGGGACGCGACTTCGGCGAGGTGAGCGTGCGCGAGGGGGCGTCGCATCCCCGCGGCGGCGGCGAGGCGCAGGTGCACCGCTCGCGTCAGGGCATCGCGGTCATCGAGACCGACGTCGGACGCGGCATGGGGTTCGTCATCGATCCCAGCGGCTACCTCATCACCAATCGGCACGTCATCGAGGACGCCGACCACATCGTGTCGGTCGAGTTCCCCGAGCTCGACCCGCCCCGGACCTACGAGAGCATCCAGGTCGTCTACACGGATCCCGAGCACGACCTCGCGCTACTGCACGTCACCGCCGACGAGCCGCTGCCGTGGGTCCCGCTCGCGACCCGCAAGGTGGTTCCGGTCGGCCGGTACCTGCAGGAAACCGACGTGATCTCGACCTTTCGCCGGGCGGGCGACCACGAGGTGTTCGCGCTGGATCGCGGCACGGTGCAGCGTCTCGCCGTCTACAACGAGGCCGCGGGGCCCGGGGCGTTCGTCGGCGTCACCGCGCCGATCCGCCGCGGTCAGAGCGGCGGGCCGGTGCTCGACGATGTGGGGCGCGCGGTCGGGGTCGTGACCTGGACCTGGCGCGAGAGCACGGGCGGCTTCGCGATCCCGATCTCCGACGCCACGCGGATGCTGCAGCAGCGGCCGGCGCTCGAGGGCGGCGCCGCGCGGCTCGAGCGGGCCAACGATCGCTCGCGCCGATTCCTCGAGGCGCTCGGCTCCGGCGACGTCGAGTCGGCCCGGCGCCTCACCTCCCCGAGCTTCGCGCGGAAGGTCCGCGGCGAGGCCCTCTCCGCGATCCTCGGCGCCGACGAGGACGGCAGCCTCCCCGTGATGCAGGGCTTCGTCGCCGCGGTCGAGTCCCTGGTCGGCAACCCCGACACGACGACCGAGGCGGCCTACGATCGCCTGCGCGAGATGGTCGCGCGCACGGGCACCGACGGGTTCCGCGAGCAGCTCGGCCTCGACGAGGCGCTCGCCTCGAGCCAGATCGTCTCGTTCTTCTACGAGTTCGGCCAGGCCTACTACGCGGCGCGCTCGTTCGGACACGAGGAGCCCGAGGCCGCCGTCGCCGCGGCGATGCGGCGCTTGCAGACGATCGATGCCGCGCGGACGTTCGCGCTCGCCGACGCGATCGACACGCTCGGCGGCAGCGCGGTCGAGATCGACTCCGTGGAGCTGGTGCCCGGCGCCTACGCGCCCAAGGCCCTGGTGACCCTGCGCAGCGATCGGCTCGACGACGCGAACGACCGCGACGACGCCCGCATCGCCCTGCATCTGCGGCTCGAGTGGGGGGACTGGTACGTGGCGTCCGTCGGGCGCGCGGCGCTGTCCGACGGGGGCTGAGGCCTCGCGCCCGGCGTCTCGGGATCAGTCGATCGCCGACTCGGCGTCGCCGCGCCGATCCGGCACCGGCGCGTCGAGCTTGCGCACGCGGATGACCGTGCCGGGGACCTCGTCGTGGGCGAACGCCATCGCCCAGCCGGGCAGCGGATCCGGGCTCGTCATCGCGTACACCAGCGCGGCGTCCTTCGCCGACAGGTTGACGCAGCCGTGGCTGGTGCGCCGCCCGAAGCGGTTGTGCCAGAAGGTCCCGTGCAGCCCGTAGCGCTTGTGGAAGAACTGCGCCCACGGCACGCCCTCGACCGCGTAGGCCTCCTCGTCGCCGGGCTGCGAGTCCATCGTCGACGTCGCCATCTTGGTCTTGATGCGGAACACGCCCTGCGGCGTCGGGTGCTTGTGGTTGCCGCTGGCGATCATCGTGACGAACAGCGGCGCATCGCCGAGCATCACGGCCAGGGTCTGCTGCTCGAGCTCGACGTCGATCCACAGCTCGTCGTCGCCGGTGTTCGCCGGGGGCGGCGCGGGGAACCAGCGGCGGATCTCGTCGGCGTCGACCCAGCCCTTGGCGTCGCCCGCGATCGCCACCCACTGGGTGCCGCGGCGCTGGACGACCTCGTCGGTGACGAAGAACTCGGCCTGGTGGGGCTGCTTGTCGACGAGTGGGGCGAGGACGTTGGCCTCGGCGCGGACCGAGGCGTGGGGCCAGACGAGGCTCCACGCCAGGCGCCCCTCGTCGGGCAGGGGCGACACCACGACGTCGCGGCCCGCGAAGGCGCTCGGCTCGAGCCGGCGCACGTCCGCCTCGCGCACGACCCGGAACGCGCTGTCGACCAGGACGGTGCCCCCGCGCGAGGAACGGCGGCGCTCGAACGCGTAGTCGTGATCGGGCTGGAGGTGATCGATGGGCTCGGCGCCCGACGCCATCGCGCTGCGACTCGCCCACCGCGGCGCGGCGGGGACCTCCCCCGCGGCGGTCTTGCGCCGCACACGGGCGTAGTAGTGCGGCGTCAGCTGTCCGCGCGCCACGACCGGCAGCTCGCGCGGCGTCGCCTTCGTGCTCGAGGTGTGCTCGAGGCAGACGAACGCCTTCGCCCCGACGCGGCCCCAGCCGCCGCGGCACTCGGGGTCGGGCTCGGCGGACGCGACCCGCTCGTAGACGCCGAACGCCTCGCCGTGTGTGAGCTTGCCGCGGAACGGCGCGCCGAACCGCGGGTCGGCGTAGATCATCGTCGCCCGATCGGCGCGACGGATCTCGGCCGGCGCCGTGGACTCGCCGGTGCGAGCGAGCCACGCCCGCTCGAGCGCGTTTCGTGCGCCGCGTGGATCGACGCGTCCCACCGCCTGCGCCGTCGCAGCGGCCTGCGGCGGCGGTGCAGCGGGGGCTTCGTCCGTCGATGCGGGGACCTCGGGCGCGCCGGTCTCGGCCGGGTCCTCGATCGCCTGCGGCGGCGCGTCGCCCGGGCCCGCGGCCGTGTCCACGGCCACTTCGGGCGCGTCGCACCCCGCGAGCACGAGCGCGCACAGCCACCACGTCGCTCGCCTCCGCACCACTGCACTCGCGCCGCGCCGCCTGCGGCGCTCCGGGGTCTCGATCACGTGTGCCATACTCCGACGCCGCCGATGCAACTGCAACAGAACTTCCGAGGCACCCCGAAGTACATCGTCTCCGAGGAACTCGGCACCGCGGTCGACGTGGCGATCCACCTCGGCCGGCCGCTGTTGATCAAGGGCGAGCCCGGCACCGGCAAGACCCTGCTGGCGATCAACCTCGCCGCGGCCCGGGACCTCCCGCTCGAGCGGTGGCAGATCAAGTCCACCACCAAGGCCGTCGAGGGCCTGTACACGTATGACACCGTCCGGCGGCTCCACGACAGCCGGTTCAACGCGGGCGACGTCTCCGACATCGCGCGGTACATCGATCTCGGCCCCCTCGGCCGCGCCTTCGAGCGGCCCGATCCCAGCGTCGTGCTGATCGACGAGGTCGACAAGGCCGACCTCGAGTTCCCCAACGATCTGCTGCACGAGCTCGACACGATGAGCTTCACGATCCCCGAGACTGGCCGCCACGTGGCCGCCGCTCGGCGCCCGATCGTCATCATCACGAGCAACAACGAGAAGGAGCTCCCCGACGCGTTCCTTCGGCGCTGCGTGTTCCATTTCATCGAGTTCCCCTCGCGCGACCTGATGACGCGCATCGTCCGGGTCCATCATCCCGATCTCGACGATGCCCTGCTGGCGGGGGCGCTCGAGGCGTTCTACCGGCTGCGCGCCACCGAGGGCCTGCGCAAGCCGCCGTCGACCAGCGAGCTCATCGACTGGATCTCCGCGCTGCGCTACGCCGGCATCGAGCCGGCCAAGCTCCTCGGCGCCGGCCTGCCGTTCCTGGGCACCCTGTTGAAGAAGGAAACCGACGTCGAGGTCGTGGAGCGCCGCGGCCGTCGCGGGGCGACGGGGCGCTGATGTTCATCGACTTCTTCTACGCGCTGCGCCAGCGCGGCGTGCCGGTGACCACCCACAACTGGCTCGCCTTGGTCCGCGCGACCATGGACGGGCTCCACGACCAGCGGCTCGACGGCTTCTACCGGATCGCCCGCTGCCTGTGCTGCGCTAGCGAGGTCCACTACGACGGCTTCGATCAGGCGTTCGCCCAGGTGTTCCGCGGCATCGAGACCGACGCCGAGGCGATCCTCGCCCAGCTCGACGACTACCTGCGCGACCCGAAGAAGCTCGCGTATCTCGATCCGGCGCTCCGCGAGGCGCTGAAGTCCCTCGACCTCGAGGAGCTGCGGCGCATGTTCGAGGAGCGCCTCGCCGAGCAGCGCAAGCGCCACGAGGGGGGCAACCGCTGGATCGGCACGGGCGGCACGTCGCCCTTCGGCCAGGGCGGCATGCACCCCAGCGGCATCCGCATGGGCGGGCAGGGCGGGGGCCGCAGCGCGCTGGCGGTCGCCGACGCGCGGCGCTTCCGGGCCTACCGCAACGACCTCGTCCTCGACACCCGGCAGATCGCCTCGGCGCTCCGCAAGCTGCGGAAGATGGCGCGCAAGGGCGACGAGCTCGAGCTCGATCTGCCCGAGACCGTCGACGCGACGGCCCGCAACTGCGGCGACCTCGAGATCGCCTGGCGACCGCCGCGCAAGAACGACGTCCGCGTCCTGTTGCTCATGGACGTCGGCGGCAGCATGGATCCGTTCGCGCGCCTGGTCAGCCAGCTGTTCTCGGCGGCCTCGGCCGGCGGTGGATTCCGCGAGCTCCGCTCGTACTACTTCCACAATTGCGTCTACAGCCGCGTCTACGAGGACGCCGTGTTCACCCGCGGCGTGAGCACGGCCGAGCTGCTCCGCGATCTCGACCCGAGCTGGCGCGTCATCCTCGTCGGCGACGCATACATGCACCCGGGCGAGCTGATGATGTCGTCGGCCGACTGGTGGTCGGGCGGTGGCGGGCCGGTGGGTCTGACGTGGCTGGCTCGGCTCGCCGATCGCTTCCCCCACAGCGCGTGGCTCAACCCCGAGCGGCCCGACATCTGGGACGCGCCCACCATCGCGGAGATCCGGCGGGTGTTCCCGATGTTCTACCTCTCGGTCGAGGGACTCGGCGAGATGGTCGACGAGCTGCGCCGCCCCCCGCAGCCCAAGCGCGCCCAGGTCGTGCACGCCCTCGCACGTGGCGAGGACCTGCCGATCGGGCGTCGCTCCGACTACTGACGGACCTGCAGCCCGAACTCGGCGGGCTCGATCACGCGGTTCGACGGGTTGCCGTTCTCGACGATCCAGGTCAGGCCGGTCTGCGTGAGATCCCAGAAGAACACGCCCAGCGACGGCGCCTGGAGCTGCCAGCGCTGCACGTCGCCGTCGGTCCAGTGGAGGTACACCCGGGCGTCGCGCTCGCCGCGATCGAAGACGGCCGCCCACGCGTGCTCGCCCTGGTGCGGCGTCATGATCGTGATCCCGAACTCGCCCTCGAGGCCGCGGCGCTCGAGATCGGGGAGGAGCTGCCACGGCGTGCCGGGGTTCACCAGCTCGGGGTTGTTCGGGTGCGCCGACCACACCGCATCGGCCACGCCGCGCCGGCACATGAACTTGGCGAGGTCGCCCGGGATGTTGATCTCGTGGTTGCGCGCGAAGTGGAGCATCTCGGCCAACAGGCGCGGCTCGTCGTCGCCGTCGCCGAGGCCGAGCGCGACCAGGGCGTCGTCGACCGTGATCGTGCGGCCGATCTCCGACGGGTCGCGTCCACCCATGCGGGTCTGGTTCCAGTAGAACGGCATGTACTGGCGCGGCGCCGCGCCACGCACGACCTCGTCGGCGAGCTGGCGCGCGGACAGCCCCGCGCGCACGATCATCGCGTAGGCGCGTGGCGCGTCGAGGCGCAGGCCCGCGGAGCTCGCCGGATCGATCTGCCACAGCGCCTGGCACGTGCCGCTCCAGAACGCGTCCATCCGCGCGTCGTCGACGTCGATGCCCAGCCGGGCGAAGGTGCGCTGCAGGTCGGCGCGCGACAGCCCGCTGCGATCGCTGACGATGCGATCGAACACGGGGCCCCACGCGCCGGCGTCGTCGATCGACACCTCCGCCACGGTGACGCCGTGCCAGTACTTCATGAACGAGACGGCCTTGTCGTCGAGCTCGATCCGGTAGGTCCCGTCGGCCAGGACGGCGACGATCGTGCCGGGCGCCCACGTGCCCGACGGGCGGGCGAGGCAGCGGGTCCCCGCCTTCACGCCGCGGCCGGCGGCCCCGCCCTGATCGGTCGTCACCGCCGCATTGTCGATCAAGTCGGTGGCGTTTCACAGCCGGCCAGGTCGGTCGTGCGCCGGCTCGGGCCCGGCGGATGGGGGTCCCCCGGGCCCGCCGGCGGGGTTTCACAGTGGGGCGGGGTTCGTGATAAAGCAGCCGGCATGACGATCCGTCCGCTCGCCACTGCCCTCGTCATCGGCCTCTTCGCTGCGCCCGCGTGCAAGGGTGACAAGGCGGCAGACGAGAAGAAGGCCGCCGATGGGAAGGACGGCAAGGTCGACACGAAGGACGCGAAGGACGCGAAGGACGCCAAGGGCGAGGACGGCGGCGAGCCGACGCTCCAGGTGAACGACGGCGACGCGGGCGTCTCGGGGCCGGTTCCGCCCGAGACCAACGCGGTCTTCTTCGGTGTCGAAGGGGCGCTCTACCCCCTCGGCTGCTTCGACAAGGCCAGCAAGAAGCTCTTGCACGGCGAGGCGTGCCTGAAGATGGTGCCCGCCGGGACCGACGTGCGCGTCGCGTCGAAGTTCTCCTCCTTCGCGAAGAAGGCGGGCGATCTCGCCGAGCCGCAGTGCCTCGCCGGCGCGGGCAAGAAGGTCGCGATCGCGGTCGAGGGCATCACCGAGGGCGCCGACTTCGTGTACGGCACGTGGCCGCCGTCGGTGGTCAAGCTCGTGACGCTCGCGGCCGACGACACCACGTCGCCGGCGAAGACCCAGGTCGGCGACGACCCGAAGGCCAAGATCGTCGCCGCGGCCAAGGCCGCCGGGGGCGAGGGAGATCTCCAGGTCAACCAAGTCGCCGAGCTCGACCTCGACGGCGACGGCAAGAAGGAGATGATCGTCGCCGCGTTCATCCCCGATCCCGGCTCGGACGAGAGCTACCGCTGGAGCGGCCTGATGGTCGCGCCCGCGGGCGACCTCGCGAAGCTGCAGCTGGTCGAGAAGAACCGCGGGCGCCCCGATGTGTTCGAGGTGCGCGGCACCGTCGATCTCGACGGGGACAAGCACGCCGAGCTGTGGCTGCGTCGCCAGTCGCAGGACGGCAGCGCCGGCGATCGCCTGTACTCGGGTCCCGGTGGCGCCTGGAAGGGCGTCGGCACCTGGACCTGCGGCGCGGAGTAGATCGCCGATCGACCTTCAGGTGCGCGCGCGCGGGACCAAGCCCTCACGCGGCGTCCCCGGGGCGGGCTGCTTGGCCGTCGCGATCTGCCCGAGCACCTTCGCGGCCGCCTCGTCCGTGCAGGTCTCGCTCGACCACGACACCATGCGGACCTTGTCCCAGCCGGGGAGGAACGCCCAGCGCAGCCGCTCGTTGCGGCTCCACAGCGCGCCCTCGACCCCAGGCACCGGCTCGGAGGCGAACGCGTCGTTCTTGCTGACGCGCTTCATCTTCGTGTCGTGGACCTTCGCCGCGTCCTCGGGCGTCGCGCCGTCGACGAACGACGCCCGCAACCACCGCGGCTCGTCGCCGGTCCGGTGGAAGTAGTAACCGCAGGTGCCCTGGAACGACTCGCCGAGGTACAGCTCGAGGCCGCACGTCTTCGCGACGGCGTCCGCGTCGACGCCGTACTCCCCCTTGCAGCACTCCGGATCGGGCAGGCGCGGCGCGTAGAGGCGGCACACGCCGTTGGACTCGTCGGGCTTGCCGGTGCCGAGGCCCGACGGCTCCGGCGTGCGCTCGAGCTTCTCGGTGCGCTCGATCGCCGCGACGGGATAGAGATCCTCGCCGACCCGCGCCACGCGGGGATCGGTCTCGTCGACGACCGGCTTCGCGGGCAAGGCGGGCGTGGGCGCCACCTCGGCGGGGCAGGCGACGAGCATCAGGGACAGGCCCAGGGTCGTGACCCCCGTGGAGCCGAGCGTGACGGTGGAGCCGAGCGTGACCCCGGTGGAGCCGAAAAGGAATCGGATCGCGGACATCGAGCCCGTCTCTTACCGCCTTCGTCGCCGCCGAACCAGCAGCACGGGAAGGATCCCCAGCGTCGCTCGGCTCGGCTCGCCGCTGCCCCCGACCCGGCACCCGTCGTCCCCGGGCGGCGGCGGCGGCGGCTCGGTCCCGACCTCGATCTCGAAGTCGAGCTGGGTCTCGTTGCCGGCCTCGTCCGCGAGCGCGACGTGGAAGGACCACGTGCCGACCGGCAGCGCGTCGACACGGAAGCCGGGGCTCACCGTCGTCGTGGGATCGTCCGGGCGGGGCCCGTCGCCGTACCACGTCCACATCGTGTAGGCCTGGGGGTGGAGATCGTCGACGACGTCGAGCACCACGTCGAAGTCCGCCGGCGCCTGGAAGTACTCGCCGTCGTCGGGCGAGACCAGCTCGATCGTTGGCGCGAGCGTGTCGACGTAGGGCGGGCCGAACAGCCGCGTCAGCACGGCGTGCGAGTTCTGCTGGCCGGCGGCGTCGCAGAGCTCCGTGCCGAGCTCCGGGCACGACGGCTCGCCGTCGGCGAGGCTGGTGTCGGCGACGATGCGGTGGCAGCGATCGTCGAAGGCCGTCGGGCTGTTGTCGCCCTCGGGATACATGATCTCGGTCGGCAGATCGATGTGGTCGAGGCCCCAGGTGTGCGCGGCCTCGTGCAGCGCGGTGGTCGATCCGCCGACGACCCACGGCGCGAGGTCGCCGTCGAGGTGGGCGAACGCGATCTCGTTGGGCAGCGCGTCGAGGCAGTCGCCGGCTGGTGCGCTGCCCAGGGCGCCGAACTCGTCCTCGGTGCCGCCGTACACCACCATCGCGTAGTCGCCCTCGTCGGGCCGCAGCGCGGTGATGCGGATGCCGTAGGCCTCGGTGTGCCGCCGCATCGCCTGCACGATCGCGACCCGCGACTGGGTGTCGCCGGAGAACGGCGCGATCGGATCATTGTTGTACCAGTGACAGTTCTTCTTGCTGTTGCTCGGGTTGCACGAGCCGAGGTCGACCCCGTCGAAGTTCACGTACAGGGTGATGCCGGTGCCGAGCTCGCGATCGCGGAACTCGATCGCATCGTGGCCGAAGGGCGGCGGCGCCGGGCCGAGCTCGACGTCCTGCGGGTAGCGTTCATCGCCGAGCGCCAGCCACGTCGCGGTCGCGAGCGTGGCCGGGGCGATCACGGCGCCCGGCCCCGGCGGCGGCGGGCGACGAGCACGAGGCCGAGCAGCGCGAGGCCGCGGTCGCCGGTGCGGTCGCCGATCGCGCAGCTGCCGGTCGGCGGATCGTCGAGGACGACGTCGTCCTCGGCCGGAAGCTCGCTGCCCTCGGGGAGGATCTCGAACGCGATCGTGGCCTCGTCCTCGTTGCCGGCCTCGTCGCGCACGACGACACGCAGCTCGATCTCGCCTTCGGGCGGGTTCTCGAGCAGGAGGCTCAGCTCGATGTTGTCGTTGTCGTACAGCTTCGCGTCGCCGTAGTAGACCTCGAGGTGATAGAACTGCGGGTCGAGGTCGTCCTCGATCTCGCCGATCAACGGGATGGTCGCCGGCAGCACGAAGACCTCGTCGGGCAGCGGCGCAATGATCTCGAGCTTCGGCGGGGTCGTGTCCGGGATCGCGGGCCCGAACAGCCAGCGCATCTCCTGCCAGCTGTTCTGGTAGCCCGACTCGCAGAACTTGGTGTGGATCTGATTGCAGGAGCCCGGCGTCGGCTGCAGATCCGTGTTGGCCACGATGCGGTGGCACTCGTCGGTGAACGACTGGTGCACGCCCGAGCTCTTGAACGGGTTGAGGATGTCGAACTCGGCGTCGACGTGCTCCAGGCCCCAGGTGTGCGCAGCCTCCTGCAGGATCACCGTCGATCCGGTGTTCGAGGTGTCGAACGCGCCGGTGAAGCTGGTGTCGTTGCGGTGGATGTCCTCGCAATCGATATAGGGCGCGATGCCGGCGAAGTCCTGCGGCCCGAGGTCACCGTACATGACCATCGTGTAGTCGACGTCGTCGGGCGGGCGATCGACGACCACACGCACGCCGAAATCAGCGACGGCCTTGCGGGTCGCCTGGAGGATCGAGATGCGCTGGGTGTCGTTGCCGCCGAACGGGCCCACGTAGCCGTCGAACAGGCTGGCGAGGGTGCTGCAGTTGTAGCGGGCCTCGTTGCCGCAGCCGTCGAGGAGGACCCCGCCGTCGAAATTGACGTAGAGCAGCTCGGGGACGCCCGCCGCGCGCGGCTCGAGGTCGACCTGCAGCGGCGCGGTCGGCAGCGCCGGGGTCGAGGTCGGGCCGCCATCGGCGGTGCCCGCGAGCGCGAGGACGAAGGCCCACATCGTGGGCCGAGCTTAGCACGCGGTTCGGCGACGGCGCCGCGCGAGCATCGGCACCACCGCGAGCGCCCACAGCGAGCTTCGGCCCGTGGACTCGGCCGCGCACTGGCAGCCCTCGTCGGTGTTCTCGCCGCCGGTCAACGCGCCCCCGTCGGTGCCGACACCGCTGTCGTCGATCGGGCCGTCGCCGTCGGTCCCGTCCGCCGCACCCGACGCGTTGGAGTCCCCGGCCCCGGAGTCGCCGCTGCCGCTGCCATCCGCCGAGCCACCGTCGTCCTCGGCGGGCGGGACCTCGGAGCCGACCACTGTGATCGTGATCTCGTCGCTGGCGGGGTTGTCCGACTCGTCGACGGCGTCGACGTGGATCGTGTACTCGCCGTCGGGCAGGCCAGAGATCGGGAACTCGAGCTCGGACGGGCTCGCGTACGCGCCGTCGCTCGGGGGGATGGGCTCGGGCAGCGCCGGTCCCGAGATCGTGATCGTCGTGTTCATCACGGCCGGCAGCTGATCGTCCTGCAGGCCGATCCGGAGGTCGAACGCGCCGCCGTCGATGACCGCGCCGTCCTCGGGCGCGAGGATGGACACGATCGGCTCCTGGGTGTCCGGCTGCGAGGGCCCGAAGATCAGCATCATCTCGTCGTGGCTGTTCTGCCGGCTGTTGGTCCCGCACGCATCTTGGTGGTGGCTGCAGAAGCCCTGGGTCGGGGTCAGCTCGGTGTCCTCGACGATCTGGTAGCACTCGTCGCGGAACGTCTTGTTGGTGCCCTGCGTCGTCGGGAACAGCAGGTCCTGCTGCTCATCGACGTGGTCGAGGCCCCAGGTGTGGGCGAGCTCCTGCAGCATGATCTCCGCGACCGCGTCGGCCGAGGTGCTGACCTCGAGGGTGAACGACGTCTCGCCGCCGTAGTTGTCCCAGCAGTCCCCCGCCGGGGCGATGCCGGCGAAGTCCGGGTTGCTGCCCTCCCAGTTGCCGACCATCTCCATGTCGTAGTCGCCGGAGCCCGGGCGGGTGTCGGTGATCGTGAGGCCGAACTCCTCGACGCGCTTGCGCACGACCTGGATGATCGCGGCGCGGTTGGCCGCGTCGCCGGAGTACGGCAGCACGGTGCCGGGGAAGATCGTGGTGCAGTTCTGCGTGGCGTCGTTGTTGCCGCACGCGTTGAGCTCACCGCCCTCGAAGTTGACGAACAGGACCTTGGCGCCGAGCGCCTGCGGCCGCACGCGCGTGGCGATCGGCGGCTCGGAGGCGGGCCGCGGCGCGTACTCGATGCGACGGGCGTGCGCGGCCTCGTCGATGGCCTCGGTGGGAGCCTCGCCGTCGACGGTCGGCGGCGCGTCGACGGTCGGCGGCGCGAGGATACCGGCAGCGAACGCCAACCAGCACGGGGCGGACACGAAGGGGACGAGCATGGGGACCTGCCAGGCTGACGCGGGGGAAGACGCCAGATCGGGCCAACTCTAGCCGCGCCATGGACCCGCGGAAAGGTCGGGCGGCTTTTCGGGGGTGAGCGGCCGAGCGGTGCCCCTCGACGTCGGGGGACGTCGAAGGGCGCCGGGGATCAGCCGGCGGGGACCGTGGCGCAGCCGAACTGGATCGAGACCCGCGACATCGTGGGGAACGCCTGCACGGCGTCGCACGTCTGCGGGCAGAGCAGGATGCTCGTCGGCATGGCCGGATCGTCGTAGTACCAGCCACCGCTGACGCCCACGCACGCGGCCGCGTTCTCGACGTTGCCGAGCTCGAGCAGGGAGACGTCGTTCCCGTCGAAGAACTCGACGTTCACCTGCGCGGGGTCGAAGTCCTCGCCGTCGGGCGCCGGCGGGATCGCGTACTCGCACGCGAGCGTGGAGCCGGAGATGACCTGTTGGGCGACGGCGTCGAAGATCGGCTGGAACTCCTGGTCGCAGAGGTTGCCGAACACGCCGCCGGTGGCGTTGGTCAGCTGGATGTAGACGGCGCCCGCCGCCGCCGCGGTGATGCAGCAGCTGGTCTGGTTGAGGCAGCCGGCGACCGGCCCCTCCGGCGCCGCGATCGCGTGGACCTTGTACGGCACGTAGGTCGGGTCGAGCGCGGCCCACATCGCCTGGAAGTCGGCTGCCGACAGATCCGACTCGTCGTCGGTGACCACGATGACGTGCTTGCTCGCGGTGGCGCGCATGACCGGCGCCCAGTCGGCGTGGTGCTCGATGAGCTTCTGCAGCGCGTTGTTGCTGTCGACGCTGTCGATGATGTGCGTCAGACCCGGCGGGTTGTTGTCGTCGGCGGGGCAACCGCCGGAGCCGAGGGGCGGATCGAGGCACACGCCGGTGTCGCCGGTGATCTGCGAGATCAACACCACGTGGGCATCGATGTTCGCGAGGAAGATCTGCGACGAGAACGCGTTCATGTTGATCTGGACCTGGTTGGCCTCGAAGTCCATGCTGCCGGAATTGTCGATGACGATGAGGATGTCGGCCGGCTGCAGGCCGACCTGCGCCACCTCGTCGATCGACTCGCACTCGTCGACGCCGGTGCTGCCATCGGCGCTGCCGCCGACGTCGAGCTTGCCGAGCGTGTCCGAGGCCATGGTGTCGTCGCCGACCGTCTCGGAGCCGCCGGTCGGTTCCTGCGTCGTCGAGATCGTCGTCGTGATCGAGATCGACGACGAGGCCGAGTCGTCCTCCTCGCGACCGCCGCCGCACGCCGCGAGCACCGCGAGGCCCAGGCCCATTCGCTTCGTTCCCCGTAGGCTCAATCCAGACATCGTCGTTCCCCCGCCGCATGATGCCGAGCGGTGGTCGCTTCGACAACGGAGCGACCGGGGCCGGGGGCGGCGTCGCGCGTGAGGCCGGTCAAGCCGACGTGCGCGGGGATTTCCGGAAAACGGCTGCTGGGCGCCCCTACACAGCGTTCCGCAGGGTTTGTTGCGAAATGACGACGGGCCCCTCGATCGCTCGAGGAGCCCGTCGTTCGCCCGCGTGCGGGGACCTCCGCGGAGATCAGTGCAGCCAGCGGCGCTCTTCGTCGCCGTCACCGTCGGCCTCGGGCTCCGGGTCATCGGTGCCCGCCGCGTCCGCGCGGCTGCGATCGCGCTCGCGGAGCAGCGCCGCGAGGACGAGACCGAGGCCTGCAGCCCACAGCACCACCAGGAACGCCACCCAGTACGGCGAGGCGTCCATGCCCACGAGCAGCGGGTGCGCCGACGACTGGGTCATCGCGACGTGCTCGACCTCGAGGGAGTAGACCCCCGCGGTGAGCGCGAGCTGCAGCAGCACGATTGTGGCGCCGACGATGAGCACGCGGTGACGACCTTCGCGGCGCCGCGAGGCCAGGAGCAGCGCGGCGACGGCGGTCTCGGCCACCAACAGGCCCTGGGCGATCGTCGCCCACATGATCTCGGACTTCTCGTGGCCGAGGCCCGAGCGGTCGAGGACCATCGAGTACGCGCCCGCCAGGGCGATCGCGGTGAGCACCACGAAGGCTTGGAAGCGGAGGAACGCGCGGCGGGCCTCGCCGCAGCTCGCGACCGCGGCGGCGCGGGGGGGACGGACCAGGCTGGACACGAGCAGCCACCCGAGCACCGGCATGAGGAAGCCGGTGGCCACGAACGTCACGAGGTTGACCTGATCGTAGGTCTGCACGTGGATCTGCTCGCTGAGATCCAGCAGGGCCAGGGCACTGCAGCCCACGCTGATGAGACCCAGCAACGCGCCCTCGATCGGGCGGAACAGGGGCGCCCAGGGCTGCTCGGCGCGGCGGCGCCACGACAGCAGGCACAGCACCCCGAGCATGCCCTGCGCCGCGATGGCGTAGACGAGGACCTGCGAGGCGAGCGAGCCGGAGGTGGCGGAGAGCATCCGCGCGTAGGGCAGGCCGGACATCTCGACCGTGCTCGCGAGGGTCGCGGGCAGGGGTCCGAGCAGCAGGCCGGTGGCCGCCATGTCGCCCACGACCATCGTCGCGCCGATGAGGCCGGGCACCAGGACGCCGAGGCCGAGCAGGCCCCCGACGACCATCGCGTTGACGCGCTGACCGAGCGCGTCGCCCAGGCCGATCGCGGTCAGGTGCGTCGCTGCCGAGAAGACGAGCACGACGCCGAGCAGCGAGAGGGTCGCGACCACGCCGACCGTGGCGGCGAACATCGTCGCGGCCAGGAGCACGAGCGTACCGCCGGCGACCAGGGCGAACACGTTCGGGCCGATGGTCATCGCCATCGCCAGATCACCCGCCGACAGGCCGGTCATGCGGAGCACCGGCAGCGTGCCGGCCTCGCGCTCGCGCGCCGTGGTCGTCGCGGTGACGGTCGGGCCGACCACCACCAGCAAGATGGTGCCGAGGAGCATCAGCACGGTGGCGAACAGGCGGACCTGCGTGCCGGTGCCGACCGGCGAGCGGTAGCGGACGCTCGGCTTGACGATCGCGACGTGCTCGGCGCCGTCGAGGAGCCAGCCACCCTGCCAGCCCGCAGCGCCGGGATCCTGCACGAGGCGGCTCAGGTCGCCGACGTGGGCCATCGCGATGGTCGCCAGATCGCCGCCGACCTCGGTGAGGCCCGAGGTGCGGGCGACCGCGACGAGGCTGCTGCTGCCGTCGTCGTCGAACGCGTCGTCGCCGGTGCCGATCGCCAACCAGGTGGCGACGGCCATCTTCTCGCCGTAGTCGCTCGAGATCTCGCGGGCGGGGAGCAGATCGGCGACGAGGTCGACGCGGTTGCTCGTGGCCTGGAGCGCCGCGTCGGCGCCGTCGCGCTCGCGCAGGGCGTCGATGCGGCGATCGAGCGTCGCGAGCGTCGTGCGCTCGACGGCGATCTGCTCGAGCACGAGGCGGCGCTGATCGGTCCGCGCGGCGGGCAGGCCATCGCGGGTGAGGTCGCAGCCGCCGACCCAGCCGATGCCGTCGAAGTCGATGTCGCGACAGTCGCCGGGGATGTCGGGCATCGCCACGTCGAGCGCCCAGAGGAGGCGCTCGCGTCGGCCCTCGACGGCGGTCAGCGGCGCGGGCCGGAGATCGACGGCGGCCGAGGCCAGCGCGTTGCGCAGCGCGATGGTGTCGCCCTGCAGCGCGCCGTTGCGCGGGTTCAGCTTGGCGTCCCCGACCAGCGCGGTCGCCTCGTCGAGGCGGCGGTTGGCGTGGGCGATGCGCCGCTCGAGCTCGTCGAGCACCGCGATCCGCAGGCGACGCTCGTGCTCGTGCTTGGCGTCGATGCGACCCTGCTCGCGATCGTCGTACGAGCACAGCGGACCACCGGGTTGCCCGCAGACTCGCCAAGCACCTTCGATGCCGAGGGAGACGCGGAGCTCGTGGGCCTCGCGGCTGTCGATCTTGGTCAGCGCGGAGACGCCGAGCCAGGACAGTCCGCACAGGACGAAGACCGTGACCACTGCGGAGACGAGTCGGGCTCGGAGCTCACGCCGGAGAAACGGGCGAAGACGGAGGTAGAGGGGTTGGCGCATGATTCGCTCCTTCGCTTCCGCAGTGGGCCGACCCTTGGACCGTCGGTCAGGGCCGAGGACGAGGGACAGCGAGCATCCCTCAGTGTTCCATAGAACGACGCGAGTCGCCGCCCGATTCGGACCCATCGTCGAACGCGCGAGCGCGGACTTGGATTTCACCGCGGGCGAGGTTGTCGAGCTGCGCTCGTGGCCCTCGCGGTTGCGACCGCCCCGAGCGGGGGACGACGCGCCGCCTGCCGCGCTCGGGTGGAGCCAATGTCGGCCGGGCGGCCTGGTCTCGTCGCAGCCGCGGTCGTAAGATGCCGCCCGCCCATGGCAGTGAACACCCCTCCGCTCACCGTTCCCCCGTCCTTGGCCGGGGTGCCGTGGCACGACGAGCTGCAGCGCTGGTGCACCGATCCGCGCTACGCCGAAGATCGCCCGGCGCTGGCTTCGCTGCTCGCGAAGGTCGAGGCCGGGGACGCGGCCATGCGCGCCGAGCTCGAGGACGCGTTCTCGGGTCCGCTGCCGATCGGTACCGGCGGGCGGCGAGGTGCCTGTGGCCCCGGCCCCAACCGCATGAACACGACCCTGGTCCGCGAGACCGCCCAGGCCGTCGCCGAGCTCATCGGGGCCGAGGGGGCGCCGCGCCGGGTGACGGTCGCGTACGACACCCGCACCCACAGCCAGGCCTTCGCGCGCGTGGTCGCCGAGCAGCTCGCCGCGTGGGAGATCGACGTGCTCCTCCTCGACGAGCCCCGGCCGACGCCGCAGCTATCCTTCTTGGTGCGGGCGCGGGGCTGCGGCGCGGGGGTGGTCATCTCGGCCAGTCACAACCCACCGGGGGACAACGGCATCAAGATCTACGGCGCCGATGGGGCGCAGGTCCTCGGGGCCCGCGATCGCGCGCTGATGGCCGCGATCCAGGGGGCGATGACCGCCCCGCTGCGTCCGTTCGCGGCCGCCGACGCGGCGCGCATCGAGGTCGCCACGGGCGCCGCCCTCGCGCGGTGGGACGAGGCGTACCACGCGTCGGTGCGGGCCCAGTGCGTGATGGGGGATCTCAGCGACGCGGCGCTGCGCGTCGTGTACACGCCGCTGCACGGCGTCGGTCACACCGCGCTCGTTCCGCTGCTGCAGGGCAAGGGCGTCGCGGTGTCCGTCGTCGAGGCCCAGCTGCCGGACGGCGGGCGGTTCGCGACGGTCGCGAGCGCCAACCCCGAGGTGCCCGAGGCGCTGTCGATGGCAGTCGCGCAGGCCGAGGCCGAGCACGCGGACCTGGTCGTCGCCACCGACCCGGACGCCGATCGCCTCGGCGCCGTCGCGCGCGACGAGTCGGGCCAGCTCGCGTTCATCGACGGCAACCGCATGGGCGTGTTGCTGCTCGATCACGTGCTCCGTCATGCGACCCGTCGGCCCGAGGACTGGGTGCTGACCACGCTCTTGACCTCGCCGCTCGTCGGTACGCTCGCACGCGCTGCGGGGGTGGACGTCGTCGACGATCTGCTCGTGGGCTTCAAGCACCACGCCGGGATGATGGACGAGTTCCCGGCGCGCCGGCTGCTGTTCGCCTGCGAGGAGTCCCACGGCTACACGCGCGGCAACGACGTGCACGACAAGGACGGCGCGATCGCGGGGCTGCTGCTCGCCGAGGCCGCGGCGTGGGCGAAGACGCAGGGCCGCGGGCTGCACGGCCAGCTCGCCGAGGTGTTCGCCCAGCACGGCTACCACCGCGAGCGCACCGCCAACCTCTACGCGTACGGGGCCGCCGGGCGCGAGGCGATCGCGGGGCTCCTCGAGCGGTGGCGCCGCTCGCCGCCCTCGGCGTTCGGCGGGCTCGCCGTCGCGTCGGTCGAGGATCGCAGCCTGCCGCGGAACACCGGCAGCCGCACCCGCGACCTGCCCGGCAACGTGCTGGTGTTCGAGCTCGTGGTGTCCGGGGGACCCGGCGCGTGCCGCCTGGTCGTGCGCCCCAGCGGGACCGAGCCCAAGGCGAAGCTCTACGCGCTCGGGCGCGGGGCGGCGGCGCCGGCCGGTGCGGCGCAGGACGCCGTCGCCGCCGAGGTCGACGCGATGGTCGATCGCGTGCTCGCCGAGGCGCAGGGGCTCGCCGAGGCGATCATGCGCGGGAGCGCGTGATCGATGATCGGGCGCGCCGCCGGGCGTCGGCTCGCGTGGGGCGTCGCCCTCGTGGTCGCGGTGACGTTGCTCGCGTGGGGCGCGAGGCGGGTGGTCCGCACGGCGAGCTCGGCCGCGCACGGTCGCGTCGATGACGGGACGTCGTCGGTGTCGCCGTCCGCTGCCGCCGGCGTGCAGGGGCGGAGCAACGACTCCGCGGCACGCCGCGTGCGCGCGACGATCGTCGACGACGACGGCGAGCCCCTCGAGGGCGGACACGTCTCGCTGCGGTGCCTGTTCGAGGACGAGGTGACGCCTGTCGCCGGCAACGCGTGGTCGCTCGACGAATCGGGGAGCTTCGACGGGCCGGGCTGCCTCGGGGTCGTGTGCGTCGACCTGCACCACGTCACGGCGATCCCGGCGGACGCGTGGGTGCTGACCCCCGGCGAGCCCCAGATCCTGCGGGCGACGACGCTGCCGCGGCTGTACGGCACCGTCGTCGATCGGCGCGGCCGCCCCATCCCCGCCGCGCGGGTCTCGGTCCGCGCGCCCAACGACGGCGAGCCCGAGCTGCTGCTGCCGACGATCGGCGGCACGACGACCACCGACATCGACGGGGTGTTCTCCTTCGCGCTGGTCCGGCGACCGCCCTGCGATCCGTGCACCGAGGCCGATCGCGGGTGCGAGGCCGCGCCGCCCGCGATGCACGATCAGGTGCTCCTCGCCGTACACGCGCCCGGCTTCGCCCCGACGCGGCGGGTGGTCGACGTCGATCCCGAGCACGACGTCGACGTCTCGGAGCTCCGCATGGTGCCGCCCGCGGACGTGCTGAGCGGCACGCTGGTCGATCCGCGCGGCGATGCGTACCCGCGGGCGACGGTGATCGCCCGGGCGTCCGACGATCCGAGCGAGCAGCACGAGGCGACCCCGGAGGGCGACAGCTTCGAGTTCGAGTCGCTCGGCGCCGGGCCGTACGATCTGCGGGCCCTCCAGGACGGCGTCGAGCTGGCGACGGCGGCCCGGATCGTGCCCGGGGACGACGTCGAACTGCGCGGTCGTGTGATCGCGCGGGGGCCCCACGTGGCGCTCGAGGTCACCGACGGCGGCACCCCGCTGGCGGGCGTCGCCGTCGACGGCGGGCCCTTTCGCGGGGCGCGCACGGACCCGAACGGGATGATCGAGGCCGACCTCGCCATGCCGGGGCAGTACACGCTGTCACTCCGGCCACCCGGCGCGGCGCCGGTGCGCCGCGCGATCACGATCCCGGCCGAACCCGGCGCCCGCACCGACGGGCCCCCACGCGTGCAGATCCGGGTCGAGCTCACCGGGCCGTCGCCCCGGTGACATCCTGATATAGTTCGCACGAAGTGAGCGTCCCGGGCCAGATGCGCGCGGGGGCGAGTGCTCCGACGGGCAGCTTCCCCCAGCTGTTCGGCAAGTACGTCCTCGTGCGTACGATGGCGCGCGGCGGGATGGGCGAGCTGTTCCTCGCCGCCGCCGGCGAGCGTGGCTTCGAGAAGCCGTGCGTCGTCAAGAAGGTCCTGCACAACCTCGACGACGCCGGCGTCCACCGGCGCTTCCTCGACGAGGCCAAGGTCGTCGTCCGACTCAACCACGCGAACCTGGTGCAGGTGTTCGACGCGGGGCGCGTCAACGAGGACTACTACCTCGCGATGGAGCTGGTCGAGGGCAAGGACCTGCGCGCGGTGTGGAACCGCTGCGCGCAGCTCCACCGCCGCATTCCCGTCGACGTCGCGATGTTCGTGCTGCGCGAGGTGCTGCGCGGGCTCGACTACGTGCACGACGCGATGTCCCTCGACTTGGTGCATCGCGACATCTCGCCGCCCAACCTGCTCGTCGGATATCGCGGCGAGATCAAGCTGACCGACTTCGGCCTGGCGAAGAGCGCGATCAAGCGCGAGATGACGAGCCCCGGCGTCGTCTTCGGCCGCTACAGCTACCTGTCGCCCGAGCAGGCCAAGGGCCTGCCCGCGGATCGGCGCACGGACATCTACGCCTGCGGCATCGTGCTGTGGGAGCTGCTCACCGGTCGGCAGCTGTTCCCGTCGAACAACCGCACGCACCAAGAGGCGCTGGCGGCGGTGCGCAACCCGATCGTGCGCGCGCCGTCCGAGGTCGTGCCGGGGATCCCCGCTGGCCTCGACGAGGTGCTCATCCAGGCGCTCGCCTCGGATCCGGCGCAGCGCTACCAGAACGCCGGTGACTTCCGGGCCGCGCTCTCCGAGATCCTCGCGCGCGACTTCCCGACCTGCGACGTGGACCGCATCAGCGAGTTCATGCACGACATCTTCGCGCGGGAGTGCAAGGTCGAGGCCCGCGAGTACGCCCAGCTCGCGCAGCAGGACTTCAGCGACCTGCGCTCGCAGGCCCACGAGATCGAGGCGATCAGCATCAGCGACGTGATCGCGCTCGAGGGCGGCGGCCCTGGCAATCGCGGGCGCAAGGGCACCTCGACGATCACGCTGGGCGAATCCGACATCGTCGAGCTCGACGG
Source organism: Deltaproteobacteria bacterium Ga0077550 (assembly GCA_001464385.1). Classification (GTDB taxonomy): domain Bacteria; phylum Myxococcota_A; class Polyangia; order Nannocystales; family Nannocystaceae; genus Xiheibacterium; species Xiheibacterium aquaticum. The sequence goes on along the minus strand of LNFB01000157.1, from coordinate 23,449 downwards.
ACCCGGGGCGCGGCCGTTCACGCAGCCCAACCCGCGATCGCTGCGCGAGTCGGCGCAGAGCTGGGTCGGCACGGTGATCGCCCAGCGGTACCGCGTCGAGGCGTTGATCGGCATCGGGGGCATGGGCGCCGTGTTCCGCGTGACGCACCTGGCGCTCGGCAAGCCGTTCGCGCTCAAGGTCCTGCACGACCACTACACGCGCGACGCCGACATCATCACCCGGTTCATGCGCGAGGCCCGGGCGGCCACGCAGACCGGGCACCCCAACATCATCGACGTCCTCGACATCGGCACCACCGACGCCGGCGACGTGTTCTTCGTGATGGAGCTGCTCGAGGGCCACCACCTCGGCACCACGGTGCGCGAGCAGGGGCCGCTGGCGATCCGACGCGCGGTCCACATCGCGCGGCAGATCTGTCGCGCGCTGGCGGCCGCGCACGAGGTCGGCATCATCCACCGCGACCTCAAGTCGGAGAACATCATCCTCACCGCGCGGGGCAAGGATCCCGACTTCGTGAAGGTGCTCGACTTCGGCATCTGCAAGCACGTCAACGCCGACGCGTCGCAGACGTCGCCCGGCCTCGTGATGGGCTCGCCCGACTACATGGCCCCCGAGCAGGGCGCGGGCCTCGAGGCCACCGTCGCCTCCGACATCTACGCGGTCGGCTGCATCCTGTTCGAGATGCTCACCGGTCGGCTGCCGTTCGAGGGCCGCAACGCGATCGACGTGCTCATGCAGAAGGGGGCCCACGACGCCGTGCGGGCCACCGTGCACCGGCCCGAGGTGCCCGAGCCGCTGGCCGACGTCATCGCGCGGTGCCTCGCCCGCGTCGCTTCGCTGCGGCCACCGACGATGCGCGCGCTCGAGTACGACCTCACGCGTGCGGTCGATGGACGCGCGAGCGCCGTGGCCAATGTGCTCGGGTTGCAGGTCGCCGGGGACTCGCTCGATGGTCGGCCGGAGGACCCGTCGCCCGCGGCGTCGGCCAGCTTCCACCGCGCCGCGATCGCTGCGATCGATGCGCGCCCGGCCGGCTATCTGCAGCCCGATCGCACCGTGATCGCGCCGCCGCCGAGGGCACCCTCCGCGGGCACCGCGGCCAGCGAGCCCGCCCCGTCCGGTGTCGTCGCCGCCGCCAAGGCGATGTTGTTCGTCCTGCTCGGGGGGTTGCTGGCCGGGGCCGCTGCGCTGGCGTTCAAGCCCGATCTCCTCGACGACGCAGAGCCCGGCGCCGCGCCGCCCGAGCGTGGGGCGCCCGAGGCGGCCCGCCAAGGCCCCGCCGACGCGCCGCGTCCCGCCGACAGCTCGCGCCGGAGCGAGGCCACGCCTCCGACTGCGCCCGTCCCCGCGCCCGAGCCCGCGCCGGTCGTCGTCCCCGTGGCGCCGAAGATCCCGCCGCCGCCCGAGCCGACCGGGCCGTCCGTCGCCGACTGGGTGTCCGCGGGCGAGCTGGCGCTCGAGGCAAAGCACTGGCGCGAGCCGGCCGAGGGCAGCCTCGCGGTGGCGCTCACGAACCTCGCGATCGCGGAGCCGGGCAACGCCGCGATCGGGAAGCTCCGACAGGCCGCGGCCGATCAGATCCTGCCTGCGGCGCAGGCCGCCCTCGAGAAGCGCAAGTGGCTGACCGCTGCGGACGGCTTCCGCGATCTCGTCACCGTCTGGCCCGAGCACCCCGAGGCGCGGGCCGGCCTCGCCGAGGCGCTCTACAACCAGGCGCGCGTGTTCAAGCGCGGCCGCAACAACGCCGAGGTCCTGACGACGGCGGACGAGCTGCTGAACGCGGTGCCGGGGGACTTCCGCGCGCTGCTGATGCGCGCGGACGCGTTGATGGCCCTGCGCCGCTACGCGGAGGCCCGCGACGCGTACACCGAGGCCCGCAAGGTGAAGCCCCGGAACAAGGACGCGAACAAGGGCTTCTGGAAGGCTGCGCAGCTCGCCCGCAAGCAGCAGGGGTAGGGGCGAGCTAGAAGAACACCAGCGTCGTGATCACGAAGCACGGGATCAGGAACATGATGCTCCACTTCATGTAGCCGAAGAAGCCGGGCATCTCGACCTTCGACTCCTCGGCGATCGCCTTGACCATGAAGTTGGGTCCATTGCCGATGTACGTGTTCGCGCCCATGAACACCGATCCGCACGCGATGGCCTGCAGGATGTGCGAGGGGACGTTGGTGCCCTCGACCAGGGCGCCGGACAGCAGGCCCTTGTCGACCATGCCCGAGGCCGTCTCGAAGAACACGAGGTAGGTCGGCGCGTTGTCGAGGAAGCTCGACAGGATGCCCGAGGCCCAGAAGAACTTCGCGGGGGTGTCCACGCCGAGCTTGTCGCCGCCGGCCTGCAGGATGAGCAGGGCGGGGATCATCGTGAGGAAGATGCCGATGAACAGCGCGGCGACCTCCAGGATCGGGAACCATGAGAAGGCGTTCTTCTCGCGGGTCTCGGCCGGGGAGGTGAACTTGGAGCCGAGCACGCAGCCGACCATCGCGGCCTCGCGCACGAAGATGCCGTGATCGTCGCGGATGAACGCGGCGCAGGCGACGATGCCGAGCAGCCACACGATGTTGATCGCGCCCTCGATCTTGAGCGGGCTGGCGTGGGCCAGGTCGGCCTTGCGCACCGTCTCGGTCTCGCGGCCGTAGAAGTGCCGGTCCATGAAGAAGAACACGACGAGCAGGATCCCGGCGACGAGGAACATCTCCTTCCACAGGCCCAGGGTCCACAGGAACGGCACGCCCTGCAGGTAGCCGAGCCCAGCGGCAGCAGCGATCCGCCGACGTTCGACACCAGGAAGATGAAGAACACGACGATGTGGACCTTGTGCTTGCGCTCGGTGTTCGCCCGCAGCACAGGGCGGATGAGCAGCATCGATGCGCCGGTCGTGCCGATGAACGAGGCGATGACCGTGCCGAACGCGAGGAACGTCGCGTTGGACCGCGGCGTGCACTTGAGGTCGCCAGCGAGGTAGATGCCGCCGGAGATGTAGAAGAGGCAGCCCAGCAGCGTGATGAAGCTGGCGTACTCGTGCATCTTCACGCCGAGCTCGGCGATGTTGGGCTCCTGCACCGTCAGCCAGAAGACCGGGTAGGCGGACAGCGCGAGGCCCAGGAGCAGCTTGTTGAGGTTGCTGTGCCACCAGTGCTCGAGCCGCGTCAGCGGCACGATGGCGATCGACAGCAGCATCACGACGAAGAAGATCACCATCCAGGTCGGCGGGATCGCGTGGGTGCCACCCTCGGAGGCGAGCGCCGTCGCGGGCGCGATCGCGGTGGCGAGGAACGCCAGCAGGGCGGTGATGGCTCGACGACCGCCCGAGCGGCGGGCTTCGGATCGAGGTTCCGCGGCGGAGGAGCAGGCCGTCGCGGTGAGTGTGGAATCGAGGCGGTCGTAGGGCTCGAGCATCGGAACTCCGGCGGTGAGCGGTGGGGCGAGGAGGGAGCGAGAAACGCCAGCTTGGCGCATCTTACGCCGCGAGATCGTGCAGGGCTAGTGCATAATCGAGCGACGTCATGGGCGAGGGTGCGAGCAAGGTCGGGACCGGTGTCGAGACACACGGGAGGCACGGGGTGAGCGACGACGATGCGGACCGCGTCGCGCAGGTGGATGGGCCGCCGCGGCGCTCGCCTTCGCCGGATGGGCATTCGTCCACGGCGCGCGGCGATGCGGGCGACTCGGCGTGGCGCAGCGCGATGCACCTCGAGTGGGGCCTCGTGCACGACGAGCTCTGCGGGTTGCTCGCGAGCCCCGCAGCGCGGGCGCAGTGCGGGCCCGCGGGCCTGGCCGAGCCGCGCTTCCTCGGGGATCTCGCCACCTGCCGCGCGCGCCTCGAGGAGGTCGACGAGCTCGAGGACCTGCTGCGCGGAAGCGCCGATCTCGCGCTGGCGCGGCGTTTCAAGACCGTGGTGCACCTCGGCGAGCCGCTGGGCCGCGCCAGCCGCGGCCTGCCGCTGTCGCCCGCCGAGCTGCTCGCGACCGGGGACGTGCTCGCGGTCGCGGCCAGCGTCGCTTCGGCCCTGCGCGCGGTCGAGGACGACGACCGTCGCGGCTTCGCCCGACTGCACGCGCTGCTCGACGCGTTCGATCCGCCCGCCACGCTCACTGCGAAGCTGCAGCGCGCGATCGATCGCGATGGCGCGAACGGTGAGCCCGGCCTCGCCGACGCGGCGAGTCCCACGCTCGCCGCGCTGCGCGACCGCGTGCGCCAGGCGAAGACCGCCCTGCGTCAGGCCGCCGAGCGCCTGCTGCGGCGGCCGGGCCTCGCCGATGCCTTCGGCGACGCCTTCGTGACCGAGCGCGAGGGCAGGGTCGTGGTCCCGGTCCGCGCCAGCGCATTCTCGAAGACCGGCGCGCCCGGGACGATCTCGGGGATCATCCACGACGCCAGCCAGAGCGGTCAGACCCTGTTCGTCGAGCCGCACGCGCTGGTCGACGACAACAACGCGCTGCGCACCGCGATCGCGGCGGTGCGCTCCGAGGAGCAGCGGATCATCGCCGAACTCTCGCGCGAGGTCGGCGAGCACGCGGGTCGCATCGCGACCTGCGGCACGGCGCTGGTCCGGCTCGACGCCGTGCACGCGCGCCTCTTGCTCTCGCAGGCGCTCGAGGGCGTGGTGCCGATCCTCGTCGAGCCCGACGCGGGCGCGGTGCTCGAGCTCCCCGACGCACGCCACCCGATCATGGTGCTGCGCGGGCGCGAGGTGGTGCCCAACGATCTCGGACTGGCGGTGGGCACCGGCCTCGTCGTGAGCGGGCCGAACGCCGGCGGCAAGACCGTCGCGCTCAAGACCCTCGGCCTGTGCGTGCTCCTGGCGAAGGCCGGCGTGCGGCTGCCGACGTCGCGCCCGGCGACGGTGCCGGTGTTCCGCACGGTGGTCACGGACGTGGGCGACGACCAGTCGATCGCCCGCAACCTCAGCACGTTCACCGCGCACATCCACAACGTGCGGGTCGCGTGCGAGGCGGCCAGCGACGATGGTCGCGGCACGCTGGTGCTGCTCGACGAGGTCGCCGTCGGCACCGATCCGGATCAGGGCGCGGCGCTGGCCGAGGCCATCGTGACCTCGCTGGTGGACCTCGGCGCGACGTTGGTGGTGACCACCCACTACGAGCGGCTCAAGCTGCTGTCGCACGCGGATCCCGAGCACTTCGTGAACGCGGCCGTCGGCTTCGACCTCCAGGCGCTGCGCTCGACGTTCCGGGTGCACCTGGGGATCCCCGGCAACTCGAGCGCGCTGGCGGTCGCGCTGCGCGTCGGCCTACCGCAGCCGGTCATCGATCGCGCGACGGGGCTCATCGACGCGGGGGCGCGTCGGGTCGACGTGCTCCTCGGCGAGGTCGCGGCGCTCCGCGAGCAGCTCGTCGATCAGACCCTCGCGGCCGAGCGCGAGCGGGCGGCGCTGGCGGCGAGCCGCGGCCGACTCGAGGCGCTCGAGCGCGACGAGAACGAGCGGGCGTCGGCGAAGCTGCTGCGCGCGCACTCGGCCGTCGCCGCCGAGCTCCGGGGCCTGCAGGCCGATCTGCGGGCGGCCCGGAAGGCGGCCCGCCGCGGGGAGGAGGCCGATGTCGCCGACACGATGTCGCGCGCCACCACGGCGGTCGATCGCCACCGACCCGCCGCGCCGGCCCCGGTCGGCGCGCCGCCCAAGCAGGTCGAGCGCGGCGATCGGGTCCGCGTCGAGTCGCTGGGGATGGACGGCGAGGTGGTCGCCATCAAGGGAGAGCGCGTGACGGTCCAGCTGCCGCAGATGAAGACCACGGTGTCCCGCGAGGATCTGCGGCCCGTCGGTGCCTCGCCCAGGGCGCGTCCCGCCGCCGCCCAACGCGGCGCGCCGATCGTCAGCGAAGCCGGGCGTCACTTCGGCGCCGACGCCCGCCCCGTCGATTCCGGCATCGACAACGTCGTGGATCTCCGCGGCGTGCGGGCGGACGAGGCCCTCGCGCTGCTCGAGGTCTCCCTCGCCCGCGCGATCGAGGACGACTGCGAGGTGCTCATCGTGCGGCACGGGCACGGATCGGGGGCCCTGCGTCAAGCGGTTCGGGACCACCTGCCGCACCTGGGCCACGTGGCGCGGCACCGCCCCGGCTTGCCCGCCGAGGGTGGCGACGCCGTGACCGTGGTATGGGTGCGTGGGTGATCACGCGCGCGCGCCGTTCGTCCTGCGCTCCGCTCGGTCGCTCCGTCGGCCGGCTCGTCGCGGCCCTCGTCGCGGCGACGCTCGGCGTGGCGCCGCCCCGATCGACCGCGGCGTCGCCCAACGAGGGCGAGCCCCGACCGATCGCGCGGGACGCCGATCGCGTCTACACCACGGTCGCGGGCGAGGCGGACGGCGCTGCCACGGTGACGAACCCCGCGAACCTCGGCTTCCTGCGCGGCTTCAACGGCGTGGCCGACCTGTCGTGGACCAAGCCGTCCGCGCTGCGCCGCGGCAGCGGTGTCGGCCTGCTCCTCGGCCTGCCGCTGCCGCTGCAGATCGCTTCGCTGGGCCTCGGCTATCAGTTCCTCGACCCGTACACGCCGGGGCAGGACACCGGCGGCACCGATCAGCCGCAGAACCCCGACGATCGCTACAGCAAGCTGACGTTCGCGCTCGCGGTGCCGATGAAGCGGTGGATCACGCGGTGGTTCCGCGGCGCGCCCAAGGCCCTGCAGAACATCTCACTGGGCCTGTCGTACTCACGCTTGTTCGCGAGCCAGAACTTCCATGCGGCGGGGACCAACTCGGTCGACCTGGCGCTCGCGTGGTGGTTCAACCGGTTCCTGGCGTTCGGCTTCGTGGCGCGCAGCATCAACGTGCCGCAGACGGGCCCGTCGCCGAAGGTCACGCAGTCGTACGTGCTCGATCCCGAGCTGGCGGTGCGTCCGCTGGGCACGAATGCCCTCGAGGTCGCGATCGGCACGCGCTGGGCGCCATCGACGCCCGGCGACGCCCGCTGGCGCACGCACTACTTCGATCCCCGCGGTCGCCTCCTGCTGTCGCTCGGCGGCGTTCGACTGTTCGCCGAGGCCGAGCGCTTCAGCTTCTTCCCGACCGGCCTCGCCGACTCGAGCGTACGGGACGGCGTGCGCATGACGGCTGGCTTCGGCCTGGACTTCGGGCACTTCGGCTTCCTCGGCGGCGTGACCCCCTCGACCGCGGGCCGGGAATTCGGGGTCGATGGCGGCGTCGCGCGGATCCGGGTGTCGGCCGAGCGCTACGAGAGCGTCGTCAACGTCCGGCCATCGCTCGTCACCAAGATCGCCCTGCGCAAGTACTCCGGCGATCGCGGCTTGTGGCAGCTCATCCGCCACCTCGACGAGATCGGCCGTCGCCGCGGCGTCGTGCTGCTCGAGACCGAGGGCGTCGGCCTCGGCTACCCGCAGCTGGAGGAGGTCCGCGAGGCGCTGCTGCGGGTGCAGCGAAGCGGCGGTCGCGTCGTCACGTACATGCACGGCGGCGGCCTGCGCTCGTACTTCGTCGCGGCCCTGTCCGATCGCATCATCGCGCACCCCAATGCCGGGCTCGAGCTGCTGGGCATGCGGATCCAGTCGTTCTACTTCGCCGACCTGCTGGCCAAGCTGGGGGTGAAGGCCGAGTTCGTCCGGGTCGCGCAGTACAAGGGCGTGCCCGACGTCTGGCAGCGAACGACCGCCAGCGACCCCGTCGCGCGGCAGCGCAAGATGTTCTTCACCGACGTGTGGAACCACGTGCTGCGCACGACCGCCCGCGATCGCGGCCAGGACCCGCTCGTCGTCAAGGAGTGGATCGACCAGGCCCCGATCGAGGCCCCCGACGCGCTGCGCGACGGCGTGATCGACGAGCTCTCGTTCCCCGACGAGGTCGACGCCCGGCTCGAGCGCTGGCTCGGCCGCAAGGTCCGGGTCGAGGAGCCCGATCGGCAGCGCGAGCACGCCGACACCTTCGGTCCCCAGCAGCGCATCGCGGTGCTCACGATCGAGGGCGACCTGCTCGACGGCGACAGCTTCACGATCCCGCTGCTCGGGCGGAAGATCGCGGGCGCCGCGACGCTGACCAAGCAGATCGAGGCGCTGCGCAACGACGACTCGGTGCGCGCCGTCGTCGTGCGCATCGACAGCCCCGGCGGCTCGGTGCGCGCTGCCGACGACATCGCCCGCGAGCTCGACCTCACCCGCAAGCGCAAGCCCGTCGTCATCTCGATGGGCAACACCTGCGCCAGCGGTGGGTACTACATCGCCACGGCCGGTCAGTACGTGTTCGCCGACGCGACCACTGCGACGGGGAGCATCGGCATCTTCTATCCGAAGTTCGATCTGTCGGGCCTCGCCGACAAGCTCGGCATCGGCATCGATCAGTTCGACTTCGGCGACCGCGCTGGCCTGCGCTCGTGGTGGAAGCCCTACTCCCAGGACGAGCGCGAGGCGGCCCAGCGCGACATCGAGGCGGGGTACCGCGAGTTCACGGCGCGCGTCGCCAAGGCCCGCAACATGACGCCCGAGCAGGTCGACGCCGCCGCGCGCGGCCGGGTGTGGAGCGGCGTGCGGGCGATCGAGGTCGGGCTCGTCGACGACTACGGCGGCCTGCGCGAGGCGGTCATGCGGGCCCGCGCGATCGTGCAGCTCGGCCCCGACGCGGGCGACGTGGTGCTCTACCCCGAGCCGCCGACGCCGCTGCAGAACCTCCGCGCCATCCTCGGACTGAAGGTGCCCAACCCGCTCGGCCAGGACGTCGCGGTCCGCGGGCTCGGGCAGGTCGCGCTCGGGTGGGCGCTGCCGCGGCCGGTGACGCAGGTCCTCGCGCTGCTGCCCGTGTCGCTGTGGTACGGCGAGCGGCCCGGGGCGATGGCGCTGTCGGAAGAGACCTTCTCGATCGAGGACTGACGCGGGCGACGTCCTGTCGCTCCGTGGGAGAGGTCCGCGCTGCAGCCAAAGGGGCTGCAGCGCGCCGAATCGACGCTACGCGAGGTTCTCGTTCGCGAAGTCCCAGTTGACCAGGTGGTCGAAGAACGCGTTGACGAAGCCCGGCCGCGCGTTGCGGTAGTCGATGTAGTAGGCGTGCTCCCAGACGTCGAGCGTCAGGATGCAGCGCTTGCCCTCGCGCAGCGGGGTGTCGGCGTTCACGGTCGTCGTGATCGATAGCTTGCCGGCGTCCTCGATGAGCCAGGCCCAGCCCGATCCGAAGCGGCCGACGGCCGCCGCGGTGAAGTCGGCGCGGAACTTGTCGAAGCTGCCGAAGTCGCGGACGATCGCCGCGGCGATGTTGCCGCTGGGCTGACCGCCGCCCGCGGGCTTCATGCTGTTCCAGAAGAACGTGTGGTTCCAGACCTGCGCGGCCTGGTTGAACAGCACGCCGTCGGTGGTGCGCACGAGCTCCTCGAGCGTCTTGTGCTCCTCGGGCTTGCCCGCGACGAGCTCGTTGAGCTTGTTCAGGTAGGCCTGGTGGTGCTTGCCGTAGTGGTAGTCGAACGTCTCCGCACTCATGTGGGGGACGAGGGCGTCCTTGGCATAGGGCAGCGGGGGAAGCGTGAAGCTCATCGTGACCTCGTTCTTGCGGCTAATGCCGAATTTGCGCGGAGGGTGGCACGCGGTCCTCGCCCCGTCAAACCGCGCTGCAGGGCCGCAGTCCCGGGCTGCAGCGGCCGCGCCGGGCGCCTGGGCAGGGCGGCGTGGGTTCGGTGCTAACGTCTGGCCTGCACCCCGAAGGCGGGGACCGGGCATCGTGCTCGGCCGCGACCCGAAGGCGGAGGCGCCCCAGTGAGTGAACAACCCGAAGTGAAGTATGGCCGTCCGAGCGCGGCGCCGCAGGTCGGCGTGGACGCTGGCGACGCCCGCAAACCCGTCACGGTGCCGGAGATCCGCGGTCGCAAGGGCGGTGTGCCCCTGACCATGGTCACGGCGTACGACGCGACCTTCGCCCGGATGCTCGACGACGCCGGCATCGAGATGCTGTTGGTCGGCGACTCGCTCGGGATGGTGGTGCAGGGCAACGCGGACACGCTCGGCGTCACGGTCGACGACATCGTCTACCACTGCCGTGCGGTGGCGCGCGGCAGTCGGTACGCGCACGTCATCGGCGACATGCCCTTCTTGAGCTATCAGGTGAACCCCGAGGAGGCCGTGCGCAACGCCGGTCGGATCCTCGCGCAGGGGCGCGCGCACGCGGTGAAGCTCGAGGGAGGCGCCAGCATCGCCCCAACAATCCGTCGCATCGTCGAGGCGGGGATCCCGGTGATGGCCCACGTCGGCCTCACGCCGCAGTCGGTCCACGCCCTCGGCGGGTTCCGGGTGCAGGGCCGCGACCACGAGGCGGCCGCGCGGATCCTGGCGGACGCGCGCGCGGTGGAGGCGGCCGGCGCGTACGCGCTGGTGCTCGAGGGCATCCCCGGCGAGCTCGCGGCGACGATCACCGAGGCGCTGACGATCCCGACGATCGGCATCGGCGCCGGCGTGAGCTGCGACGGCCAGGTGTTGGTCTGCTACGACCTGCTCGGCATGACCGCGGATCTCCGACCCAAGTTCGTCAAGCGCTACGACGAGGGCCACGACCGGGTCGTGACCGCGGCGCAGGCCTTCCGCGACGAGGTGCGGCGCCGCCAGTTCCCCGGGCCGGAGCACACGTTCGGGATGCTCAAGCGGCCGGTCCCCGTCACCGGCACCGGCTGATCCACGGCGGTTCGTCGCGCGCGCACGCGGGTGAGCACGCGCGACCGCGGGTGGTACCCTCGTGACGATGGTGCTCTCCCCCGAACAGGAGTGGACCCTCGTCGCGTGCGGGCTCGTGGCGCACGCCGACGGGATCCTCGAGATCGGCGAGTGGGATCAGGTGTTGTGGATGCTCGACGAGCGTCTGCCGGCGAGCGAAGCGGACGCGTGGCTCGCGCTGCTCGCCAACAAGGCGGCGCTGCAGGTCCGTCTGGGCGAGCTGCCGCTCCCGCCGCCGTTCTTCGCCGAGACGATCCTCGAGCGCGCCTGGCGGATGGCCCTCGCCGATGGTCGCGGCAGCGAAGAGGAGCAGTGGGTCCACGACGATCTCGCCGCGCGCCTCGGTGTCGACGCCGAGCAGAACCGGACCTGGCGCGGTCTGTGGCGCGAGCAGGCCCGCCGCCGGGCCGAGGCCGTTGCTGCGTTTGCGGCGATGCTCGCGAACGCCGATGGGACCGCCGACAGCGGCGAGCGGGCCGAGTACGACGACCTGATGGCGCGGCTCGCGGTCGACGACGCGCGGCGGGCCGAGCTCGCGGCGCTCATCGACGCGCCGCCCGGGCTCGACGAGGTCGTCGGTCGCCTCGCCGCGCTCACGCCGGAGGAGCGGGGCATCGCGATGGTGACGCTCGTGCCGATCGTGCGCTCGTCCTTCGGCGGCGCGGCCGAGCGCGACATGTTCTTCGCGCTGGCCGAGCGCGTCGCGATCAGCCGCGCCGACGCCCAGCGGATGCTCGATCGATGACGGACGGCACGGGCAGCATCGGCCCGACCGCGCACTACACCGCGTACGTGTGGCGCCGGCTGGGCCTGCCGTACGCCGAGCACCTCGCGACCCCGACCGGCGCGGCGCTCTACTGGGGATTCTTCGCCCTCGGCGAGTGGACGACGCGCGTGGTCCCCGGGGTGCCGACGATGCGCGACTACCTGGCATATCGGCATCTGCTCATCGATGCGCTGGTCGAGGAACTCGCGCCCGATCGCCTCGTCGAGCTCGGCGCCGGGCTCACGCCGCGCACCGTGCAGTGGGCCCTCGATCGCGGCATCGACACCGTCGACGTCGACCTCCCGGAGATGATCGACGTCAAGCGCCGCGCGCTGGCGGGGATGCCCGCGCCGCTGCGGCAGCGCCTCGGCGAGCGGCACCGGCTGCTGGGGCTCGACGTGCTCGAGGTTGGGTTCGACGGGCGCCTCGCGGCGGCGATCGCCGGCGCTGCGCGGCCCGTCGTCGTCGCCGAGGGCCTGGTCAGCTACTTCGATCTCGCCGCGCGTCGCTCGATGTTCGGCGCGGTCGCACGGGCGCTGCGGGCCGTGGGTGGTGGCGCGTTCATCGTCGATCTGCACACCGCGGTCGCGCAGGCGCGGGTCGGCGGCGCGACCCGGGCGCTGCGCACGGCGATCCGTGGGCTGACCCGACGACCCCACGCGCTCGATCCGTTCGCCGACGCGGCGGCCTACGAGCGGGCGCTCGTCGACGCCGGTTTCGACGGCTGTCGCGAGCTGGATGCGGCCGACTGGGTGCGTCAGCGCCCCGCACTGGCGGGGCTGCACTCGCCCGCGCACGTCGTCCACGCGTGGGTCGAGTGACCGACCACTCCGCCAGCGCGCGTCGGCTCGCGCTTCCCGGGGTATCCTCGATCAGTCCATCGACCAGGTGGTGATCGCGTGGGCCTGGCCGGGCTCGAGGAACAGCAGCGAGAGCGGTAGCTTCGCCAGCACCAGATCCACCGAGGGCGGCAGTCGCAGCGCGGCGCGGCTGCGCTTGGCCCGGCGCCGCTCGGCCCGCGCCGAGGGCTCGTCGCTGCGCCGCGGCACGCCGATCGCGTCGAGCAGCAGGTCGACCAGTGTCATGCGATCGGGCACGACCCGCAACGCCAGCCGCGTGTGCCGAGGGACGTCGGCCTGCTTGCGGACCAGCGCCATCGCGGCGTGCAGGCCCCCGAGCTGGTCGACCAGCCCGAGCTCCTTGGCGTCGAGGCCGGTGTACACGTGCCCGCGCCCGAGCTCGTGGACGCGCTCCATCGTGAGGTCGCGGCCTTCGGACACGCGCTTGCGGAAGAGATCGTAGGTGCTCGAGATCGAGGCCTGGATCCGTGCGCGCTGATCGTCGGTGTAGGGCCGCCACAGCGCGTTGATGTCGGGGTTCTTGCCTTGCTTGCTCGTCACCGCGCTGATGCCGAGCTTGCCGAGCAAGCCCGAGAGATCGGGGTGGATCGAGATCACGCCGATGGAGCCCGTGATCGTCAGGGGATCGGCGAGCACCGGCCGCGTGCCCATCGCGACGTAGTACCCGCCGCTGGCCGCGACATCGCCCATCGACACGACGATCGGCGGCTCGAACTTGGGGTCGCGCGCGTGGGCGGCGGCCGTCAGCTCGACCTCGCGCCACATGATGTCGGAGGCGAGCGCCGAGCCGCCGCCGCTGTTGACCCGCAGGATGATCCCCTCGCACGCTGGATCCTCGCGGAGGTCGCGATCGTGTCGCCGCCGACGAAGCGCAGGCCGACCAGCGGGATGAACCGGCTCTCGCCGTCGATGATCGTCCCCTCGACCAGGACGACGCCGATGTACGGCGCATCCGACCAGGTCGGCGCGCCGTGGCGCGTGTCGGCGAACCGGCGGAACTCGACCTCGGCGCCCAGGACGTCGGAGATGCGATCGAGGAGCTGATCGCGGTGCACGACCTCGTCCACGAGGGTCTCGCCGAGCGCAGCCTCGGGGGCGTGCGGGGCGTCGTCGAACAGCGCGCGGACCCGGCTCGGCGCGAGGCCGCGGCCGCGCGCGACGTCGGCGACGATCTGGCCGTAGGTGTCCGCGAGGATCTCGCCGTCCTGCGCGCGGTCGGGCGCGCTCGGGCCCGTCTCGGTGAAGGGCTCGCCCGCGCTCTTGTACTCGTCGATGCGGACGACCTCGACCTGGACCCCGAGCTTGGCCAACGCCTGCTTGAAGTAGAACTGCGTCGTCGAGATGCCGTAGGTGTCGAGCGACCCCGCGGGGTGGATGTAGATCTTCTCCGCAGCGGACGCGACGTAGTACTCCTGCAGCGACGCGCCCTCGAGGTACGCGAACACGTGGCCGCCCGCGTTGCGGACGCGGATGAGCGCCTCGCGGAGCTCGTGCAGCGTCGCCCAGCCGGCCTTGGTGTCGGGGTACACGACGAGGACCGACCGATCGCCGGCCTCGCGCGCCCGCTCGAGCCGCTCCAGCATCGCGATGAGGCTGCGCTCGTCGCCGACGTCCGAGAACTCGATCCGCTCGGCGTCGATCCGTCGCGGCCAGTACACGCGATCGTTGCGCAGCGTGCCGACGTGGGCCTCGAAGCCGACGCCGTCGGCGCCGCCGTGGGCGCCCGCGTGCATGCCGGCGCGCGCGCGGACCATGTCCCAGCCCAGCTCGATCGCCACGCTGCCGCGCACCGTCTTGTCGGTGCGCAAGGGCTGAAGCGTCGTCCTGTCGAGCACCGTCGTCTGGATCTGCTCGACCTCACCCATGAGGGCCAGGCCGCGGTAGCGCAGGGCGATGCGGCCGCGGGGGAAGAGTCCCGTCGTGCCGCCGACGCGATCGAGCTCGCTGCCCGGCTCGGCGCGCGCGAGCACGGACCGCACGCCGCCGGCGAGCTCGAGGGTGCGCGTGCCGAGGGGGCGGATCGCCGCCTCCGCGACCAGCGAGGCCTGCGACTGGAACACCGGATCACGCAGGTCTCCCGGGCCGAGGCGTACGTTCACGCCGACGGAGCCGTAGTTGCGGATCCGATACAGCGCGCCGATGTCGAGATCGGGCCTGCGAAGCCAGCCGTTGTCGCTGCGGATGCCGTGCACGGCGATGCCGAAGCCGCCCTTGTCGCCGAGGCCGCCCGCGATCGCCCACGTCAGCTTGGTCGCGGTCGGGTTGCGATCGAGGGCGAAATCCGCGGCGCCCTTGCCGAGCTGCGGCTGCAGGAACTGGGCGCCGAAGCCCACTGCGAGCCCGAAGCGGAGGTTGGCGGCGATGAACGCCCCGAAGCCGCTGCCGCGCGCGAACTCCGACAGCGTCTGGTAGCCGAGCAGCGCGAGGTCCAGCGCCGGCGCGGCGGTGAGCAGCGCGGGGTTGAGCTCCATGCTCGACGCGTCGCCCTCGCCCGAGTAGTCGTGGATCGGGCGATCGACGCCGTCGGAGACCGTGCGCTCCTCGGCGGCGGGCGGCGCCGCGGCGGCGAACGAGGACCAGCTCCACACGGCGGCCGTCACGGCCCCGAGGATCGATGCCTTCATTGGATCTCGTCCTGGCCGATGATGTCGACGATCGCCAGCACGTAGCGGACCTCGAGGATGCGCAGGCTGTCGTCCCACGGGACCGCGATGCCGCGCTCCTTCTCGAACAGGACGTTGGCGCCCAGCGGGACGCCGCTGACGTTCTCGCCGAGATCCGGGGCCTCGTCGTCGTCATCGTCGTCGTCGTCGTCGTCGTCGTCGTCGTCGTCGCGATCGGCCGGCTCGGCGCGTGGCTTGGATCGGGCGACCTCGACCACTTCGCCGAGCAGTGCCGCAGCGTGGGTCTCCTTCACGCCCTGGGGCAGGAACAGCCCCGCCTCCGAGCGATCGGGGTGCTTCACCACGCGCACGAGCACGCGCGGCCCGAGGGGCTGGATGTGTCGCGAGACCCGCGGCGGCGCCTCGGGCTCGCTGGGGACGATGAGCGGCGCTGCGGCCTCGTCGGCCTTGGGCTTGGGCTTGCTCGGGCGGTTCATCGGCGTGGCATCGCGGGAGAGGGGTTCACGGCGCCGCGGCAGCGGCAGGGGGAGACATCGGCTCGGCCACGAGCGAGTGGCCGGTGCTCTCGCGGACGACCGCCGGGATGAGCTCGCCGGCCCGCCCGCAGCCCAGCGGCAACAGGACGTTGTAGTTGTGCTCGGAGCGACCGACGAGCCGGTCGTTGCGCCGCGCGAGGCCACCGACGAGGACCTCGACCCTGCGGCCGACGTGCGCGGCGTGGGCGGCCCGCGTGTGCTCTTCCTGCAGCGCGATGACCTCCTGCAGGCGAGCGCCCTTCACGGCGTCGGGCACGTCGTCGACGAGTCTTCGCGCGGCGTGGGTGATCCCGCGATCGCTGTAGCGGAACATGTACGCCTGATCGAAGCGGATCGTCCGCATCATCTCGATCGTCTGCGCATGGTCCTCGTCGGTCTCTCCGCAGAACCCGACCATGAGATCGGTCGAGAGCGAGATGTCGGGGATCGCCGTGCGGACGCGGGTGACGATGTCGAGGAACTCGGCGCGCGTGTAGCCCCGACGCATGCGCTCGAGGACTGCGTCCGATCCGGCCTGCAGCGGCAGGTGGAGCTGCGGCATCACCTGCGGCAGCTCGGCCATCGCCCGGACGAGCGCGTCCGACACATCCTTGGGGTAGGGGCTGGTGAAGCGGATGCGACGCACGCCGTCGACCTCGGCCACGGCGCGCAGCAGGGCGGCGAAGTCGACGTCCTCGTGGCGATACGAGTTGACGGTCTGGCCGAGCAGCATCACCTCGCCGTAGCCGCGGGCGACCAACGAGCGGACGGCGCGGAGGACCTCGCGCGGCGGGACGGCGCGCTCGCGGCCGCGGGTGAAGGGCACCACGCAGAAACTGCAGAATTTGTCGCAGCCGCGCTGGATCGTGACCTGCCCGCTCACGCCGTCGTCGTCGGGGATGCCGTCGAGTCCCTCGTAGACCTCGGCCTTGTCGAGCGTGACGTCGACGACGCGCTCGCCGGCGCGGGCCCGCCCGACCATCGCGGCGATCTGCCGGTAGCTGTCGGGCCCGGCGACGACGCGGATGTACGGGGCGCGCGCGGCGACCTTCTCGCGGAGGTGCTCGGCCATGCAGCCGGTGATGCCGATCACGAGATCGGGCTTGGCCGCGCGGTGGCGCAGGAGCTGGCTGGTGCGGCCCCACACGCGATCCTCGGCCTTCTCGCGGATGGCACAGGTGTTGACCAGGATCACGTCGGCGGCGGCGGGATCGTCGACGCGGCGGTAGCCGGCGCCGGTGAGCTGCCCCGCGATGAGGGCGGTGTCGGCCTCGTTCATCTGGCAGCCGAAGGTCTCGAGGTAGACCGCGGGCGCGTCCGGATCGGTCGATGCCGCGGACGGGATGCTCGCGTCCGCGGGCGCGGTCGGGGGAGGCTGGGCGTGCGTCGGCACGCGGATCCGCACGAGTTCGGACACGGCGCCGGCATCCTACGCGAAAGCCGGCCGCCGGGATGGGCCCAGCCGGCCGCGTCGACGCGCGACTCGCAGGGCGCCGGCGCACGCCCGGCTTGGCGGCCATTGCGCCATGCAGCGGGCCGGGTTTGCCGGGCCGCATTGGGTGTGCTTATTATCCGCGCATCGCGAAAGCGCCGGTGGCCGCCCTTCGAGGCTCGTGGCCGCCGACAAGTGGAGTGTCATGCGTCGCATCTATACGCCGATTTTTCTCATCAGCAGCTTCCTCGTCTCGACCGCATGCGGGAACCCGCCGACGCCGGAGAAGGCCAAGGACCTGGAGAAGATCCAGCCCAAGGAGGGCGCCGGTGCCGACAGCGGCTCGTCCCTGACCGCGCTCCCCACCGGCCCGGTCGCCACCGTCGGCGGCGTCGAGATCCCGCAGGCGACGTTCCGCGAGATCTACGACCTCAAGGTCAAGAAGTACGCCGACCGCGGCCGTGAAATCCCGGCCTCCGCGGATCGCCGCTACCGCAAGTCGATCGTCGACCGCCTCATCTACCACGAGGTGCTCAAGCAGGAGGCCGAGAAGCTCGGCGTGAAGTACGACGAGGCGGCCCTCAAGGAGCGCGAGGAGCAGCAGAAGCGGGGCATCCGCGACTGGGACAAGCACCTCGAGCGCCGCGGCGAGACCGAGGCGAGCCTCCGCGAGATGTACATCGCGGAGCTCCGCGAGAAGGCCATCCTCGACAAGTCGGGCAAGCTGAAGGTCACGCCCGAGGAGATCGAAGAGGACTATCAGAAGATCAAGGGCAACTGGAAGAGCGACCAGCCGCGTGTCCGTGCGTCGCACATCCTGATCCCGATCGGGCCCCAGAAGGTCGCCCTCGATCCGCACGTCGAGCCTGGCACCGCCGAGAAGGGCCCCGAGGGGACCGACGAGGAGAAGGCGAAGTGGGAGGCGGAGGCCAAGGCCAAGGCCGACGAGCTGTACAAGGCTGCGAGCGCGGCGGGGGCCGACTTCGCCGCGATCGCCAAGGACAAGTCGACGGGTCCCAGCGCCGCCAAGGGCGGTGACATCGGCATCTTCACCGCGGATCGCATGGCGCAGGAGTTCAGCGACGTCGCGTTCAAGATGAACATCGGCGAGATCAGCCAGCCGGTGAAGACCAAGTTCGGCTTCCACATCATCAAGCTCAGCGGCAAGTGGCCGGCGGGCGAGCTGCCCAAGGAGGCGCTCGAGGATCAGATCGTCAGCCGCCTCGAGCAGCGCAAGCTGCACCAGGGGCGCCGCGAGCTGAAGGACGAGCTGCTCGCGAAGTACACCGTCGTCGACAACATCGCCCCGACCCTCGGGCCCGAGCCGGAGAAGAAGGGGGGCGCGGGTCGCAAGGCGCTCGACCCGGCCGACCGCAAGGCGGCGATGGAGAAGCGTCGCGCGGCCGCCGACGGTGCCGATGCTGCGGACGAGCCCGACGCGAAGGCCGACGGCGAGGGGCCCGAGGCGAAGGCCGACGGCGACGAGCCCGAGTGAGGCGAGCCCGCGGGCTCACGGAAAAAGGGCCGGCCGCGCGAGCGGACCGGCCCTTTCGATGTGGTTCGCGCTCCAGAGCCGCCGAGCGCTACAGGAACGTGCCACCGATGTGGAGCCCGAAGATCATCTGGTGCACCGGCGCCAGGTCGCGGCGCTCGGGATCCTTGGTGCACGACGTGTCGTTGCCCCGCTCGCGGCAGACCTTGTTGTGGCCGTTGAGCAGCAGGTCGACCTTGGCGCCGATGAAGATCCGCCGCGCGACGTAGATGTCGATGCTCGGCGCGAACACCCACGAGAAGCCCTGTGAGTAGTCCTTGTCGCCGTTGGACAGGACGAACGCCTGGCGCGAGAAGCCGGGCCCCATGCCGAGGCCGAAGTCGAACCGCCACACCGGCAGGATCGGCTTCACGATGCCGTACACGCTGTTCTGCATCGCGCGCTTGTAGCCGGTGCCGCCGTCGACCTCGTAGGAGGTGTCGAAGAACCCGAGGTTGTAGGCCGCGCCGGCGAAGATCCACGGCTTGAAGCGATAGCCCAGCTCCGCGCCCATGCCGAACGACGGGCGCGTCTTGCCGTCGATCGTGACACCACCGTCCTGGACTTGATCACGGGCACACTTCGCCTGGCCCGGGACACACATCGCTCCGCCGAGCGTCACGCCCCATTGGCCGCCCTTGCGGGTGATGTTGGGGCGGGCCTCGGCGGTCTGCGTCGCAGCGAGACCAGCAGCGAGGGCCAAGGTGGGGAGCGCGAAGCGAGCGATGGCGTGCATGGCGGAGATCCGGGGCGCGGCAGTAGGGCCCACGTGGGGACTATAGACCCGGAGCCTCGGCGGGGTATTCACGGCGCCCACCGCGGTTGGCCGCCGAGAGTGCGGCCTCGGGCCGCGGTCGCCGTCGACGTTGCCGCCCCTTGTGCGAGCGCGGAATTCGGGGCGAACTCGGGCGCGTGGCACGGGTCAGCAAGAAGAAGTCCGCGAGCAAGTCCGAGGGCGGCGCCGCCAAGAAGGCGACGAAGAAGCGCGCCGCCACCGAGGCTGGTTCGCGGGGGTTGGCCGCGACCGATCTCGGTGCGGCCGGCTCCATGCCGGAGCTCAGCGCGGCGATCGCCGGCGACGGCGGCCAGGTCCTGGCGAGCTACCGCGATCCCCTCGGCGGTCACCCGATGATCCTCGCCGGGCTGCCCATCGATCGGGTCGAGCCGACGCCGTTCCAGCGCGATCTCTCGGCGACCCACGTCAAGCGCCTCGGCGAGGTGATCGACAAGCTCGATCGGTTCCTCGACCCGATCGTCGTCGTGCGCGACGACGGCGGCAAGTACCTCACCCCGAACGGCAACCATCGCCTGTCGGCGATGAAGAACCTCGGGGCGAAGTCGATCGTCGCGCTGGTCGTCCCCGAGTTCGCGGTCGCCTACAAGATCCTCGCGCTCAACACCGAGAAGGCCCACAACCTCCGCGAGAAGGCGCTCGAGGTGATCCGGATGGCGCGCTCGCTCGCCGAGCTCGACCCACGCCCCGAGCAGGACTTCGCGCTCGAGTTCGAGGAGCCGTCGCTCGTCACGCTCGGCGCCTGCTACGAGCAGCGGGGACGAATCTCCGGTGGTGCGTACAACCCGGTGCTCCGCCGCGTCGACGCCTTCTCGCCCGAACCGCTCCCCGCGGCCCTGGCGATGCGCGCCCAGCGGGCGGCGGCGGTGCTCGAGCTCGACGACGCCGTGACGGCGGCGGTCGAGCGCTGCAAGGCGCGCGGCCTCGAGAGCCCCTACCTGCGCACGTTCGTGGTCGCCCGCGTGAACCCGCTGCGCTTCCGCAAGGATGCAGGCGGCGAGTTCGACGAGGTCATCGGCGCGATGACCAAGGCCGCCGCGGCGTTCGACCCGGCCAAGATTAGCGCGGACCAGCTCGCGACCGCCGCTGGCGCCCCGGAGGAGTGATCCCACGGGGAGGCGCGGTCAGTACTCGTAGCTGATCGTGTACTGGACGCACTGCAGCGCGGCGTTGTCGACGCGGATGTACACCTGCGCCGAGTCGTCGGTGGTGCCAGCGCAGTTGAAGTCCGGCATGGCGATCGACGCTGCGCCGCAGCAGCCGGGGCGACCGCCGGGCGACTGCGCGAGGTCGCTGCCGTCGGGGCACGTCACCTCGGTGTCGGCGATGCCGCTCGGGCACTCGAGGAACTTGCACAGGCGCAGGCCTCCGTCGGCGTCGAGGTTGCGCGTGGGCGCGACCCCGGGCCCGACGCCGAGGTTGTCCTCGCCCGCGTAGGTGAACCAGTCGACGTCGGTGTCGTGGTCGAGCTCGCCGGCGATCGACCCGGGGTCGTCGCCGTCGCCCAGGACGCCGAGGTCGGCTGCAGAGGCCTCGTCGTCGTTGGGCTCGTAGCCGTCGACGTTGCAGTTCATCTGGCCCTCGCAGGTCCCCGCGATGCAGGTGGCGTCGGACTCGCAGGCGCCGTCATCGCACGGGCAGCCCAGCGTGCCGACGGGGCAGTCGGGGCCGCTCGACTCCGCCGTGCCGTCGGTCGTGGGATCGGTGCTGCTGCTCTCGGCCGCGCCGCTCGAGCTGTCCGGGTCGACGGTCGTGTTCGACGCCGTGGTGCTGGTCGGGTTGCTCGAGGTCTCGCCGGGGGTCGACGTCATCGTGGTCGCGGTGGGGTCGTCGCCCGAGGAACTCGAGCCCGTGGTGAACTCCGCGGGCGATGCGTCGCTGCCACAGGCGGAGAGGATCACCAGCGCGCCGAGCCACAAGCCATGTCGTTGCATGGCCGGAGCATACCGCGGATCACGGCGCGACGATGATCGTGCACCGTCCATCGGCGAGCGCGAGGTCGAGCGCCCAGCGGCCCTCTGGGAGCGCGCCGGCGACCGGCGGCAGCGCCAAGTAGGTGCCGTGACCGACGGTCTCGAGCCGTCGCGCGAGGTGGCCCCCGTACAGCACGAGCAGCGCGCCGAGGGCCGTGTCGAGCCGTGCCGTCGTCGAGGGGCCGACCTCGACGTGCAGCGCGTCGGCCAGGGCGCGCGCGACCCTACGATCGGCGGTGATCCCGATCGAGTAGCAGTGTTCTCCGCGGATCTCGAACGTCGCGGCGTGCTCGAAGCGGGTGCCGTCGTTGGGGCGTGGGGCGGACATCCGCGCCGCGCCGCCGAGCATGCGCCGCAGGAGGCGAGGCAGCGCGTCGGTGAGCAGCTCGATCCGCTCGGCAGTCTCCGCGTCGAGTGCGAAGCCGTCATCTCCGTCGTCATCGTCGAACTCGGCGAGCAGGTCCTCGACCTCGGTCGCGCTGACGAAGCCGAGCTCGACGAGCGCGTCGGACAGCCGCAGGTTCTCGATCTGCTGCTCCCACGCGAGCTGCTCGATGCGCGCCGCGGTGGCTCGACCCACGCCGAGGGCGATCGCGATGTCGCCCCAGCGACCGTCGACATGGCGCTGCAGCTCGTTGATCTCCTCGGCCTGCGCCGCGGTCACCAGCCCGTGGGCGACCGCGAGCTCGCCGATCGTCGAGTTCACGGCCTTCATCAGGGCCAGCGCCTCGCGCAGATCGGCGGCGGTGATGACGTCGCGGTTGACCAGCCACTGCCCGAACAGCCGAGGACGACTCCGGGCCACCGGCGCGACGTACGGCGCAGGGGCGGTTGGCGATGTGTGCGGTGAAGGTGCCGACGCGACCATGGACGACCAGGGCCATCGGCGAACCCCGTGGCCCACTTGAGCCCGGCGCACCTGCGGCGTGGACGAACGCGTCCGTTTCTGGGCCGAGGCGGGCGTGCCCGCGCGCGAACGGCCGCGGGTCGAGCTACGGATCGAACCAGACGACGCGACCGCGGATCTGGTGCCACGCCTCGACGTGGGCGGCGTAGCGCGCCTCGACGGCGGCGCGCTTGATCTTCAGCGAGGGCGTGAGCATCCCGTTCTCGATGGTCCAGGTGTCGGCGAGCACGACGATCCGGTCGAGCCGCTCGTGTTGGTCGAGCGCGGCGTTGACCCGGTCGAGGTGTTCGAGCAGGGCGGCCTCGGTGGGGGCGCGGCCGCCCGCCATGGAGGCGACGCGCACGTGCTCGGCGAGGATCGCCAGTGCGAATGGTTGTGGCCGATCCCCGCCGGTCACGCAGACCAGCTCGATGGCCTCGTGCAGGAGCAGCTCGTTCTCGATCGGGGCTGGCGCGACGTACTTGCCCTTGCTGGTCTTGAACAGCTCCTTGACCCGGCCCGTGATCTTGAGCCGGCCGCGATCATCGATGCTCCCGAGATCACCGGTGTGGACGAAGCCCTGGGCGTCGAGGACCTCGGCGGTGAGCTCCGGTGCGTTGTAGTAGCCGAGCATGTTGCCGGGGCTCTTGACCAGGATCTCGCCGTCGGCGGACAGCTTCTGGGTGACACCGGGTTGCGGCTGGCCCACGTAGCCCACGCGCACGTCACCCGGGCGGGTCATGTGCGAGTACGACGAGTTCTCGGTCATGCCGTACCCCTCGAGCAGCTCGAGCCCGAGCCCGCGGTACCACGCGATGAGATCGGCGGGGATCGGCGCCGAGCCCGAGCCGGCGAAGCGCGCCGCGCCGAGGCCGAGCCCCTCGAGGATCTTCTTGCGCACGATACCGCGGAGGATCGGGATCCTGAGCAGCCGCGCCAGCTTCTTCGGCGGCATCTTGGCGAACACGCCGGCCTGGAACTTGTGCCACAGCCGCGGCACGCTGACGAAGAGCGTCGGCCGAGCGCGTCGCAGGTCGTCGACGAAGCGATCGAGGCTCTCGGCGAAGTAGACCTCGAATCCGACCAGCATCGAGGTCATCTCGACGAGCGTGCGCTCGAGCGAGTGCGCCAGCGGGAGATACGACAGCATCCGCTCGTGGCGGTCGATCTTCAGCTCGTCGATGTAGCCCTGCGCGCTGCACAGCGAGGCGAAGCTGTGCATCACACCCTTGGGCACGCCGGTGGTGCCCGAGGTGTAGATGATCGTCGCCAACTCGTCGGGGCGCCGCGTGGGGTGCTCGCGCAGCGGCTCGGTGGTCGCGACGATGTCCGCCCACCGCTTGGCAGACTCGAACTGCGGCGAGGGCGAGATGGTCGGCGCGAGCGGGAGGCGGATGATCGCGACGTCGTCGGG
>LNFB01000156.1 GCA_001464385.1 Deltaproteobacteria bacterium Ga0077550 | reverse complement strand
TAGCCCGGGCGCCATGACGTCCAGCCCGTCGAGCTTCCCCACGAACGCCAGCTTCGCGCCGCTGTGCGTCACGATCTGGCGGATGGTCTCGGGGGTCAGCACGGGATACAGCGGGATGGAGACGTGCCCCGCCATCCAGATCGCGAGATCGGCGAGGAACCACCACGCGTTGTTCTTGGCGAAGATCACGATGTGGCTGCCCGCCGGGAGCTCGAGCCCGCGAAGGTAGGCCGCCATCGCGCGCACCTCCTTCATCGCGTCGGCGTAGGTCAACCGGGTGAGGCCGCCCTGCGTCGGTTGCGTGAGCCAGACCTCCGCGCCGCGCGTCCGCTCGTGCTCGTACATCCGATCGAGCTGGGTTCCGCTCGCCCCCCGTGCTGCTGCGCTCACGCTCGTGTCGGGCATTGAATCCACCTTGCCATCGGCTCGTAGTGCACGACCACTGCCTTGACGAGCGCGCCGCCGATTGTGTAAGGTGTGCGGCGATGAACCCCTTCCGACCGGCCGTGCGCCGGAGGAGGTCCGACCCGAAGTGACGCACCGCAACACGATGTCCGAGATCGAACCGACCGGTCGCCATGGCGACCCGGGGTCGCGGGCTTAGCGTCGTCTCCTTCGTGTCGGGCCGGTCATCGGCTCGAAGCCGATCGGGGCGCGTGACGCCCCGACGTCCAGGTTCGGGTCAGACGGGCCCCACGCGCCGCGAGGCGGGTGGGGCAGGGCCGCGCCAAGTATGGCGACCTCTCGGGTAGGAGCGGTCGAGCGCGGGCCCCGGCACCCCTCGTCTACCGACGGGGCGCCTTTGGGACCGACGGAACCCTCCGCCGGGCCACCCTCCATGCCGTCGACGAACGGGGCCAAGAGCCGCCCTCCACCCGCGCCTGCTCGGCGCGGCGTGCTGGGTTGCAACGCGCTCCACCCGAGCCTGGGGTGTCATGCCGCGAGCCTTTGATCGCGCGATGGGATGAGTGGCGCATGGAGCCCTGGATCTACCAGGGCTCTGCCCGAGTCCCGAGAGGTCGCGATCACCGTGCGCGTGGCGTGACGACCGGGTCCCATGTCGGCCGGTCATCTTTTTTGCGACACTGTCGTCGGCTGGCGGCGTGCGAGAGGTCGAACTGTGGCAGCGGATGTCCGGTGGCGATGAC
>LNFB01000155.1 GCA_001464385.1 Deltaproteobacteria bacterium Ga0077550 | reverse complement strand
GTCATGTTGCTCGCGGGCTGCACCGGCATGCTCGCGCTGGGTCGCCTCGTCGCCGCGCTCGACGACGACGACGACACGGTCCGCGCGGCCGCGGTCATGGCCTTCGCGACGAGCTGCGCCGCCGAGCCGATGCGGTGGGCCCACGCCCTGTTCCACGCGCGCGCCGACGTGCGACGCCTCGCGGCCGCAGCGACCCCCGATGCGGCGCGCGTGCTGTTGCCGTGGTGCTGGGCGGATCCCGACCTCGCGCCGTGGTGTGCGGACGCGCCGTGGCCGGCCGATCCGATCGCGCTGATCCACGACCTCTGGCGCCGCGGTCGCCTGGCGCCCGAGGCCGCTTTGCGGGGCCTGGCGCAGTGCAGCGCGGAGGCGATCCGCGAGTTCGTGACGCGGGCCGAGGCGCGCGGGCCGGCCCAGTGCGCGGCGTTCCTCCGCGCCGCGGTGGGGGCCACGACGTGCCCCGCGATTCACGGCGAGGACGCCCTCGACGCGCTCCTCGACATGATCGACGGCGCCGGGGCGAGCGGTGCGCTCGGCGTGCTGGTCGACGCGATGCACGGCGCCGAACGGGACGGCCTGCGCCGGCGCGTGCTGGTCTCGGTGTGCGCCGCCGCAGCGCGTCGTGGCTGGAGTCCCGCGTTGGCGCGGCTGGCCTTCGACGCCTCGCCCGCGTGGCTCGCCTTCGAGTTCGTGCCGCTCGAGGTCCGCGTGCCGATGCTGGAGCGCGTGTGGTCGCCGGGCGGCGAGCTCGACGCGGTGCCGCCGGAGCTCGTCCACGCGCTGATGCAGGGGCCGATAATCCGCGGCGCCGACGGTGCGCCGAGGCTCTCGCGGCTCGCCGCCCTCGCGGCGCTGCTGCCTGCCCGGCGCGTGCGGTCGATCGTCGACGCGCTGACGGAGCCCGCGGCGATCCGGCTGTCGGCCGACGACCCGGTCGGGTGGTCGGCCGTGGCCCGACTCGACCCCGAGTCGGCGCACCTGTGGTGGCTCGAGCGCGTCGCGGAGCTGCGCCCCGACGCGGCCCTGCGCTGCCGCGCGTTGCTGTGGCTGCGTTGGCTCGCGCGCGGGGACGCCCGGGCGCTCGATCGCGACGGGCCGTTCGTGTCCGATCCGGTCGCGCTCGCCGAGGGGCTGTTCGACCTCGACGTGCAGGACGGGCTCGCGCAGGCGATCGCGGTGCTGCGTCCCGCGCTCGCGCCGGCGCCAGCGCCGTGGCTGTCACGCGCGCTGGCCTGCACTCCGGCGCAGGGCCTCGCCCACGCGCTGCTCGGCGCGGCCATCGAGCACGACGCGGTCGCGTTTGCTCGGCTCGCGATCGCGGCCGGCACCGTGGCGATGGAGCAGGCGA
Source organism: Deltaproteobacteria bacterium Ga0077550 (assembly GCA_001464385.1). Taxonomy (GTDB): domain Bacteria; phylum Myxococcota_A; class Polyangia; order Nannocystales; family Nannocystaceae; genus Xiheibacterium; species Xiheibacterium aquaticum. The sequence goes on along the minus strand of LNFB01000155.1, from coordinate 38,586 downwards.
TCGACTGGCTCGATCGCGTGCTCGCGCCCGGCGAGGCCCAGTTGACGCGGATCGTCACCGAGTGGCGCGCCGTCACGCATCCCCGCGTCGCGGCGTTCGTCGCCCGCAGCGCCCCGCCGCCGACGCCGGCCCCGCGCGCGCCCGTGGTCGGGCCGCGTCGCCTCGCGGCGGCGCACGCCGATCGCATCGCGTCGTGCGGACCTGACGAACTCGACGACGCGCTCGCCTGCGCGCTCGAGGCCCCGAGCTTCGGGCTCACCGACGCGCTCGCCCGCCGTGTCCACGTGGGGCCCTCGCTCTCGGTCGCGGTCGCGCTGCTCGGCTGCGTCGACGGGCTCGTCCCCGTCGCCCGCGAGCTCGCACGGTTCGGCAGTGACGCCCCCGAGTTCGTCGAGGGCCTGCGCTACGCCACGGCGACCCTGTGGCGCGAGTCGGATGCCGTGCCGCCGCTGGTCGACGCGGTGCTCGTCGCCTTCGATCGCAATGCCGAGGGCCTCGCCACGTGGTTCGAGTCCGAGGACGGCGGGTACGCCCGCGTCCTCGAGGACGCCCTCGATCTCCCCTCGTCGCTGGCGACCCAGCTGCTCTGGAACGGGATCGCCGGCGTGCTCACGGTGTGGTCGTGGCGTGATCGTGGGCGTCGGCTCGCCGACGGCTTCACCGGTGCCCTGGCCACCCGCTGCGTGGACCTGCTCGACACGCAGCTGGGGCCGATGGCGGCGCGGATCCTCGTTGCGGGTTGGCGCGCCAAGGCGGGCCGCGGCGCGCTCGAGCGCCTGCGACCACGCGTCGTCGGGCTCGCGCCCGGGTGCACGCAGCGGACCCACGACGCGCTCTCGCCGTGGATCTCGCTGCGGGGCGTCGCGCCGCGCGATCGGCCCGCGCGGCTCCTCGTGAAGGCGCTGCCGGCCGACGAGCGCCTCGAGCTCGGCGCCAGCTCCGACGTGGCGCGGCTCGTCCGGGCCTGCGAGCTCGGGGGCGAGGCGTCGGCGCGCGCTGCCGTGCTGCGGCTGGTCGAGCTCGGCGCGCCCGGTCAGTTCGCGCTCGCCGCGGCGCTGGCCGGCGAGCTGCGGCAGGTCGAGCTGGCGATCGAGAGCATCGCCCACTGGACCTCGCGCCCTGCGCTGGTGGCCGTGGCGGCGATCACCGCGGACCCCGAGGTCGACGTCGAGCGCCGCGTTCGGATCGCGCTGGCGCTCGCGCTGCGTGGCGAGCCCGACGCCCTCGCGACGGCGCTGGCGCTCTGCGCCGATCCTCGGGCGGGCAACGCCGCGCGTCCGGACGACTGGTCGCGGCTGCTGGCGTGCGCCCCCGATCCACGGGCGCTCGCGGTGGCGGCCGTCCACGCCCGCGATCCGGTGCTGGCCGATCCGGCGCTCGCTTGGCTGCTCGAGCACCGCGCGTCGGCGTCGCTGGCGGCCGCGATCACGAGCGAGGGTGGCGCCAGCCTGCGCCTGCGTCGCGCCGCCGCGGTCGCGATGCTCGAGGACGGCGACGCCCGCGGGATCGCCCTGGTCCTGCGATGGCTGACGGATCCCGACGTGCCGTCGTTGGAGGCCGAGGGACTGTTCACCCGCGTGGTCGATCGCGGCCCGCCGGCGTGGACCGACGCGCTGGTCGACCTCGCGCTGGTCGGTGGGAGCGCGGTGGCGACGGAGGCGCGCGTCGTCGAGTTGCTCACGCTCGCGCGCCCCGAGGTCCGCGACGCCGGCTTCGGCCGGCTGCTGCTCGACGGTCGCGATCCCGCGTCGCGCAAGCGCATCGTCGCCGGTCGCATGAACGCGCCCGGCCGCGACGCCAAGCTCGTCGAGCTCGCGACGACGTTCGCGTGGGGGGTGATGCGGGGGCGCGAGCTGACCGGCCGTCGCTTCACGATCCACATGACGCCCAAGCGCGAGCAGTGGGGGTTCACCCACCTCGAGGGCACCTCCATCCACGTCACGCCGGTGCCGATCCTCGCTCGAGCGCGGCACGGTCGCGACATCGTCGAGGGCCTGATCCTCCACGAGATCGGCCACCACGTGTGGCACGCGGGGAAGCTCGGCGCGCGGGTGTGGCGGCGCGCGCAGAAGGAGCACCTGCACCAGCTGCTGAACCTCGTGGCGGACGAACATCTCGAGCGCAACCTGCGATCGATCGACGCCGACTTCGGCGACCGGATCAAGCGGCTCGATGCGCACGCGTTCCAGCACGCCGCGCGCGAGATCCCCGTGCTCGAGCTGCTGCCGATGCTCCGCGGCGCCGCCCTCGAGGTCCTGGGCCAGGTCGGGCCGCAGCCGGCGTACGAGCCCGCATGCCTCCGCATCGACAGCGGCCGGCTGCTGTCGCGGCTCGACGCTTCGGGGCATTCGTTCGCGCGCTTCGTCCGGGCGCTGCGCATGGGCCTGGGCAATCGCAGCGGCGACCCCAAGGTCGAGCGGGCGCTGACGTACTTCGGCGCCGAGTTCCGCGGGCTCGACATGAACGGGTTGATGCGGGTGACCCGCGAGCTCGCCGCGTTGTTCGGCACCGATGCGCTGCTCGCCCACGGCTTCGGCGGCCACGAGTCGGTGGCGTGGAACGAGCGCGACAGCGATCTCGCCTCCGACGGCATCCGCGACGCGGAGGTCCAGCGCGAGGTCGAGCGGATCCTCGAGCCCCCGCGCCCCAGCCCCAACCCGGGTGGTGGCGGCGGACTGGTGATCAACGTCGGCGCGGCCGATCGCTACAAGAAGATCACGAACGTGCAGAAGCTGCCGCCGTCCGCGGCCCGGCACGCGGCGCTCGCCACCACCGTGGGCCGATATGCCGGTCGCCTCCGCGAGACCCTCGAGCGCCTCGGGCTCGGGCACGTCGTGACCCGCGGTCGACTACGCGGGCACGCGCTCGATCGCAGCCGCGTCCGCGCGGTGGTCACCCGCGGCGAGCCGCGGATGCTGCAGGCCCGCGAGGTCCAGGTCCGCAGCGACCTCTTCCTCGGCGTGGTCGTCGACTGCTCGGGCTCGATGAGTGGCGCGAACCTCGAGCGTGCCCGTCGCTTCGCGGTGCTGGTCGCCGAGGCCGCCCGTGGCCTCGCCGGGGTCGACGCGCGGTTCTTCGGCTTCACCGATCAGGTGATCTGGGACGCGGGCGACGCTCGGCGCTGCGCCGTGGCGTCGCTCGAGGCCAGCGGCGGCAACAACGACGCGGCCGCCCTCGATCACGTGGCCCGCGTCGCTGCGGCCTCGCGCCGTCGCGCCCGCCTGATCGTGATGATCAGCGACGGCCTGCCCACCGAGTGCTCGGTCTCCGCGCTCAAGGCGGTCGTCCGCGAGCTCGGTCGCCGGCACCGCATGTGCTGCGCGCAGGTGGCGGTGCGCCCGTTGTCCGAGATCTGCTTCCCCAACTACGTGTTGCTCGACGACGCGAACCTCGACGCGGCGGTGCGTCGGTTCGCCGAACTGATCGCCCGCCTCGTCGGCCGGGCCCTGACGATGTGAGAGGAACGCCATGTCCGGACGCAAGTGGAAGATCGAGGAACTCAAGCCCGGCATGACCGGCGAGGCGACGTTCTGGCCCAACCCCGTCGAGGGCTCGGAGTTCAGCCTGCGGGCGACCCACTTCGACGGGCGACGTGCGCCGAAGGTCGTGCTGACCCGCGATCCTCGCGTGCTCGGGGGCGCGCCGTGCCTGGTCCGCATCACCGCGATCACGAAGCCCGAGCGAGAGGATCGCGGCACGATCGAGGTCGAGTGGATCGGCCCTGCGCCGTTCCGCATCGAGAGCGTGTGGCTCGATCCCCTCGTGTCCAAGAAGCTGCAGGTGTTGCTGCAGAGCGGCCTCAACATCCTGCTCGACGGGCCCCAGGGCTGCGGCAAGACCGTCCTCGCGCGGGCGATCGCGCAGTCGCTCGGGCTCGAGTTCGTGTTCTTCAACTGCGGCGCGGTGATCGACGCCAGCGACTTCTTCGCGACCATCCAGGTGCGGGCCTCGGCCAGCGGTGCCCCGGTGACGGACTTCGTGAAGACGGAGGTACTCGAGGCGATCGAGGGCGCGGCCGCCCACCCGGAGCAGCGCTACCTCGTGTTCCTCGACGAGCTCAACCGCTGCCAGGAGAGCGCCCGCAACGCCCTGATGCCGGCGCTCGACAGCACGCGGCGCGTGTTCCACCCGATCGAGAACCGCTTCGTGCCGATCCCCGACAACGTGCAGTTCATCGCGGCGGTCAACCGCGGCCGCGAGTTCAGCGGCACGTTCTCGATCGACGCCGCGCAGCTCGACCGCTTCGCGCCGCTGCAGATGGACTACCCCCCCGCCGAGGAGGAGGTGAAGATCCTGCAGAACCGCCACCCCGACGTCGCGGCCAGGCTCATCGAGCACGTGGTCGCGGTGGCCAACGCGATCCGCAAGGCGCCCGACATCTCGGGGACGCTGTCGGTGCGGGCCACGGAGGAGACGTGCGTCTACCTCGAGCACCCGCTGTTCTCCGGCGACGCCCGCACCGCGGTGCCGGAGATCCTGCGCAGCTCGTTCTGTGGCCGCTTCTCCGGCCGCCCCGACGACCCCGACACCGACGCGGGGGCGGTGTGGGCGATCGTCGCGGCGCGGCTCCGCGAGCTGTCCTACAAGGTCGAGTGAGGCCCGCGGTGCTTCACTTCGCCGGCGGCTTGTAGAAGTTGTAGTTCAAGCCGTTCGAGGTGTTCACCAGGGCGTTGTATGCGTGGCTGAGCTTCGCCGGGCTGCCCTCGACCCACTCCGCGGGGCCGTTGGCGAACCGCTCGAAGTCGTCCTTGGTGAACGCGGTGTTGTCGCGCTTGCGCCGGAGCATCTCCTTGGCGGCCTTCTTCACGTCCTCGCAGCCCGACTGCAGGCTGCTGAACATCGTGAGGGAGTCGGCCTCCTCCTTGTGGTCCTTGGCGTAGGCGTTCATCGCGTCGATCTGCGCCTCGAACTCGGTGAGCGCCGGCTCGAACGTGGCCAGGTCGAGCGCGAAGGTCGGCTCGATCGCGACGTCACCGGTGTCCATGACCTTCTTCGCGAGGAGCATGGTCTTCTTGTGGTGCCACATCAGGATCTTGCCCATCTCGGCCTCGACCCGGGCGAGGTCGCGCTCCTGCAGGGCATCGTTGCGAGTGGCGACGGCGGTGCGCATCCCCTTGTCGGCGGCCGCGAACGCATCGAACGCGGCGACGAGCTTGGGGTGCATCTCCTTGGCCTTCGCCCACTTGTCGTCCTTGTAGTTGTCCTCGTCGTAGTACTTGTACGCCGGGTTCGCGACGGCCTCGACGGCGACGAGCGCGTCCGAGTAGGCCTTCGCCGTGGTCTCGAGCTCGGTGTCGTCGGGCTCCTTGTCGGCGGAGGCCGCGATGCCGTCGACGCAGGGCTTGATGTCGCGGATCTCGAACAGGCCCAGCGGGTTCTCCTTGCCGGTGGGGCCGGCCTTGGGGTCGGGGATCCACTGGAAGTAGCGCGACGCCGAGTCGTTCACGTTGTTCGACTGGCGGTTGATGCAGTCGATGTAGGGCTGGAGCTTCTCGCTGAGGCGGTCGTCCTCGGTCTTGGGGCCGCCGGTGAGGCCGCCCGTCTTCTCCTCGGCGACGGCTTGGGCGCCCTGGTTCACGGCTTCGATCAATTTGTCGCAACCAAGCGAGGGCGCGAGGCACAGGAGGAGGACGCGGAGCGGCTTGGCGTGGACCGGCATGTGGCGGCGACGGTAACGCAACGCGCGTGCCCCCGTTGGATGTCGCGGGCTTGGCCGTCGGTTGCCCAACGGGTGCCCGATTCGGGCAGCGCCCTCGCCCAACACGGGCACCGATTGCCCAATCGCTCAGATGTCGGTGCCGATCGTACGTCGGACCTTGAGGCCGCGCTTGCGCAGGAGTCGATACAACGTGACGTTGTTCACCCCCGCACGCTTCGCCGCGAGGGCCACGTTGCCGTCGCAGCGCTGCAGGAGCTCCGTCAGGTAGCGGGTCTCGAGCGGGGCCAGCCAGGCCTCGCGGAGCTCGCGGAGCGAGGGCTGCTTCGACTTGGTCGCGCGCGCGGTCGGCCGAGCGCGACCCTGTCGCAGCGCCTCGGGGAGATCGGCCGCCGTGACCTCGCCGCGCGCCATCACCACCGCGTGCTCGACCGCGTTGCGGAGCTCGCGGACGTTGCCGGGGTAGTCGTGGCCCCGCAGGAGCGCGAGCGCCTCGGGGGACAGCCGCGGCGCCGGCTTGCCCATGCGATCGGCCGCCTGTTGCAGGAACACCGCGGCGAGCACGGGGATCTGCTCGCGGTAGGTTCGCAGCGGCGGCAGCTCGAGCGGCAGCACGCCGACGCGGTAGTAGAGGTCCGCGCGGAAGGTGCCCGCCTCGACCATCGCGGCCAGATCGCGGTTGGTCGCGCAGACCAGGCGCACGTCGATGCGCTCGGGGGCGCGGTTGCTGCCGAGCCGGGCGACCTCGCCCTGCTCGACGGCGCGGAGGACCTTGGCCTGCAGCGCGAGCGGCAGCTCGCCGAGCTCGTCGAGGAAGAGGGTGCCGCGGTGGGCCTTCTGGAACTCGCCGATCTTGTCGACGGCGGCGCCCGTGAACGCGCCGCGCACGTGGCCGAACAGCACGCTCTCGAGCAGGTTCTCCGGGATCGCCGCGCAGTTCACCGTGACGAAGGGGTGGTCGGCCCGTCGGCTGTTGAAGTGGATCGCGTGGGCGACGAGCTCCTTGCCCGTGCCGCTCTCGCCGTGGACGAGCACCGGGACGTCGGTGGGAGAGGCGTGCTCGATGCGGCGCTCGACCTCGAGCCACTTGGGCGACAGCCCCTTGATGAGGTGGGGTCGGTTGCGGCCGCTGCGGGTGGCCCGGTACAGCTGCGCGCGGCGCAGGAAGCGGGCGGAGGTCGCCGCGAGCTCGGCGAGGCCTGCGAGGTGCTCGTCGTGCAGGGCGCCGCGGCGATCCGCCGACACCGTCAGCACGCCGATCGCCCGGTCCTGCCACGGGATCGGCACCGCGGCGATCGACCCGACCTCGAGGAACCAGTGGGCGTAGTTCGGATCCACGCTGGTGTCGGCGCAGAGGTACGGCGCGTTGCGCTCGAACGCCGACAGCGCGACGCCGATCGGCTCGCCCGGCGGGGGTCGACGCACGCGGGCGCCGGGCAACGTGAGGATGACGCCGTCGACGATGTGGAAGTCGAGGCACAGCGCGCGCTCGGCCTCGTCCCAGAGGAAGATCGCACCGTGCCGCGTGCCGGTGCGGCGCAGGGCGAGCTCCGTCAGCCGCCGCTCGAGGGACTCGACGTCCGCGTCGTGCAGCTCCTGGGCTTCGTCGTCGAATTCCACGAGTGCTGAATCTTTGCAGGAGAAGTTGCAAATGTGCAAGCCACGAGATCTCCGTACGTCTTGTAAAATCAAAGGCTTGGCCCGATGGGACAGTGGTCTACCCCTTGCTCAATGGGGGTCCTGCCTACATCGGAACACGCCATGCGCAGCCTCGTCATCGCCACCGCCACCGCCCTGTTCGTCCCCGCCTGTGCCGACGTCGCCTCCGAGGGCGCCGACGATCGCCTGCAGGTCTCGCCGGTCGAGGTCGCCGCGGTGCTCGACCTCGTGAACGACGTCGACACGACCGTCGACTTCCTCGACCACGAGGTCGGCCTCGAGCGCCGCGCCGCGCAGGGCATCATCGCGACGCGCAACGGTGCCGACGGTGTGTACCCCAGCGCGGACGACCACGCGTTCGACAGCCTCGAAGAGCTCGAGCTGGTGAAGTTCGTCGGCGCGTCGGCGATGACCGACCTGCGCGACTATGCGATCGATCACCCGGCGCCGTCCGGCACGCTGGTCGAGGGCGTCGAGTTCACCGCGGTCGAGAACGCGTCGGTGCTGTGGGGCGTCAACGGTGCGCTACTCGAGGAACTCGACGTCGATGCGGGGCTCTCCAGCACGGCGGCGCAGAGCATCGTCGCGAACGCGCCGTTCGCCACGGTGGAGGACCTCGCCGCCGCGCCGTACGTCGGCACGGCGACCCTGCTCGCCCTGCGCAACTACTCGCCGGTGTGGGCCGACATCTCGGCGCTCGCGGGCACGTTCGACGGCGTCGCGTTCGACGGTCGACAGGCCGCGGATGCCCTCGAGGTCGCCAACCACGCCACCTTCGAGGCGCTCACCGCCGCGGGCGTGTACAGCACCGGGGCCCGCGCGATCGTGGACAACCGCCCGTACGAGGATCTCGCCGAGGTCGCGGCGACCTCCGGCGTGGGGCCGTCGACGATGTCGGCGCTGAAGTTCCTGTAGTTCCCGCGCTCAGTCGGAGCCGTTGGGGTCGCGCAGGATCTCGCGCACGGCGTCCTGGTCGAGCTGCACCACGTCGCCGTGCCCGGCGAGCGCCGCGAGATCGAGCCGCCGGACGTCCCCGACGATCGACACGACGACGCGGTGTTCGGCGAGCGCCGCGTAGAACCGCTGCATGTCGGCGGCCTCGAGGCTGGGCAGCGCGAGCCATTCGGCGACCCGCGGATCGGTCGTCACGCCCCACAGCCGCACGACCTCGGGGATGCGGCGCATCTCGGTGCGGTGGGCGCGGAAGCTCCCCTCGAGGCGCCGACGCTCGGCCTCGAGGCGCGCCGCGGGCACCGGCTCACGCAGTACGCCGATGCCCGTCGTCACCGCGAGCGCGGCATCCTCGGGCCGGCCGAAGTACTCGACGTGGAACGCCAGCGGGTGGATCGTCGCCCACCACGGCGTGCTGACCCAGCGCAGGGCGAGGGACGGCGGGCCCTCGGCCGACAGCTCCGCGACCGCGGTGCTGTGGATCTGCGCCGCCAGTGAGGTCCGCGGATCGAGATCGGGCCACGGCAGCGAGATCCGCACGTCGATGTCCTCGCGATCGGGATCATCGAGCACGTAGATCCTGTCGCGGGGGACCGCGCGGAGCTTCGCCGCGGTGCGCACGGCGGCGGCCTTGCCCGGTGCCTCGGGGACCAGCGCGGCGATGCGCTCGACGCCGGGGCCGGCGTACAGCACATCGGCCGCGCGGGCATCGACGCGCTCGAGCGCCTCGACCAGGCGCGCGGGCCCGCCGCGACGCAGCTCGGCGTCGCTGGGCATGTGCGCCTGGATCGCCGCGTCGCCCCGCAGCGCCCAGGCGTGGAACGCCGGGTTGCGGTGGGCCGCGCTGTCGCGGCGCGCCTCCCGGGCCGCGAGGGCGCGCTCGATGTGCCCGTTCAGCTCGCTCTCGCTGGGGATGCCGTGGTCGAGCCAGTCGAACACGAGCGCCGCGTCGCGCTCGAACCGGGCTGCCGGTGCCGCGACGTCGACCCAGACGAAGTCGTTGGAACAGTAGGCGTCGAAGTCCATGCCCGCGATCCGGACCGACCAGATGCGGGCCCGGATCGCGTCGCACACGAAGGGATCGTCGTCGACGCCGTAGGGGTAGACCCACGACGCGACCGCGAGCGGTCCGGGCAGCTCGGCGGCGATGAAGCGCGCGGCGCCGCGCGGGCGCACGGTGTAGTGGCTGCCCGCGACGAGGAACTGCGGCTCGGGCGGGGCGACGGGCGCGTCGATGATGCCGCGGGCGAAGCTCGACTGACCGCCGTAGCGCTCGGGCGGGCGGACGCCGGGGAGCTCGAAGCGCGGCAGCACCCAGGTCTTGCCCGGGCGACGGTGCACGACGACGCGGCCGCGCTCGCGCAGCAGTCGAGCCGCCCCCACCAGCTCGGCGCGCGTCGGCGTCGCGGACAGCTCGGCCACCACGGCGGACCACGGGCGACGATCGATGAACGACGCGGCGATCCGCTCGGTGAGGTTCTTCGGATCGCGGGCCCATCGCAGGCGCGCGAGCTCGGCCCGGGCCAGGGCCGGCTCCCACGACGCGTCGGGCAGGGTGTCCTCGGCGATCGCGCGCAGCGCCAGATCGATCTCGAACTCGACCTCGACGAGGCTCTGATCCGGTCGCGCCGTCGCGCGTAGGTCGAGGCTCCGGTACGCGGTCAGGTCCCAGCTCGCGCCGCCGGTCCGCTCGCGCAGCGCCGAGCCGAGGCCGTCTTGGCGGTCGAGCGCGTCGGCGAGGGCGACGAACGCCGGGTAGTCGGGCGAGTCGGTCGGGGGCAGCGGCCACGACACGAACACCGCCGGCGCGCCGCCGTCCTCGATCTCGCGGCGCACGACGCCGCCGGCCAGTGGCGCGTCGAGCGGGGCGCGCTCCGGGATCGCGGCCGGCTCCCACGCGCCGAAGTACTGCTCGCACAGCGCGATCGCCCGCTCGGGCGTGACGTCGCCGACCATCACCACCGCAGCGTTGTTCGGCCGGTAGTACGTCGTGTGCAGGGCCTTGGCATCGGCGAGGGGCAGCGTTCGCATGTAGTCGCCGGCGGACTCGAAGTCCTCCCGCAGCCCGGTCGCCGCCGCGAGCTCGCGCTGCACGACCTGCCACGCGAGATCGTTCGCCGTCAGCGAGGTGTAGAGATCGAGCTGGTCACGCACGAGGCCGACGACGCCGCGGAACACCGGGCGCTGCACCGCTTCGGCGACCAGCGCGAGGCCGCCTTCGATCCGGACCGCCGGCACCTCGAGCGCGTACGTCGTGCCGCTGCCCGTGCGCGAGCCGCTGAGATCGCCACCGAGCGCGCTCGCGGCGTCGGTGAGATCGAAGGGCAGGCCCTGCTCGGCGCCCATGTGCTCGGCCGCCGTGGTCGCGAGGATGATCGCCTCGCGGGCCGCCGGGTCCTCGATCGCGGGCAAGGCCTCGAGCAGGCGGTGCTGCGCGAGCAGGGCGGGGCGCTCCAGCGCGGCGTCGCGGACCCCGATGCGCTCGGTGCCGCGATAGATCGAGTTCATCACCATGAAGGCCAGGCCGGGGCCCCAGGCGCGCTCCTGCTCGCTGCCCGCTCGCACCGCGACGGTGACCGAGACCTTCGGCTCCATCGGACGCGGCGCGACGTAGAGCGTGAGGCCGTTGCGCAGCCGGTGCACGGAGACGTCGGTCGGATCGCCCGGCAGCGGCGTGGGCACGGGGTCGGGGAGGTCGGTGCCGGCGACGAACTCGGCCCACGGATCGAGGGGCGCTGCCGGTTGCTGTGGCGCGGTATCGGCGGCCGCCGTCGACTCGCTCGGCGACGCGGAGGTCAGCTTCACCACGACCGCACCTGCGGCCGCAGCCGCGGCGGCGTAGGCGACCACGCGCAGCTGCGTCGGTGCGCTCGCGCGACGCAGGGCGACGAGCAGCTCGGACATCGTCGCGAAGCGGGCCTCGGCGGAGCGCGACAGCCCGCGGAGGATCACGCGGCGGACGGCGCGGGGAATCCGTCGCGGCCCCGACTCGGTGTCGACCTCGAGGCCGGTGAGCACGGCCCGGGCGATCTCCGTGTAGGTCGAGCCCTTGAAGGGCCGGCGCTCGTAGAGCATCTCGAACAGCGACACGCAGAACGCGAACTGATCGGTGCGCGCGTCGGGGTCGGCCTTCGCGAGCTGCTCGGGGGCCATGTACGCCGGCGTGCCGAGGACCGTGCCCGCGCCGGTGAGATCGACGGACAGCGGGCGGCGACCGGTGGTGGGCGTGGGCACGGCGGGGCCGAGGTCCTCGGTCGGCGGCCCCTCGAGCTCGGGCGAGCCGACGGGCGCGCGCGCGAGCCCGAAGTCGACGACGCGCGCCCGGCCACGCTCGTCGACGATCACGTTGTCCGGCTTGAAGTCGCGGTGGATGATCGACTCGGCGTGGGCGGCCGCGAGGCCCTCGCCGGCGCCGAGGAACACCTCGACGATCTCGCGCCAAGGCCGGCCCTTGCAGTGCACCCGCAGGGTCTCGCCGCGGATCAGCTCCATCGCCATGAACACGCGATCGCCGTCGTTGCCGACCTCGTAGACGTGGACGATGTTGGGGTGGGAGAGGCGCGCGATCGACTGGGCCTCGCGCATCAGTCGCTCGCGGCCCGAGAGATCCACGGCGAGGTTGGTGCGCAGCAGCTTGATCGCCACGTCGCGATCGAGCTCGTCGTCGTGGGCGGCGTAGACGACGCCCATGCCGCCGGCGCCGATGCGCTTGACGATGCGGAAGCGGCCGATCGTGACCGGGTCCGGCTCGGGGGCCCGGCGGGCGTCGAGCACCCGGCGCGCCGAGGTCGCCAACGTCGCAGGCGGGTCGATGGCCACCGTGTCGCCGGGCGAGGTGCTCCCGGCGACCGTCTCGGCGTCATCGGGCTCGGACGGCACCGCCGCCGATCGTACGGCCGGCCTCGTCGCGCCCGCAACCCGCGGGTGTGCGATGCTGTGGGCCGGAGCCCGCGCCGATGCCCGCACCTCCCCGAGCGCTCCTGTCGTGGAGCAGCGGCAAGGACAGCGCCTGGGCGCTCCACGTCGCGCGGTCGCAGGGCGAGGTCGAGATCGTCGGCCTGCTGACGACGGTGACCTCGAGCTTCGGCCGCGTGTCGATGCACGGCGTCCGCGAGGAGATCCTCGAGCGCCAGGCGCACGCCGTCGGGCTGCCGCTCACGGTCGTGTCGATCCCATCGCCGTGCTCGAACGAGGTCTACGCCGCAGCGATGCACGCCGCGATGACGGCCGCGCGCGCGCAGGGCATCCAATGCGTGGTGTTCGGCGATCTGTTCCTCGCCGACATCCGGGCCTACCGCGAGGCGAACCTCGCGACGGTGGGCATGCGCGCAGTGTTCCCGCTGTGGGGCCGGGACACGGGGGCGCTCGCGCGGGAGATGATCGCCGGGGGGCTGCGGGCGATCCTGACGTGCGTGGATCCGCGGCGAGTGTCGAAGGACCTCGCGGGGCGGTGGTTCGACGCGGCGCTGCTCGATGCGCTGCCACAGGGCGTGGATCCCTGCGGGGAGCACGGCGAGTTCCACACCTGCGTGGTCGCGGGGCCGATGCTCGATGGGGCGATCGCGGTCGAGCGCGGCGAGGTGGTGGAGCGGGATGGGTTCGTGTTCGCGGACGTGGTCGTGGCGTGATCGCGCGGGCGATCGCTGCGCGGAACGGTGCCGAAGACGCAGCGTGCGGCGTGGCCGAACGGCCGCTGCCCCATGGGCACGATTTGGCCGGCACCTCGTCGGCGTGGGCAATGGATCCGTCGGCGGTGCGTGGCGACCAACGCAAGGTGGTGACGACTCGCCCCAATCCGGCGGCCTTCGCGGCCGTCCTCGTCCTCTTCGCCGGATGCGACGCAGACCTGCTCACCGAGCGCGGGCAGATCCGCCTGGAGTCGGAGGACCCGAGGGGGTTCTTCGTGTCCGGTCAGGGCATCGCGGAGCAGTCGATCGTGTGCCTCGGCAGCACGCGTCACCCGGGCGACCTCCTCGACGCCTTCGGCGGCGAGCCCGAGGACGATCTCGGTGCGTGTTACGATGAGCGGATCGTCGGTCCGGCGAGCGTCGACGCCGACGGCTGCCTCGTGCTCGACACGCCCGGAACCGTGGACGTCGAGTTCAATCGCCGGCCTTGTGCGATCGACGGCGACTTCGGCGACGACCGTCTGCGCTTCGACGTCTTGGCGCTCGACGAGGTGCGCGGCGCGTTCGAGTACGCGGTACCGTTCGACGCGGCGTTGCTCGAACGCTACGACCTCGTCGCCGAGGACCCGTCGTCGACGCCGGGCTGGCTGGCGGCGGTTGGCGAGCCCGTGCTCGTGATCGAGGATCTGTTCGACGGCGTGACCACCACGGTGGTGCGCAGCGACCGGCCCGAAGCGGTCGCGGTGACGGCCCCGCACGCCGAGGCCACCGTGGTCGCGGGAACGCCAACGATTCACGTCGACACCGAACCGTCGCCCGACATCGGCGTCGACGCGCGGGCAGGCGACGTCTTCCACGTGACCCTGTCGCTGCCGGCCGGCACGCTCGACGTGGGCGAGGTCCATGTCGTCGCGCGCACCGAGGCCGCCGACCTGGTCCTCGCACCGGCGATCTTGCGCCTCGCTGGTGAGGACGAGTTCCTCGGCCTCGGTGCCGAGGCCGTGGCCCGCGATCACGACGGCCGGCTGCTGCGCGAGCCCCCGGTGTCGTGGTCGGTCGTGCGGGGCGACGTGGAGCTCGAGCCGCGGGACGATGACGACGACGGCATCGAGGATCCCGCGTGGTGGACCAGCATCGCCGACGACGGCTGCGACCGCGTCGCGGCGGGCACGTGGCGTTCCGCGGTCCTGGCCGGCGAGATGGACGATCTGCGCGAGACGGTCGAGGTGCGGTGGCGGTGCATCGAGGGCGGCGATCAGGGATGCGGGTGTTTCGTCGACGGCCGGCGAGGCTCGCCGCTCGCGGCGATGGTTCTCGTCGTGCTCATGCTCTTGCGCACTCGCCGACGTTGACCGACGAGGCGCGCGCCGAGACATGGCGATGGCCGCCGGTCGGCCGCACGCACGCGCGGTCGAACCGCTTCGATCTGCCGCATTCGAGGATCCGTGAACTCGGATCGACGGGCACGAGAAAGGCCCCGTAGGACCACCTACGGAGCCATCATGCGGAGCGGGAGACGGGAATCGAACCCGCGACATTCAGCTTGGGAAGCTGACACTCTACCAACTGAGTTACTCCCGCGTGCTCGCCCTCTAGTAGCACGGCGCCGCGGGGCCGACAACGGCGAGTCGCGGGGCCGTGGCGGGCGTGTGCGGCAGGCGCCCCGGACGCCCCCGGGGCGTCCGGACGGGGCGGGGCGCCACGCGGTGGGGCGGCGGGCATGGGTCGTCGGCGCGCCGTGGGGCCGGCGACAGTTCGGCTATGATCGCGGGCATGACTCGTCTTGCGCTTGGACTTGGATGCCGGTCTGCGTCGCTCGCGGTGGTGATCGCGGCGGCGGGCGGGTGCCTCGGGATCGAGGGCACCGACGTCAGCACGGGTGCCGCGGGCAGCACCGGCGACGGCGGCACGGATGGATCGTTCACCGCCTCCGCCGATGCGACCGATCCCACCGACGCGACCGCCACCGCGAGCGCGTCGGACACCTCGCCGACCGACGGCAGCACCGGGGACTCCGCTGCGGACACCGCGAGCCCGACCGAAAGCAGCGGCGGGATCGACACCGACGATGGATCGTCGGGCAGCGGCGGGAGCGACTCGGGGTCCGAGACGACCGGCGACTCGACGGGCACCGACTCGACCGGTACGGACTCGACGGGCACCGACTCGAGCGGCACCGAGTCGACCGGTGGCACCTGCGGCGACGGGATCATCGGCGGCGCCGAGGCCTGCGACGGCGAAGACCTCGGGGGCAACGACTGCGCGTCGCTGGGCTACGTCGACGGCGAGCTCGCGTGCGATCCGATGACGTGCGAGTACGACACCTCGGCGTGCGCGTGACGGCGATCGCGGCAACCGACGACGCGAAGGCGGCCCTGCGCGCGGCGCTGCGGGCCCGTCGCGCCGCGCTCGCGCCCGCCGACGTCGCGCGAGGCAGCGCCAGCCTCACCGAGGCGCTCCTGGGCCACCCCGCGTGGTCGGCCGCGCGATCGATCGCGGCGTTCGTCGGCGTCCGCGGTGAGCCCGACACCTGGGCGCTGCTCCACGACGCGTGGTCGCGCGGCGTCGAGGTGTGGCTGCCGTGGGTGCGAGGGGACGCGCTGGCGTTCGTGCGCACCGTCGATCGTGCCCAGCTCGTGCCCGGCTGCTTCGGCCTGCTCGAGCCCGCGCCGGGTACCGAACCACCGCGCGCCCTCGCCGAGGTCGCGCCGCCCTTGGTCCTCGTGCCCGGCCTCGGCTTCGGCCGCGACGGCGCGCGGATCGGCTTCGGCCGCGGCTACTACGACCGCGCCCTCGGGCCCCTGCGCGATCGAGCCGACGTGCTCCGGCTCGGCGTCGCGTTTCGCACGTTCGTCGATCCGATCGAGGGGCCGATCCCTATGGACGCCCACGACGTGCCGATGCACGCGCTGCTCACCGACGCCGGTGTGCTGGCGTGCTCGTGAGGGACTAGAACGGTCGCACCGCGATGCCCACGCCCGCGAGGCACATCTCGTCGAGCGTGCCCTCGCCGAGCGTGACGTCCTGCGGCGCGTCGAGGCCGACCTCCGCGAGCGCCTCGGCGACGCCCGGGTTGGCGAGCGTGTTGTCGTAGGTGCAGCGCACCTCGACGACGTCACCCGGCAGCACCTCGGGCAGCTCCTCGACCGCCGCGTCGTAGAGGTACTGCCGCTGCCAGTTGAAGTCCCAGCGCGGCGTCTGCAGCATGCACGTCTCGTCGGCGCCGCGGGTCATCGTGACCTTCATGTCGACGCCGACCTTGTGCATGTGGTTCGTCATGGAGAACACGCGGATCTCGGGGACGCCGAGGTCCGGCACCTCGTAGCGCAGGCGCTCGACGTGGTCGGTCGCGCCCGCCGGGATCATGAACGGCGCGTCGACCATGTCGCCGGCCCCCGGCGCACCCACGAGCTGGAACGAGCCGATGTAGCGGGGCAGGGCGGTGCTCCACCGCAGCGCGACGCCGGTGCCGTCGTCGGTCTGCGCCGCGTCGCTGGCGTTGTGGTAGTGCATGTTGAAGATGATCCGCGCGCCGACCGGCAGGCGGATCGCGACGTCGTCGGGCGTCTCGATCGGCAGGCTGCCGGGCACCCAGCCGCCGACCAGCGTGGCGCTGCCGACCCCGGAGCCGCCGCCGCAATCCTCGAGCACGCCGCCGTCCCAGTTCGCCGAGTCGGCCTGCTCGTCGACGAACATCAGCACGTGGTGGACGATCCCGCGGTTGCCGGGGATGACCTGCAGCCCGTCGACGTAGACGTCGGTGGTGTGGCCGGGATCGAAGCTGAGGCAGTGGAAGTAGTCGAGCGTCGAGCCGGCCGCGGGCACCTCGACGGCGCTGCCCATCGTCGCGGTGCCGGACGGATCCGCGAGGTCGAGGTCCTGCGGCTCGGGCAGCGGCGCCGCGTCGGCGGGATCGCCCTCAGGCGCGCCCGCGGCCGCCCAGTCGACCACGAGATCGATCTGATCGGCGGAGAGCCGCGCGTCGTGCTTGAACGGCAGCGGCGGCGCGCACTCGTCGGTCTCGACCGCGTGCCACGGCGGCATCAGGCCCGCCGCCACCTGGGCCGCCGCCGCGGGGGCCCACAGCGAGGCGTTCTCGTAGTCGTCGAGGGGGAAGGGCGCGATGCCGCCGTCGCTGTGGCACGACACGCAGTGCTCGGCCATCAGCGGCGCGAGGTCGTGCACCCAGTCGGGGCGGGCCGCGTCGACGCCGGTGTCGCCCTCGGTCGCCGACCCGGAGGCGGACGTCGACGCCGGCGCGTCGGTGCCGGTGCCGGTCCCGTCGCCGGTCGTATCGGCCGCGGCGGTGTCGCCCGCCTCGCCGGAGGACGGATCGTCGCCTCCACACGCGGCGAGCAGGACGACGACGGCGGCCGCGGCGACGCAGGCGATCTTCATCGCGGCAGGATACCGCAACGCGGAGGCGTCACGCCGGCGGCTCGAAGCTCGCCTGCACCGCCTCGACGACGAGGTCCGTCAGCGTGGCGAGCGACTGCTCGCCCTCGGCCCGCGAGGCCCCGGCAGGGTTGCCGCAGTAGGCGTCGGGGAGCCCGCAATCGACGAAATCGCGCGCGCCCGCGGCGATCCGCTCGTGCAGCGGCACCACGTGCTCGGGCAGCTCCTGCGCGCGCGGCAGATCCACGAGCTCGGGGTGGATCGCGAGCACGAGGCTGCTCTCGTACTGCCCCGCGTGGCACGAGCCGCTGCGGAATTCGTCGGTGAGCCGCGCCGCCGCGAGCCGCCGCGTCTTGTCGGGGAACACGAGCGGCCGGCCGAGCTCCTCGGCGAAGCGCTTGGCCACGGCGCGCAGGGTCGAGATGTGCGCCGGCTCGAGGTGCGCGTTGGTCAGCACCACGCGATCGAAGCCCATGCCCGCGATGGCGCGGCACGCCTCGAAGATCATCGCGAAGGTGGCGTCCGCCGAGATCGAGGTGGTGCCGGCGAACATCGCCGCCCAGTCGGTGACCCCGTAGGCGATCGCGGGGAATCGCAGGCACACCATGCCGTCGTCGGCGAGTCGGCGCCCGGCTCGGTTCGCGACCTCGACGCTGATGAACGTGTCGGTGCCGAGCGGCAGGTGCGGGCCGTGGGCCTCGACGCTGCCGACCGGCAGGATCGCGATCTTGCGGGCGTCGCTCGCCAGGAGGCGCGCGACCGCCGGGTAGGTGAGCCGATCGATCTCGGCGAAGACCCCGCGCATCAGGTGTCCCCCACGCGCGCGCGCAGCTCGTTGCGCTTGATCTTGCCGGTCTCGGTCCGCGGCAGCGTGGTGAACACGATGCGGCGCGGGGCCTTGAACGCGGCGATGTGCCCGCGGGCGAACGCGACGAGCTCGGCCGCCAGCGCATCGGAGGCCAGGGTCGGGTCGTGGAGCTCGACGAACGCCATCGCCTTCTCGAGCCCGGCCTCGTCGCGGAATCCGACCACGCCGGCCTCGCGCACGGCCGCGTGCCCGAGCAGGCAGTTCTCGACCTCGACCGGCGAGACGTACACGCCGGAGCACTTCAGCATGTCGTCGCCGCGGCCGCAGTACCAGAAGTAGCCGTCGGCATCGACGTGGAACTTGTCGCCGCCCTTGACCGCGTCCCCCCAGAACGTCTCGCGGCTCCGGTCGCGCATGCGCCAGTACCCGGCGCCGGCCGAGGGGCCCTGGATCACCAGCGTGCCGATCTCGCCGGGCGCGACCTCGCGGTTGTCGTCGTCGACGAGCCGGTGCGTGTAGCCGTCGACGATGCGACCGAGGCTGCCCTCCTTCACGTCACCGGGGCGGTTGGTGATGTAGACGTGGAACATCTCGGCCGAGCCGATGCCGTCGTAGATCTCGACGCCGTAGCGGACCTTGAAGTCGCGGTAGATGCGGGAGGGCAGGGCTTCGCCCGCGCTCACCAGCGAGTGCAGGCTCGACAGGTCGTGGCGCCGGGTCTCGTCGAGGGCGACGAGCTTGGCGATGTTGGTGGGCACCGTCACGAACTGCGTGACGCCGAAGCGCTCGATGAGGCCGAGGTAGTCGCGGGCCTCGAGGCGCTCGTGGGTGAGCACGGCGCGACCGCCGACGCTGAGCGGGAACAGCAGGTTGCTGCCGAGCGCGTAGCCGAAGAACAGCTTGGGCGCCGAGAGCGTGACGTCGGTCGACTTCAGCTGCAGGGTGCGCTGGGCGTACGCGACGGTGTTCCACACGAAGTCGTGGTGCATGTGCGGCACGCACTTGGGGTTGCCCGTCGAGCCCGACGACGACAGCCACGTCGCGAAGTCGTCGCGCCACGTGGGCTCGATCTTGGCCTCGGGCGACTGCCGGGCCATGGCCGCGTGCCAGTCGATGGTGCCGTCGGGCACCTTGCCGCCGGCGCGATCGACCACGATGAAGTGCTTGGTGTATGGCGCGTCGCGCCACACGGGCTCGAGCATCGGCCACACCTCCGCGTCGACGATGACGGCCTGCGGGCGCGCGTACTCGAGGTAGTAGGCGTAGTCCTTGGGTTGCAGCCAGGTGTTGGTCGGCACCGCGACGCAGCCGGCGCGCAGGATGCCGAAGTACGCCGAGGCGAACTCGGGCGTATCGAGCAGCAGGAGCTGCACGCGGTCCTCGATGCGCAGGCCGAGCTCGCGCAGCAAGTTGGTGACACGGCAGCTGTCCGCCGCGAGTTCCCGATACGTCACCTGGGTCGTCGGGGCGGTCGCCACGTCGCCGCCCTGGGTCAGGCCGCTGTGGATGATCGCGACGTCGTCGCCGCGCCCCTCGGCGAGCCGATCGTCGAGGAAGAAGCTGACCATGTTGAGGCGGTCGGGGATGACGACGGGGTCGCGCATGTTCGTGGCGCGGGAAGCCTGTCACGTGGCCGACGGTCGGGGCAATCGGGGACCCGAACGGGGACCCGATCGGGGACCCGAATCGGGTACATTGCCCATCGCACGTGGAGGTCAACTACCCGCTTCTGCGTTTCGACCTGCGCCGCGACGACTTCGTCGTGTGGTTGCGGTGGGTCGCCCTCGAGCACCCGAGCGGCGCCGCGGGGCCCGCCACGCAGGGGATGCGCGTCGAGCTGCAGCTCAACCGGAACACGGTGCTGGGTCCGACGATCCTCTACCGACGCGACCTCGAGCTGGCCCCGGTGTACGTCCGCAGCAACCGCGGCCGCGTCGTCGAGGTGCTCCGCGCCGCGAGCGGCCGCGGGCTCGTCGACGTCCAGCTCATCATCCACGGCTCGATCGCCAACGCGCCCTACGCCGCGCTGTTCCACGTCAGCGACTACGGCGGCGAGGCGATCGACACCCAGGCGATCGACGCGACGCCGATGCTGCAGGTCCAGCCGTCGACCCCGGGCGATCGCTGGCACGTCGCGGGGCAGGCCAACCTGCGCGCGCGGCTCGAGCTGCACGGCAACCCGCACCACCTCACCGTGGTGCGGTGACGCCGACGCGGCCTACTTCTTCTTGAGCATCTCTTGCATGCCCGGGATGTCCCCGAGCAGCGGCATGAGCACGATCTCGATGCGGCGGTTCTGCGCGCGGGTCTCGGGCGTGCTGTTGTCGGCGGCCGGGTCGAACTCGGCGAAGCCGGCGGCGCCGAGCTGCGCGGCGGGGTAGCCCTGCTCGATCATCGCGTCGACCATCACGACGGCGCGCGCGGTGCTCAGCTCCCAGTTGCTCTTGAACCGGGCGGTCTTGATCGGGATGTTGTCGGTGTGGCCGGCGACGAGGAACTCGCGGTCGCCGACGCTCTTCAGCGCGGGCACGAGCTGCGCGACCGCGGCCTCGCCCTCGGGGCGCAGCTTGGTCTTGCCCGAGTCGAAGAGGATCGAGTCGGACAGCTTGACGACCATGCGGCCCTTGCGGAACACGACCTCGATGGTGCCGGCGTCGACGAGCGCCTTGAGGCGCCCGAACAGATCCTTGTAGACCTTGAGCTCGGCGTCGCGCTTGGCCTTCTCGGCGCGGAGCTCGGCGAGCTCCTTGGCGCTCATGCCCTGCTCCTTGGCGAGGTCCTCGATCTGCGCGTTGAGCTGGGCGAGCTCACCCTCGAGCTCGGCGATCCGCTTCTCGTACGAGACGTTCTGCTTGCTGAGCGCGTCGTTCTCGGAGCGGGACTTGTCGAGGTCACCCTTGGTCTGGGCGAGCTCGCCCTTGGTGCGGTCGAGCTCGGCCTGCAGTTTCTTGGCCTTGCAGCCGCCGACGAGGGAGAGTGAGCACAGGAGCACGAGAAGCGTGGCGCGTCGCATGGGGCGGACGAAGGTACACCCGTTCCAACGCCGTTCCGGCGTTTGCTTGAGTTCCGTGTGGGACTATGTAGGATACGAGGGGACGCTGCCCGAGCAGACGTCCTAAGTCACCGAGTTTCCGAGGAAAAATGGCGAACAGGCGGGGCAAGGGGAAGGTCGAGGCGCCGGCGCAGGGCCGGGGCTGGGGCGAGTTCACGGGCGTCGCCCTGCTGGCCCTGGGGATCCTGACCCTGGGCGGGCTCTTCTCGTACCAGACGGGCGCGACCGCGTGGATGGGTCCGGTCGGGCACCTGCTCGCGGGCGCGTTGTACGCCAGCTTCGGGATGGCCGCGTACCTCGTGGCGCTCGGCGTGATCGCGATGGGGGTGCAGTCGCTGCTGGGTCGCGGCATCGACCTCACGCTGTCGGACGCGGTCGGCTTCACCATCGCGACCATCGCGGGGTGCGTGCTGCTCCACGTGTCGTTCCCGCACTACCGCGTGCACGGCTACACCGCGGGCGGACTCGGGGGCGAACTCGTCGGCGAGGTGTCGCTGGGCCTCTTCCACCGCGCCGGCACGTACCTCATCGCCGGCACCGTGATGTGCATCGGCCTCATCGCCTCGACGCCGCTGTCGGCGAGTCACCTCGTCGCGCTCGGTCGCACGGTGGCCAGGGGCTGCACCTCGCTGGGTCGCTACCTCTTCGACGGCGCGATGGCGTTGCTGCGCTCGGCCGCGCAGGACGAGGGCGCGCCGCCGGCGAAGGCCGCCGCGTCGCGGCGCGGACCGGTGGCACCGGCGATCGGTCGCGGCGCGGCGAAGGCCGCCCCCGCGAACGACGAGGCGTACGCGGAGGACGAGGACGAGGAGGA
Source organism: Deltaproteobacteria bacterium Ga0077550 (assembly GCA_001464385.1). Classification (GTDB taxonomy): domain Bacteria; phylum Myxococcota_A; class Polyangia; order Nannocystales; family Nannocystaceae; genus Xiheibacterium; species Xiheibacterium aquaticum. The sequence continues at coordinate 16,623 of LNFB01000155.1, read as the reverse complement.
AGAAGAAGAGGACGAAGAGGTCGAGGACGAGGACGAGGAGGAGGCCGAGGACGAGGCCGAAGACGAGGACGAAGAGGAGGAAGAGGCCGAGGACGAAGACGAGGAGGACGACGCTGCCGAGGAGGCCGCGCCGAGCCCCCGCGCCGCGTCGGCGCGCGCCAAGGCGCCCAAGTCGGGCGGCCCCACGGACCTCCCGGAGATCGTCGTCGGCGCGCCCACCGAGGCCCCCGCGAAGGCGAAGAAGAGCCCGCCGCCGCGCCCCGAGGAGCTGGCGAAGCAGGCCCCCGCGCCCAAGATCCAGCCGCCGGCGCGCCGCGCCGAGTCGGCGATCCCCGGCGTCATCCGCCTCACGCAGGGCGCCTATGAGCTGCCGCCGCTGCACCTGTTCGAGGCGGCCAGCCCCGTCACCAACGAGTTCGATCGCAACTTCGTGCTCGAGCAGGCGCAGCGCCTCGTCGCCGCGCTCGCCGAGTTCAAGATCCGCGGCAAGGTCACCAAGATCCACCCGGGTCCGGTCATCACGCGCTACGAGTTCAAGCCCGAGGCCGGGGTCAAGCTGTCGAAGATCGAGAGCCTCGAGAACGACATCGCGATGGCGCTCGAGGCCCTGCGCATCCGCATCCTCGCGCCGATCCCCGGCAAGTCCACGGTCGGCTTCGAGGTCCCGAACAAGATCCGCGAGACGGTCTACATCAAGGAGATCCTCGGCATGGAGGGCTTCGGGTCCGGCAACAAGCTGCCGCTCGCCCTCGGCAAGGACATCACCGGCCACGTCACGTACACCGACCTCGCCAAGGCGCCGCACCTGCTCGTCGCCGGCGCGACGGGCTCGGGCAAGTCGGTCGGCGTGAACGCGATGGTCTGCTCGCTGCTGTACACGTGCTCGCCCGAGGACGTGCGCATGGTGATGATCGACCCGAAGATGCTCGAGCTGTCGATCTACGAGGGCATCCCGCACCTGCTGTTGCCGGTGGTCACCGATCCCGAGAAGGCCGCGCTGGCCCTGCGCTGGGCGGTGCAGGAGATGGAGCGCCGCTACTGCCTGCTGTCCGAGGCGCAGGTCCGCGACATCGCCGGCTACAACCGCAAGCTGCCCGAGCTGCAGGCCGAGTGGGACACCGAGCGCCGCCAGCTCGAGCTCGCGGCCGCCGAAGTCGAGCGCGACGCGGCCGAGTACGGCGAGGACGGGGCGCTGGGCAGCAAGCTGTCCGGCACGACGTTCGACGCCCAGGGCAACCCGCTGTCGGTGACCGGCGGCCAGGTCGACATGCCCGAGCGGCCGAGCAAGCTGCCGTACATCGTGGTGATCATCGACGAGTTCGCCGACCTCATGATGGTCGCGAGCAAGGAGGTCGAGCAGAGCGTGGCCCGCATCGCCGCCAAGGCGCGCGCCGCCGGCCTGCACCTCATCGTGGCGACCCAGCGGCCGTCGGTCGACGTCATCACCGGCACGATCAAGAACAACTTCCCCTCGCGCATCGCGTTCCAGGTCACCTCCGAGGTCGACAGCCGCACGATCCTCGACGGCAAGGGCGCGAAGCAGCTGCTCGGCATGGGCGACATGCTGCACATGGACCGCGGCATGCAGGCCGAGCGCGTGCATGGCTGCTACGTGTCCGAGGACGAGATCCTGAAGGTCGTCGACTTCGTCAAGCGCCAGGCCAAGCCCGTCTACAACATGGACATCGTGCGCAAGCGCGACGACGAGGGCGAGACGGGCGACGCCGACGAGAGCCTCGATCCCATGTACGACAAGGCCGTCGAGATCGTCGCCGAGGCGCAGAAGGTCTCGACCAGCATGCTGCAGCGGCGGCTCGGCATCGGGTACAACCGCGCCGCGAAGATCGTCGAGGCGATGGAGGAGCGCGGGGTGATCGGTCCCGCCCGCGGCACGACGCCGCGCGAGGTGTTCGTGTCCGCCGCCTGACGCGCTCCCGCCGGGCTCCAGTGCAGGGCGGCCGCCCGGCCGGCGTCGCGGGCCGGCCGCGGATTGCATCCCAAACCGCGGCTCGTGCGTCGACAGGGTAGGGCCGCGGCGCTACGCTGCGGCGAACCGGAGCCCGCCGCCATGGATCTCGTCACCTGCATGCTCTCGTACGGTCTCGCCTGCAGCGCGCCCGCCAAGCCCGCCGACCCCGAGCCGCTGCCGGCCGTCGACGACTTCGCCGGCGCCGAGCCCGTCGCGGAGAAGGGCGCGGCCAGCAAGCTGCTGGCGAAGGTCCAGAAGTTCTACGACGACACCACCGACTTCGAGTCGACGTTCAAGCAGACGTACGTCCACCCGGTGTACGGCACCAAGACGGTGAGCGACGGCACGCTGCGGGTGAAGAAGCCCGGCAAGATGGTGTGGGACTACCAGGGCGAGGACAACCCCGACTTCTGGGTCGACGGCAACACGGTGCGCGTGGTCGAGCGGGACACCAAGCAGGTGCTGCGCAAGGACGTCGACAGCTCGGATTTCGCCGGCGCCGAGAAGTTCCTCTTCGGCGGCCGCCAGCTCCTCGACGACTTCAAGGTCCGCATCGCCGGCGAGAAGCTGATCAAGCGCTACGGCCAGCCCGCGCACACCGTCGTGCAGATGCAGCCGCTGAAGAAGAGCCCGCACTACCAGCAGCTGCTGCTGGTGGTCGACGACGCGACCGGCCGCGTGGATGCGTTCGTGGTGCTGAACGGCGACGGGAGCACGAACCACTTCGTGCTGAGCGGCGTGAAGCGCAACGGCGGCCTCGGCGATGATGCGTTCGTGTTCGTGAAGCCGAAGGGGTTCACGGAGATCGAAGGCTGACGAACGCAAAGCGTTCGCCAGCCTTCGCCGTGCCCGTGCCCGTGCCCGTTCCCGCCCGTGCCCGTTCCCGCCCCGTCCCATCCCCGACGAGGTGACCGATCGTGCACATCCGCCCCTCGCCCCCATGGCGCGCGCCCGTTCGCGCCGCGCGCCCGCGCGCCGTCCGCCTTGGCGGCCCCTGACCGCCCTGCTAGGCTCCGCGGCCGGCGAACCCGACGTGCGTCCCGGCCATGGCCGGGCGCCGGGCACCGCCGCCCCACTTACCGCAGAAGGCAGACGACGCGATGTTGAACGTTCGCAAAGCATTGATCCTTGGTTCGGCCCTCGCCCTGGGCGCGTGTGCTGCCGACGACGGCGACGACACCGGCGCTGGGACGGCGGCCTCGGACACCGAGGCGACCGCCTCCGCCTCCGCCACCGACAGCGCGACCGCCAGCGCGACCGACAGCGCCACCTCGACGGTGAGCGCGACGGACACCGACTCGGCGAGCAGCGGCGGTGCGGACACCACCGGCGGCCCCGCCGGCGAGTGCTACGGCGTCGGCGGACCGAACGCCGATGGCGCCGCGTGCACCGCGAACTCGGACTGTGCCTCGGGCGTCTGCACGATCTTCACCGACGTGCCGCTCAACGCCGACGCCGTCTGTGACCCGACCCCGTCGATGACCGACGCCGGCTGCAACACCCGCATCACCGGCACCGTGTTCGACTTCTCGACGCTCGCGCCGACCGAAGGCGCGACGATGAAGGTCGCCGCCGCCCTCAACGCGATCACCAACCCGGCCGGCGCCGACGCCCTGGCCGAGGCCACCTCGGGCGCCGACGGCCGCCTCGACGTCACCACCGAGGTCCCGATCAGCGCGGCCATCGCGATCATCGCCCTGGTCGAGGCGCCCGGCGCCTACCTCACCGCGACCGGCCTCGCGTCGCCGGCCGAGGGTTCGGCGTACGGCGTCGCGAACGGCATCCACGACCTGTGGCTGGTCCCGACCGCCTCGCTCGACGCCTGGTCGACCGCGCTCGGCACGGACGTCGATGTGCCCGCGGAGCTCCTGCCCCTCGGTGATGCCGGCGGCATCGTCGGCCTGGTCCGCGACGCGGCCGGCATGCCGATCGCGGGCGCCGTGGTCGAGGCGGCGCCCGGCAGCGCCGCGGTCATCCGCTACGTGGCGGCCGACAACACCATCGTCGCCGACGCGACCACCGACACGGGCATCTTCGTGATCCTCGGCGGCATGCAGACCGGCGAGGACTTCACGGCGTCGGTCGGCGGCTCGGTCGTCGCCGAGGGCCGCGCGGGCACGGCGAACAACGTCGTGTTCACGATGATCCTCAACGCCGAGTGAGCGTTGTGTCCGCGCCCGCCCGCGCCCCATCGGGGTGCAGGGCGGGCCCCATGCAGGCGAGGGGGAACCTCGCCCCGACCTCTACTGCGACCTGCGGGAATCTCCCGCGCCTCGAGGAACCGCCCATGATCGTCACCGACGCGAAGCTCCGCACCGCCCTTCTCGCCTCACTCTTGGCTGCCTGCGCCTCGGACAGCGGCGGCGACGGGACCGACAGCGGCACCGGTGACACGGCCAACGCCGACAGCAGCGGCGGCACCACGGGCGCGCTGCCGGAGGGCTGCAACCTCTACGTCGAGCCGAGCGAGGACGATCAGACCGCCCTCGCCGAGGCCTTCGTCGACGCGACCGACGGCATGACCGTGTGCCTGGGCGCGGGCGAGTTCAAGCCCACCCGGCAGCTGACCCTGCAGTCGAACGGGATCACGCTGCGCGGCGCGGGCCGTGACATGACCATCCTCGACTTCACCGCCCAGCAGACCGGCGGCAACGGCCTGCTCGTCAAGGGCAACGACGTCACGATGCAGGACTTCATGGTCCGCAACACGCCCGGCGATGGCATCCGCGCCGACCAGGTCGAGAACGTCACCTTCGAGCGCGTCGACGTGATCTGGGAGGCCGAGCACTCCCTCGACAACGGCGCCTACGGCCTCTACCCGGTTCAGGCGAACGGCGTCGTCATCCGCGACTGCCTGGTCGCCGGCGCCCGCGATGCGGGCATCTACGTCGGCCAGTCGACGCAGATCATCATCGAAGACTCGGTCGCCCACGACAACGTCGCCGGCATCGAGGTCGAGAATTCCACCGACGCGATCGTGCGCCGCAACGAGGCCTACGCGAACACCGCGGGCATCTTGGTGTTCAACCTGCCGGGCCTCGACGTCAAGGACGGCAAGCGCACCAACATGTACGAGAACGACATCCACGACAACAACACCGACAACTTCGCCGACCCCGGCACGGTCGTCGGCATCGTGCCGCCCGGCGTGGGGATCCTGGTGCTCGCGGCCGATGGCAACGAGGTCCACGACAACCAGGTGGCCAACAACCGCAGCGTCGGCGTCGGGCTCATCGCCTACAGCTCCGAGTCCGGCCTCTTCGAGCCGCCGAACGATCCCGAGTACGACATCTACTCGGAGGGCAACTTCATCCACGACAACACGTACACCAACAACGGCTCGGATCCCGATCCGCTGTTGTCGCTGCTGACCGGCATGGCGATGCCGACGCCGGACATCGTCTTCGACGGGTGTTTCGCCGCCGACAAGGACAACACGGACGGTGCCCTGTCCAACTGTGTCGCCGAGGCCGCCTCGGTGCGCTTCATGGACGCCGATCTCTGCGCGCAGGGCATGGGCATCAGCACGGATGTCAGCCTGGTGGCGTGCAGCCACGACCCGCTGCCCACCGAGTGAGGAGCCGATCATGACGCGCTCGGCCCTCTGCTCCGTCTTCGCCGTCGTGTGTGCCTGCGGTTCCGCGGACGGCGGCGCCGGCGAGTCGGGGTCCGACACCACGGCCGTCGATCCGGGCGATCCCCCGTATGATCGCCTCTCGGACTGGGGCTTCTTCGAGGGGGCGCTCGTCGATCAACAGCCGGCCGAGGGCGTGATCTCGTACACCGTGGCGGCCCCGCTGTGGGCCGACTTCGCCGGCAAGGGCCGCTACATGCGGCTGCCCGAGGGCGGCAAGATCGGCGTCACCGAACAGGACGAGTGGTCGTTCCCCGAGGGCACGATCTTCATCAAGACGTTCTTCTTCGACACCGATCGCAGCGACGACGCCGACGCGCCGCGGATCGTCGAGACCCGCCTGCTCATCCACGAGACGACGGGCTGGGAGTCGTACATCTACCTGTGGGACGACGAGCAGGTCGAGGCGACGCGGATCAAGGGTGGCGCCGACGTCGATCTCGCGTACGTCGACGCCGAGGGCCAGCCGGCGACGCAGCTCTACCTCGTGCCCGATCAGAACACGTGCGAGGACTGCCACGCCCGCGATGATGTCGCCCGTGTGCTCGGACCGACGACGCACCAGCTCAACGTCGATGCGCCCGCCGACGCGCCGGGCGCCGGCAATCAGATCGATCTGTTCAGCGAGCTCGGCCTCTTCGAGGTCTCGCCGGGGCCCGCGGCGGATCTGCCCGCGTTCACGCCACCGGCCGGGGACGGCGACCTCGCCCTGCGCGCGCGCTCGTACCTCCACGGCAACTGTGCCCACTGCCATCGCCCCGGCGCCGGGGGCGGGCCCAGCGGTCTGTCGTTCCTCTACTGGGAGGACGACCCCGCGAAGTACGGCGTGTGCAAGGTGCCGGCGGCGGCGGGCGGTGGCGCGGGCGGCAACCAGGTCGACATCTGGCCCGGCGATCCCGACCGGAGCATCGTGCCGTTCCGAATGCGTACGACGGATCCCGAGATCAAGATGCCCGAGCTGCCGAGCCTCCTGGCCGACGATTTCGGGGCCGATCTGATCAGCGAGTGGATCGCGGGCATGACCGAGCCGCCGTGCGAATGAGCAGGCGCGTTCAGTCGTCGGGCTTGCCGCCGGGCTGGCCGCCGCTGGCGCGTCGAAGCGCGGGATCGTTGTAGAGCTTGAGCTGGCGGTAGACCTTCGGCAGCGTCGCGCCGCTGCAGATGGCGGTCCACAGCGCGTCGAGCTCGGCCTGGAGATCCTCGCGCTGCTCGTCGACGATCCGCAGGCGCATCGCGGCGGCGTGACGGACGTCGACGCTCGCGGCCGAGTTGAGCATCGCCTGCTCGGTGTGGAAGCGCCGCAGCTCGACGATGGTGAGCTTGTCGACGAGGGAGCCCACGGTCTCAGCCATGGTGACCCCGCGCGCGGGCGGCCCAGCCGATCACGAGATCGTCGATCGCCTCGATGGTGTCGTTGCGCCGCTGGTTGAGGCGGTCGATGTTGCGCTTGGCCCGGGCCACCGCGACGTCGTCGCCGCCGCGCGCCGCGTCCTCCTCGTGCCACAGGGCGCAATTGATCTGAGCGAGCTCGGCGACGAGCGTGCCGAGGCCGGGCACGGTGGCACTGGGCGGTTGCGTCATAGGTGCTCCAGGGCCCAGCACAGCCGGGCGAAGTGGGGGGCGTCGGGATCGTCGCTGCGGCCGAGTGCCCGCGCGAGGTCGGCGAACGTCGGCGCTCGGTGGGCGCCGAGTCGGGCGAGCGCGTCGACGAGCGCAGGGTTGCCCCACGCCACCGCGAGGTCGCGGAGGCCGGCGACGTCGCGCGGCGTGACGCGCTCGCGCAGGCCCCGGGCGGCGCGGCGAACCGCGGCGGGGGCATCAGCCGCGTACTGCACGAGGATCCCCTCGAGCCGTCGGCGGTGCAGCCACGGCGGCGGGCCGTCGGCGGCCCAGCGCAGCGCCTCGTCGACGGTGCACGACGTCGCGCCGGGTGGTGGCTCGGTCCCACCGGCGCCGTCGTGCACCCAGACGACCGTCGGTTCGCCGGAGGGTGGAGGCGGCGGCGGCGGGTTCGCGACGACGATGCCGAGCAGGCTGTCGCCGACGATCGCGTGGGGCACGGCGCCCGTCGCAGCGGAGCCGTCGGCCGCGGGGCCGGTGGGATCGAGCAGGGGTGTGGCTCGGCGCGTCATGCTGCACTCTGCGATCCGCGGACGCAGCCGCGCGCGGCACAACCGAGCCCGTCGGGCGCGCGCAGCAGCGCGTCCCAGCGCGGGGCGTCGAAGCGCCCGGTCCCGTTCATCAGCGCCTCGATCACGGCGCGCGGTGGCTGCTCGCCGTCGAAGCTGGTGCGCCAGAGGCCTCGCCACTGCCGGTCGCTGGCGTCGTCGACCTTCCAGTCGCCGTCGGCGCGGCACCAGCTCGGCGTCGCCAGCCCGAGGAATCCGTAGTGGTCGCGGTACCCCTCGCGGATCCTCAGGCGCGTGCGCCAGCTCGGGTCCGCGGCGAGCGGGATCGGACGCTCGGAGAAGTGGCGCTCGGCGAGCGCGACGACCTCGTCGACACTGGCCATGTCGTGCTCGGCGTCGACACACAGCTCGGCGGTCCCGGCGACGAACGCCAGGCCGCGCGCGGGGCCCTGACGCAGCGCGACGTTGGGGCAGCCGAGCAGCGCAGCGAGGTGGATCGCGACGGTGTCGACGCTCACGAGGCCCGTCGCGTCGTCGAGGAGACCGACGCAGGCGGACAGCGGCCACGTCGCCACGGTCGCGCCGGTGCCCCGCGCGATGTCGGCGAGCGCCTCGGCCTCGAACGGCGCGCCCATCAGGACGCACGGGCGACCGAAGGTGGCGCCGAGCCGACCGACGAGCGCGCGCCAGTCGTCGGCGGTGCGCCAGTCCTTGGCGCGCTCGCTGCCGAAGGGGTGGAACACGATCGGGCCGCTGCGGCGGCCGCCGCCCTCGCGCAGCCCGGAGAACCCGGCCAGGCGCACGCCGGCCGCGTGGGCGTAGAGGTCCTGGTGGGCGAAGACGTTGAGCTCGGGATCGACGCCCCACTCGTTGAGGTAGGTGATCGCGTTGGAGCTCGCCGCATAGCGGCCGAGGGGATCGATCGAGGGGCCCGACACCGTCCCGCCCGGGGACAGGAGCGCGGGGGCGAGCCAGCACGAGAAGCGCGTCGACGAGAGGTTGATGACGCGATCGAACCCGCGGGCGTCGGTGATGTGGTCGACCGCGCGGCTGAGCGTCCGCAGCGGCGCGAGCGGGTGGGCCCGCGCGGCGCGGCGCAGGCCGCCGAAGGGCAGGGCGTGGCGCGCGGAGACGCCGGGCAGCAGCGCGGCGGCCTGCGAGGTCGCATCCCAGTGGATCACCTCGACGCTCGCCGTGCACGCGCGCCGCGAGAGCGCCTCGGTCACGCGCGCCGCCGTGAGGACGTCGCCGAGGCGCTGGAGCGCGAGGACCGCGATGCGTTCACCGCCTGGGGGCACCGTTGCCTTGTTCGACCGGCCGCCGACGCGGGCAAGCGCGGCACGGGTCCGTTTGGGGACCGCCCGACGTGAGGACCGGTTCGCCTACGGCCGGCCGGCGGCGCAGCGGCGCCTTCAGGGCGGCGAGCGTTGGGCGATGCCGTGGGTCGACCTTGTCCCTCCAAGATGCCACGCCGCCCGTCGTTCGCTTCGCGATGCGGGTGATCGACGCGCCGGATCACGAGGCGCTCGCGCAGGTGTGCACCGAAGAGATGGTCGCCGCGTTCGGAGCCACGTGTGCGCGCGTCCTCGACGGTACACGCGTGTGGTGCGAGTCCGGCTCGGTCGACGACGGGACGCCGACGGCGACGCTGCCGCTGCGCCTCTCAGGCCCGGACGCCCCGCCGGTGCGGCTCGAGATCCTCGTTGGGTCCGCCGAGGATCTCGCGATCTGGCGGCAGCAGCTCCTCGACCTGGTCGCCGTGGCCCGTCGCGCGTGGGCGCGGCTCGTGCAGCTCGACGCCGAGCGCACGATGGCGCGGCGCGACGCGTTGACCGGCCTGGCCAACCGCCATGCCCTCGCCGAGTGGTTGGATGGCGCGTACCTCAGCGCGATGCACACCGACGAGGCGATCGCCGTGATGATGGTCGACCTCGATCACTTCAAGCGCGTCAACGACACCCTCGGCCACCCGGCAGGCGACGACGTCCTGCAGTGCGCGGCGGCGTGCTTCCGGGCGCACCTGCGGCCCACCGATCGCGTGTGCCGCTGGGGTGGTGACGAGTTCCTCATCGTGCTGCCGCAGGTGGGCACCGCGGTGGCGGCCCAGATCGCCGACCGCCTCCGGGTGGCCTTCGCCAGCGATCCACGGGCCCGCGGCACCACGATGACCATCGGCATCGCCGACCTCGACGGGCTCGGACCGGGGCCCCACGGCGCCGCGGTGCTCATCGAGCAGGCCGACGCGTGCCTGCTCGCGGCGAAGCAGGCGGGGCGCAACTGCACCGTGACGACCACGGTGCTGCGCGAGACGGGCTGACGTTCGAAGGGGTCGACAGGCCGGGGTCGGCGCGCGTCGTCAGGGGCGCTCGCCAGCGGGCTTGTCCTGGCAGCGCGGGCAGAAGTCCAACGCGCGCGTCGGGCCCCGTGCGGGCGCGGGCGCCGGCCGCAGCGGCAGCGCGACACGGGCGGACTCCCAGTGGCCGCGGCGGCGCGCGAGCAGATCGATCGTCGCCGTCGTCCCGTCGACGCGGACCACCGCGAAGCCGGGACGGAAGGTCGATCGCTCGGGTCGCAGGGCGACGCCGCCGTTCCACACCGAGCGTCGCAGCACGCGGCCCGCGGTGGGGTTGTTCGCGTTGCCGCTGACGACCTGCCACACCGGCGCGCGCAGCCACACCCGATCGCTGCGCTGGATCGCCTCGGTGAGATCCGCGGTGAGGTGCAGCGAGCGCTCGCCGCCCGCGATGACGCCGACGAACACGCCCGCGGCGAGGTGGCGCTGTACGCTGGGCGGCAGCGCGTGGAAGGTCGCCGCGGGGCCGAACTGCGCGCCCTGGCCGGCCTCGAACGCGCCCTCGATCGGCATCGACACCACGAGCACGCGGGGCACGGCGTCGGGCATCCCGGCGACGGCATCGAGCAGGGCGTCGATGCGGCGCACCGCGGTGTCGTCCTTGCCCGGCACCCGCCACGGCTCGAGGTCGAGCAGCACCAGATCGACCAGGCCCGGCGGCGCGTCGGCGTCGATCCGACAACCTGCGGCGTCGCAGCGGGAGATCGTGGTCCCGCGCCCGTCGGCGCCGACGCGGACCACCGACGACGCGGTGGGGGCGATCTTGCCGCGGTCGTGCCCGCGCTCGGCCCAGCCCGGCAGTGCGAAGCGGGTGCCGACGCGCGGGGTCGCGGCGATCGCCGCATCGACGACGGGCGCCGCGGCGCCGCGATCCGCCCGAGCGCCGCGGCGGCGGGCCCGGCGATGCGGCGCGTAGTCCCCGGGCAACAGCACGATCGCGTCGCGCTCGGCGGTGCGCGCCGCATCGATGACTTCGGTCACGCGCGCGGAGGTCGGGCCCGCGGCGGGGCCATGCGCACCGGCGCCCCCGAGCACGACGATCGCGACGGTGTCCCCGGGCGGCGGCGGCGCGCCGCGGCGGAACTCGCCGTGCCCGAGCGCGCAGCCCGAGAGGCCGCACGCCAGCGCGAGCAGCAAGCGACGCGGCCGCGCGCTGCTCGTCCGCGACCCGCCCCCGCTCATCCGCGACCTGACAAATCGACGAGCTCGATCCCCAGGGTCTCCGCGACCTGGAAGATCCGATCGTCGCGGTAGAACTCGCCGAACACCACCCGCCGGATCCCGGCGTTGGCGATCGCCTTGAAGCAGTTCCAGCACGGCGATGCGGTGACGTAGATCGCGCCGCCGTCGATCGAGGTGCCGTTCTTCGCCGCCTGGATGACGGCGTTGATCTCGGCGTGGATCGTCCGCACGCAGTGGCCGTCCTCCATCATGTGGCCCGCGTCGTCGCAGTGCGGGGTGCCACGGATGGACCCGTTGTAGCCGGTCGACAGGATGGTGCGATCCCGGACGATGACGGCGCCGACGTGCTTGCGCGCGCACGTCGCCCGCGTCGCGATGACGCGCGCGATGTTCATGAAGTACTCGTCCCAGCTCGCGCGGCTGCTGCCCTCGGGTGTGTCGCCCACGACCGATCGGCTAGCATCCTTTCGCGACGGACGGAACCGCCGGGGCGCGGGGCGGCGTCCGGCGTCGCCTGCGGGGCCGTGTCGTCAGGCTCACGCGCGCGCGGCCCGGGCCTCGGCCGCCCGAGGTTGCACGGCGGCGCCGGGCTGTGGACACTGCGGGGGATGAACGGCACCGTCCGCGCTGCGCTGGTCCGGCTCACGGTGAACGACCGCGAGCACGCGATCGCGGTGGAGCCCCACCGCACCCTGCTCGAGGTCCTGCGCTACCAGCTCGATCTCATCGGCAGCAAGCAGGGCTGCGACAAGGGCGACTGCGGCGCGTGCACGGTGCAGATCGACGGCACGCCGCAGCTGTCGTGCCTGACGCTCGCGACCGCGGTCGCCGGGCGTCGCGTGACGACCGTCGAGGGCCTCGGCCAGTGCGCCGGCGGATGTCACCCGCTGCAGGACGCGTTCGATCGCCACGACGCCGCGCAGTGTGGCTTCTGCACGCCCGGGATCCTGCTGAGCGCCGAGGCCCTGCTGCGTCGCGCGGCGCGCCCGGTGACGGACACCGAGGTCCGCGAGGCGCTCGCCGGCAACCTGTGCCGCTGCACCGGCTACACGAAGATCATCGACGCGGTGATCGACGCCAGCCGCACGATGTTCGCCGGCGCCGCCGAGTGAGTACGGCGCGTCGCCGCGGCGAGCCACGCGCCTGGTGACGCGCCAGGTGGTGCGACGTATGGTCGGGGCATGACCCGATTGACCTCACCTTGCATCGTCGCGCTGCTCCTCATCACGGCCGCCTGCGGCGGCGACGACACCACCGGCACCGGCACGGAGACCACCGTGACCGCGACCGATCCGACCACCGACGGGAGCTCCGGCAGCCCGACGACGGACCCGACCGCGGAGGATCCGACCGCGACGACGACCGCGGAGAGCAGCAGCACGGGCGCGGATGGGTCGACGGGCTCGAGCAGCACGGGTGCCGACGAGAGCAGCAGCGGCGACTCGAGCACGGGCGCCGCGTGCCAGCTCGTCACCGAGGACGTGAGCGCGGTCGGGCAGGCGTGTGACAACGACGTCGACTGTCCCGACGCGTACACCTGCATCGACGCGGGAGGCATCGTGCAGGGCGGGAACTGCCGCATCGTGTGCGAGGAGGACTGCCAGTGCGTCGAGGGGTACTCCTGCCAGGAGATCCAGGGCAAGGTGATGAACCTCGGCAGCGAGTGCCTCCCCGGATAGGCGTCACGCCGGGCCGAGGACCTGCATCAGGACTGCGTACGAGTTCTGCTCGTCGGTATCGCATCCCGGCGATTCAGCGCAGTCCTGCGGCGGGTAGTAGATGGGTGTGCAGGCGTCGGTGAACGAGGCTCCGTTCAAGGTGCCGCCGGCCGCGTAGTTCATCAGGTCCTCTGGTGCATTGACGGCCTCGAGACCGAACGAACGACCGAGTGCGCTGCTGATCGAGATCACCTTGGTCGCAGTCGGGAGGTTCGCCTCTGGCGGCATGGTGCGGACGATGACGTTGTTCACGTGTATGTCGCCGCAGTCCGGCGCAGAACCAGGCCCCGGGTAGTCGGGGTTGTTCAGGAACGTGGTCGACGACACAAGTACCAGCTCGAAGTCGGCTACCTCCGGTTGCTCGCGGGTCAGACAGATGTCGAACGGATTCCACTGCTCGTGCAGCAACGCCATGATCTCGTCCGCGTCACCCTCCGCCGCGTCGTCGTAGGGCGGCCAATCCCCCGCGGCGAGTTCATTCTCCGTGACCCAGCCCGGCCCGTTGTCGACCACACCCTGCTCGAGCGTCCCGCCGTCGAAGTTGATCCACACCGTGCGCCCCGCGACGCCGACGCAGTCGGCCGGCTCGCCCGTCGTGCTCGAGGACTCGGCGGCCCCGGTGTCGGTCGGGCCGCCGTCGCTCGAGCTGGCCTCGGTGCCCGAGATCGAGGACGCGCCCGATGAGTCGCCCGGCCCGCCCTCCGAGGACGCGGGGGCCGTGGTCGACGGATCGCTCGCGCCCGTGCTGTCTGCGCCGGTGGTCCCCACGCCACCGGTCGTCGGCGACTCCGCGCCGTCGACGACGATCGGGGTGTTCGGCGAGTAGCAGCCCGCGAGGAGCAGGGGGAGCGCGGCGGCGCGTCGGAGGCGGTACATCGGAGTCCAACGTAGCTGGACGCATCGCGGCGGCCACCGCGAATCCGGGCTCCGGCGAAGATCGTTGCCCCGTGCAGACATGTCCCCGAGCGCCCGCGATGCGCCCGTTCGCGGGCGTCGTGCGTCGACGCACCGGCCCCCCGTGGTGTGTCCGCCCGCGCCCGTACTAACCTGCCGGCCAGTCATGCCCGACGACGTGAAGCCGGTTCCGCAGCTCGCGAGCACGACGTGGCAGATCGGCCGCGTCCACCGGAAGGTCGACGCGATGGAGCGCATGCGCGGCGTGCTGCGCTACACCGACGATCTGACCCTACCGGGCATGCTCCACGGCAAGATCAAGCGCAGCCCCCACGCCCATGCGCGGATCATCTCCATCGACGCGAGCCGGGCGCTCGCGATGCCGGGCGTCTTCGCCGTCGTCACCGGCAAGGACTTCCCGACGCCCTACGGCATCATCCCGTGGACGCCCGACGAGACCGCGCTGGCGGTCGACAAGGTGCTCTACGTCGGTGACGGCGTCGCGGCCGTGGCCGCGATCGACGAGGACACCGCCATCGCGGCGCTCGCCGCCATCGACGTGCAGTACGAGGTGCTCACGCCGATCTACGATCCCGAGCAGGCCCTCGCCGAGTCCGACTCCAACCCGATCAACCCCTACGCCAAGCACGGCAACCTCTCGAAGGAGGTGCTGCTCGAGTTCGGCGACATCGACGGGCAGATCGCGAAGGCCGATCTGGTCATCGAGGGCGAGTACTTCTTCGAGGGCACGACGCACGCGGCGATCGAGCCCCACTGCGCGCTGGCCCAGGCCGAGCCCAATGGGCTCGTCACCGTGTGGTCCGCGACCCAGGTCTCGCACTACCTGCACCGCGAGCTGTCGAAGGTGCTCGGCATCCCGGCCCACCAGCTGCGCGTGATCCAGCCGCCGCTCGGCGGGGCATTCGGCGGCAAGAGCGAGCCGTTCGACCTCGAGTTCTGCGTCGCGAAGCTGGCGATGATCACGGGCCGCCCGGTGAAGATCCTCTACACGCGCGAGGAGGTCTTCTACGCCCACCGCGGCCGCCACCCGATGCGCATGCGCTACCGGACCGGCTTCACCAAGGACGGCAAGATCCTGGCGATGGACGCCAAGACGACCATCGACGGCGGCGCCTACTCGAGCTTCGGCCTGGTCACGACGTTCTACTCCGGCCAGCTCGCGTGCTCGCCGTACGTGATGGGCGCGTACCGGTTCCACTCGCGGCGCGCGTACACCAACAAGCCGGCGTGCGGGCCCAAGCGCGGCCACGGCAGCGTGCAGCCGCGATTCGCCACCGAGGTCCAGCTCGACAAGGCCGCGGTGGCGCTCGGCATCGATCCCATCGAGCTGCGTCGGCGCAACGACCTGGGCGCCGACAGCGAGACGCTCAACGCGTTCAAGATCGGCAGCAACGGCTTCCTCGAGTGCCTGAGCCGGGTCGAGGCCGCCAGCGAGTGGCGCGAGCGCCGGGCCGCGCTGCCGTTCGGCCGCGGCCTCGGTGTCGCCGGCAGCACGTACATCAGCGGCACCAACTATCCGATCTATCCCAACGCGATGCCCCAGGCGGCGGTGCAGATCTGCGTCGATCGCAGCGGCCGCGCGCGCGTGTTCTCGGGCGCCAACGACATCGGGCAGGGCAGCAGCACGATGCTCGCGGTCATCGTGTCCGAGGAGCTCGGCATGCCGCTGGTCGACATCCGCGTGCTCGCGGCGGACACCGACCTCACGCCGGTGGATCTGGGCGCCTACAGCTCGCGCATCACGCTGATGGTCGGCAACGCCTGTCTCGAGGCGGCCAAGAAATTGCGCAAGAAGGTCTGCGAGTCGGTCGCCAAGCGCTGGGAGATCCCCGCGTCGCGCGTGGTCCTCATCGATCGCCAGGCGCTCGATCGCGAGAACCCGGAGCAGCGGGTCCCGCTGACCCAGGCGTTCTGGTGGGCCGAAGAAGATCACGGCCTGCTCGGCGAGATCGGGTCGTACAACACGCCCAAGGATCGCCACGGCGAGTACCGCGGCGGCACCATCGGCGCGTCGCCGGCGTACAGCTTCACCGCGCACGTCGCCGAGGTCGAGGTCGACCCCGAGACCGGCGTCGTCCTGGTGAAGCACATCTGGGTCGCGCACGACTGCGGCCGCGCGCTCAGCCGCCGGATCGTCGAGGGCCAGATGGAGGGCTCGGCGTACATGGGCTTCGGCGAGGCGCTGATGGAGCAGCACATCGTCGATCCCAAGCACTGGGGCGTGCACACCGGGCCGAGCCTGCTCGACTACCGGATCCCGACGTTCCTCGACACGCCTGCGCTGCACAGCCTCATCGTCGAGGCGCCCGACGATCGCGGGCCCTACGGCGCGAAGGAGGGCGGCGAGGGGCCGCTGCACCCGTCGATCCCCGCGATCGCCAACGCGATCTACGACGCGGTCGGCGTGCGCATGGACGAGCTGCCGTTCTCGCCGCCGCGGGTGCTCCGCGCGCTGGCGGCCCGCGCCGCGGCCGAGGCCGCAGGCACCCTGCCCAAGCACAAGCCCGAGGAGGGCCACCGCTGATGCTCCGCCTCCCCGCATTCGACGTCGCGACCCCGACCGAGCTCGACGACGCGCTCGCGCTGCTCGGCACGCCCGGCGCGCGGCTGGTCGCCGGCGGCACCGACCTGCTGCCGAACCTCAAGCATCGCCTCGCCGATCCTCCGCTCCTGGTGTCGCTCGCCCAGGTGACCGCGCTGCGCGGCATCCGTCGCGACGACGC
>LNFB01000154.1 GCA_001464385.1 Deltaproteobacteria bacterium Ga0077550 | reverse complement strand
GTCGATGCGTTTCACGGTGACGTCGTTCATGGTGGACTCCTCTGCCAGGCGGTGTGCGCGGAGCATGGCGGTGAACCCCCGGCCGAGTCTTGTAAAAACCCGACGGCCCGTTGGTCTCGCAAAAACCCGACGGCCCGCGCAGGTCGTCGTGTCCGATCCCCGCAGCGGTCGGCGCGTCGACGTCACGCGCATCGCACCGCCGCCGCCGCTGACGCCGTGGATCGAGCGCTTCTGGGGGACGCGCTGGGATCTGCGGGGGCAGGCGCCGCACCACGCCCGCATGCTCTCGGATCCCACGGTGCACGTGGTCGTCGAGCGCGGGCGTTCGCGCGTGGTCGGTGCGCACCGCGAGCGCTTCGCCCGCGTGCTCGAGGGCGAGGGGCGGATCCTCGGCACGCAGCTGTGGCCGGGCGCGGTGACCGGGCTCTGCGCGCGGCCGGCGTCGGCGTGGACCGATCGCGTGGTGCCGCTCGCCGAGGTCGTCGCGATCGACGTGGTCGCGCTCGAGGACGCCGCGCTGTCGCACGCCGCCGACGCCGACGCGTTCGCGGTGATCGGCGCGACGCTCGCCCCGCTCCTGCGGGCCCTCGACGATGGTGCTCGACTCGCGCGCGCCGCGGTCGAGCACGTCGCCGCGACGCCGGGCGTGATCCGGGTCGCGCAGATCGAGGACCACCTCGGCCTCGAGCCACGTGCGCTGCAGCGGCTGTTCGCGCGGTACCTCGGCGTGACGCCCAAGTGGGTCATCCGCCGGGTCCGCCTGCAGGAGGCTGCGGCCCGCCTCGCCCAGGGCCCGACGCTGCCCGTCGCCGAGCTCGCGGCCGCGCTCGGCTACACCGATCAGGCCCACTTCGCCCGCGAGTTCAAGGCGGTCGTGGGCCTGACGCCGGGTGCGTTCGTCCGGCAATCGCGGGGCGCCTCGGGAATCGTCGCGCAGGGGTGATCGTTCGGCCGGGCTCGGGCACTGTCGGGTCACCATGATGTCTCGCGTGTCCTTGATCCTCGCCCTGCTCGCCCCGGCCGCCTGCACCCAGTCGCTCGACACCTGCGACGACGCGGGCTTCCGCTGCACGCAGTTCCCCGACGAGAGCAGCTCGGGCGACGACGGCGGGGCGTGCCTCGACGGCGACGCGCCGGCGGTGGTGCAGATCCAGAACCGCAGCGGCAACGCGATCGAGACCGTCTACTTCGTGCGCTGCGACGGCACGGACCCCAGCGAGTTCCCGATCATGCCGCCTGGGCTCGCCAGCGGCGAGGACCTCGAGATCCCCCTGCCGGGGCCCGGCTGCTGGCTGCTCGACTACGCCGGCGAGGGTTGCGAAGGTCAGACGCCGACGAGCACCGAGGACGACGTCTGCGCCGGCGACACGTTCCCGTGGCTCGTCGACGATCAGAACCACGTGTGCGTCGGCTGAGCTGGTCCGCGGCGCGCCCGCGTGCGAGCATCGCGGCGCCCATGCGCCCCGGCTCACCGATGTGGCTGACCCCGCTGCTGCTCGTCGCCTGCAGCTGGTTCGCCTCGGGGGCGGCGTCGACGTCGGCGCCGCAGCCCGTCGCGGTCGCGGGCGTGCAGCGGCTCGCGCCGGCGCCGACCGATCCGGTCCCGGCCGAGCGCGGGACCCCTGCCGGATCGCTCGCGCGTCGGCCCGCGTGGCGCACCGGCGACGTCGGCTACGCGCCGATCCTGCCCGAGGCCGACGCGGCGGCGCTGTTCACCGCGGCCACGGCCGCGACCCAGCCCCGCGCCGCGCTCGACGGCGACCTGCTCGCATGCCGCCTCGACGTGCAGTTCGAGGAGATCAAGAACTGGTCGCTGCGCCCGCACAAGTGGGCTGCCGCCGATCTGCTGATCGTCGTGGGCTTCGGCCCCGAGGGCGCCACGTCCGAGGGGCGCCTCGCGACGTTCGGGCCCAACCAACGCAACTTCGCCCACTTCGTCGTGCCCGCGGCGCGAATGGGCGAGGGCGACGTCCTCGACGTGCTGGTCAACGATCGCGATCGCCTCCTCGCGCGCGACTTCATCGATCGCGTCCCGCTGCCGTGGGCTGGATCGACGCCGCTGGTGGCGAGCACCGCGATCACCTCGGTGGTCTGTCGCGTGGTCGAGGGCGAGGTGCTGGCGCGCGAGGTGCAGGCGCGGCTGTGGGACGTCGACGACGCGCTGGCGCAGTGGCGGGCGCTCGAGCCCGACGTCCGCTCTGGCACCGCGGTCTGCTCGGCGCCGCCGGTCGTCGGCGAGCGCGTCAGCCTGCTCGCGGCGGTGCTCGGCTGGGACGATCCGCGCACGCTCGCGCGGCAGGACGCCGCGATCGCGACCGAGCTCGCGGTGCAGCAGGCCTGCGCCGAGCGGTTCGCGGCGTTCGTCGCGGCGCTCGACGTCGTCGGTGCACCCGCGACGCTGGGCGGCACCGATCTCGGCGTGCGCGTGCTCGACGGGAGCTGCGCGCCCGCGGCGATGGCCCGGCTCGAGGCCACCGCGGGGCGATCCGCGGGCGGTCGCTGCACGTTCGCGCTCGAGCTGACCAACCGCGCCGCGGTGCCGCTCGAGCTGCAGGGCGCCGCCGTCGTGCACCCCGACTGGGACGTGGTCGCCTTCGATGCCCGCGGCCGCGAGCTCACCACCCACGGCGCCGGGGCCCCGCGATCGATCGGCGCGGGCGCGGTGCGTCGGCTCGACTTCACCACCGGCGACGCGCTCGCGCGCTCGAGCTTCGGCGCGAGCTCCGTGGTCGCGGCGCCGCCGGTGCTCGTCGAGCTCTGCGAGCGTGGTCGCGACGGTCGCGTGGTGCGCTTGCGGCTGCCGCGACTCGCGACGCAGTGATCGCACTCGAGCGCGCGATCGGTCGTTCAGAAGCAGATCGGGCACGCCGCCGCGAGGCAGTCGCTGAGCGCGAGCGCCAGCGCCCCGGAGGCGCCGAACGGCCCGCCGTACATGTCGACCACGGCGCCGCACGGCTCGAGGCAATCGGCGCCCTCGCAGCCGTACTGCTCGGCGCAGTCGCGCATCGCCACGCAGCCCGCGTCCTGCTCGCACGCGTACAGCGGGTCGAGGCACAGGTTGCACGCGCACGTCTGGCACTCGTCGACCGCGATGTCGAGGCAACCATCGAGCACCGGGTCGCCGCTGCCGGTGTCGTCGCCGCTGGGCATCGTCGTGCCCGCGGGCGCCGTATCGCCGGCCCCCTCGTCGGCCGCGCCCGTCGAGACCTCGCCGACGCCCGTGTCGCTGCTCGACGTGCCCGCGGATTCGTCCTCGGGATCCTCGACGTCGCCACCGGGTCCGCTGCCGATCGTCCCCATCGGCGCCGTGCCGCCGAAGGGATCACGATCGGACGGGCCGCCGCAGCCGAGGAGCAACACGGCGAGGAGCGTCGATGTCGATCGCGGCGCAGCGAGGGCGTGATGTCTGGTCGGTGCGTCGGACACGGGCCCCATCGGCGGCGCGCGGCGCCAGCCGGGGAGTGTGTTGCGCGGGGCCTCCCCCGGGTTCCCGCGGGCCCGAGATCACCCCGGCGGCTGGTAGTCCTCGCACGCCTGGTCGATCGTCGCGACCGCGGACTCGAAGAACGTGACGTAGTCCGCCGCGGTGCCGCAGACGTCGCCGTGGACCCCGTGGTCGCCCCACGCGGCGACGAACTCGGCCCAGTGCGCGCCGTTGAGGTCGCCCGGATCCTTCTCGCAGTCGGGCCACGCGGGCGTGAGGCCGAGGACGACGACCGCGCCGGGATCGCCGAGCTTCGCGGTGACGACCGCGTCGTACCACTGCTGTGGATCGCCCTCGTCCTCGCGGTTGGGATCGTCGCTCACGAAGGTGATGACGAGCAGCGCGTCGTCGCGCAGGAAGCCGGCGTTGCAGCCCTGCGGACCCTCGAGCTCGGGTGACAGCGCGGCGATCATCGACTCCATCGGGCGCTCGGACGGATGCCCGGCGACGCCGACCGTGGCGACGCATTCGAACGCAGCCGCGAGGTCGGGCTCGTCGGCACCGATGTAGCGCGCGCCGCCCTCGAGGGCGCACAGCGTGTTGCTCGCGTACTCGCCCGCGGGATGGATGACGCCCGCGCCGCGCACGGCGTCGCACGCCTCGAACTCCGTGGTCTGGATGTACTGGTTGCAGGTCTCGGAGCCCGGATCGTGCCCCACGAACCCGTTCACCGTGTCGCAGCGGCCCCACGCGTCGGTGTCGGTCACCAGGATGTGGAAATCGCTGTCCGCGTCCACGGCGGCCTCGATCGCGGCGATGAAGCCCGGGAACGCGCCGACCAGCGACGCTTGGTTGTCCTCCATCGACACCGAGTTGTCGATCACGAACAGGAAGTCGACGCGGCGGCAGCCGGTCTCCGCCGAGCCCTCGGCCGCGCCCTCGGCCGCGCCGTCGCCGAGGTCGAACGCGACCGAGCCGCCGTCGACGCCGCTGCTGCCCTCGGCGACGCCCTCGCTGCCGGCGGGATCGCCCGTGCCCTCGGCCTCCGCGCCCGTCAGGCTCGCGATGCCGCTGCCCTCTGCTCCGCCGCCCCGACCTGCGTCCGCGTCGCCGCAGGCCGCGAGCAGCGCGATCGCGGCGAGCGGTCCGACGATCGCCCGCGTGGAGGGGGAGGGTCGGGTCGTCGCGTGGCGTGTCATGTCCATGCTGTCGTTCGAGGGCCCGGTTGGGTTCCCGCGCGCGACGACGGGCGTCGCCGCGAAGAAGCGCGCCCGCGACGTGGCGGGTCCCGTGGCGCGACGGCGCATGGGCCGACATGCCGCGATGCGTGCACTGGACGATCCCCGGCCGCGGTTGCCGATCCGACGGCCCGCCGCCTATGCTGGCGCGGTGGAGCCCGCCGTCTCTGCGCTCTACGCCGAGCTGCGCAGCTTGGCCCACGGCATGATGCGGAGGGAACGCGGTGGTCACACGCTGCAGACGACCGGCCTCGTCCACGAGGCGTGGATGCGCCTGGGCCAGGACGGGCAGTGGGACAGCCGCCACCACTTCCTCGGCGCCGCGGCGCACGCGATGCGCCGCATCCTGGTCGAGTACGCGCGCGCGCGTGGCCGGGACAAGCGCGGCGGCGGGGCCCAGGTCGTGTCGCTCGACACCGCGGCGGACGTCACCCTCGCCGAGCTGTACGGCCAAACGGTCGACCTGCTCGCGCTCGACGACGCCCTCGATCGGCTCGCGGCGCGCAGCGAGCTCGGGGCCCGCATCATCGAGCTGCGCTTCTTCGCCGGGATGTCGCACCAGGAGATCGCGGTCGCGTGTGGCGTGTCGCTGCGCACCGTCGAGCGCAGCTTCCGGTTCGCGCGCGCGTACCTCCACCAGGCGCTGTCCGAGCCCGGGGATGCCCCGAGCGCGGGACCGAGCGAGGACCCGTGAGTGACGAGGCGCAGGAGCTCTTCCTCGACGCACTCGAGGTCGACGACGACGCGCGCGACGCCTGGCTGTCCGCGCGCTGCGAGGCGCGACCCGCCCTCGCGGCCGAGGTCCGCGCCCTGCTCGCGGCAGATCGCGTCGCCGAGGGGTTCCTCGATCCGCCGGTCGTCGAGGCGATCCCCGACGAGCGCGGGCGCTGGCTCGAGGGCCGCACGATCGGCAGCTACACGATCGTGCGCCGCATCGGCGTCGGCGGCATGGGCACGGTCTACGAGGCGATGCAGCAGCGTCCACGCCGCAGGGTCGCGCTCAAGCTCCTGCGCTGCGGCCTCGTCAGCCCCGAGCTGCGCCGTCGGTTCGAACAGGAGGCGGAGATCCTCGGTCGCCTGCGCCACCCGGCGATCGCCGAGATCTACGAGGCCGGCACCTACGACTCCGAGCTCGGCCCGATCCCGTACTTCGCGCTCGAGTTCATCGAGGACGCCAGGACGCTCGGGGCGTGGGTCACCGAGGCCGCCCTCGATGCGGCGGCGATCGTCCCGCTCATCGTCGAGATCGCGGAGGCGATCGGCCACGCCCACGCTGCGCACGTCGTCCACCGCGACATCAAGCCGAGCAACATCCTGGTCGGTCGCGACGGTCGACCGCGGCTGATCGACTTCGGGGTCGCGCGCGCCACCGACGACGAGTCGCGCCGCGTCACCCTGGCGACCGCGGTCGGCGAGCTCGTCGGCACCCTGCACTACATGAGCCCGGAGCAGTGCTCGCTCGACGGCGCCGAGATCGACGGGCGCGCGGACGTGTACTCGCTCGGCGTCGTGCTGTACGAGCTGCTCGCGGGGCGACTGCCGTACCCGGTCGACGGTGTGGCCCCCGCGATGGTCCCCGAGCTGGTGCGCACCCATGTCCCGACCCCACCGCTTCGGGATCGTGCGCGGCGCTGGCCCGATCTCGACGCGGTCGTGCTCACCGCGCTCGAGAAGGATCCGCGGCATCGCTACGCCACGGCCGAGGCGTTCGCCGAGGATCTGCGCCGGGTGCTGCGGGGCGAGCCGGTGCACGCGACGCGATCGCGTCGGCGCGTGCGGTGGCGCCGAGCGTGGTGGCACGGACGCCGGGCGCTGCCGATCGGCGTGCTCGCGGCCGGGCTCGGCCTCGGCGCGTGGTCCCTGGGCCGAGAGCCGCCGCCGGCCTCGCCCGAGCCCGCGATCGCGAGCGGGGCCGCGGCAGCGACGGACGCCGCTGCGGATCGCGAGCGTCATCGCCACCGCATCGCTGTGGCCGAGCGCGCGCGGGATCAGGGCGATCTCGCCGCGGCCAAGCGCGCGCTGCAGGAGTGCCCGCCGGGCGAGCGCGGCTGGGAGTGGTGGCGACTGCGGGCGCAGCTCGACGGCAGCGCGGCCCATGCCACGCTCGACGCACCCGTCGACGCGGTCGCCTACGACGCGTCGGGCCACCGCGTCGTCGCGGCCACCGAGGCGGGCACGCTCGCGCTGTTCGAGGCGGAGCTCGCCGCCTCTCGCCTCGTCGAGCGCTGGCGCGTCGCCACCGGCGACCTCTACCTCACGCTCGCCGTCGACGCGCCGCTGCGGCGGGTGTACGCCGCAGGGGATCGCGGGGTGATCCACGCCTACGATCTCGACGACGGCGCGCTCGTCGAGGACTTCGGCGCCGGTCGATCGATCTGGGGCGTCGCGATCGTCGAGGCGCCCCACGGCGTGCTCGTCACCCGTACGGACGGCTCGCTGCAGCGGTGGTCGCTGCCGGGGGCGCAGCTGCGCTACGGCGAGGGGAAGGGCGGGCGCTTCGGTCGGCTCGCAGCGCACGACGGGCGCTGGGTCGCGGCGCTCGACGACGGCGCCGTGCTGGGCGACGCGGCCACCGGCGCAGTGCTGCGCCAGCTCGACGTCGACGCGCGCCCCGAGGCGGTGATGCTCGACGCCCTCGGCGTCGCGATGGGCGGCTGGGACGGAGCGCCGTGGCGCTTCGACGCCGCCGGTGCGCGCCTGCCCGACGCGCCGGTGCTGCCGGCCGCGATCCTCGACATCGAGCGCGTCGATGACACGACCCTCGCGGTCGCCGGCGGCGACGGGGTGATCCGCCTTTGGGATCGCACCGCGGGGCGCACGGTCGCGGAGCTGCGCGGCCACGACTTCGGCGTGCGCGCGCTCGCGATCGACCCCGACGGCGGCGCGCTGATCTCTGGCTCGACCGACCAGAGCCTGCGCCTGTGGGACCTGCGACGCGGCGCGCTCGACATGGCGCTGGTCGGCGCTGCGGAGAAGATCCACGCGCTGGCGTGGTCGGCCGACGGCGCGACGCTGTACACCGGCAGCGGCGTCGAGTGGGATCGCAGCGACGCGAACGAGCTGGTCGCGTGGTCGGTCGACACCGGCCTGGCGCGCGCACGCGTCCGCGATCACACGGCGACCATCGAGGCGGTCATCGTCGCCGGGACCTCGGTGATCTCGGCCGATCGCGACGGCACGCTCGTCGTGCGTGACGTCGGGCTCTCGCCGCGCCTGCGCGTGCGCGCCCACGCCGGTCGCATCCACGCGCTCGCGGCGTCCCCGGGCGGCGACGCGCTCGCGAGCGCGGGCGAGGACGGCAGCGTCGCGACCTGGCGCCTCGACGACGGCGCTGCGATCGCCCGCGTGGACGCGACCATCGGCCCGGTGCGGGCGATCGCCTGGGACGGCGACGCGCTGGTCGCCGTCGGAGATCGCGGCGTCGCGCGGTGGATCGACGGCACGACGGCGATCACCACCGTCTCGTCTTCGGCCGGCACCGCGCTGGCGGTCGGTCGCGGCGGCGAGACGTTCGTCGGGGACGAGCGCGGCGCGTTGACGCGCCTGGGCGAGGGCGGCTGGCGGGTCGACACGCTCGGCCGGGCGATCCACGGCCTGGCGCTGGTGGCCGACGGATCGCGGCTCGCAGTCGCGAGCGACGACGGGCGCGTCCGTCTCGTCGACCCACGCGACGGCGCCACGGTCTCGACGGTGGGCAGCCACGAGTTCCCGGTGATGGCGGTCGCGTTCGCCCCCGACGGCGGCGCGCTGGCGTCCGCGGGCTTCGACCTCCAGGCCCGGATCTGGCGCGCGCCTCGGCCCTGACCGCGTGCGGGGAACAAGCCCGGTACGCTCCCGGTAGCGGGCGTTCGCCCAAGGAGGTCCACGGTGCAAGCGCTGTCTCGTAGCTGGAATCTGACCAAGGTGAGCTTCCGCGTCATCGGCCAGGACAAGGAGCTCCTGCTCTTTCCCCTGATCGGGATGGTGCTGTCGGTCGGCTACCTCCTCGCGCTGCTGTATCCGACGATCTGGCTCGAGATGTCGCGCGATGGTTCGATGCAGTGGGATGTCGCCGATTACATCGTCACGTTCATCGCCTACCTCGGCCTGTCGTTCATCGGCACGTTCTCGAACATGTGCATCGTCTACACCGCCAAGACCCGCTTCGCAGGGGGCAACGCGACGTTCGGCGAGAGCGTCAGCTTCTCGCTCGGCCGCATCCACCAAGTGCTCGCGTGGGCGACGGTGGCGGCGACGGTCGGCCTCGTGTTCCGCATGATCGACGACGCGGCCGAGCGGGCCGGCGGCGTCGGCAAGATCGTCGTCGGGATCCTCCGCGGCATCCTCGGCATGGTGTGGAGCGCGATCACGATGTTCGTGGTCCCGTCGATGGTCTACCGCGGCACCGGCCCGATCGACGCGATCAAGGACTCGATCCGCGTGCTCAAGAAGACGTGGGGCGAGAGCATCGTCCGCTCGCTGGGCTTCGGCCTGGTCGAGTTCGTGTTCCTGTTCTTCGGGATGCTCGCCTTCGGCTCGGCGATCGCCGGCCTCGTGTCGATGGGCGCGGGCAGCCCCGCGATCCTCGCGGTGGTCGTGCTCGGCGTGACGTACTTCATGGGGGTCGTGTTCGTGTTCATGCTCGCGCACATGATCTTCAACACCGCGCTGTACGCGTACGCCTCCGAGGGCGCGATGGCGCCCGGCTACGACAGCGAGATGCTGCGCACGGCCTTCCGCACGAAGTGACCCGTCGTGCACTTCCCGGCCGGCCCGCCCCGGCCGGTTCGGCGGGCCGGAGGCGCCAATCGACGGCGGTCGTGCAACCCTCCCGGACGACCCCCGTCCACTGGGGCAACACCCATGCACCGCATCAGCCGCGCCCTGCTCCCCATCCTCGGACTCTCCCTCGCCCTGACCGCCTGCGACAAGAAGGCGGACGACAAGAAGGACGGCGACAAGAAGGCCGCCGACGACAAGAAGGGCGGCGACGCGAAGGGCGGCGACGCGAAGGCGGCTGCCCCGGCCCCGGCCAAGAAGGCGTTCCTCAAGGTCGAGAAGATGGGCGTGCAGATCGAGGTGCCCGAGGGCTCGACGATCATGGACGGCGCCGGCACCAGCGTGATGATCAGCGACGCCAACGGCGGCTGCACGGTCATGCTCTCCAAGAAGGACGACATGTCCTTCTTCCAGACCTACGACGCCACGATCGCGGACATCGAGAAGGGCCAGATGGGCAAGAAGAAGGAGATGATCAAGAACGAGAAGGTCGACGACTCGAACTGGACCATCTACTACACCAAGGAGTCGATGACCGACCCCGCCAAGACCCAGTACGCGGTCGACGTGCGCAAGAAGGTCGGTGACGCCGAGTTCTCGTGTGCCCGCATCGAGGACAACGAGGCCGACGCGAAGTGCGTGATGGAGGCCTGCCTCAGCCTCAAGCCGTAGGCCGCGCAACCTCGGGCCGGGCGGCTCGTCCGTCCGGTGATGGCGCTGCGTTGGAGGTCCTGGCCCGTCGGCGTCGCGATCGCGGCGTCGACCTGCGGCTATGTTGGCTACCACGCGGTGCAGGAGGACACCTCCATGGCGCCGTGGTCGCCGCTGGCCTGGATCCTGGTCGACGGGCGCCTGTGGCACCTGGAAGCTCCGCCGCAGTGCGTCGACGCGACCACGGGCGACGGCCCCAAGCTGCCCGGATCCGACGTGACGCTGCGGTGCGTGATGGACCGCGGTGAGGCGGAGGCGTGGGCGCGCCAATGGCTGCGCGACCAGGGCTTTCGCGAGGAGGTTCGGCCGTCGACGACCTCGATGGTTCGCGCGCCGAGGCCGACGATGGTGACGGCCTCGCACCTCGGTGAGTACTGGGTCGGTGCCGGACGCGACGGCGACGTCACGCTGCGCGTGGCGCTGCTGCAGCGGCCGCGCTGAGCTCCGCGCGGCGCGCCTCCAAGATGTGTCGGGCCGTGCACATCGGCCGATCGCAACCGTGTGCGCGACGGGTCGTCTGCCTGTCGCCATGACCAAGCTCCGCCTGATCCTGCTCGTGCTCGCCTCCGCCTCGTGTGCCGCCGACGACGGTGACACCACTGCCGCCGACACGGGCGCGACCTCGGGGGTCGACGGGACCGCGTCGATCGGCAGCACGAGCCCCGGTACCGGGACCGACAGCACCGCGACGGTGACGGACACCGCGACTGATCCGAGCGCGACCGCGACCGATCCGAGCGATACCGGCGTCGACGACAGCTCGAGCGGTGGCGATCCGACGACGCCGACGACGGGCGCGGCCGACACCGGCACCGAGAGCACGGGCGGCCCGACCAGCGGCCCGGGCGTGCTGCCCGGCGAAGGCGGTCTCGAGGCGTTCTGCCGCCGCTACGTCGAGTGCGGCGGCACGTACTACGCCGACGAGCAGGCGTGCATCGACGCGTCGTACGACTACTGGGGCGACTGCGCGAGCCGGGCCGCCGCCCTCGATGCCTTCGGCGCGTGCATGGCCGACATCGAGTGCAGCGACTGGTCGCCGGACGTCTACAACCCGGCGAGCACGCCCTGCGCCGAGCAATGGCAGGGAGTCGGCGCGTCGGATCCGTGCTGACCGTCGGGCGACGGCAAGGCCTACGCGTTCCCGGGCAAGTGACCCCGCGTGCCCGCCTATAGCCCGTCGAGCACCGCGTAGACATCATCCACCGCGAGCTCGATGGCGGGGCTCGCCAGCACGACGCGCTCACCGCCGCGGTAGTCTCGCGTGACCCAGTGGGTCCCGTCGCGGGTCACTGCGGTGATCCTCTTGCCGCGGTGCGACACCAACAGGACGGCCTGCAGGCCCTCGATCTGTCGGTAGTGGCTGAGCTTGTCGCCGCGGTCGTAGTCCTCGGTCGAGTTGCTCGTGACCTCGACGAGCAGCACCGGGTTGGTGACGGCCAGCGCGTCGCGAGGATCGCGGGCGAGCGGGCCGCAGCTGACCGAGAGATCGGGGTACGTCGCCAAGCCCGTCGCGAGGACCGCGATCTTGACGTCGGAGCTCGCGACGCGGCATCGCGCGGGGAGCTGGCCGCCCAGCAGCGCGGCGATCCTGCTGGCGAGGATGCCGTGCTCCGGCGTCCCACCGGCCATCGCATAGATCTCGCCCTCGAGGTATTCGTGACGCACGGAGCTCAGCGCCTCGACCTCGAGGTACTCGGCGTAGGTGTGGTGCAGCCGTCGGGCTCCGGTCATGGGATCAGTCTAGCGGTGGGCCTCGGCGTCGGCGAGCGCCGGCCTCCGCGCCGCTGGTGCGCGCGCCCGCGTCGCGGTAGATCGGGCGCCGATGTCCATCACGCTGTACCACCATCCATTCTCGCGCGCCTCGACCGTCGTCTGGATGTTGGAGGAGGTCGGCGTGCCGTACGAGCTGCGCTGGGTCGACATGATGAAGGGCGAGCAGAAGTCGCCCGAGCTCGTCGCGAAGAACCCGATGGGCAAGCTGCCGATCCTCACCGACGACGAGCTCGTCGTCACCGAGGTCGCGGCGATCGGTCTGTACCTCGCCGATCGCTACGCGGCGGGTCGGCTCGCGCCGAACCTCGATGATCCGGCGCGCGGCACCTACCTGCGCTGGTCGTTCTTCGCGCCGTCGGTGGTCGAGCCGGGCTCGATGGCGAAGGCGGCGGGCTGGGACTTCAAGCCGGGTCAGGCCGGCTGGGGCGAGTACGCGGCGATGATCGACGCGATGGCGTCGGCCGTCACCGGCCGCGACTTCCTGCTGGGCGCGCAGTTCTCGATGGCCGACGTCGTCTTCGGCGGCACGCTGCGCTACATGCTCGGCTTCGGGATGCTCGAGGCGCGGCCCGTGTTCGTGGACTACGTGGAGCGGCTGAACGAGCGCCCGGCGCTCCAGCGCGCCGAGGCCCGCAACGCGGCGATCCGCAAGGAGCACGGGCTGGACAAGTGACGGCGCCGCGCCGCCCTACATCGCGGTGCGCACCGCGATGTACAGATCAATGTCCCCCGCCTCGTCGCGATCGCTCGCGAACACGATCGTCGAACCATCCGGGGACAGCCACGGGTCGTCGTCCTCGACGTCGGTGTTGAGCTCGACGACGGGCTCGGGGCGGCCGGGGGCGCCGCCGTCCATGGGGACGAGCCAGACATCGTTGCCGCCCGCGCCGCCGTCGCGGTCGGAGGCGAACCACAGCTCGGAGCCGTCCGCGGTGATCCACGGGGAGCAATCGGAGAACGGGGTGTCGAGCGCGTCGATGCGCTCGACCTCCCACGGGGCGCGGTCCGAGGCGCGGGTGCCCCGGAAGATCGCCGCGTGGCCGCGCATCTGACCGCGGCAGAACACCGCGAGCAGGGCGTCCTCGGTGAACACCGCCGCGCCCTCGCCGAACGCGGAGCTCAGCTCGGGGATCGCGACGGGCTCCCCCCAGTCGTCGTCGAGCGACGCACGCGACGTCACGTACATGTCGAGATCGCCGAGGCCACCGGCGCGACTGCTCGAGAACATCAGCGTGAGGCCGTCGCTCGAGAGCTCGGGCGTCGTCTCGTCGGCGTCGGTGACGTTGAGCGACTCGACGAGCTCCGGCGCATCGAAGGGATCGGTCGCGCTCGCCCGCGTCGCCCGCCAGAGATCCTCCGTCCCGGCGCGCGTCGACCCGAAATAGGCCTCGAGCAGATCGCCGCGCAGCGAGGGGTCGTCGTCGGTGCCATCCGAGTTCAGCTCGGTGAGCGCCACGGGCGTGTCGAAGGGTCCGTACACGACCGGCCCCGTGGTCGCGTCGTCACTGCTGCCGGTGTCGGCGGTCGTGGGGCCGCTCGTGGGGCCGCTCGTGGGGCCGCTCGTGGGGCCGCTCGTCGGCGGCGACGTCCCCGTGCCCGCCGTCGAGTCCGTGGTGCTGCCGGTGCTCCCCGCATCGTCGCTCCCCGACCCCGATGCGTCGAAGCTGCACGCCATCACCAGCGCTGCGAAGATCCCGAGACGAACTCGCACCGTGACACAGTATCACGCGGGCCTCGCGATCGGCGGCTCGCGTGTCGGTCTCGATTCCGCGCGAGCGCGGCCGTGCGGCCAACGCCCGCAGTCATTTCGCCGCGACCGGCGTGATCACGATTTCTCCGTTGCCCACGCGCACGGCTGGCGTGGTCTCGGCCGCCTCGCCGACGCCGTAGTACGACGATCCGCCGCCGCCGCCCGCCGCATAGCCACCACCGCCCCCGTACCAACCGCCTCCACCGCCGCCGACGTGATAGCTGTCGCCGTCACCGGTGCCGCCCTGCCCCGCGGTCCCCGGCGTGCAGTTCTGGCCCGGCGCTCCGCCGGCGCCCTGACCACCACCGCCACCGACGGGGAAGCTGTCGCTCGTGCCGGGCTCGCCATCGAGTCCACCGCCTCCGCCACCGACACCCTGATCCGGGCAGCCGCAGTTGCCACCGCCACCACCGCCCGCGACCAGGATGCGACCGAAGAGATCCGCGCCGATGCGGACGTCGGACGCACCGCCTCCGCCTGCGCCCCACTCGCCACCCGCACCGCCGCCGTTGAACCCGCCGAGACCCTCGGAGATCCCCTGACCCCCGACGCTGATGCCGAGCGTCACGCCGGCGAGCGTGGGGAACGTGCCCGCCGCGTAGCCGCCGAGCCCGCCGTCGTCCTGGACCACCTCGTCGCAGCAGCGCGCGCCGCCGCCCTGGGCGCCCCATGCCTCGATGCGCAGCGTGTCGACCCACGCCGGGATCTCGAGGGTTTCGATCGCGCCGACGTAGCCGAACGTCAGGCTCTCGAAGGCGCAGCTCGCATCGCAGAGATCGCCGGGATCGAGGTTGCCGTCGTCGCAGGCCTCGGTGTCGGCATCGAGGTTGCCGTCGCCGCACACGCCGGGGACCCCGCCGCTGCTCGACGACGACGCGTCGGTGGTCGTCGCGTCGGTGGTCGTCGCGTCGGTGGTCGTCGTGTCCACGGAGCCCGTGGTCGGGCCGTCTGTGGTCATGCTGCCGCCCTCGCTCGACGTGTCCGCGGGCGCGCCCGAGCTCGAGCTCTCGGCGGTGGTCAGGCTGGTCGCGGTCTCGGCGACGGGCTGGGCGTCCTCCGGCGAGTAGCAGCCGAGCACGCCGGTGCAGGTGAACCCCGCGAGGGCGCGCGCGCGTCGTCGTCGGCGGAGCGCCACACCGGCGATCGCGACGAGCCAGAACGTCGAGCCCGACGAAGGGCTCGCCGCGCAGCCGCACCCCGAGTCGTCGCCACTGGCCCCCGCGGTGCCGTCGTCGGTGCCCGCGCTCGCCGAGTCGATCCCGGTGATGCCACCGTCGCTGCCGCTGGAGTCGGCGGTCGGATCCGACGTGGCCCCGTCGCTGCCGCTGGAGTCGGGATCGACCGGATCGCCCGAGTCGCCCGAGCTGCTCCCACCCTGCTCGCAGGCGTCGCCGATCCCGTCGTCGTCGGCGTCGGCCTGATCGTCGTTCGCGTCGTCGGGGCAGTTGTCGACGTCGCCGCACACGCCGTCGGTGTCGGCGTCGTCTTCGGCGTCCCCGGGGCACACATCGCACGCGTCGCCGACGGTGTCGGCGTCGACGTCGGCCTGGTTGAAGTTCAGCACGTCGGGGCAGTTGTCGACGTCACCGCAGACGATGTCGCCGTCGACGTCGTTGTCGGGGTCCACGCCGCAGGGATCGCAGGCGTCGCCCAGGTCGTCGCCGTCGCCGTCCTCCTGCTCGTAGTTCGCCGCGTCGACGCAGTTGTCCGCGCTGTCGGCGATGCCATCGACGTCGGCGTCGTCCTGCCCGACGTACCAGAGGATGTTGGCGCGCAGGTCGAGGCCGTCCTGCGGCATGACCCAGAACGACGAGTTGGTGAGTCCGCCGAAGATCACGTGCCCGGTCCCGTACTGGGCCAGCTCGGTCAGCGGCGTGAGGCCGTTGGCGTCGACGATGAGCGGCGTGAGGCCGAAGCCGGTGACGTGCGCGTGGGCATAGCCGCCGCCGCTGACGGTGGTGTTGATCGGCAGGAACGGCCCGTTCCAGATCGGGTGGGTGTCGTCGGCGGGCATCGCTGGATCGAGCGGCGCCGAGTTGACCAGCGTGACGCCGGTGAAGCCCCACGCCATGTCGCCGCCCTCGTTGGGTGCGGCGTTGAGGAACAGCCGCCCGCCGGCGGCGACCCACGACTCGAGCAGGCCTTGGTTGGCGCCGAGGAATGTCTGCAGATCGATCGCCCCGCCATCGCTGCCCTCGAGGTAGAGGAACGTGTACGTCGGCGAGAACAGCACCGCGGGATCGACGGTCTCGAAGCGCAGGTCCTGCCAGCCGCCGGCGCCGAACACCATGTCCATCGCCTGCTCGTTGTCGGCGGTGCCCCAGGGTGGCCCGCCGGCCTCCGAGCGCAGGTACGCGACGTCGGCCCACGCCGCGCCGGGAGCTGCGAGGAGCACGGTCGGGATCACGGCCACGGCGAGGAGGAGCTTGGACACGCCAGTCATCGGGGTGCGACCAGGGTAGTCCGCTTCGCCCGACGACGCGAGAAACCACGCGTGCGCGGCCGTCGATCGATGACCGAACGGCCGTTTCGCCGGGGCGATCGCGCGCGCGAGTTCAGGGCTCGATGGACAGGCCGAAGTACATCACGCCGGGATCGCCCGGCAAGAACTCGATCGCCGCGACGTCGTGCCACATGTTGTGCGTGATCGTGATCTCGCCCGTGGCGTGGTCGTAGCGGTGCACGTCGGTGCCGTAGCCGGCGTAGTTGCTGCCGAACACGAAGTACAGCACGTCGGGGTCGGTCGGGTGCGGGAACAGGGGGTTGCCGTTGTAGAGCGTGGCCTCGTCGCTGTCGACGACGGCCGTGAAGCTCGCGCCGCCGTCCTCGGAGCGATAGATGTGCCGCGCGGCGGCCTCGTCGGGCTCGGCGAGATCGTAGGCCTCGGCCCAGACGAGGCCCGGTTGCGCCGGCGACACCGCGAGGTTGAAGCCGTTCGCGTTGCCGGCCCCGAAGCCGTTCGCGTCGGCCCACTCGTCGCCGGCGTCGGTCGTGACGCGTACGCCCTCGACCATGAGGCCGAACAGCGCGTGCTCGAGATCCTGGGGATCGAACACGGCGCGATAGGCCAGGCCGCCGGGGTCGACGGCCGGCAGGCCGAGCGCGCCCCAGGTGGCGCCGGCGTCGGTCGAGTCCCACAGCTGCCCGAGCGAGTCGCCGAGCCGCACGTGATCGGGAGCGTCGGGATCGACCGCGAGCCCGACGATGCCGTTGTCGCCGTCGGTCGGCGAGTCGAGCGTGGTGATGGTCCAGCCGTCGTCGTCGCCGTCGACGCGGACGAGCAGGCGTCGGTTGTCGCCGAAGCCGTACGCGCGGCGCTCACCCGCGGCGCGGAGGATCACCGCCGCGGTGTCCTCGCCGTTGGCCGCACCGATGTCCTCCCACGAGCAGCCCGCGTCGGCGGAGGCGAGGATCCGCCCGCCGGTGCCGGCGAGCATCGCCCCGGGCAGGCCGAGCGCGGCCACGCCGAACGTGTAGGTGACCGGCTCGATCTGCTGATCCATCGGCGTGAGCGTGGCGCCCTCGTCGAAGGTGAACGTCACCGCGCCGGTCCCGAGCACGAGCTCGCACGTCGGGGCGGTCCACACCGGATCGCCACCGGTCGTGGATCCGGTGCCCTCGCCGGTGGACGAGCCCTCGCCGGTGGTGGATCCCGTGGCGTCCGTGGTGCTGGAGGTGTCCGCGACGCCCGTCGACGCGGTGGTCGACGAAGAGGTGTCGGACGTCGACGCGCCGGCCGAGGTGGCGTCGGTATCGACGGCGGCCGCGTCGTCGCCCGAGCACGCAGCGACGGTGAGGAGCGCGCAGGAGAGGAGGCAGCGGCGCAGGTCCATGCGCCGCAGTGTGGCACACGGAGGCGCCGCTACAACGTCTCGAAGAACGCCGGCACCGCCGCCGCCGCGTCGTAGTTGGGGTTGTGGCCGCCGGTCGCGGGAGAGCACCACACGACAGGATTGCCGGCGGCGCAGCCCTCGTAGCGCACACACGGCGCGGGCTCGATCGGCTGCGTCGTGGCTGCGCAACCGTTGGCGAGCAGCCACTGATCGCGCAGCGTGTTGCCGTAGTCGATCGGCACGGTCATGTCGTCCTGGTTGTGCATGATCCACATCGCCGTCTGGCCGCAGCCGACGCCGCCGGCGGAGCCGCCCTCCATCACCGCGGCGCCGCGGAAGACGTCGCTGCGCTGGCACGCGACCGCGTCGGCCATGAACCCGCCGTTGCTGTAGCCCGACGCGAACACGCGGCCGAGATCGACGCACAGATCATTCCCGAGCTCGCCGACGATCGCGTCGACGAAGTCGAGATCGCCGACCGTGTTCCACGCGCCGCCCGCGGGCTCGGCGTTGGGCCCGACGATGATCGGCGCCGGGTTCAACCCACCGGGGATGTAGTAGCCCGCGCCCGTGCCCCCGAGGCCGTGGAAGCCGAACACCAGCGGTCGCGGCACGTCGGGATCGTAGGGATCGGGGATCGTGACCGTGAACGTCCGCAGCACGCCACCGACGTCGATCATGTGCTCGCTCGCGCCGGGCGTCGCTGGCTGCCCGCACCCGGGCGAGGCCTGCGGCGGCCCGCCGCCGGTGGACTCGTCCGCGGTCGCGGTCGTCATCGCGCCGGTGTCCGTGGTGTCGGTGGGATCGTCGGTCGTCGCCGCGTCGGTGACGGTCGCGTCGGTCACCGCGGTCGTACTCGGCGTCGTCGCCGTGGTGCCGAGCGAAGCCGCGGTCACGCCCGAGGTGCCCGCGTCGGTGTCCGCGTCGCCGTCCGCGTCGCCACAGGAAGACACGAGCAGCGACCACGCGATGACACAGAGCGCGTGTGGGGCGAGGTTGGAGTCCACGCGTCGATCGTATCGACGGCGCCGATGCGGCGACAGTCCGCCAGAGGCCCCCGGGATCGCGACCGTCGCGGGGCCGCGCGCCCCCGCGCAAACCGTTCGCTGGACTTATACTAGTTCACTAGGGTAATGAAGTTACGATGCGAGCGGCCGTCTACCGCAGGTTCGGGCCCCCCGAGGTGCTCGCGCTCGAGCAGGTCCCCGATCCGGTCGCGGGTCCGAAGGACGTGCTCGTCGCAGTGCGTGCGACCACGGTGACCTCGGCCGAGGCGGCGATGCGGCGCGGCGAGCCGATCTGGGGACGCGTCATCCTCGGGTTCGTCCGCCCGCGCCAGCGCATGCGGACGCTCGGCATCGAGTTCGCAGGCGTCGTCACGCACGTGGGCGAGGCCGTGCGCGAGTTCGCCGTGGGCGACGAGGTCTTCGGGTTCACCGGCTTCGCGATCGGGGCGAACGCCGAGATCCTACGCATGCCCGCGCAGGGATCGATCGCCCGCAAGCCGGTCTCGGTGAGCTTCGCCGAGGCCGCCGCCGTCGTCGACGGTGCCTCGACGGCGTTGTACTTCCTCCGCGACAAGGCGCGCCTCCACGCCGGACAGAAGGTCTTGGTGATCGGCGCGTCCGGGAGCATCGGCACCTACGCGATCCAGCTCGCCAGGCACTTCGGCGCCGAAGTGACCGGCGTGTGCAGCACCTCCAACGTCGAGCTCGTGACGTCGCTCGGGGCCCACCACGTGGTGGACTACACCCGCGCCGACTTCGCCGCCCAGGGCGTGCGCTACGACGTCATCTTCGACACGGTCGGTCGCAGCCACTTCCGCCACGGTCGCGCCGCCCTCACCGAGCACGGCTGCTACATGGCGACCACAGGCCTCGCGAACTACCTCTGGGTCGCGTGGACCCGGCTGCGCGGAGGCCCGCGCGTGTTGGCCGGGATGTCCGTCGACAAGCGCGCGGCGCTCCCGTGCATCGCGCGGCTCGTCGAGAACGGCGAGCTGCGGATCGTGATCGACCGCGTCTATCCGCTCGAGGAGATCGTCGAGGCGCACCGCTATGTCGACAGCGGCCGCAAGCGCGGCAACGTGGTGATCACGCTGGCGCCCGAGCCGGACTTGGGCGAACGCGTCGACGCCCCGACGGGCGGCGCATCGTCACCACCGCCGACCTGAGCCCTGGAGCCGCGCGGCGACCTCGGTCGAGGTGCCCGCGGAGCTTGATACACTCCCGCCGTGTCCGCCCGGTGGATCTTCGACGCGCTCCCACCGTCCGGCGCGCGCCGTGGCGACGACCCGGCACAGCACGCGTTTCGGCCCGACCTCGCGACGTTCGTGCGCGAGGTGATCCAGAACGCAAACGACCAGGCCTTGGGCGCCCCGATCGTGGCGTTCCGGGGCCTCGTGCTCCGCGGCCCCGAGCTCGCGGCCTTCCGCCGTGCGATCGACTGGTCCGCGCTCGCCGAGCACCTGCGCTCGACCTCGGCGACCCGCACGGGTGCGCGCATCGGTGCGGCGCTGGCGGAGATCGATCGCCGCGACGAGCTGCCGCTGCTGTGCATCGAGGATCGACACACCGTCGGGTTGCTCGGCGGCGAAGACGACGAGCAGTCCCACTTCCGCGCGCTGTGCAAGGACACCCTGTTCAGCCACAAGCGCGCGGCGGGGGCCGGCGGAAGCTACGGCCTCGGCAAGTCGGTGCTGTGGGCGTTCTCCGGGCTGCGCACGGTGTTGTTCGCGTCGCGCCTCAGCGAACACCCCGCAGGGCGGACGTCGCCGCGCGTGATCGGTCGCGCCGAGCTCCCGTCGCATCAGCTCGGCGGCGAGGGCTTCGTGGGATCGGGGTGGTTCGGCCGCCCCGCGACCCTGCCCGACGGACGCGCACGCGCCGAATCCGTGTGGGGAGCCGAGGCCGCAGGGTTCGCGCGTGCGCTCGGCATTGCGCGCGAGGGTCCGACGGGCACGAGCATCCTGGTGATCGGCGTGCGCGACCCGACCGCGGACACCGACGACGACGACGACACGGACGGCGCCAGGACGATCGCTGCGATGCTCTCGCGGATCCACGGTCACGCCGCTGGCGAGTTCTGGCCCGCGATGCTGCGCGAAGCGAGTCCACTCGCCGTCGAGGTCGACGGTCGTCGGGTCGATCCGTTGCTCGACGCCGCCGCAGCACCGTTCGTCGAGTGTCTCCGCGGCCGGGCGAAGGTGGTGGACCAGGCCCGCGACGACGGCGACATCGTGATCCGCGAGATCCCATTCGAGGTCCCGCGCCGGCGCGGCGACAAGCATGCGACCGTCGGCAAGGTCGAGTTGGTCGTGCGGCTGGCCGACGCGCCGGATCGACCGGGCGTCGGCAAGATCGCCGCGTACCGTGGCGCGGGTATGATCGTCCGCCGCTGGGACGCGTCGCGCCTCGCGGCGACGCTCCGCCCGTTCCACGCGATCCTGCGCTGCGGGCTCGCGCACGGATCCGCCGAGTCGGATGACGCAATCGAGCGGTTCCTCCGGGCCGCGGAGCCCCCGGGGCACGACGACTGGATCGCGACGCCGACGGTGAAGGACGAGTACGTCCGCGGTGCGCAGGCCGAGTTCGCACGGCTGCACGATCGCGTGATGGGGACGTTGCGGGAGCTCCTCGCGCCGAGCAGCCGCACGGGCGTCCGCGGACCCGAGCGTTTGCGCAAGCGACTCGCGCTGACTGGCAAGGGCACGAAGCGAAGCGCGCCGGGGCCTGTGGCATTCCACTCGATCGACGCGGCGCTCCACGACGGGCGGTGGCACTTCGAGGGACAGATACGGGCGCGCCGCGAGGGCGTGCAGTGGGCCGCCCACGTCGCCGTGCGCCAGGTCGGCGAGGACGGCACGCTCGGCGACGACGTCCCGATCGCGGCGATCGAGGCGCTCGAGCACAGCGGCGAGGCGCGGCTCGATCGCGGCCGCGCGGAGCTGCGCTCCTCGACGCAAGCCTCGATGGTGGCGTTCCGCGGCTCGACGGTCCCGCTTCGCGGCGCGCATGCCTGGACCGGCGAGGTGGCGCTCGAGCTCGTCGCCGCCGAGCTAGAGTCACTCGGTCGAGAGGCGGTCGACCCGTGAGCACCACGACGACGCGGCGCGAGCGATTCCTGCCCTATGCGTACGATCGGGCGCTCGGGTTCGAGATCGATGCGTGCACGCGCGACGACGCCACGAGCGTCGAGCAGGACGGCAGGATCCTCCGGCTCGGCGATGCGTGGCGAACCGCCGAGGTGACCTTCACGGCCCGCCTCGCCCTTGGCGCCCGCGCCAAATTGGTCCCGGCGCCCGAGCGAGACTCGCCCCCGCTGGGGCTCCTCGTCACGCTCCGCTGCGAGACCACTCGCGTGCGTCGCGGCCAGGTGTTCGCGTTCACGGAGGAGACAGCGACCGGCTCGATGCGCCTGCGACGGGACGAACTCGCCGGGACCGCCGAGCTCATGGCGTGGGTGGTGCGGACCAAGCCCACCGGACGCCGGCACGCCGGCTACGCGCAGGGCGCCGGGCTCCGCGTCGCGCAGTCGTCCGCGTGGCTGGTCGAGATCGACCGCCCGGCACCCAGCGGCGCGCACGGCTTCGAGGTGCTGTTCAAGTCCTTCGCCGGCGACCCTTCGATCCCGGCTCGCGAGCGCGGCAACCTCTATCGACTCGACAGCGCGCAGCTGGTGCCGGTGCTGTGGTTGAACGCCGACCACACCGAGGTCGCGGCGATGCTCGCCACCGAGGGGACGCGGGGCGCCCGCGCACGCCTCCGCGACGTCACGTTCGAGCGCATCCTCGCGGCGGTGCGCGTCCAGCTCGTCCTGCGCGCGGCCGTCCACGCGGCGGCCGACGGGCCGGTGTATCCCTGGGAGACGCTGGTGCTCGACGACGCGCTCGAGCGGCTCTACCCGGCCGTCGCCACGACGGATCGACTCGCTCGCCTGCGCGACGAACTCGCTGATCCGGCCGAGATCATCGCCCGTCTCGACGACGTCTT